>CAJTOL010000001.1 GCA_910577645.1 uncultured Lachnospiraceae bacterium
GACCACCCCTCCCAGCCTGACAGATTTTCTGCCGCCACGAAGCCTGTAGAACAGGAGCATGATGAAAAATATGCTTCCGATGATTCCTATGATCAGCTCAATGGGCAGTTCATAGGGCGCGATGACAATACGTCCGGCCATGTCGCAGACCAGTACAAACAGCGCGCCGAATAATGCGGTATCTGCCAGGGTTCCCCGTATGTTATCGCCCTTGAACAGGGAAACCACATTTGGGACTATCAGGCCTATGTAGGAGACAGCGCCTACCACCACTACCACACTGGCTGTGATCATCGCCGCAATGGTCAGCCCTATAAATAAGATGACGTTATAATTGACGCCGAGATTTTTTGAAAAGTCCCGACCCATGCCCGCGATGTTAAAGTGGTTTGCGTATAGAAAAGCAAGGATTACCAGCGGAACTGCCAGATAAACCAGTTCATACCTGCCTTTCAGCACCAGCGAAAAATGTCCGGTGAGCCAGGTGGAGAGAGCCTGGGTCATTTCAAACTTGTAGGCAAGAAAATTTGTGATGCCTCCGATGATATTGCTGAACATGATTCCGACCAAAGGTACCATGACAACATCCTTAAATTGGATACGCTGAATAAACCAGACAAAACCCCATGTTCCGGCCACAGCCGCGGCAAAGGCGAACAGCGCCCTCCCCCACAGTGTAGAATCCGGCATAAACAGCAATGCCAGCAGAATTCCAAATTGCGCGGAAGAAATGGTCGCGCCTGTTGTGGGCGACACAAATTTATTCATGCAAAGCTGCTGCATGATAAGGCCCGCCACGCTCATCCCGATTCCGGTACACAGGAGGGCGAGCAGCCGCGGCAGTCTTGAAATAATAAGAATTCTGAGCTGCCGCACATCTCCGGACAAAAGTGACAGGGTGTCCAGATCAATGACCCCGATAAACAGAGACAGGATTGACAGTATCAATAGGGATACTGCTAATCCTGCTGTTATTCCCGATTTTTTCATTGTATCAACTCCTTTCTTTGATTAGTCAAGACTAACTAGATAGCAAAAAGCAAAGCATCGTAAGATGCTTTCACAAATCCTTTGTGCAGAATGTCTTCTCACATGAGTTAGTAAAAACTAACCAACATTTTACCATCTGCTTTCTGAGCTGTCAAGAAGGAATTTATTTACTGTCTCTTTTATAGAGAAGAAGGCGGAAAATCAGCAACAAAAATGCCTCTTCCAACAGAAGAGGCATTATGTATGCTATCCTATCAAATTAGCCTTCGATAGAGCCAGTAGGACAAGTAGCAGCGCAAGAACCGCAATCGATGCAGGTATCAGCATCAATAACATACTTGCCATCACCCTCAGAAATAGCTCCTACGGGACATCCGTCAGCGCAAGCGCCGCAGCTTACACAACCGTCGTTGATTACATATGCCATGGTAATTACCTCCTTATAAAATAAAAGTACTTTTGTCTTTTTATTCTAAACTATTTTATTAGATTATTCAAGTGCAAAATGAGGATAGATTGTTTAATTTTAGAAGCATACCTAAAATTGTCCAAATCAGAGTTTCCTGGAAGCAGCGATCCTTTGATCCCGAATGCCTTCCAGAATGGTTTTTCTGGCGAGAATGGCCTGCTCTTTGGAAAGAGCAGGCGTATCTTCCAGGGCATAGGGAAGCCCTAACCGGTGGTATTTGACCTTGCCCATATCATGGTAGGGAAGGACATCCAGAGCTTTTACATTATGGAGAGTTCCGATAAACTGCCCCAAACGGAAAAGATCGTCTTCCTTGTCGGAAAGTCCTGGAACCACTACGTGGCGGATCCATACCGGTACGTGGCGGCTGTCCAGATATCTGGCAAAGGCCAGAATATTGTCCTGAGACTGTCCGCAGATCTCCAGGTGTTTTTCAGGATCAATATGCTTAATATCCAGCATTATTAAATCAGCAGCATCTGTCAGACGGTCAAATTTTTCTAAAAGATTCGTATCATCAGGGCGGAAGGTAATGCCGGAGGTATCTAAGCAGGTGTGAATTCCCTGCTTATGGGCTTTCTGAAATAATTCCAGGACAAAATCCATCTGAACCAAAGGTTCCCCGCCGGTAACGGTAATTCCGCCCTGGGTATAAAAATGTTTTGTGCGCTGGTATTCCTGCAAAACTTCTTCCACTGTCATAGGGCTGCCGCCGCCTCCTGCCCAGGTATCTGGATTGTGACAATATTGACAGCGCATAGGGCAGCCTTTTAAAAACAACACAAAACGAATACCTGGCCCGTCTACGGTGCCAAAGCTTTCGATAGAATGAACATGGCCAGTCATAAAATGCCCCTTTAAAGATATTAAACTGCTTCGTGGAAGGTTCTGGATATAACCTCATCCTGCTGAGCCTTGGTCAGTTTGTTAAAGTTTACAGCATAGCCGGAAACACGGACAGTAAGCTGAGGATATTTCTCAGGGTGAGCTTGAGCATCTAACAGGGTCTCTTTGGAAAATACATTTACATTTAAGTGGTGGCCGCCTTCGGAAGCATAGCCGTCCAACATAGAAACCAGGTTGTTAATTTGAGATTCGCTTGCATGTGTCATAGTGAAATCCTCCTAAAATATTAGTCATCTTCCCTGTCCATTCCCTCAAATAGCGTGGGAACCTTGCAGGCCATATCACCGGCCGCGCAATCCAGGGAGTTCATAGTTGTGATTTGAACTGAGGCGGTGTCTGTACGGACGCTGCCGTCTGATTCTACACGGACATTCATATGCCCGCCTTTTCCTGCCATGAATTCGTCGATCATGGCAACTAAGTCGTCAACGTTTTTATTTTCCATGGAAACCTCCTTGTTCAGAGGACAGGATTATTCCCCGTCCAGGTCTAAATCCAGCTCCACATCCAAATCTCCGGCAAAAACCTGCTCGTCCTTTCCGAGAGCACCGGGAATAATGGAGAAGGTATTGGAAATGCCGTCCTGAGCATCCTTAAAGGGAAGCTTGGCAACAGAAGCCAGAGAAGCTACTGCGCCCTGAGAATCCCTGCGGTGCATCGGATTGGCGCCCGGGGCAAATGCCTCGCCGGCTTTTCTGCCGTCAGGTGTAGAGCCGGTGTTCTTACCATAAACCACGTTGGAGGTGATTGTCAAGATGGAGGTTGTTGGGATACCGCCTCGATAGGTGTGGTTTCCTCTGATATAATTCATAAAAGTGTGAACCAGATCACTGGCGATCTCGTCTACCCGATCATCATTGTTGCCATATTTAGGGAAGTCGCCTTCCACCTGATAATCCACAACAATACCGTTTTCGTCACGGATAGTCTTTACCTTAGCGTATTTGATTGCAGATAAAGAATCGGCTACAACGGACAGCCCGGCAATCCCGGTGGCAAACCAGCGGGTAACCTTTTTGTCGTGTAACGCCATTTGGATCCTCTCATAACAATAGCGATCATGGTTGTAGTGGATGATGTTCAATGCATTTACATAAACACGTGCCAGCCACTTCATCATATCCCTGTACTTGTCCATAACTTCATCGTAATCCAGATATTCAGAAGTAATGGGACGGTACTTGGGGCCTACCTGCTTTTTGGTGATCTCGTCTACCCCGCCGTTGATGGCGTACAGCAGGCATTTGGCCAGGTTTGCGCGGGCGCCGAAAAACTGCATTTCCTGTCCAAGTCTCATAGAAGAAACACAGCAGGCAATAGCATAATCGTCTCCGTGGGTTACCCGCATCAAATCATCATTCTCATATTGGATGGAAGAGGATTCAATAGAGGTTTTGGCACAGAATCGTTTAAAATTCATAGGCAGCTTAGTGGACCAAAGGACAGTTAAGTTAGGCTCCGGCGCAGTGCCCAGGTTCTGCAGGGTGTGTAGATAACGGAAGGACATTTTGGTAACCAGGTGGCGGCCGTCAATGCCTACGCCGCCGATGGATTCGGTAACCCAGGTGGGGTCGCCGGAGAATAATTCGTTGTACTCCGGGGTGCGGGCAAATTTTACCAGGCGGAGCTTCATAATAAAATGATCCACAAACTCCTGAATCTGCTCTTCCGTATATTTTCCGGTTTTTAAGTCACGCTCCGAATAAATGTCAACAAAGGTGGAAGTACGGCCTAAAGACATGGCGGCGCCATTCTGCTCTTTGACAGCGGCCAGATAGCCAAAGTACAGCCATTGGATGGCTTCCTTTACATCAGAAGCCGGTTTGGAGATATCGCAGCCATAAATCTTGCCAAGTTCCTTTAACTCTTCCAGGGCGCGAATCTGCTCGGATAATTCTTCCCGCTCCCGGATTACATCAGAATACATAATGGTGCGGGTGGTATTTTTCTGTTCGATTTTATCCTCAATCAGGCGGTCAACGCCGTAAAGGGCAACCCGGCGGTAGTCTCCGATAATCCGCCCCCGGCCGTAGGCATCCGGCAAACCGGTGATAATATGGCTGGAACGGCAGGCCCGCATTTCCGGGGTGTAGGCGTCAAATACACCGGCATTGTGGGTTTTTCTGTGTTTGGTGAAAAATTCTACGATTTCCGGATCCACTTCATAACCGTTATCCTGGCAGGCTTTTACCGCCATGCGTATACCGCCGTAGGGCTGGAGGGAACGCTTGAAGGGCTTGTCGGTCTGAAAGCCGACGATGGTTTCTTTGCTTTTATCTAAATATCCGGGGCCATGGGAGGTGATGGTGGAGATAATCTTAGTATCCATATCCAGTACGCCGCCGGCTTTTCTTTCCTGCTCAGTAAGATCCATAACCTGAGCCCATAGATCTGTGGTATTCTGGGTAGGGCCTGCAAGGAAAGCATCATCGCCGTCATAAGGGGTGTAGTTCTTTTGAATGAAGTCACGGACATTGATTTCTTTTTCCCATACGCCGGTCTGGAAGGTAATCCATTCTGGTCTCATAATTTCCTCCTGTCAAAAACCTGTTGAAAGTCTGTCTAAGTTAGTTTACGCGGATATTTTAAAAGAATACTGTATACATGTCAAGTCGAATAATAAAACTTTTTCTGCCAAAGATTGCTCCTTGCCAAATTGCGGGAAAGGAGTTATAGTGTAAGATAGTACACCAAAAGGAGGAAATTATTATGTTGATTAATAAAGATATGTTAATCGGTGAGCTGATTCAGGTAGATGACTGTATCCCCCCGATTCTGATGAGAGCAGGCATGCACTGCCTGGGATGCCCCTCTTCTCAGGGAGAGAGCTTAGAGGAAGCATGCATGGTTCATGGAATTGACTGTGATGCATTAGTAACCGGAATCAACGAGATTCTGGCTTCCAGAGGCTAATCGAAAATTTGGATTGAAAGAAGCGCTGCTTTTGAGGTCAGCGCCGGTAAAACAGCATAAGAATATTTTCAAAAAGGGAATGTCGAAAAATAAGACAGTTTGGTTTTATTTTACAACATTCCCTTTTCATAACAAAAGGAAAAATTTACAAGCCTGCTAAAATCTGAAGGGCGTTGTCCTGGATTAGGACTTCATAATGTTCTGCATAATAAGATTCGGTGGCATAATCGTGACGGATTTTAGATCCGTACTCTGCTATGGTATTGCAGACCCGGTTAAAATCTGCGGCATCTGCAGGCTTTTTAAGTACTAGAAAATAAGGGCCGTCCTCCGGTTTTTTATAAAGGATGCTCTCGCCGGAAAATTGTCCTCCTGCTGCCCTGGCCGCTTCACTGATTAAATCCAGCTTGGGAAAGGTGAAAATCCGGTAGGACTTGGAAGGATCTGTCTGCTCTGCATTTTCAGCGGACTCTGGTTTGGGGGACTGAGAAGACCCCAGGCCCTGAAGCAAATCAAAAATGCCGTCAGCGCCCTCTAAAAGCTCATTGGCAAGATTGTCCAAAAAGGAATCTCCATCCTCTGCAGCAGGGGAAAACTTGGAAAAGCGGGTATCTAATTCCTCCGGATCCTCTACCTTGGTAATTACCAGCATTACGCTTTCGTTAGAAAGGGGAATGGCCTCTACCATAAGGGGGATATCCTCTGCCTCAAAGCCAACTTCATTGGAGGCTTTTTGGATCATCTCCCGAAATAGCTTTCGGGCTTTTTCGCTTCCATAAGCCAGCTCTCCTAAATTCAGGTTTCGCACACTCAGATCAAAACTGCTGAGCGTACAGCGAATCTGATTTTCATTAATACGTTCTATTTTCATGGGAAATCACTTCCTGTTCTCTTTCTTATAATGGTATAGCAGAACTGATTATTTGGTACACGTCCTCAATATAACTATACTATATTTTATCATGAAATATCAATTACTATGTGAAGAAAATTTTAAAAAAAGTAGAAACAGAGTCTGAAAAGGTTTTTCAAAGTCTAAAAAAGTCTATTATATTGAAGTCTGCCTGGCTTTCATACTATAATGAAGGCCAGAGATGATATCAGAAAACAGAAAAGGAGGTGGACGTTCAGGACACCGTTCTGTTTGGGAAATATCACCTATGCCGTATCATTGGAAAGGGGCGGACCGGTACTGTCTATCTGGCAAGGCACATAAGCCTGGGAGAATATCGGGCGATTAAGGAGGTATCTAAGACACATATCGATTATGAGCAGTTCCGGAGAGAAGCGCTGATTATGAAGGAGCTTCGCCATCCGGCCATTCCCATTGTATACGACTTAGAGGAAACAGAGACACATTGTTATCTTATCGAAGAATTTCTTGAAGGAGAATCTTTAACTGCTCTGGCATTGGATCGGAGCAATCTCACCAGGAGCATGGTAATCCAATATGGGATTCAGATATGCCGCCTGGTACAGTATCTGCATTCTGCAGGAAGAGAACCCATTTTATATCTGGATTTACAGCCTAACAATTTATTATTATGCAATGGCGTCATTAAATTGGTGGACTTTGGAACCGCAGATTATCTGATAAGGGCCAATGAAACCAACCGGCGCTGCGGGACACCGGGCTGCGCTGCTCCGGAGCAGTATACAAGGGGCCCTCTGGATGAGCGGACAGACATTTATGCCATTGGTGTGATCCTATTCTATCTGGCGACCGGACAATTACCGGAGAGCACAGGCAAGGTGTCCTTTACAGACTGGGATATGGCGTTGGGACGGGAGTTTGGAACACTTATCCGCAACTGCTTGAGCAGTCGGGAACAGCGTCCGGAAACTGCGCTGGAAGTAGAGAAAAGACTGGAACTCCTGCTTGATTTGGAGCCGTGGGTATTTCGTAAGGATTCTGATACATCTCTAATTTTATCCATTGCCGGAAGCGGCCCTAATGTGGGGGTTACCCATCTGGCACTGGGGCTGTCCGCCTGTCTCTGGAAATGGGGAATCCCCAATCTCTATGAGGAATGTAATCCGTCTGGCCATGGGATACTTTTGGCAGAACAGGCCTGCACAGAACCTGACAACAGCGGAGTATACCGGGTGGGATCCTGGAGGCTGCTCCCTCATTATGGTCCCCAGGTAAGGCTAAAAGAACCGGGGAAGTATCCGGTTCATATCCGGGACTATGGCTCTGATTGCAGGACGGCCGGAAGAGAATATGAAAAAGCGTCCTCCCATCAAAAGCACCTTTTGTACGTATGCGGTGGAAAAGCCTACGACAGTGCAGAAAACAACTGCTCTGCAGAAAAACTGGGACAGGAAAAAGTAACCGTGATTTACAACTTTTTAGAGCCTGGTTACCGGCCGCCCTGCCTGGGAAAAGGGCTGGAAGGCCGCACTATGTTTATGCCGTATTTTCCCAAGGCATCCCGGCCGGGCAAAGAGGCGGAAAGCTTTTACAGGGCGCTGTGGGACAGGCTGACAGGAGGGAAAGGAGCTGATAGAAGAAATATTTTTTCTCAAATAAAAAAGGTATTCAGAATGAAAAAGAAACTATAGGTATTCTTGGAGCAGGGGCAGGCGTAGGAGCTACTCACCTGACGCTTTTGCTGGCCAATTATCTGGCCGGAGTGAAAAATAAACGTATTGCTGTATTGGAATGGAACTGCCATGGGGATTTTGACAGATTTGGAATCCAGTGCCTGGGGCTTAAAAAGCCTGCAGAGCAATATGGTATCCTGGGGGCCTGTTATTTCCCGAGGGCAGATGAAGAAACCCTTATCCAGTGCATAAGCGGAGCGTATCAAGTCATTTTGCTGGACTGCGGGCGGATAGAGGAAGGGAAGCGGGCAGATTTGGTTCGGTGCAGGACAAAGCTGATAATCGGATCTTTCTGTGAATGGCAGGTGCAGAGCTATACAGCCATTTTAAGAGAACGGAAGCCGTTAAAAGACGGGTGGCATTATCTCACTGCCTTTGGCAGTGAAGAATCCAGGAAAATAGCGGAGAGACGGCTTAAGCTGCCAATAGAAAAGGTCCCTTATATTCCGGATGCCTATGAAGTAACAAAAGAAACAATCAGCCTGTTTGGGCGGCTGCTTGGATAAAATGAGGTTTGCGGTACGGATAATATGTCACGATTTCTCCTTGAACGGATCCTCATTGTCCAGGCAGCTATTAAAAGAATGTAAAGTGAGGAGGCCCTATGGGGTATGATAAGGAGAGAGAGCGAAAACGCCAGCAGCAAAGATATTTAGATGGTTTAAGGCGTTATTATAAAAGGGGGATTCCCATTTATATTGATGGGAAGCTGAGTACTGAGGCCGAATGGCACAAGCTTTTTGAAGCCAGAGAGGACGGGGGATTTTACATGGGAGACTATGTAGGAGCAGACGAAGGCTGTTTGAAAGAAATACGGTTTGACAGGATACATTTAGGGAAGTAGTTTAAACTTAAATATACAAAGGGAGGGAGAGTCAGCGATGCCATCTCAGCCTGCCTGCAAAGCTGACGGGAGGGATATGTAATGAAAATTTAATTAGGATTGGGTGATAAGCTGTGGTATAATCATAATTAATATAACATTTTGGAGGAAATGCGGATGATGAAGAGGCTTCTGCCGATGTTAATCGCTATCGGACTAATCGTATTGATTGTAAGCGGCTATATGGGGTTTCAGCTTATAGAGCGGTATACTCCTTCTAAGGATTGGCTGGAAGCCTCTGATTACTTTGGGGTAGAAGGGGATTCCGTGGCATTGATCCTTAATGAAGAAAAAGCGGATACATTGGGGCTCTATATGGATGGGGAGATTTATCTTCCTGTAGAGTGGGTCAATGGGAACTTAAATAAGAGATTT
Organism: uncultured Lachnospiraceae bacterium; assembly: GCA_910577645.1. Taxonomy (GTDB): domain Bacteria; phylum Bacillota; class Clostridia; order Lachnospirales; family Lachnospiraceae; genus UMGS1370. The sequence goes on from CAJTOL010000001.1 coordinate 9,144, forward strand.
TACTGGGACAGCGAGGAGAAAATCCTTTCTTATGCTCTTCCCACAGAGATCCGCTACGCAGACAGTACTGCCAGGGGGAATGGGGGAAAACCCCTTCTTTGGGTAACGGATAAAGGGGTATTTCTGTCCCTGAGCCTGGTTGCTGCCTATACGGATGTAGGATTGTCAGTTTTTGATGGCGGAGAGGCCAAACGTGTATTTTTCAATGATACATGGGAAGAGGAACAGTGGGCGTCGGCGGAAAAGGACATTATGATCCGGGAAAAGGGTGGGATAAAAAGCCCGATTCTTACCTGGGTGGAGTCTGGAAGCCCGGTGAAAATTTTGGAAGAGATGGAAGCCTGGTCCAAAGTCCGAACTCAGGACGGCTTTATTGGCTATGCGGAAAATAAACATTTAGGAGAGGTCCGGACAGTTATACCGGAAAGCAGCTTTAAAGCGCCGGAATATACTAGGCTGGCCTTGGAAGGGAAGGTCAGTCTGGCCTGGCACCAGGTAACCTCTAAGGAGGCAAACAGCACATTTGACAGCTATTATGGCAATACAAAAGGGGTAAATGTTATTAGCCCTACCTGGTTTGCCCTGACAGACAATGAGGGAGGTTACACCTGCCTGGCAGATGAGGAATATGTAAATAAAGCCCATGCCGCCGGGCTCCAGGTTTGGGCATTGCTGGATAACTTTAGTGGAAATGTCCGGTCAGAGATCTTGCTGTCTAAAACTTCCGTCAGAAAAAAACTGATTAAAAATCTTATAAGAGATGCTCAAACCTATGGATTTGACGGATATAACCTGGACTTTGAGAGCCTGAAAGAAAGTGCAGGTCCCCACTATGTTCAGTTTATCCGGGAAATGTCTGTCGCCTGCCGGAATAACGGCCTGGTGCTATCTGTAGACAATTACGTACCTGCTGCTTACAACCGGTTTTACGACAGGGAAGAGCAGGGAGTGGTGGCAGACTATGTAATTATTATGGGTTATGACGAGCACTATGCCGGCGGAGAGCCGGGATCGGTGGCTTCTCTTGATTATGTAAAAAAGGGAATCGAGCAGACGCTTTTGGAGGTGCCAAAGGAGAAAGTAATCAATGCCGTGCCTTTCTATACCAGAGTTTGGACTGAGACAGAGGACGGAACCATCAGTTCTGAGGCTATGGGGATTGAACGGGCCCAAAATTGGGTGGAAGAGAACCAGATTGAATTATACTGGCAGGATAGTCTGGGGCAATACTATGGAGAAAAAGGAATAGAGGGCGGATCCCAGTATTTGTGGCTGGAAGAGGAGCGGTCTCTGAAATTAAAAATGGATCTGATCCGCCAGTATGACTTGGGCGGAGTAGCATGTTGGAAACTGGGCTTTGAGCCGGCTTCCATATGGGATACTGTAGCATATGAATAAGGCGGTACAGAGGATGAGACGGAAGATAACGGCGATTTTGGCAATTGGTATTATACTGGGGCTGACAGGATGCCAGGGGATAATCCCCTTTGTGGATGAGACAGTAGCTACGGTAGAAGCGCCGGCAGAGACGGAAGAGCTCTACCCCGGGCCGCCCAGAGAGGATTGGGAGACAATTGCCGCCTTTCCGGAGAAGACAGACAGAACGCAGATAGAGGAAGAGAAGGACGGGGTAAAGCTGATTGTAGCCACAGATATTCATTATCTGGCATCAGAATTAACAGATAAGGGCACCGGCTTTATCCATTCCATGGAATATGGAGACGGGAAAATAACCAATTATATCTGGGAGATCACCGATGCGTTTGTGGCGGAGGTGCTGGACGAGAGGCCGGATGGGGTAATATTAAGCGGAGATCTGTCCTACAACGGTGAAAAAGCCAGTCACTTGGAGCTGGCTGAGAAGCTGGGCCGGATTAAAGACGCAGGAATCCCGGTATTAGTGATTCCGGGAAACCATGATATTAACAACAACAGTGCGGCCAGGATAGAAGAGGAGCAGAGACTTCCGGCAGAAAAGACCAGCCCTGAGGATTTTGAGACTATTTACCGTGCTTTTGGATATGAGGACGCTGTTAGCCGGGACCCCAATTCTTTAAGTTATATGTATCAGATTAATGATTCTACCAGAATTTTAATGCTGGATACCTGTCAGTATCATGGAGGGGCCCAGGTTGGCGGCATGATCGATACGGATACCTATGAGTGGATTGACAATGAGCTGGAAATGGCTTTTGAGGAAGGGGTCAATGTCATTCCGGTAGCCCATCACAATCTTCTGGAGGAAAGCCGGATCTACTCGGAGGACTGTACGATTGAGCATAACGAAGAGCTTTTGGAAAGGCTGGAAGGATGGGGGAATATTCCGCTTTTCTTAAGCGGTCACCTTCACGTCCAGCATTTTTCCAATTCAGATGATGTGGCAGGGGAGGGAATATGGGAGATTGTTACCAGTTCCCTGGCGGTGCCGCCATGCCAATACGGAGTTCTGTTTTTCGGTCAGGACAGAAGCTTTAATTATCATACCCGAATTTTGGATATAGAGATGTGGGCAGGAATTGAGGGGAAAGAAGATCCGAACCTGATTAACTTTTCCTGGTATCGGACTCCGTTTTTGGAGAGAGTATTCTATAATCAGGCATATAAGTGGCTTGAGAGAAGAAAAGATGTTCTTACCCAGGAGCAGATTGTGCAAATGTCAGATTTTTATGCAACGGCTAAGTGCTATTACTATTGGGGAAGAGCTGTGGAGATAGCAGAAGAGATGAGAGCCAGCCAGATGTTCCGCCTGTGGCAGGAATATGGATACCCCAGCCTGGAAACCGAGTATTTGGAATACATATTAGAAGAAGCAACCATGGATTATAACTCTTTAAAATCTGAGGAATAATAGCCCCAGGAATAGTGGACAGGGTAAGTCTAATATACTAAAGATAATAAAAGCTGTCTTTGGTGGGCTATGGACAAAAAACGATTTTGGCAGAATATAATGGGAATTACTATGCTGATGATAGTAACCATGGTTGCAGGCCGTATGGGGATGATGGAAAAAAATGGATCCTGGGCTGCAGAGGCGGCTGCCGGAAAAGCGCAGAAGAAGAATCAGCCGGTGGTAGTTATTGACAGCGGTCATGGAGGAAATGACCCGGGCAAAATCGGCGTTTCCGGCCAGGAGGAAAAGGCAATTAATCTAAAAATTGCCATGAAGCTGAAAAAATATTTGGAAGCGGCAGACGTAAAGGTAGTTATGACCAGGGAAAGCGACAAAGGGCTTTACAGGGATTCGGACAGCCATAAAAAGTCTGCGGATATGAAGGAACGGTGCCGGATTATTGATGAAGCAAAACCGGTGATGGCTATCAGTATTCATCAGAATAGTTACCATCAGGACAGCATATCCGGAGCACAGATGTTTTATTATAAAAACTCGGAAAAGGGCCGGCAGTTGGCAGAAATTCTTCAGAAACGTTTTGATTATGTATTAGGAGCAGAAGGGAACCGGCGCAGCGCCAAGGCAAATGACAGCTATTTCCTGCTGCTGAATGTAAAGGCCCCTATTGTAATTGCAGAGTGCGGATTTCTGAGCAATCCTGCAGAGGCGGCTAAGCTGTCGGAAGAAGAATATCAGGACAGGATTGCCTGGACTCTCCATATGGGAATCCTTCAGTACATAAATGATACGGATAAGTAGAGGGAAAAAACAAAAAGCAAGAATTATAAAAGACAGGGCAAGAATCAACTAGCAATCGGTTTATGCTGCCGATATAATACAATTATCGACCGGTGTGCCAGTACAGCACGCCAGGATTGCGGAAAATATTATAAAATTCACGGAGAGGGCAAGCTTATGGAGAATAGGAAGGGCAGACTGACTCTGCCAACCGATGTAGACATGGTGAAAGAAACGCTGGAAATGAAAGAGCGCTTAGGTGCAGATGCATTAAGAGACTGTGACGGAACCACTATGCCGGAGGCACTGTTAGACACGGGAGCAAAGGTTTATGCTACCTATTACACAACTCGGAAAGATAACGAGTGGGCTATGAAGAATCCTGAGGAAATTCAGCAGGAATATTTAATTAGCGACCGGGTAACGGCTCGTGGGACAACCCTTCGAATTGAGCTGATGAGGGGCTTTCATACAGAGCAGTTAAAAGTAAATACTCTGGACGATCCCAAGCGTTGGTGGGAAGTCATGGATCGCACTACTCAGCAGGCGGTTCCGGTGGATAAGTGGTTTTTTGACGAGAAAACCGGAGAGGTTGAGATTGAGACCATTCCTTATCATCAGTACACCGTTAGTTTTCTGGCATTTTTGATTTGGGATCCGGTTCACATGTACAACTTCATCACCAATGACTGGAAGGATGCGCCTCACCAGCTTACCTTTGATGTGCGCCAGCCTAAGACCCAGGTATATGTTAAGGAAAAACTAAGACGCTGGTGCGAGGAAAACCCCAACGTAGATGTGGTTCGCTTTACCACCTTCTTCCATCAGTTTACCTTGACTTTTGATGACCAAAAGAGAGAGAAATATGTAGAGTGGTTCGGCTACAGCGCCAGCGTAAGCCCCTACATTTTAGAACAGTTTGAAAAGTGGGCAGGATACCCGTTCCGCCCTGAATATATTGTAGATCAGGGATACCATAATTCCTGTTTCAGAGTTCCTTCCAAGGAATTTAGAGACTATATGGAGTTCCAGCAGATAGAGGTGTGTAAGCTGGCGAAAGAGATGGTGGACATCGTTCACAGCTATGGCAAAGAAGCCATGATGTTTTTAGGGGATCACTGGATCGGAACAGAGCCTTTTGGGAAATATTTTAAGGAGATCGGTTTGGATTCGGTAGTTGGTTCTGTAGGCGATGGCGTGACAATGCGTATGATTTCCGACATCAAAGGGGTCAAGTATACGGAAGGACGTCTGCTGCCCTACTTCTTCCCGGATGTATTTACTGAGGGAGGGGATCCTATCGGAGAGGCTCAGGACAACTGGATGAAGGCGAGACGGGCTATTTTGCGCTCTCCTTTAGATCGGATCGGATACGGCGGTTATCTTAAGCTGGCAATTGAGTGGCCAGGCTTTATTGATGAGATCGAACATGTAGTGGGAGAGTTCCGGGATATCATTGCCGCCATGGGCGGAACCAATTCCTATGTGGCTCCCTTTAAGGTGGCAGTGCTCAATTGCTTCGGCCCGTTACGTGGATGGATGAGCAATCAGGTACACCATGCAATTTACCACAGAGAGATTTATTCTTACGTGGGGGTGCTGGAGTGCTTAAGCGGTATGCCTTTCGATGTAGTATTTTTAGATTTTGATGATATCAGAAACGGTATTGACCCGGATATTAAAGTAATTATTAACTCGGGAGATGCATACACCGCATGGAGCGGCGGAGACAACTGGACAGACGAGAAGGTGCAGACCCAGATTCGCAAGTTTGTAGATAATGGCGGCGGCTTTATCGGAGTAGGAGAACCAACTGCCTGTCAGTTCGGCGGCCGGTATTTCCAGCTCAGCGATGTACTGGGGGTAGACCGTGAGATGGGCTTTTCTCTCAGCACGGACAAATACAATAAGCTGGCGGACAACTACCAGAATCATTTTATCTTAGAAGATATTGAAGGATCTATTGATTTTGGACAGGGTAAGAGCCGTATTTACGCCCAGGGAACCGATTATCAGATTCTGGATCAGGATGGCGAGTACAGCCGCCTGGTTGTCAATGAATACGGGAAGGGCCGCAGCGTTTACTTTACCGGGCTTCCCTACTCTCCTCAGAACTGCAGGGTGCTGTTAAGAGCCATTTTCTATGCAGCTCATCAGGAGGAGGAGATGAAAAAATATTACGTAACCAATGTGGATACAGAGGTTGCCGCTTTTGAAAAAGCCGGAAAGGTGGCAGTTATCAATAATTCCAAAGAAGCAAAGGTTACGGAGCTTTACATTAACGGCGAAAAGAAATGCCGTCTGGACATGAAGCCTATGGAGATGCGCTGGGTAGAACTGTAATCAATCCCTTCCGCGGACAAGGGTACATAGAAATCTTAAAACCGGGAGCCTTGATATTTTATTAAGGCTCCCGGTAGTTCCATCCGGCAGCATTTTTTTCTGCCAGGCATCGAATGGATTCAGAATATTCGGTTGGGGTCATGCCGGTCTGCTTTTTAAACTGGCGTGAGAAATAGTGGATAGAGCTATAACCCAGCCGGTCGGCGATCTGGGAAAAGTTCATGTGATCATTGCGGATCATCTGCTTGGCGGCATCAATTTTCAGCCGGATAAAATAATCAATAACGCCGCAGTGGTGAAAGCTGTAAAACAGCCGGGAGAGCTGAGAACTGCCAATAAGATTATCCCGGCAGATCTGCTGAAGAGTAAGGGACTCCTGAAGGTGCTCTTCCAGATAACGCTGGATACGGATACAAAGCTCCTTTTTTGCTTCCACGCTGTTAAGGGAGATCTGGCCTAAGCCTGTATCGGGCACAGAGGGAAGGGAGAGGGAAGAACCACCCCTGGGGATGGAACCGGATCCGGGGATAAGAGGCCAATAACGCCGGTATAGACAAATCAAAAGCTCTTCTAAATAATTCTTAATTAATTGTTCTGCTCCAAAAGCCTGGGGAAGCATACGGCGGTTCAACTCTTCCTGATAAGGGTCATTAAGCCGGCCCTGAAAGGCATTGCGCGCTTCTATAATAATCCGGGACAGCAGGGAAGCTTCCGTTTCCCGGACAGTTAAGATTTGTCCGGCAAATTGATTCATAGCCCTGGAACGGCAATCAAATGAAATCACCACCAGGCTGGGGGAGACGCGGCCATTGGCAATTACGCTGTGAAATTCTCCAGGCTGGTGAAACAGGATACTTCCCCGCTTTAACGTTACCATTTTGTCACCGGCTGCCGCCTGAATTTCCCCTTTATCCACACATACCAGTTCCCAGAAATCGTGGCATTCACCAGGAAAATGGAAATCGCTCATATATTCAAAGTAGTGGATAGAAACTACGCTTCGGATTGTAATGCTGCTTTTTAAATAGGTATGCTGATAGGCCATAAACGCCTCCTTTCAGACGGGAAAGAGCTTATTTTTCATTTTAACATATTTGCATGGATTATACAAATATGTGGATGAATTGTGCAAAGAAATCAGAGGGGGATTAGGTTATACTGAGGATAGTCAGAAACTTACAAACACGGGAGTTTTTAAAAGGAGAGTGCGGTTTATGGGAAAGAAACCAGTATTAGTAGTAATGGCAGCGGGAATGGGCAGCCGCTATGGCGGGTTAAAGCAGATTGACCCAATTGATCAGTATGGAAATATTATTATGGATTTCTCAATTCATGATGCGGTTGAGGCCGGATTTGAAAAGGTGATTTTCATCATTAAGAAAGCCATTGAGAAAGACTTTAAAGAGAATGTAGGCAAAAGAATGGAAAGCCGTGTCCAGGTAGAATATGTTTATCAGGAAATAGACAAGGTTCCGGAGGGCTTTCAGATTCCGGAGGAAAGGGTAAAACCCTGGGGAACCGGACATGCCCTGCTGTGCTGCAAAGACGTAATTGACGGCCCCTTTGCCGTAATTAATGCAGATGATTATTATGGCAAGAGTGCTTTTAAAGAGATTTATAATCAACTGTCAAGCCATGAAGATGATGAGAAATACCAGTATGCTATGGTAGGCTATAAACTTTATAATACCCTGACAGAAAACGGTCATGTTGCCCGGGGTGTATGCAGCACAGACGAAAACAGCAAGCTTACAGATATTGTAGAGAGGACTCGTATCGAAAAACAGGGAGAAGGAGCAGCTTTCACAGAGGACGACGGAAAGACCTGGACAGAGCTTCCGGAGGAGACTCTGGTTTCCATGAATCTTTGGGGCTTTACTGCCAGCTTTTTACAAGAGCTGGATCAGAGATTTGCTAAGTTTTTGGAGAACAACCTTCCGGTAAATCCTTTAAAGTGCGAATACTTTATTCCTTTTGTAGTAGACGAGCTGTTGAAAGAAAACAAGGCAGAGGTTACGGTTTTAAAGAGTGTAGATCGCTGGTATGGGGTTACCTATAAGGAAGACAAAGAAATGGTAGTAAAAGCGATCCAGGGATTGAAGGATGAAGGAAAATATCAGGAAAAATTGTGGGAGGACTAAACATGGCAGAGCACGGTACTGAGAAAATGCTGGAAGCAGCAGAGGCGTTTCAGATAGAGGGAACTTTTAAGAGCAGCGGGCTCTACGGAAATGGACATATTAATTCCACCTATGCAATGATTTGGGAGCAGAACGGCAGGGAAACGCGGTATATCCTTCAGAGAGTAAACACGGACATTTTTAAAGACCCGGTTTCTCTTATGAAAAATATTGAAGGGGTTACGGAGTTTCTTCGGGAAGAAATCATAAAGCATGGAGGAGATCCCGACCGGGAGACCCTGACCCTGATCCCGGCGAAAGATGGCAAAAAGTACTATCAGGATAGCCAGGGAAATTATTGGCGGGTATATAAATTTATCGAAAATGCTACCTGCTATAATCTGGTTGAAAAACCGGAAGATTTTTACCAGAGCGGAAAAGCCTTTGGCCACTTCCAGAGGCTGCTGGCACAATATCCGGCAGAAGAGCTTTCCGAGACCATACCGAATTTCCACAATACCCCGGTTCGCTTTGAGACCTTTAAAAAGGCAGTGGAAGAAGACGTATGCGGACGGGCTGCCAGTGTAAAGGAAGAAATTCAATTTGTTCTGGATCGGGAGAATGAGCTGGGTGTGGCAATGGAGATGCAGAAGGATGGCCGCCTGCCTTTGCGGGTTACCCACAATGACACCAAACTGAACAATATTATGATTGACGATGCAACGGGGCAGGCTCTGTGCATCATAGACTTAGATACGATTATGCCGGGATTTTCTATTTTTGACTATGGCGATTCCATCCGCTTTGGCGCTAATACGGCGGAGGAGGACGAGCCGGATGTAAGCAAAGTGTCCCTGTCTCTGCCGCTTTTTGATATCTATACCAAAGGCTTTTTAGAGGGATGCGAAGGCCGCCTGACAGAAGAAGAGATTAATATGCTTCCCATGGGCGCAAAGCTTATGACTATGGAGTGCGGAATAAGATTTTTGACGGATTATCTCCAGGGAGACGTATATTTTAGGATTTCAAGGGAAAACCATAATTTAGACCGTACCCGCACTCAGTTTGGCCTGGTTGCAGATATGGAAAAGAAATGGCAGGAAATGAAGGCAATTGTGGAAAAATATAAATGAATATGAATTTAAAATTTAAGCCGGTAACAGCAGAAGATATCGCCAAAATAATACCATTTTTTGGTCTTCGTCCAGATAAGACTTGTGAGAGCGTATTTTTAGACAGCTTTTTGTGGAGAGACTATTACCACATCCAGTATACCATTTATGAAGAAAAAGGCCTGCTTTGGAAAATGGAACAGGAGGGGAAAACGTATACCTCTATCCCCTCCTGTCGTCAGGAGGATCTGCCGGAGCTTTTAGGGATTATGAAGGATTACTTTAATCAGACTCTGGGAGAACCTTTGCGGATCTATCTGGCAGACGAAGAATCCCTGGAATTTTTGAAGCTGGACCCAGCAGAATTTTCCATAGAAGAGGCTGTGGACTTAAAAGATTACCTTTATGATGGAGAAGCTATGCGGACCCTGTCAGGCAGAAAGCTCCATAAGAAGAAAAATCGTGTCAATTCCTTTATAAGAACTTATGAAGGCCGCTATGAATTCCGCCGGCTGTGCTGCTCGGACCGTCAGGATGTCTGGGAGTTTTTAGATAAATGGCGGGCAGGAAAGAATGAGCCGGAAGAGGTTATGGAAGGCCTTGATGAGGAAATAGTGGGAATTCATGAGATTCTTAAGAACTGTTCTTATATCCCGGCAAAAATGGTTGGAGTCTATATTGACGGAGATCTCCAGGCTTTTTCTGTGGGAAGCTATAATTCCAGAGAGAAGATGGCGGTTATTCACATCGAAAAGGCTAACCCGGAGTTTAATGGGTTGTACCAGTTTATTAACCAGCAGTTCCTGGTTCATGAATTTCCGGAGGCAGTTTTGGTTAACCGGGAAGACGATGTGGGAATTCCGGGGCTGCGTAAATCTAAGATGAGCTACAATCCGATTGGCTTTGCAAGAAAATTTATGGTGGAGCAGAAATGGCAGAAGAAATCCGGTATTTAGAAAAAGAAGAGAAAAAAAAGGCCCTGGCCCTGTGGAGCCAGGCCTTTTTTGAAGATTCAGAAGAATTTAAGAACTATTATTTTACAGAAAAAATCCGGGAAAACAGGATATTGGTAAAAGAGGAGGATGGGCAGATTATATCTATGATCCATCTAAATCCATATAAAATCCGCCTGGAGGAGAAGATCTGCCTGTTGGATTATATTGTAGGGGTGGCAACGGACAAAGAGAAACGCCATCAGGGACATATGAGGGAGCTGCTGGGCAAAATGCTTCGGGACGGACACCAGGAAGGAAAGCCCTTCTGCTTTCTTATGCCTGCAGACAAGGCGATTTATGAACCCTTTGATTTTCGGTTTATTTTTCGGCAGCCCCAGTGGGAAAAAAAGAATTTAGAGGGGGAAGCCGGAATCCGCATCGTCTCCGGCGCCGCCTCTGAGGAACAAAATTTTGAGGAATTGTCTTCCTTTATGGAAAGCTGGATGCGCCTCCGTTTTCAGGTATACGGGATTCGAGATCGGGCTTATGCCGCCAATCTTGTAAAAGAGCTTGCCAGTGAGGAGGGGATCATCACCCGCATTTATCAGGGAAATACATTAGCTGGCCTTGAAGCAGTTTGGGGGCAGGAAGAAAAAGAACGAAGATTTCTTTATTTCCCGGAGGCATGGATAAAAGAAGCAGGAGCGCCAAAGCCTGCCATTATGGCAAGAATTTTAAATTTGAAAAGCTTTTTAGAGCTGTTTGCCCTGAAGGAAGGGGAACCGGATCCCCTGGAGATACTGCTGGATGTGGCCGATCCACTAATACCGGAAAATACAGGCCTGTGGCGGTGGAGTTTAACTGTCTATGGTTCTGAAGCAGAGCACAAAACGGCTTATACAGAAGGGGAAAATGTCCCCTTTTCATGCTCCGCAGCGCAGCTAATCCAATGGCTGATGGGGGATAAAAAGGCAGGTTTCATTGACTCCCAAAAGGAAATTTGGCCTTCCTGGGGCAGCCGGATCCGGGGCTTCCGGAAAATTTATCTGGATGAAATCGTGTAGTTTTTATGCAAAGTTTTTACATTTCAACTGCTTGTATTTTTTTTCATGTTGTGGCATAATAAGAAAGGTTTCTGCCGGGAAACGGCAAAAACTACCAAGGAACCGCATAAAAATTCTAGATAAAAAGATGGGAGAGTGTTATATGGACCGTATGGTTGGTACCGTATCACGCGGTGTAAGAGCCCCGATTATCCGTCAGGGCGATGATTTAGCAAAGATTGTTGTAGATTCTGTTCTGGCCGCCGCTGAAGGCGAGCATTTTGAGATCCGGGATAAGGATGTCATTGCCGTTACAGAGGCAGTCGTTGCGAGAGCTCAGGGGAACTATGCCACCACTGCTCAGATTGCTGAGGATGTGAAGAGCAAGTTTGGCGATGATACCGTAGGTATTCTCTTCCCGATCTTAAGCCGGAACCGTTTCTCTATTTGCTTAAAGGGCATTGCTATGGGCTGTAAGAAAGTGGTTCTGATGCTCAGCTATCCTTCCGATGAGGTGGGAAATCACCTGATCGATTTGGATTTATTGGACGAAAAGGGCGTAAACCCCTGGAGCGATATTCTGACCGAGTCTCAGTACAGAGAACTGTTTGGCTATCAGAAGCACTATTTTACCGGTGTGGATTACGTAGAATATTACAAGGAGTTAATTCAGGAAGCAGGCGCTGAGGTAGAGATTATATTTGCAAATAATCCCAAGGCTATTCTGCAGTACACCGATACCATCCTGACCTGCGATATCCATACCCGTCAGCGTACCAAGAGAATCTTAAAGGCCAATGGCGCAAAAAAGGTTTACGGACTGGATGATATTATGAATGCCAGCATTAATGGCAGCGGTTACAATGACCGATATGGCTTATTGGGATCCAACAAGGCGACTGAGGACAGTGTAAAGCTGTTCCCCATTCACTGCCAGGACATGGTAGACCGTATTCATGCCATGATTACCGAAAAGACCGGCAAGCAGGTAGAGGTTATGATCTACGGCGACGGGGCATTTAAGGATCCGGTAGGAAAGATTTGGGAGCTGGCAGATCCGGTGGTTTCCCCGGCTTACACTCCCGGCTTAGACGGCACCCCCAATGAGGTGAAGTTAAAATATTTGGCTGATAACGATTTTGCAAACCTGTCCGGCGACAGCCTGAAGGAAGCAATTAAGGGATATATTAAAGAAAAAGATGACAAGGCTGCCAGCTTAAAGGGAACCATGGTAACCCAGGGTACTACCCCCAGGCAGCTTACAGACTTAATCGGCTCTTTGGCAGACTTAACTTCCGGCAGCGGCGACAAGGGGACTCCGATTATCTATATCCAGGGATATTTTGACAACTATACCAAATAATCAGCAGCAAATACGCTGCTAAATCAATATATGCAGGAATCCTGATGCAGACTGCCCCCTGGGCCGTATGCAGGGGTTCCTGTTTTTTTAACTTGTATTGGGAACTTTTGGCAGGTATAATGGAAGAATGAGAAAATAATTTTATGGAGGTGGATATGGAAGGTATTATGCATTTGAAGCAGTGGATAAAGGAAAGCGATAATATCGTATTTTTTGGCGGAGCCGGTGTGTCAACAGAAAGCGGAATCCCGGATTTCAGAAGCCAGGACGGACTGTACAATCAGCAGTACGACTATCCGCCGGAAACCATTATCAGCCACAGCTTCTATAAAAAGAACCCGGAGGAGTTTTATCGGTTTTATAAGCATAAAATGCTGTTTCCGGATGGCAGGCCAAATGATGCCCACCTGGCTCTGGCAAAACTGGAGGAACAAGGGAAGCTAAAGGCGGTTATTACCCAAAATATTGACGGGCTCCACCAGGCCGCAGGCAGCAAAGAAGTGCTGGAGCTTCACGGCTCTGTCCACCGTAATTACTGCATTCGATGCGGCAAATTTTATTCTCTGGAGGATGTGGTAAAGGCGGATGGCGTTCCCCGATGCGATTGTGGAGGCATTGTCAAGCCGGATGTAGTGCTGTATGAGGAGGGGCTGGACACGGACACCATCCGCAAAGCAGTGTATTACATCAGCCGCGCAGAGGTACTGATTATAGGCGGTACTTCCCTGACGGTTTACCCGGCTGCCGGGTTGATTGACTATTATAAAGGGAATAAACTGGTCCTTATTAACAAAAGCGTTACCCCCATGGATAGCCGGGCTGATTTGGTTATCAGCGGGAAGATTGGAGAGATCTTTAGAGGGGCCGTTCTGGAGCCTTAAATTTGAGAAGATAGAGAGAGGGATAACAGTTATGTATCAGGCAGCAGAAAACAGATATGATATTATGGAATATAAGCGATGCGGCAAAAGCGGAGTTCTCCTTCCCAGGATTTCCCTGGGATTGTGGCAGAATTTCGGTTTGGAAAAGCCCCTGGAACATCAGAGGAAAATCCTCCTACAGGCCTTTGACAGCGGAATCCCCCACTTTGATTTGGCTAATAACTATGGTTATCCGGCCAGAGGGCTGGCGGAAGAAAACTTTGGAAAAGTATTAAGCTCCGACTTAAAGCCTTACCGGGATGAGCTGTTTATTTCCACCAAAGCCGGTTATGATTTTTGGCCTGGTCCTTACGGAAATTGGGGATCCAGAAAATACCTGATAGCCAGCCTGGATCAGAGCTTAAAACGGATGGGATTGGACTATGTAGACTTATATTACCACCATCGCCCGGACCCGGAGACCCCTCTGGAAGAGACCATGGGCGCTTTGACAGACATTGTGAAACAGGGAAAAGCGCTTTATGTGGGAATCTCCAATTATGGCCCGGAGGAAGCTCAAAAAGCTATAAAAATTTTAAAAGAAAATGGGACGCCGTGCCTGATTCACCAGTGCCGCTATAATATGTTTGAACGCCAGATAGAAGAAAAGCTTCTGGCAGTCTTAGAAGGAAACGGCGCAGGATGTATCGCCTTCAGCCCTCTGGCCCAGGGGGCCCTGACAGACAAATATCTCCATGGAATTCCAGAAGGCTCCAGGGCTTCCAGACAGGGGACTACGGTAGGAGGCCGGTATTTGTCAGAAGAAAATCGAAAGAAAATCCGGGCACTGGCGGATTTGGCAGCGGAAAGAGGCCAGTCTCTGGCTCAGATGGCACTGGCCTGGGTTTTGCGGCGGAAGGAAGTAACCTCTGTCCTTATTGGAGCCAGCAGTACGGAGCAGCTTGCAGATAATGTAAAAGCCTTAAAGCATCCGGAGATTACTTTGGATGAGGGAAAGGCTATCGACAAAATCCTGCAGGGGTCTTATGAAGAATAAGCCGGGAGGGGACAATGGAAAAGCAAAATTATGAAGTGGGAGACGTGGTAACCTTAAAAAAGCCTCATCCCTGCGGCAGTAAAGAATGGGAAATCCTTCGGGTAGGACAGGATTTCCGGCTGAAATGCAGGGGCTGCGGCCACCAGGTTATGGCGCCCAGAAGAATGGTAGAAAAAAATGCCAGAGGCCTTGTGAAAAAGGAGAGTCAGGCCTGAAAGGCCGCTCTCTGATAATTATTTAAGGATGGAGGAATTTGCCGTATCCGGAGATATAATCGTACACACAAGTTCCATAGGGTTTAACACCCGCTTTAAAAAGGTATTGGATAACCCGCGGCTGACAATCATATGCTTCTTTTGGCTGCCAGTCAGCCCGAGAGACCCTTCTGAGAAATGTCCGCCGTCATATTTGGGAAATAATGTTAAATCCGGAGACAATACCCCGCCTAAAAAAGGGAGCCGGATGATGCCGCCATGAATATGCCCGGCCAGGGTAAGATCTGCCCCCCAGTCCCGGTAAGCCGGGAAATACAGAGGATTGTGGGCCAGCAGAATAGAAGGTCCGAAATTTTCGGCACCATTTTTGGGGACAGAGCCAAAAACCTTTTCCGTATCCTGGGCTGTCCAGCAGGCATGCCGGTCGTAAGGCTTTCGCAGAGGATCCTTATAATATAGAAGGGGAATGGTCAGTCCGAAAACAGGGAATACCACTCCGTCATGGATAAAATCAGCCCGCTGATTATCCAAGGCCAGAACGCCGGTTCTCCTTACTTTTTTTAACCAGGAGGTAAGGTGATCCGACGGCATTTCCGACTCATGATTTCCAAGAGAATAGTACACAGGACATAAAGAAACAAGACTGCGGCATAACTTTAAAAATGCCTGCCGCCCGTCTTTATCCGATTTGCCTCGTCCGGGTTCTGCCATATCGCCGGTCATAACAATCAGATCCGGGGACAGACTGCGGACGGCATCCATCAGAATACTATTATGTTTGCCGAATATCCGGCCGTGGAGATCTGACAGATGAACGATACGAAAGGGCAGGAAATCCCCGGGAAGCCCGGCAAGGGGAACAGAATAAGTAATCGTTTTCAGCATTTACCTTCCTCCTTAAATCTTCATCTTATTATATTATAGCCCAAAAGACAAAAATAGACCAGCGGAAGCCGAAAAAACAATAAAAAGGGCTTGCATTACCTGGAAATCTCTGATAGAATAATTAACCGTGACATATTATAATCCTTGCTCCTGTCACTGATAGGCGGGGGCCAGAGACCACAAGGAGGTAAAGCAAGATGAACAAGTACGAGTTAGCAGTTGTTCTGAATGTGAAGCTGGAAGACGAAGAGAGAGCAGCAGCAATCGAGAAGGTGAAAGGATACATCACCCGTTTCGGCGGCACTGTAACAAACGTGGATGAGTGGGGTAAGAAGAGACTGGCTTATGAAATCCAGAAAGCTAAGGAAGCTTACTATTACTTTATCCAGTTTGAGAGTGATGCTGTATGCCCCAACGAAGTAGAGTCTCACATTCGTATCATGGAACCAGTTATCAGATACTTAGTTGTTAAGCAGGAAGCTTAATCAGTATCAGCAAGTAATAGAAAGAGTGATCGTATGAACAGAGTTATCCTTATGGGAAGATTAACCAGAGATCCGGAGGTAAGATACTCTCAGGGCGAGCGTGCTATGGCCATTGCCAGATATACCCTTGCAGTTGACCGCAGAGGCCGGAGCAGGAGCCAGGAGGGCGGTGATCAGAGTGCGGACTTTATCCCCTGTGTTGCATTTGATCGGGCAGGCGAGTTTGCAGAGAAGTATTTCCGTCAGGGAATGAGGGTACTGATATCCGGACGCATCCAGACTGGAAGCTATGTTAACAGAGACGGTCAGAAGGTTTATACCACCGAGGTCATCATT
Source organism: uncultured Lachnospiraceae bacterium (assembly GCA_910577645.1). Lineage (GTDB taxonomy): Bacteria > Bacillota > Clostridia > Lachnospirales > Lachnospiraceae > UMGS1370. The sequence continues at coordinate 25,526 of CAJTOL010000001.1, forward strand.
GATGATCAGGAATTCGCTGACAGCAAGGGAGCAGCATCTGACATGGGCGGGTATCAGAACGCTGGAGGTTACCAGCAGCCGGCTCAGGCTCAGAGGCCGGTTCCGTCCAGTGCAATCGGCGATGGATTTATGAACATTCCAGATGGAGTGGAGGACGAAGGGTTACCATTTAACTAGACGTCGTTCCACCAATTATTAAAGGAGGACACACCAATGGCATTCAATAAAGGTGATAAAGCTGATGCTAGACCCAGAAGAAGCGGCGGCATGCGTAGAAGAAAAAAAGTATGTGTATTCTGTGGAGATAAGAACGGTACCATCGATTACAAAGATGTAAATAAATTAAAGAGATACGTATCCGAGAGAGGAAAAATCCTTCCCAGAAGAATTACCGGCAACTGTGCAAAGCATCAGAGAGCGCTGACTGTAGCCATCAAGAGAGCACGCCATATCGCTCTGATGCCTTATGTATGCGAATAATATAGCAAATGCGGCCCTGAAAGCTTTGTGCTTTCAGGGCTTTTGCTTTATAAGAAAGCTGATTTTTCAGGAGGAACTGCCATGTATACATGGAAAGATCTGGAAACTATTGTGGCAAAGCTGCGATCTGAGGATGGCTGTCCCTGGGATCGGGAGCAGACTCACGAGAGCCTAAAAAGCTGCCTTCAGAACGAATGTCAGGAAGTGATGGAAGCGATTGATAAAGGCGATATGGCCAATCTGTGTGAAGAGCTTGGCGACCTGCTGTTTAATATTGTGCTCCAGTGCCGCATTGGGGAAGAAGAGGGAGTTTTTACCATGGCGGAGGTAATTAACGGAGCCAGCGAAAAAATGATTCGCAGACATCCCTTTGTATTTGAGGAGAAGAAAACTCTGAGTCCGCAGGAAAGCCAGGCATTATGGAAAGAGATAAAACTACAGGAAAAAAGCAAAAAACCTTGACAAACAAGGAAGAAACAGATATAAATGATAAGTACAGTAAAATGGCTAAATAGCCATTTGGCAGCAAGAGAGATTAATTTTTAGGAGGAACACTAAAATGAATAAAACTGAATTAATCGCAGCAGTAGCTGAGAAGGCAGAGATTTCTAAGAAAGATGCAGAGAAGGCTATCAAGGCTTTTACTGATGCAGTAGCAGAAGAATTAGTAAATGGCGGTAAAGTACAGCTGGTTGGCTTTGGCACTTTTGAGGTAGCAGAGAGAGCGGCAAGAGAGGGCCGTAACCCTAAGAGCGGCGAGACCATGACCATTGCTGCTTCCAAGACTCCCAAGTTCAAAGCTGGTAAGGCATTAAAGGATCAGGTGAACGCATAATTCCATGAGATTGGACAAGTTTTTAAAGGTATCCCGGCTTATTAAGCGCCGTACAGTGGCCAACGAAGCCTGTGATGCCGGCCGTGTTTTTGTAAACGGAAAAGCTGCCAAAGCTTCTCTGAACGTAAAGAGCGGCGACTGCATTGAGATTCAATTCGGAAGTAAATCCGTAAAGGTTGAAGTTCTGGATGTGCAGGAGACGGTGAAAAAAGATGAAGCGAAAGAGCTTTACCGGTATATATAATTGATATTGCCTGCATAAAGCGGATAACCTCCTAATATACTTAAACAAGCAGTATTTAAGTATATTAGGAGGTTTTTTATGGAAGAAAAGCTGGGCGGGCGTATGCATAAATTATTCCTTCAAAACAGGGGGAATGTCAGTATAACCGGAGTGACGGATGTCGTCTCCTTTGACGAGAGCCAGGTGATTCTGGATACAGATATGGGGCTTTTGACTTTGAAGGGAAAAGATCTCCATGTAAGCAGGCTGACCATTGAAAAAGGAGAGGTGGATGTTGACGGTACAGTGGACAGCCTGGCCTATTCCTCTAATGAATCCATAAGAAGGGCCGGGGAATCCATGCTTTCCCGGCTGTTTAAGTAGGTAGGGTTCCATGGACGGCCTGCTTAGAGAGATTCAGATTACCCTGTCCAGCCTGGTTGTGGGAGCTTGGCTGATGATGTGTTACGATGTCCTTCGGGTATTTCGGATCCTGATCCGTCATGGCAGTTTCTGGACAGGAGCAGAGGATTTTATTTACTGGCTGTATGCCGGGGTTACTACATTTCTCCTTTTATACCAGGAAAATGACGGGGGTCTGAGGTGGTATATTATTGCCGGTACTTTTGCCGGTATGGTGATATATGACCGGTTTTTCAGCCGAATTTACCTGAAACTATTGAAAAAAGCGGTAGAATGGATTAGAATGAAGCTACACAAGATTCGATTTAGAAATGAGGAAGGCAGTGAGATCAATAAGGCGGTTACGAGCACAGAAAAAAGATAAATGGGGCAACCGTATGGCGCTTTTGGGAATTACCATGGTAGTGTTTAGTCTTGCTCTGGTCGTTAACATCAAGGGAAGCGCTTTGAAAACCATTGATCAGAACTACCAGATTCGTTTGGACAGTTTAAATGAAATCAAAGAAAAAGAGCTTCAGCGGGCAGAAGATTTGGAAGCAGAGCGCAAATATGTCCAGACAGATGAATACATCAGAGAAGTGGCGAAAGAAAAGCTTGGCCTGGTGGATCCGGGCGAAATATTACTAAAGCCAGGCAATGTGGAGTAATTAGGCGGCTTTTGTCGGAAGATTTGAAGGAATTCCTTTCCCTAATTGACAAATATTTCCCTCCAGCTTGTATATAATGTAACGCAGGTTAGGAGGGATTTTTTGTGCTTATAAAACGAAAAACAGGACGCCGGGATATGGCGGACGTGAATGTATATACGGCCAGCCGTCTAAGCGGTATGGCGGCATCTTTAAGTCAGCTTGCCAGAGCGTTTTCTGATGAGGATGAGACCGGTCGTTTGTCTAAAGAGGATGCCAAGATGGCCATGCAGACCGCGGCGGCTATGGTCTGCGGCGATTGCGGGCGCTGCAGCCTGCCGTCGGACAGCGAGAAAGAGGACAGCTATTATCTGTATTACCTTCTCAGAGCATTTGAGCAAAATGGAAAGGTTCGGGACGAGGATATGCCCCGGCTGTTTTTAGAAACCTGCGGAAGGCGGGAAACTTATATGTGTCAGTTAAACCGGAACCTGGGGCGGGCTACCATGAACCTGACCTGGAAAAACCGGTTTTTGGAAAGCCGGGATGCGGTAATGGTTCAATTTCGGGAGCTGGCGCTGATCCTGGAGGAATTTTCCCGCCAGATGGAAGCGGCAGCAGACGTAACCAATCTGTGGGAAGAGAGCATCAAGCGTTCATTCCGGAGAAATCATATAGCGGTGGACAACCTTTTGGTGCTGGAATATGAAAATAAACGCCGGGAAGCCTATCTGACTCTTCACATGCTGGGGGGCGCCTGCATCACTGCCAAAGAGGCGGCCGGGATTATGGAAAAGATTATGGATGGCCAGGAATGGCGGGCAGCAAAGGACAGCCGCAATGTAATCGGCCGTCAGCCGTCGGTAATCCGGCTGGTGGAAGCAGGGCGTTACCAGATGCTTTACGGAGTGGCATGGACGGCAAAAGACGGTCAGGAGATATCGGGAGATAATTATACTTTTGGCCAAAATCCGGAGGGACAGGTGATTATGAGCTTGTCTGACGGGATGGGAAGCGGGGAGACGGCGTCCAAAGAGAGCCAGAGGGTTATTGAGCTTACGGAGCAGCTGTTAGAAACCGGCTTTTCTGTCAGGGCAACATTAAAGCTGGTGAATACAGTCCTTCTTCTCAGCGGGGCGGAGCAGCATCCGGCTACTTTGGATTTGTGCTGCATTGATTTAAACACAGGAGTGTTAGAAGCAATAAAACTGGGGGCTGCGGCCACCTTTATTAAGAATGAGGACGGAGTGGAGCTGCTGGAAGCCTGTGATGTGCCCATAGGGATTTTAAACCCCATTGAGCCGGTCCTTTTATCCAGAAAGCTGTGGGATGACAACAGAGTAATTATGGTCAGTGACGGCGTATTAGATGGACTTCCCGGTGATGATAAAGAAGAGGTTCTGCGGGAATTTCTGGATACGCAGCCTCTTTGCCCTCCGAAAGAGCTGGCAGGAAGGGTGCTGGAATTTGCCTGCTCCTTTGGGGAAGAGATTCGGGATGACATGACCGTGCTGACGGCCGGGATCTGGAAGAAATAAAGGTACTTTCACAATTACAGGATGGAAAATACATGAGAGATACTGTAGAAAGCTATATTAAAAAAAATCAAATGATCCAGGAAGGAGACGGAATCATAGCCGCTGTGTCCGGCGGAGCCGATTCCGTATGCCTGCTTCATGTTCTGGCGAAGCTGAGGGAGAAATATTCCCTGAAGCTGGAGGCAGTCCATGTCCATCACGGGCTGCGGGGAGAAGAAGCAGACCGGGATGCAGAGTTTACCCGGGCTTTGTGCGGCAGGCTGAAGGTTTCCTGCCGGATTCTTTACGCAGGGGTAAAGGAATATGCAAAAAAACATTCCCTGTCAGAAGAGGAGGCGGGAAGAATCCTCCGGTATAAGCTTTTAGAGCAGGAGGCGGAAAGCCGGGAGCAGGAGACAGGCTGTCCGGTAAAAATCGCTGTAGCCCACCATGGAGACGACAGCGCAGAGACCGTTTTGTACAACCTGTTCCGGGGATCCGGGCTCCAGGGAATGGGAGGAATCCGGCCTGTCAGGGGACGGATTGTGCGCCCGCTTCTTTGCATTACCAGAGAACAGATATTACAGTATTTGGACGAAAGCGGACTGGAATATTGCCAGGATTCCACCAATCAGTCCTGGGATTATACCAGGAACCGGATGCGTCACAGGATTCTTCCTGAGATTGTAAAGGAAATTAATCCGAAAGCCAGCCGGCATATCCTGCAGGCAGCCGAAAAAATCCGACAGGCGGACGAATTTCTTCAGGCTTCTGCCGCTGCCTGGATAAACGGCCGCATATCAGAGGAGAGCCCAAAACGAATCCCAAAAGAGCTTTTACAGGAGCCGGAAATCCTTCAGGCCTATGTGCTGCGCCGGATATTGGCGGATGCCGCCGGCTCGGAGAAGGATCTGTCCTCACGCCATGTAGACGCTCTTTTGGATCTTTTAAGGGGCTCCGTGGGGCGGCGGGCAGATCTTCCCGGAGGAATCTGGGCGGAACGGGAGTATACGGGACTTAAGATTGAGAAAAGTACAGCCCCTGAATCCGTCCCGCCAGGGCACGAGACGGGGATTCCCCTGGAAATTACCGTATTTCCAAGGGAAAAGAGCCAGGAAAACCAGGAATTTCCCAAAAACCAGTATACGAAATGGTTTGACTATGATAAAATAAACGGTATGTTGTCTGTACGCAGACGAAGGACAGGAGACTATATTACCTTGGCCGGAGGCGGAAGAAAGAGTGTAAAGGCCTATATGATTGACGAAAAGATCCCTGCTGCCAGGCGGGACTCTATTTTTCTTTTGGCAGAGGGAAGCCATGTTTTGTGGATCATTGGATATCGGATTAGTGAATACTATAAGATAGGCCCCCAGACGACAACCATACTTCAAGCAAAATTAGACGGAGGAGAAAATCATGGAGGATAAGATTCGCGTGTTATTGTCAGAAGAAGAAGTCAATGCAAGAATCAACGAGGTTGCGGCTCAGATCAATGCAGATTATGCCGGAAAGCCCATCCATTTAATCTGCATTTTGAAAGGCGGCGTGTTTTTTACCTGTGAGCTGGCAAAACGCTTGTCCATGCCGGTGAGTCTGGACTTTATGTCCGTATCCAGTTATGGCGGCGGTACGGAGTCCAGCGGTGTTGTAAAGATTGTCAAAGACTTAGATGAACCCCTGGATGGAAAGGATGTCCTGATTGTTGAGGACATTATTGATTCCGGGCGGACACTGTCCTACCTGATTGAGATTTTAGAAAAGAGAAACCCCAATGGAATTAAGCTCTGCACACTTTTAGATAAGCCGGAGCGCCGTGTAAAAAAGCAGGTTAAGGTGGATTACACCTGCTTTACCATTCCCGACGAATTTGTAGTAGGCTATGGCCTGGACTATGACCAGAAATACCGGAATTTGCCGTACATCGGGGTAGTAGAACTGGAACAGTAAGGAGGCAATTCTTTGAAACAGCAGCAATATAGAGGGTTCGGTTTTGTGTTGATTATTGTGCTTATCGTGTTGATGATCACTACATTAGCCGGCCGTAATAATGATGCCCTCAGTGAGCAGGAATATTATCAGGCATTGGATGCCGGGAATTATGAGGCAGTCTGGGTAAGACAGAACGAGGCGGCGCCGACAGGAAAGGTAGAGCTTCAGTATCCCGGAGGCGGTACCAGCTCTGTCTATGTATCAGATGTAGTGGAGGCGCAGAACCAGTTAAAACAAAGAGGGATTGATTACGTCCTTTTTGATGTCCCCCAGGAAAATTATATTCTTTCTATCTTTTTGCCTGTAATTTTGTCAGCCGTTGTCATTATGGTGATCTTCAACATTATGAATATGCGGGCAGCTTCCAGCGGGAGCAATGCCAAGATGATGAACTTCGGCAAAAGCCGTGCCCGGATGACCAGAGATAATAAGGTGAATTTTGAGATGGTAGCCGGCTTGGAGGAAGAAAAAGAAGAGTTGGAGGAAGTGGTGGATTTTCTTAAAAATCCCCGCAAGTATACGGCTCTGGGAGCCCGAATTCCGAAAGGGCTGCTTTTAGAAGGACCTCCAGGTACTGGTAAAACTTTGCTGGCCAAGGCTGTTGCAGGAGAGGCAGGGGTTCCTTTTTTCTCTATTTCCGGTTCAGACTTTGTAGAAATGTTTGTAGGCGTAGGCGCGTCCCGTGTCCGGGATTTGTTTGAAAATGCAAAGAAAAATTCTCCCTGTATCGTGTTTATTGATGAAATCGATGCAGTTGCCCGTCGGCGAGGAACCGGTATGGGAGGCGGCCATGATGAGAGAGAGCAGACCCTAAACCAAATGCTGGTGGAGATGGACGGTTTTGGTGTCAATGAGGGAATTATCGTTATGGCGGCAACCAACCGTGTGGATATTTTAGATCCTGCTATTCTTCGGCCTGGCCGGTTTGATCGCAAGGTGGTGGTGGGACGCCCGGATGTAAAAGGAAGAGAGGACATCTTAAAAGTCCATTCTAAGGATAAGCCTCTGGCAGATGATGTAGATCTCCGCCGGGTATCCCAGACCACATCCGGCTTTACCGGGGCGGATCTGGAAAACCTGATGAATGAGGCGGCTATTTTGGCAGCCAGAAGCGACAGAAACTTTATCCGGCAGTCGGATATTGACAAGGCCTTTATTAAAATCGGCATTGGAGCCGAGAAGAGAAGCAAGGTGGTTTCGGAAAAGGATAAGAGGATTACCGCTTACCATGAGACCGGTCATGCTATTTTGTTCCATGTCCTTCCCGAGGTGGGGCCGGTCCATACCGTATCCATTATTCCTACAGGAAACGGGGCAGGCGGCTATACCATGCCTTTGCCGGAGAGAGATGATCTTTACATGACCCGAAGGCGAATGTTGGAAAACATTATGGTTTCTTTAGGCGGCCGTATTGCCGAAGAACTGGTATTTGACGATATTACTGCCGGAGCTTCCCACGATATTAAGCAGGCAACCGCTATTGCCAGAGCTATGGTAACCCAGTATGGTATGTCTGAAAAAGTGGGTATGATAAATTATGGAAGCGATCAGGATGAAGTATTTATCGGTCGCGATTTGGCTCATACCAAGAGCTATGGAGAATCGGTTGCCACAGTAATTGACAACGAGGTAAAACGAATTATTGATGAATGCTATGCCAGAGCCAAGGAAATAATTATGGCTCATGAGACCTTCCTTCACACCTGCAGTAAGCTCTTGATCGAGAAAGAGAAGATTGGGCAGTCGGAATTTGAGGAATTATTCCAATCCCTTCAAGGGGCGGCTGTTTTGTAGTTGGAAAAAATGTATAAAAATTTTTTCGAAAAAAATTGAAGTTTGTGCACACTTTTTTCGAAACATATGCTATTATAATAGACGTAACCCCCCCCAATACATTATATAGTTTTTGCTACACCCCATAAGAAACGAAATACCTTCTCCTAAAAAGGCCAGCTACCCCGCTGGCCTTTTTACTGCAAAAAATCCAAAATGGACAGAAGCTTGTTTTTGTTGTTGTGAAAATGGGTAAAATCATATAAAATAGTAGACAAGTAGAGACACTTAGATTCGAGGGATTACTTATGTATATGAATTTTGATGACGTTAAAATAGACGGAACTAATTATCGAAGAGACAGCCAGCCACAGGATACAGGCGCCAGTTATCCCAATACATTGGTGAAAGAGGCGCTTTTTACCGCTGAAACCAGAGATTATCGTTTGCCGGAGGAGCCGGAGCCGGGAGACAGGGTAATGCTGCGATTCCGCACTGGCAGAAATAATGCGGGCCATGTATTTATCGGTATCCACGGGACAGATATACTGAAAGAGATTCCTAAAGTGGAAAGTGATGATCTGTTTGATTATTACAGCGGCAGTATTGAAGTGGAAAATGACCAAATCCGGTACTATTTCCAGATAATCTTCAATGGAGAGGTTTGTTATTACAACCGTTTAGGGGCGACTCTGGATAATCAGGAATGTTTTGGATTTTGCATTACGCCGGGATTCCATACACCGGAATGGGCCAAAGGCGCTATTATGTATCAAATATATGTGGACAGGTTTTGCAATGGGGACAGAAATAATGATGTATTAGACAATGAGTATGTATACATTGGCCGCCCGGTGGAAAAGGTAGAGGACTGGCATTCATATCCGGCTGATATGGATGTGGGGCGGTTTTATGGCGGTGATTTGCAGGGAGTTTTGGACAAGCTGAATTATATTCAGAGTCTGGGAGTAACCGCTATTTACTTTAACCCGCTGTTTGTTTCTCCATCTAATCATAAATATGATATTCAGGACTATGAACATATTGATCCCCATTTTGGAATGATTGTCAAAGACAGCGGAAAACTTGTAGAGGAAGACGCGCAGGATAACCAGAGGGCGGAGCGGTATACGGTGCGAACCGCCTCCAGAGAAAACCTGGAGGCCAGCGACGCCCTGTTTTTAAAGCTGGTTCAGGAAATGCACAGGAGAGGAATGCGCGTCATTATTGACGGCGTGTTTAACCACTGCGGTTCCTTTAACAAATGGCTTGACAGAGAGCGGATTTATGAGAGGGATGGAAGTTATGAGACCGGGGCTTATGTGTCTCAGGAAAGTCCGTATCATTCCTTTTTCCGTTTCCACGAAAATGAGCCGGAGAAATGGCCTTATAACGGGAGCTATGACGGCTGGTGGGGGCACGATACCTTGCCGAAATTAAATTATGAAGGCTCTCATAAATTGGAAGAATACGTTTTAGAAATTGCAAGAAAATGGGTATCGGCGCCTTACTGTGTAGACGGCTGGAGGCTGGATGTAGCAGCGGATTTGGGCCACAGCGGCGAATATAACCATTGCTTCTGGAGGCGTTTCCGCAAAACGGTAAAAGAGGCCAATCCGGATGCGCTGATTTTAGCAGAGCATTATGGAGATCCGTCAAGCTGGCTTCAGGGGGATCAGTGGGATTCGGTAATGAACTATGACGCCTTTATGGAACCCCTCACCTGGTTCTTAACGGGTATGGAGAAGCACAGTGACGAGTATAATGAAAGACTGCTGGGAGATGGCCATGTATTTTTCTCGTCCATGATCTATCATATGAGCCGGATGCAGACCAATTCGGTGCTGGTTGCCATGAATGAGTTGTCTAATCATGACCATTCCCGCTTTCTTACCAGAACCAATCACGTAGTGGGGCGAATAGGCGATCTGGGGCCGGAAGCGGCTTCTGAAGGAGTCAATTTGGGAGTGCTGCGGGAGGCGGTTATGGTACAGATGACGTGGCCGGGAGCCCCTACCGTTTACTATGGGGATGAAGCCGGCTTGTGCGGATTTACGGATCCCGACAGCCGAAGGACCTACCCCTGGGGGAAAGAGAACCTGGAGCTTATTGAGTACCACCGATATATGACCGCGCTCCATAATCGGATCCCGGCATTAAAAAGAGGAGCTCTAAAACCTCTTTTGGCAGATTATCAAATCATTGCTTACGGACGGATTGATGGTGAATACCGCTGTGTAGTAGTTCTCAATAACGATAATACAGAGCGAACTGTAGAGGTGCCGGTTTGGCAGCTTGGGATTGCCGAGACTACAGGATTGAGCAGAATTATGATGACTACAGAGGCAGGCTACAACGCAGGTACTCTTCCGGCACGGGTGAGGGACGGAATGTTGACGCTCCTTATGCCGCCTGTCAGCAGTGCCCTGTTTACTACCCGGGAGAGAGATTTTTTCTATACTGAGGAAGAAGAGGCAGAAAAGTCAGAAGAAGAGCTGTAAATAAAAAGTACTTGATCTTTTTACCGGTTTATGATAATATAATCAATGCTTGTTTAAGCGTTTGGATGGATTCCCGAGTGGCCAAAGGGGGCAGACTGTAAATCTGTTGCGACACGCTTCGGTGGTTCGAATCCACCTCCATCCATTGGCGTTTTTCTTTTATTAAAGAAGGCGCCAGCCCACCCCTCAAGCCGCAGTGGCGGAACTGGCAGACGCCCGGGACTTAAAATCCCGTGGGTAGTAATACCCGTACCGGTTCGATTCCGGTCTGCGGCATGATAAGAGCCTTGATTTTTCAAGGCTTTTTTATATTTGTAAATTGTGGAGGCGGAAATCTGCATATCACAGGGTTCAAGGTGATGAATTTAGAAGAATAAGAGAGGGATCATTATGAAAAATACAGGAGCATTGATTTTGTGGTATATTGCTGCATACGTGATTGTAACCGCCATAGGCGTTCTGCATACAATATTCAACATTACTGTGCTGCACATGAAATCAATGAAAGAAAGCGAGGGCATGGGAGAAGGATACGAGAAAACAAAACCATGGCATGTGCTTTATAATATCATAGTCTTTCCTGTGTTTGCGTATATCTATTTTAGCGGATTAAGCTCCGTTACCTGGGAAGCCGCCGCTTTCACATCATTCGTCTGGGGAACAATCACAATTATTTTGGACGTGTTTGGCTGGGTGCTTATAAAACATCCCTGGTCGTTAACCTTTAAACAGTTCTATGTGGAATATCAGCCATGGATAACGCTGATATATGCGGCAATATATTCCAGTCCGTTTATTGCTTTTGGGATAATGAAGGTCAGCCTTTTCTAAAGAACCATAAGCAAAGTCCCTGCTGTAATCAGCACAGACCCTGCCAATGACCTGGCCGTAAAACTTTCATGGAGAAAGATGAAAGCCAGGGCTAAGGTAATCACAACGCTCATTTTATCTATGGGAACGACCTTTGAGGCTTCCCCCAATTGCAGCGCCCTGTAATAACAAAGCCATGACGCTCCGGTTGCCAGACCGGATAAAATGAGAAACAGCCAGCTTTTTTTGCTGATAGAAGCAATCCCGCCCTGTGCATTGGTTAAAAAGACCATTCCCCATGCCATGGCCAAAACAACGATTGTACGGATTGCCGTGGCAAGATTGGAGTTGACTCCGTCAATCCCTACCTTTGCAAGAATGGAAGTTAATGCCGCAAATATGGCAGACAGCACTGCAAATAGAATCCACATAATTCTCCCGCCTTTCTAACAATATTCTTCTGGTTTCCAGGAAGCAATTTTATCCGAAATTAATTATATTATACCTGGTTAGTATTTTTTGACAAGATTTCATTTTACATTGGTTTGAATAGTTTCCGTGCCGGATAGACGAATTAAGGAAGTTGTGTTATAATAGGAACACTTAACGGGACTTTTAGCCTGGCAGACGCAGTAAATGCCAAGGAGGCAAACCCTGCGTCAGGAAAGAGGAAATGATGAGAGAAAAAGTCAAGATGAAGGGACAGCTAAGGGTCTACTTACAGTGGCCGCTTGTCCTGTCGCTGATTCTGATTGCCGCAAACATAGTGATAGGAGCCGTGGACGTAAAGGCAGGACTGGTTATGGCGGTATTCACGGTAGTCTATCTGGCGGCGGCAGGCAGCCTTTATACCAGGAAGCGCAGTGCCATATTATCCGATATGGTGGAATTTGCCTCGGAATATGCCTGGGTTCAGAAGCGCTTGTTGTCTGACATGATTCAGCCCTATGCCATAGCGGACGGGACCGGCCGGATTATGTGGATGAACTATGCCTTTTCAGAAGCCACAGGACAGGACAGAAATGCAAAGCGCCATGTCCAGTCCCTGTTTCCCCAAATTTCCAAGGAGGATATGGAAAAGAAGGAAGAACTGGTAAGTATCCATAGTACTTTAGGAGACAGCCGCTACCGGGTGGATTTAAAATGGGTTCCTTTAAATGATGTCCAGGCCCTGGACAATCAGCTTGGAATGAGTAAGGAGGAAGAATATCTTCTTTCTATATATCTGACAGATGAGACTGAGGTAGTAAAATACCGTCAGGAGATTGACGATCAAAAGATGGTAGCAGGGCTGATTTATCTGGACAATTATGACGAAGCCCTGGAGAGTGTGGAGGAGGTGCGGAGATCCCTTCTTACCGCATTAATTGACCGTAAGATTAACAAATATGTCTACAGCATGAACGGTATTGTAAAAAAGATGGAGAAGGACAAATATTTCTTTGCCATTAAACACCAGTATGTGGCAAAGATTGAGGAAAACCGTTTCTCCATTCTGGAGGATGTGAAAACCGTCAACATCGGCAACGAGATGGCAGTGACTTTGAGTATCGGCATGGGTATGGACGGGGATTCCTATAGCCAGAATTATGACTTTGCCCGGACTGCCATAGATATGGCCCTGGGTCGGGGCGGGGATCAGGCGGTAATTAAAAGCGGCAGCAAGATCCGGTATTTTGGCGGCAAAGCCCAGCAGGTGGAAAAGACTACCCGGGTAAAGGCAAGGGTAAAGGCTCATGCTTTGCGGGAGCTGATAGAAACCAAGGACCGACTGTTGATTATGGGGCATAAGAGAGGAGATATTGACTCTCTGGGAGCATCTGTAGGAATCTACCGCATTGCTACGGCCCTGGACAAAAAGGCCCATATTGTAGCCAACGATATGACTGCGTCCGTAAAGCCTATGATGGATCGGTTTATCAATAACCCGGATTATCCGGAAGATTTATTTTTAAATAGTGAAACAGCAGCGGAGCTGGTGGACGGAAACACTTTGCTGGTAGTCGTAGATGTAAACCGGCCAAGCATCACCGATGCTCCGGAGCTTTTACGTATGGTGAAAACCATTGTGGTGTTAGACCATCACCGCCAGTCCAGCGAGATTATCGACAATGCGGTACTGTCTTATGTAGAGCCGTATGCATCTTCTGCATGCGAGATGGTGGCAGAGGTTCTCCAATATGTGGCAGACGGCATTAAGATGAAATCGGCGGAAGCAGACGCCATGTACGCCGGAATTGTAATTGATACTAACTACTTTACCAATCAGACCGGCGTTAGAACCTTTGAAGCTGCGGCATTCCTGCGCCGGAGCGGAGCAGATATTACCCGGGTACGCAAATTGTTCCGGGATAATATGGAGGACTACCAGGCCAAAGCCCAGGCAATCCAGGAGGCAGAGGTCTATAAGGAGGCATTTGCTATCAGCACATGCCCGGCAGAAGGGCTTATAAGCCCCACGGTAGTGGGAGCCCAGGCAGCTAATGATTTGCTGAATATCAACAATATCCGGGCGTCTGTGGTGCTGACTTTATATAATGGAACAATTTTTGTAAGCGCCCGATCCATTGACGATATCAATGTTCAGGTTATGATGGAATATTTAGGCGGCGGCGGACACCGGAATGTAGCAGGAGCTCAGCTGACAGGAATGTCCATGGAGGCGGCCAAAGCCCGGATTCGGGAGGTAATTTCACAGATGTTAGAGAAGGGAGATATTACGTAATGCAGGTTGTATTATTAGAGGATGTAAAAGCACTGGGAAAAAAGGGACAGATTGTAAAGGTAAACGACGGCTATGCCCGTAACTTTATTCTTCCCAAAAAACTGGGAGTAGAAGCTACCCCCAAAAACTTAAATGATTTAAAGCTCCAGCAGGCTAATGCCGATAAGCTTGCGGCAGAGCAGCTTGCGGCGGCAAAGGAGCTGGCGGCCAAGTTGGAAAAGCTGCCCATTACCCTGACCATGAAGGCAGGAGAGGGCGGAAAGGCTTTTGGATCCATATCAGGCAAAGAAATTGCCAAGGCGGCAGCAGAGCAGCTTGGACTGGATATTGATAAGAAAAAGCTGGTGCTTCCAGATGCAATCAAGACCTTCGGAACCCATGAGGTGCCGGTAAAGCTCCACAGAGATGTAACCGGTAAGCTGACAGTAAAGGTACAGGAAGCATAATGGATGAAAATCTGATGAAACGGGTGCTTCCTCACAGCATTGAGGCGGAGCAGTCGGTCATCGGTTCCATGCTGATGGACAGGGATGCCATTATTGCCGCGTCTGAGATTGTGACAGCAGATGAATTTTATCAGCACCAGTATGGCGTGATGTTTGAGGCAATGGTGGAGCTGTTTAACGAGGGGAAGCCGGTGGATCTGGTTACCCTGCAGGATCGGCTGAAGGAGAAGGATGTGCCTCCGGAGGTCAGCAGCCTGGACTTTGTCCGCGACATCATCACCATGGTGCCCACATCGGCCAATGTCCGATTTTACGCCAATATTGTCCGGGAGAAAGCAGTTCTCAGGAAACTGATAAAGATAAACGAAGAGATTGCCAATACCTGTTATGTGGGGAAGGAGAAGCTGGAAGACATTCTGGCTATGACGGAGAAATCGGTCTTTAATCTTCTTCAGGATCGGGGCGGCGGGGATTTTGTACCCATCCGCCAGGTGGCATTAAATGTTTTAGAAAAGATAGAGATAGCTTCCCGCAATCAGGGAGCGGTCACCGGAATCCCTACCGGATTTCTGGATCTGGACTATAAAACATCAGGAATGCAGCCTTCGGATTTCATTTTGATCGCAGCGCGTCCTTCTATGGGAAAGACCGCTTTTGTCTTAAACCTGGTAGACTATATATCAGTAAAGAAAAATTTGCCCTGCATGATTTTCAGCCTGGAGATGTCAAAAGAACAGCTGGTAAACCGTATGCTGTCTATGGAATCTAATGTGGATTCCCAGAAGCTTCGTACCGGCAGCCTGACAGACTCAGATTGGGACGCGGTGGTAGAAGGCATTGGCATCATTGGCGGTTCCAAGCTGATTATCGATGATACCCCGGGTATTTCCATTACCGAGCTGCGGTCCAAGTGCAGAAAGATGAAGCTGGAATACGGACTTTCCATGATTATCATCGACTACCTGCAGCTTATGAGCGGAAGCGGCCGGGGCGGTGATAACCGCCAGCAGGAAATCTCTGAGATTTCCCGATCTTTAAAGGCCCTTGCCAGAGAGATGAATGCTCCTGTAGTGGCGCTGTCCCAGTTAAGCCGCGCCTGCGAGACCAGGCAGGATCACCGGCCTATGCTTTCGGATCTCCGAGAGTCAGGAGCTATTGAGCAGGATGCGGATGTGGTAATGTTTTTATACCGCGATGATTATTATAATAAAGACACAGATAAGCCCAATGTGGCGGAAGTTATTATCGCGAAACAGCGAAACGGCCCTATCGGCACAGTAGAGCTTTTATGGCGGCCGGAATATACCAAATTTGTCAATATGGCAAGAGAATAGAAAATATCCACAGTGGATAGCTTTGCACACATAAGCCGCGATGGGGCGGGGCCAAACAGGCGCTGCTCCTTCGCGGCCTTCGTCCACTATGCTGAGGAGTGATAAAAAGTGGAAACAAAGCGGATACAGATTTTAGATCCCCAAAAGGTAAAAGACGAGGAGCTGGCGGAAGCCGCCGGAATTTTAAGAAAAGGAGGCCTGGTGGCGTTTCCCACAGAAACGGTTTACGGGCTGGGGGCCAATGGGCTGGACGAAGAGGCGGCAAAAAAGATCTACGCCGCAAAAGGGCGGCCTTCCGACAATCCTCTTATTGCACATATTTCAGCGCCGGAAGAATTGGAGGCCCTGGCGGCAGAGATTCCCTGCTTTGCAAAAAGGCTGATGGAGCTGTATTGGCCAGGCCCTCTGACCATGGTTTTTAAGAAAAAGGAAATCGTGCCTTATGGAACAACAGGGGGTCTTGATACGGTGGCAGTGCGGATGCCTTCGGATCCCATTGCCCGGGCGCTGATACGGCTGGCCGGGGTACCGGTTGCAGCGCCCAGCGCAAACCGCTCCGGAAGGCCAAGCCCCACTACGGCTGATCATGTATGGCAGGATATGGCGGGAAGGATAGAAATGATCATAGACGGCGGCCCTGTGGGAATCGGGGTGGAGTCTACGATTGTGGATGTCACCGGCCCTGTTCCGGTTATCTTAAGACCCGGCGCAATTACCATGGAGATGGTAAGGGACGCCCTGGGGCAGGTGGAGATTGACCCGGCAATCGTGGGGCCCATAAAAGAAGGAGTCCGGCCGAAAGCGCCGGGAATGAAATACCGTCACTACGCCCCAAAGGCCAGGATGACCCTGGTAGAGGGGGAGATGGAGCAGGTAGTCCGGGCGATTAACCGTTTAGCCAGGGAAGCGCTGAAACAGGGAGAACGGGTGGGAATTATCTGTACAGACGAAACCCGTTTTTGCTACCCGGCAGGAATGATCCGGTCTGTGGGCATCCGGGCCAGAGAGGAAACGGTGGCCCACAATTTGTATGCCGTCCTCCGGGAATTTGATGATTTGGAGGCAGATGTGATTTTTTCGGAAAGCTTTCCCGACGATCAGATTGGACAGGCTATTATGAATCGCCTGTCCAAGGCTGCAGGGTACCATATTATAAAAGTATAAAGGAGAAGGAAATGTCAGAAAAGAGAAAAGATTATATTACATGGGATGAGTATTTTATGGGAGTGGCAGAGCTTTCAGCCAAAAGATCCAAGGATCCCAGTACCCAGGTTGGAGCCTGCATTGTCAGCGGGGACAATAAAATTCTGTCTATGGGTTACAACGGATTTCCGACAGGATGTTCCGATGACGAATTTCCCTGGGGAAAGGAAGGGGAAAAAGAAGATCCTTATAACGCAAAATATTATTATTCAACCCACAGCGAGCTGAATGCCATTTTAAACTACCGGGGGGGAAGCCTGGAGGGGAGCAAGCTTTATGTAACCCTGTTTCCCTGCAATGAGTGTGCAAAAGCCATTATTCAGGCAGGAATCAAGACCCTGATTTATGCCAGTGACAAATACGCCGAGACCCCGGCTGTAAAAGCCTCCAAAAGGATGCTGAACGCTGCGGGAGTCCGCTACTACCAATACCAGCCTACCGGCAGAAAAATTGAGATCCGCGTATAATGAAAGTTCTTCTGACAGCAATCAATGCAAAATACATTCATTCCAACCTGGGAGTGTATTGCCTGAAAGCATATGCAGAGAGGGAATTGAAAAAAAGGGGATTCTCTGCAGAGATCCGGATCTGCGAGTATACCATTAATAACCAGATGGAAAAAATCCTTGGAGATTTGTATCGGAAAAAGCCGGATATGGTGGCGTTTTCCTGCTATATTTGGAATATCTCCTATGTAAAGAGCCTGGTAAAGGATTTGAAAAAGGTGCTCCCCAAGGTGCAAATCTGGCTGGGAGGGCCGGAGGTATCCTATGACGCAGAAAAGATTTTGACAGAGCTTCCTCAGGCCGCCGGAGTTATGGTGGGAGAAGGAGAGGAAACTTTTCAGGAGCTGTTAGCAGGCTTTTTAGCCGGGAAAGCAGAGCTTTCCCGGATCCCCGGCCTGGTTTACCGGGATCCGGCGGAAGTTATTCACAGAACCGGCCTGCGTCCGGCAATGGACTTAAATCAGGTTCCTTTTGTCTATGAGGATTTGAAGCAGTTTAAAAACAGAATCCTCTATTATGAGAGCAGCAGAGGCTGCCCTTTTTCCTGCAGCTACTGCCTGTCCTCTATTGACAAGACGGTGCGGTTCCGGGACTTGGAGCTGGTAAAAAAGGAACTGGATTTTTTTCTGGAAAATCAGGTGCCCCAGGTTAAATTTGTGGACAGGACTTTTAACTGTAAAAAAAGCCATTCCATGGCTATCTGGCAGTATATTCTGGATCACGACAACGGGATCACCAATTTTCACTTTGAAATAGCGGCGGATCTGTTAGGGGAAGAAGAACTGGCTCTTTTAGAGCGGATGCGCCCGGGCCTGATCCAACTGGAAATCGGGGTACAGACCGTGAATCCGGCTGCAATAGCAGAAATCCGCAGGACAATGAATTTACAAAAGGTCAGGGAAGTTACGGACAGGATTAACCGGGGACACAATATCCATCAGCATCTGGACTTAATTGCCGGTTTGCCCTATGAGGATTTGGCAAGTTTTCAGGAATCTTTTAACCAGGTATACCGGATGGAGCCGGAACAGCTTCAGCTAGGCTTTTTAAAAGTGTTAAAGGGTTCCTATATGGAAGAGCAGAAGGAAGCCTATGAACTTCGGTTTACCGGAGAAGCGCCTTATGAGGTATTGTCCACCAAATGGATCTCCTACGACGATATTTTACAGCTTAAAAGAATAGAGGAGATGGTAGAGATCCATTATAACAGCGGTCAGTTCAGAGGGGCCATAAAAGCTCTGGAGCAGGAATTTTCCCAGCCTTTTGATCTGTACCTGGCGTTGGCCGGCTGGTATGAAAGCCGGGGAGCGGCGGATGTAAGCCAGAGCCGCCTTGCCAGATTTGAAATGATGTATGAGTTTGGAAAAACGCTTCTGCCTGATAAGCGGATGGAGGATTTCCGGGATACCCTGACAATCGATCTGTATTTAAGGGAAAATGCTAAGAGCCGTCCGTCTTTTGCCAGGGATCTTTCTGCCTTTAAACTGGCGGTAAGAGACTTTTTTATCCGGGAAGCGGCGGAGCGCAGGTATCTTCCCGGATATGAGGCCTATGATTCCAGGCAGCTGGCAAAAATGACCCATATAGAAATTTTGGAGGACGGAACCGGAATTTTGTTTGACTACCAGCATCGGGACCCGTTAACTTACAATGCAAGATGTGTAAGACTGGAGCATTTTGCAGAACAGAATACTTAGAGAGGACAGAATATGGCAGAGAAGGAGAGCAAAACAGAATTAAACCAGAGGGTAGAACGGATACTGGAAGTTCTGGACAGAGAGTATGGCCGGGAATACCGGTGCTATCTAAACCATGAGACCCCCTGGCAGCTTCTCATTGCCGTTATTATGAGCGCCCAGTGCACAGATGCACGAGTCAATATTGTAACAGCAGATTTATTTAAAAAATATGATAGTTTAGAAAAATTTGCAGATGCTAATCTTAAAGAACTGGAGCAGGATATCCATTCTATTGGTTTTTATCATATGAAAGCCAAAAACATTATTTCCTGCAGCCGGGATCTGGTGGAGAAATATAATGGACAGGTGCCAAGGAGCCTGGAGGAGCTGACATCCCTGGCAGGCGTAGGCCGCAAAACCGCCAATGTTATCCGGGGAAATATCTATAACGAACCCAGCATTGTGGTAGATACTCATGTAAAACGGATTTCCAGAAAACTGGGACTTACTGCTGAGGAGGAGCCGGAGAAAATCGAGTACAGCCTTATGGAGATTTTACCCAGAGATC
The DNA here is from genome assembly GCA_910577645.1 of uncultured Lachnospiraceae bacterium. Classification (GTDB taxonomy): domain Bacteria; phylum Bacillota; class Clostridia; order Lachnospirales; family Lachnospiraceae; genus UMGS1370. The sequence continues at coordinate 45,167 of CAJTOL010000001.1, forward strand.
ATTGGATATTGTGGAATATTCATATGATTACCCTTGGAAGAACCATCTGCATTGCCAGGCGGCCAAAATGCGGAGAATGTTTCCTGCGGGAGCATTGCCCAAGCGCCCGGGAGTAGCAAAAACAGAAAGAGGAAAAAATGGAAAATTCCTACATTGCCATTGATATTGAGACTACCGGACTGGATCCAAAGCAGGATAAAATTATTGAAATTGGCGCCATAAAGGTGATAGACGGAAAGGAAACGGCTTCCTTTGAGACCTTTGTAAATCCCAGAAGAGATTTGCCGGAAAGGATAACAGAGCTTACCGGGATCCGGGGAGAGATGCTTGAGGGCGCTCCGGATATTGAGGAGGTTATCCCCAAGGTAATAGAATTTGTGGAAGCTTTGCCGCTGCTGGGCCACAGAGTGATTTTTGACTACAGCTTTTTAAAACGGGCGGCTATTAACTGGGGAAAGGCGGCTTCGTGGGAAAAGCAGGGAGTCGATACGTTAACCCTTTGCCGGTACTTTATGCCGGCGGAAGAGAAGAAGAATTTGTCGGCAGCCTGCGGATATTTTAACATTTCCCTGGAGAATGCCCACCGGGCAGTGGCAGACGCCAGAGCGGCCCATTTGCTGTTTCAGCATTTAGCAGCCGCTTATAAGGGCAGGAGACCGGAGATATTTCGGGAAAAGCCTTTAATTTACCAGATAAAAAAAGAGCAGCCTGCCACAAAAAGACAAAAAGAACGCTTGCATGATTTAATAAAATATCATAGAATAGACATATCTGTGCAAATTGATCATTTGACAAGAAATGAAGCATCCCGGCTGACAGATCAGATTTTGTCCCGGTATGGTAAGGTATAAGAAAGAAAAAGTGGCTAGAAGGAGAAAAAAATGATTAACATGAATGACAAAAAGACAAAGAAAATAGTTTCTGCCGTAATCGTTATTTTATTGGTGGTGGCTATGGTGCTGCCGATGCTTCTTAGTGTACGGTAGGAATGTAAAGATTTTATGAAAAGGCTGCCCCAGGGCAGCAGGGAATTTAGAGGAGTTTGGGTATGAGAAGAAAATATTGGAAAGCTGGACTCTGTGCAGCATCTCTGGCGCTGTATTTGGCAGTGCCTGTATATGGGGAAGGGATGATTCCGGAGGGTATTTATGTAGACGAGATAAGTCTGGGAGGAATGAGCGCCGAGGAGGCGTCCCAGGCAATCCAGGAGTATGTAGATAGCCTGGCAGTTCATAAAATCACGCTGGATATAGAAAATGATAAGGCGGATACTACTGCCGGAGAGCTGGGACTTTTTTGGAATAACCAGGAGGAAATCCAACAGATTCTGGCAGAGTACCAGGGTGGAAATCTGATAAAACGGTATATAAATACAGAAGATTTAAAAGCTGCTCCCATGACTTTGTCAGTGGAAACCTCAGTTTCCCAGGATAAGGTAAAGGAATTTATCGACAGCAAGACTGCGGGACTGATAGATGAACCCGTAGATGCTTCTATGGATGTGGTAGACGGAGAGTTTGTTATTACTCCCTCTGTACCAGGCAGGATTGTAGATGTGGAGGCGACTAACGAAGCCTTAAATGAGGCATTCAAAGCCGGATTTGATCAGACGATAGAGGTTAAGGCAGAGATTGCCGAGAGCCAGCCCAGAATAAGAACCGAAGATTTAGAGACGATTCAGGATGTACTGGGAACTTTTTCCACGGATTTCAGCAGCAGCGGATATGCCAGAGCCACCAACGTACAGGTTGGCGCATCCAAGATTGATAATCATATTCTGATGCCGGGAGAAACGCTTTCCGGATATGAATGCCTGCAGCCATTAACAACCGCCAATGGATACAAAAGCGCGGCATCCTATGAAAACGGCCGGGTGGTAGACAGTATCGGCGGAGGAGTATGCCAGCTCGCAACTACTCTTTATAATGCTGCCCTTCAGTCAGAACTGGAGATTACCCAGCGGCAGAATCACTCTATGATTGTAACTTACGTAAAGCCTTCCATGGACGCGGCAATAGCCGGAACGGTAAAAGACATTAAGATTACGAATAATTACAGCACCCCCATCTATGTGGAAGGGAAGACCGAAGGAAGGACGCTGACCTTTACCGTTTACGGCAAGGACACCAGACCGGCCAACCGGGAAGTAAAGTATATATCCGAGACATTGAGGAGAACGGATCCGGGAGCGCCCCAGGAGATTGTAGATCCGTCTATGGCCCCCGGCGCAAGATCCAAGGTACAATCCGCTCACTACGGACTGGAATCCCAGCTGTGGAAATGTGTATATATTGACGGAGAAGAGGTGGAAAAGACTCTGTTAAACAGGGATACCTACTATGCCTCTAAAGCCGTTTACCGGGTTGGCCCGGCGGCGGCAGCGGCTCCTGTGCTGCCGGTTGTGCCTGTTCCGGAAACGCCGGTGGAGACCCAGCCGGCAGCAGATCCGGCTCCGGAAGCTCCTGCGGAAACGCTTCCCAGCCAGTATGGCCCGGGAGTTGGATTGGGCGACAGCGCGCCGGCCGAGACTCAGCCGGCAGCGCCGGAACCCCAACCGGCGGCTCCGGAACCTGCGCCGGAACCCCAGCCAGCACCTCCGGAACCTGCTCCGGCAGCACCGGCAGACGGAGCCGCAGGATGATTCGGCCTATTAACCGGGAAAAGTTGGGACGGATGGAACCGGGTCAGGATTTGGTGACAGCCGGTTACATCGGAGAGTTGGGAGTCGCTGCCATTGCCAGAGAAAAGGAAACAGAGCTTTTAAACTGGTTTACCAGAGACTATCTGAGAAGAATTCAGACAATAGAGAATCCGGCGGCGCTGCCATCCTGGGAAGAATTCCGGGACTTAGGAGCCACGGAGTATGAAGCAGTAGAGGAGGGCGGTATATTAACCGCCCTTTGGACTCTCTCGGGAACGTATCACAGAGGGATGTCCGTTAATCTCCGGGCAATTCCCGTGAGACAGAGAACCATTGAGATCTGCGAAAGATTTGAACTGACGCCCTACCGGCTGTGGTCCGGAAACTGCGGGGTTTTGGTGACAGATAATGGATGGCGCCTGGCGGAACGCCTTAAAGCAAAAGGAGTTTATGCGGCAGTCATGGGCCGGGTGGAGGCCGGAGCGCTGAAAGAAATCTGCTATGGGGACGAGACCGGCTGTATGGAGCGCCCCAGACCGGATGAAGTTTATCGGATCCTGCCAGACTTCAGGTGGGATATAGAAAATCAAACGGTAACTGCCCCCAAATTTTAAAGAGGAGGAGAACAACATGAGAGAAAAGATTTTGGCGGTACTGGAAAAGAACAGCAGAATCAACATTAAGGATTTGGCAATTCTTTTAGGCGAAAGCGAGACAGCGGTGGCCAATGAAATTGCAAATATGGAAAAAGAGCATATTATCTGCGGTTATCATACCCTGATTAACTGGGACAATACCAGCGAGGAGAAGGTGCAGGCTTTAATCGAAGTGAAGGTGACTCCTCAGCGTGGAATGGGATTTGATAAGATTGCAGAGCGTATTTACCAGTACAGCGAGGTGGATTCCGTATTTTTAATGTCCGGCGGATATGACTTTACGGTTATTATTGAAGGAAAAACCATGCGCCAGGTAGCCTTGTTTGTTTCCGAAAAGCTTTCTACCCTGGATTCTGTCCTCAGCACGGCAACCCATTTTGTACTGAAAAAGTATAAAGACCACGGAACTGTTATTGCAGAACCGATCCATGATGAAAGGATGCCCATTAGCCTATGAGAAATCCGTTATCAGATACCATAGTTCAGATTCCGCCTTCCGGAATCCGAAAATTTTTTGACATTGTCAGCGAGATGAAAGATGCCATTTCCCTGGGCGTAGGCGAGCCGGATTTTGATACGCCCTGGCATATCAGGGAGGAAGGCATTTATTCTCTGGAGAGAGGGCGTACCTTCTATACCTCTAATGCAGGCCTTAAGGAGCTGAAGGAAGAGATTTCCCGGTATATTAAGCGGCGCTGTAATGTGCTTTATGATTATGCCGGTGAGGTTATGGTTACCGTAGGCGGCAGTGAGGCAATTGATATTGCTCTGCGGGCCATGATTAATCCGGGAGCCGGCGAGGAGGTGCTGATCCCTCAGCCCAGCTATGTTTCGTACGTTCCGTGTACGATTCTGGCAGGAGGCGTTCCGGTGGTAATTGAACTGGAAGCCAAAGATGAATTCCGGCTGACGCCGGAAAAGCTTTTAGAAAAGCTTACCCCCAACACAAAAATTCTGATTCTGCCTTTTCCCAATAATCCTACAGGCGCTATTATGGAAAAGGAAGATCTGGAAGCCATTGCAAAGATTATTATTGAGAAAGATTTATTTGTAATTTCGGATGAGATTTATTCAGAGCTTACATACAAAGGGAACCATATTACCATTGCCTCCCTGCCGGGGATGAAGGAGAGGACGGTTCTGATTAACGGGTTTTCCAAGGCATTTGCCATGACGGGATGGCGTCTGGGCTACGCCTGCGCGCCGGAGCTGATTTTAACCCAGATGCTGAAAATCCATCAGTTTGCCATTATGTGTGCGCCTACCACCAGCCAATATGCAGGGGTGGATGCACTGCGTAACAGTGACGAGGATGTAAAAAATATGAGGGAGGCTTATAACCAGCGCCGCCGCTATCTGATGCATGCTTTCCGGGAGATGGGGCTGGAGTGTTTTGAGCCTTACGGCGCATTTTACACCTTTCCCTGTATTAAGCGGTTTGGCATGAGCTCCGATGAATTTGCCACCCGCCTGCTTCAGGAGGAAAAGGTGGCAGTAGTTCCGGGAACTGCCTTTGGCGACTGCGGAGAAGGATACCTGCGGATTTCTTATGCCTATTCCCTGGAGGATTTAAAGAAGGCGCTGGAGCGGATTAAACGGTTTGTGGTTCGGCTGGACGGAGAGACGGCCTTATGATGAACATTGTGCTGTATGAGCCGGAGATGCCGGCCAATACCGGCAATATTGGCCGAACCTGTGTGGCTACCAATACCAGATTACATTTAATTGAACCCCTGGGATTTAAGATTAACGAGAAGCAGTTAAAACGGGCCGGACTGGATTACTGGGACAAGCTGGATGTGACGGTTTACAGCGACTTTCAGGAGTTTTTGGCCGGGAACCCGGGAGCCAAGATCTATATGGCTACCACCAAAGCCCCCAATATGTATACAGAGGTTCGCTATGAGCCGGACTGCTACATTATGCTGGGGCCAGAGAGCCGGGGAATTCCGGAAGAAATCCTGGTAGATTATCAGGAAACCTGTGTGAGAATCCCTATGTGGGGAGATATCCGCTCTCTGAATTTATCCAACTCAGCCGCCATCATCCTTTATGAGGCTCTGAGGCAGAACGGGTTTGAAAAGATGACCATAGAAGGGCATTTGACCCGGTTGGATTGGAAATGAGAGAAATCCTGAAACAGGTACCTTTGTCCACTGAGGGTATTGTAAAATTTAATCAAGAAGTGTATAATTATATCGAAATTATACATGGATGGAGTGGTGATGATGAATATACGTTCTTCTGCTGACTTAAGAAATCAGTATAAAGAAATATCGGAATTAGCCAGAGTATCGGGAGAGCCTGTTTATATTACGATCAATGGTGCCGGAGATGGTGTATTTATGAGTTTGGAGGCATTTGAGCAGAGAGAAGAACTGCTGCTGATGAGAAGCAGGGTGTTGGCTGCGGAGAACGCCAGGCTCCGTGGAGCAAAGAATTATACGCAGGAAGAACTGGATGAAAGGTTTAAGAAAAGATATGAGGATTGAATATCTGGAAGCCGCAGTTTCTGATCTGGACAATATTATGGACTACTATTTTGATCAGTTTGGGATTGAAAGCGCTATGAAAGTGTATGGGCAGATTAAAGGGAGTATTTCGCATCTGGCAGAGCATACGAATCTGGGAGTTCCGTCTAAGGATCAGCTATTAAGGCGGCTGGGATATCGGGAGTTGTATTCCGGGCGATTTGTTGCTGTTTACCGTAGAGAGGATGAAATCATTTATATTTACCATATTGCAGATACGCAGAGAGATTATCCGAATTTGTTTAAAGAAGGGAAAAAATCAAAGACTAATATGTCGGATATGTAACTTTATTAAATCCCATCATAATTTATTTGTATTCTGAGTAAAGGCAAAGAAGCATAAATAGATTCTTATACAACAATTAGAGATAAAAAATCTTTGCCAACTAAAAAATTGGTACGGGAGTTGGTAAAAGCTTTTACCAACTTTTAAGGGGCGAAGTTTGCAGGGTTTTTATAGTATGGGGAAGGGGGGGCTTACCTACCACCAGAAAAGAAAAACGACTTGTTGGGGCAATTTGGGCAGGGGTTGGGGATCGGACAGGATGGATTTTAAGATTGCAGTGGAGCTGGGTGACGCATACAAATATCAGAAACGTGAAAACTAAAAGGAAATAATTTTATTGACTTTGCATATGGACTGGCAGGGCGGTTTTGTTTATGTTGGTTGGAAAAAGGAGCGAAATGAAAACTCCCTTTTTAGATCGGTGTTGCCAAAAGCCGCTTCGTCAAAATATACAAAGCGGGCCGTCACCTGTTGATGGATGACTGCCTGATAAACAGGAATTTATCACTCTAACTTCTCACCACAGAATTGGCAATAATCTGCTTCATTTCGGCCTAACTGCTTTCCGCAATGAGGGCATTTATTATACAGAAAATGAGGAACAAGACAGGAACACATCACAACAGCTCCGATAATACAGAATGGCTCCCATATATATGCCAAAAGCATAATAAAAAATCCCGTAATCATAAACGTATTTTTTAGTTTTCGGGCTTTCTTTATCGTCATTTCCTCTCCTCCTAGTATAAATCCGATTGTTGACCCTATTATAGCATTGGACTCCTGCTGCTTCAATGTGCTTTTATGAAAATCGCCGAAGTTATATCCCAACAACACTTTTCTTAAAAGGGACAATGAAAATGGACAGAGAAGAGATTTATGAGATGGTGTTCCAGGAGATGATGGAGACAGCAGTGCGTGAGCGTAACGAACATTCGCCGGAGGACCAGGGGCTGCAGGATAAGGTGGCCAGGCTGAGCAAAGAGAAGCAGGAGAAGATAAAAGACCTGCCGGAAGATGTGAAGAAGGCCATCACGGATTATGATTTGCTTTTGGGAGAGAGACGATCATATTGGATTTGTAGAGTCACGGTGTTGGTGTTTATCTTTTCTTTTTTCAAAAGGGTGTATACTGCCTGGCCTTTTGTGTAATCCTTCTCCTCTTTTGGAAAAGAGGAAAGGCAGAAAAAATTACCTGCCTCGTCTTTTTTGTCGAGGAAGATATACACATCGGTATGTTCATGTGGTATAGAAAGCAGATATTCAGCCTCGATAAGAGAAAAAGCCTGAAGCTTTCGGTTATAGCGGAAGATCAGGTCATTTTTATCGAATAGCTCTTCGATCTTTTGAAAAGAATCCAGCCGTTTCTGGATGCTGCAGAAATAACGGCTCTTCTTTACATCATCTAAAGTGATCTGGCCGGAAAGGATCTGTGAAAATACTTTTCCCGGTTGGCTCTGGAAAGACGCAGATCGTGCAGCTTATGTAGTCCTACAAGGTGATGAAATTCTACAGCCTCAAAGCTGACAGTAAGATCCACGGATTGTCTCTTTCGTCCAATGATGATATGATATTTCACAGGAAGTAGATTTTCAAATGCTTTTGCACAGGTCAGTAATCCATCTATGAAGAAATCCTCCGTAAAAGAAAACCGTCCTGACAGTACAGGACGGTCTCTGAGCATTTTCTTTCGGCTTATGCCTACTCCGGCTTGAGGTTTCGCTGCACAACCCCTCTTGAAAGCTCCGCATAACAAGGATATCCGGTACGCTGTTATGCTTCATCGCTTGGACAGACACACGATGTTGCCTATCTGATACTATTATTATATGGATTTAAAGGAAATATGTCAATGAAAATTTAAAAATCAGTCATCAGTTCGGAGAGTGCTATGCTCTCTGATTTTATTTCCAGGAGAGGGATGGCAAAACTGATCTTCACCAGCCGCTACATCCGTAATGCTCCGCCAGAACATCTGCAGAACTATGTGCGCTACATCAGCACCCGTGAAGGTGTGGAGAAGGTGGATGAAAGCAAAAAGAATCTTCCAGTTACTTCTGCACAGAAAAATCTGCTCCGGCAGCTCCTGAAAGATATGCCGGAGTCCAAAGACATGCTGGAGTATGAGGACTACCGTAAACACCCTACCATCGGCAATGCCTCCGAATTCATCACCCAGGCACTGGAGCGAAACCTGGACATGGCAGCGATGAAAGAAAACTATGTGGATTACCTGGCAAACCGCCCCCCGCGTGGAGCGGATGTGAAACATCTGGTGGATCAGATCGTAGATGAACTGGCAAAGGATCCAACGGTTGCAAAAGCCTACCAGGCATGGGGCGAATGGCAGACTCAGATCCTGATGACCTATTCCCCAAAGGCTCCGCCACTTCCGCCGCTGTCCGGTCAGAAACAATTGAAAAGTATCAAGAACATGGTGATCGCCATTTTTGTATGAAACTTCCATGCAGGGGAATGACCACACTCGAATCCGCCTGGATGAGTTAGAAGAAACAATTTCGGATGAGGGGGAAGCGGAAGCAGCTTCTGCAGACACGGAAGACAGGATCGTTGTGACAAATACAGAAGATCCCCTGCCGGAACCGGAAATGCCGTTTTACGAAGAAGGAGAGAATGGGTCGCAAAAGAAGAATGGAACAAGCGCTACAAACTGGCCCGCAGCTATCTGTATGGGAGCGAAAGGATCCCGCAGGACTTTGCGGAAGCCATGCGTCTGTTTTCGCTGGAAGCAGATTCAGGGAATGAGCTTCCATGTATGACCAAGGCCGGATGTGGGCAGACGGCCTTGGGGTGGAGGCGGATCCGGATACGGCACAGGAATGGTACCGGAAAGAAAAAAGACGTACCTGCAGTACCGGATCGAGAGGATCAGCTGAAGAGAAACTGCTCATAGGAAGCTACAAAGGAGCATTTCCCCATATCGGGGAGGCCTGCTTTCAGGCAGAGGCGGAAAAAACTGTGGTAATTATTATAAGGCATTTCAAAAAGCCTGTGAGTTTGAAAGGATAAAGTTCCTGACTGAAATGCTTTGATGGATGATGCGTTTGAAATATTGGGGCGAGCCCAATTTGAATTTGTTCTGCCTGCCAATAGCTATAACGGCATGGATGGACGCAGAGCCGATAACGCACAGATGAAAATGTGGTTATCGGCTCTGTAACTTTTTTACAGGGTAATCTTATTCTTAGGTATAATGCTTTTTCAAAATACTCCGCGCCACACTGATACCATTGGCAGATGCCTGCTGAAGGCCTCTGGTAACGGAAGCGCCATCCCCGATAGCGCGAAGGCCGCTAATACTGGTCTCAAAGTCTGTATTGACAACAACTTTATTCGAGTAGAATTTTACCTCTACGCCGTAAAGCAAAGTCTCGTCACTGGCAATACCAGGGGTAACTTTATCAAGGGCCAGCAGCATTTCCTTGATGTCCACCATAATTCGATGAGGGAATACCAGAGACAGATCTCCGGGGACTGCATCCTTTAAGGTGGGAATCAGATTGTTGCGGCACAAACGCTCTTCTGTAGTACGGCGGCCTCTCTGGAAATCCCCAAAGGTCTGAACCAGAATTTTGCCGTCACAGAGCATATTGCTTAGCTGGGCAATGTGTTTGCCGTACTCAATGGGAGTTTTAAAGGGCTTGGTAAAGTTTTTGGATACCAGCAAGGCAAAGTTGGTGTTGCGTGTCTTGTATTCCTGGGATTTGTAGGCATGGCCGTTTACTACTGCAAGGCCGTTTTCATAATACTCCGTAGCCACCTCCCCGGAAGGGTTGGTACAGAAGGTACGCACCTTATCGTCAAAAGTAGGGGTATAGTATACCAGCTTTGCTTCATATAGATTTTTATTTAAAAATTCCATAATCTCGTCCCGGACTTCCACCCGAACCCCGATATCTACGGTGCCTACCTGGGTTTCGATGTCATGTTCGCCGCAGATATGGCTGAACCAGTCGGAACCTTCCCGTCCGATGGCGGCTACAATCTCCGGCGCGGTGAAGGTGTCATCCTTATCGGTTACTACGCCGACAGCCTGCCCGTTTTCAATGAGGATATTTTTCACCATGGTATTAAATTCCATGTGAACACCCTGGGCCAGCAAATGTTCCTGAAGGCGGGTATAGATTTTGTAGCCTTCCTCCGTTCCCAGATGGCGGATGGGACATTCAATCAACTTTAAGTTGGCCTGAATAGCTTTACGGCGGATTTCCTCAATTTCTTTCTGCTTATCCACACCATATACATTGGTGTCTGCGCCGAATTTCAGATAAATATTATCGGACTCCTGAATCAGCATAGTGGCCTGTTCATATCCTAAGATGTCCGGCAGATGCCCGCCTACATCCGGGGAAAGAGAGAGCTTACCATCAGAAAAAGCGCCTGCGCCTGCAAAGCCTGTGGTAATAGAACAGGGCTTGCAGCCCACACAGACCTTGGTCTTGCGTTTTGGGCAGACCCGTTTTTCAATAGGACGGCCTTTTTCAATCATAAGAATCTTTAAATCGGGTTTCTTTTCAATCAGCTCATAGGCACAAAAAATACCAGAAGGGCCGGCTCCGATAATGATTACGTCAAAATTAGTCTGGCTCATAAATAACAACTCCTTTCCCACTAAAGTATAACATAGATAAAAGGGTGGCGCAATGAAAGATTAGCAATCAGCCTTTTCCGCCGGAAACCGATGCCGGAACCCGGTCAGAGGCTTTGCCAGCAGCGGGTACAGCACGCAGGCGATCACCAATCCGCTGACGCCCTGAATCAGATTAGCCGGTACACTGACGGCGGCCCCGGCGGCGCCGTAGAGAAGGGACTCACTGAGAAAATATCCTCCGGCCACCAGAACGATATCAAGGATACCGCCGCCGATGACAGAAGGCCAGGGAGATGAGAACCTTTTTCCCAGAAACGAAACCAGACAACTGGTGAAAAAGGCGATGAGTCCCTTAATTACCAGGGTAATAGGCACATAAATAAAATAACCGCCCAGGAGATCCGCCAGGCAGGAGCCAATACCTGCTGCCAGAAAGGCCCAGCCCGGAGATAGAAACAGTCCGCATAAAATCACCACCCCGTCTCCCGGATGGACATATCCTCCAGTACCCGGCGTGGGAATTCGGATGGACATAGTGGCAGTACAGGTCAGCGCTGCAAAAAGCGCAGCGATAACCAGCTTTTTAGTGTGTGTATATTTCATAATTTTTTACCTCCTGCCGCTTACTATAACAAATGAGTGGGATGATTAAAATATCCAGTTTAGTAAATATAAACCAGTCCAGATAAAGCAGGGAAAAACCAGCCTTTAAATAGACCTTGACATTACGGGACTTACTGGTATACAAAATGGCTAAAATAGGATATACTATACGAAAGAAACAAAACAGGAACCAAGCTAAGCGTTAGACCCCTGTGCAGGCGGTTTAGCGCTTTTGTGGCGTGCCCGGATTCCGGGCGGGAAATAGAAGGAGAAGAGTAAGGAGGAAATTGACATGTATATGATTGCAGGACTGGGAAATCCCGGAAAGCAATATGAAGATACAAGACACAATGCAGGCTTTATGGCTGTAGACGCTTTGGCAGACTATTTAGGCATATCAATAGAAGAAAAAAAGCACAGGGCCCTTTGCGGGAAAGGTATGATCGGAGGAGAGAAGGTTATCTTTCTAAAACCTCAGACATTTATGAATGCCAGCGGCGAGAGTATCCGGGCAGCTGCGGATTTCTATAAAATAGAACCGGAGCATATTATGATTATATATGATGATATCAGCTTGGAGCCAGGCCAACTCCGTATACGTAAAAAGGGAAGCGCCGGAGGACATAATGGAATCAAAAGCATTATCGCCCATCTGGGAACCCAGGAATTTCCCCGGGTAAAGGTGGGGATCGGAGAGAAGCCGGACAGGATGGATCTGGCGGACTATGTATTAGGGCGCTTTTCCCAAATAGAAAAGAGGGTTATGGAGGATGCCGCCAAGGAAGCCGGACAGGCAGCTCAGGCCATTATTCTGGACGGAATAGAGGCGGCTATGAATCGCTATAATGGGAAAAAAGCGTAGATGAGACAGCTGTAAAGACCGGGACTGTGAAATTGTGGAAAGGAAAACGAGAGTATGATTAACCCGTTAGTGGAATTAAAAGAGTATGAAGATCTGACGGATGCGCTGAAAAAGAACAAAGGGCCCCTTCATGTAACAGGAACTATGGATTCCCAGAAGGTTCAGCTTATGTATGAGCTGGGAGGCAGCCAGGGCTGGAAGCTGGTAGTGACTTATGATGAGCTGAGAGCCAGGGAAATTTATGATGATTTCCGCAATTTTACCAGACAGGTATGGCTTTATCCGGCTAAGGATTTACTGTTTTTCAGTGCAGATATCCACGGCAATCTGATGACCAGGGAGCGTTTGGCAGTGCTGCGGCATCTAATGGAGGAGCCAGGCGGCATAGTGGTTACCACTATGGATGGCCTGATGGATCATCTGCTTCCCTTAGAGCATTTAAAGAATCAGATCCTTACTATATCCGGCGGGCAGACCATTGACTTGAATGTATGGAGAAAGCGGCTGACAGCCCTGGGCTATGAGCGAATGGCTCAGGTAGACGGAATGGGCCAGTTTTCTATCCGGGGCGGGATTATAGACGTATTCCCTTTGACAGAAGAAACGCCGGTGCGAATCGAGCTTTGGGACGATGAAGTGGATTCTATCCGAACCTTTGATCTGGAGAGTCAGCGATCCATTGAGCAGTTGGACAGCATCACCATTTATCCGGCAGCAGAGGCGGTAATGACTCCGGACCAGTTGGCGGAAGGGATAGAAGCCCTGGAAAAAGAAGCAAAATCTTATGAGAAAGCACTGAGAGGTCAGAAAAAGATTGAAGAGGCAAGCCGGATCCGGGCTATTATCAGAGAGCTGGCAGAAGAGCTGAAAGAAGGAATGAAGATTTCCGGGCTGGATGCTTATATAGGGTATTTCTGCAAAGAACCGGTGTCCTTTTTTGACTATTTTGCATCTGAAATTTTAGAAGGAACGGCCACGGTTTATCTGGACGAACCTTTGCGGCTCTGGGAAAAAGGCGAAACCGTAGAGACGGAATTTCGGGAGAGTATGATTCAGCGCTTGGAAAAAGGCTACCTTCTGCCGGGACAGACAGAGGTTTTGTACTCTGTAAAAGAAATTATGGCCCGGATACAAACCGGGCGCACCGTCTATTTAACCGGATTAGATCAAAATCTGACAAAACTGACGGTGAATGAGAAATTTGGATTTGATGTAAAAAATGTAAATTCCTACCAAAACAGTTTTGAGATCCTGCTGAAGGACTTAAAACGATGGAAGAAAAACGGCTACCGGGTAATTCTTTTGTCCGCATCCAGGACAAGGGCCAGCCGTTTGGCCAGTGACCTGAGGGAATATGATTTAAAAGCCTATTGTCCGGACGAAGGAGCCATGGAGAAAGAGGAAGCTTCTTCTGTTGCCCCGGGAGAGATTTTGGTGGTTTACGGAAACCTTCACAGAGGGTTTGAATATCCTCTGTTAAAGTTCGTAATCATCACCGAAGGAGATATGTTTGGCGTAGAGAAAAAGAAGAAAAAGCGCCGGAAAACCACCTACCAGGGGAAAAAAATCCAGAGTTTTTCTGAATTGTCCGTAGGCGACTATGTGGTTCATGAGGATCACGGGGTAGGAATATATCGGGGAATCGAAAAAATTGAACAGGATCACATAGTAAAGGATTACCTTAAGATCGAGTACGGGGATGGGGGCAATCTGTATCTTCCGGCAACCCGGTTGGAGGGGATTCAGAAATATGCCGGGGCAGAGGCCAAAAAGCCTAAGCTTAACAAGCTTGGCGGAGGAGAATGGAATAAGACCAAAACCCGTGTCAAAGGAGCGGTGCAGCAGATTGCCAGGGACTTGGTTCAGCTTTATGCGGCAAGGCAATCAGCCTCAGGATTTCAGTGCGGCCCGGATACCGTATGGCAAAAGGAGTTTGAAGAGCTGTTTCCTTATGAAGAAACAGACGATCAGCTGGAAGCCATTGACGCCACCAAGGCTGATATGGAAAGCCGAAAAATTATGGATCGTCTGATTTGCGGGGACGTAGGCTTCGGAAAAACCGAGATTGCCTTAAGAGCTGCTTTTAAGGCTGTCCAGGAGAGCAAACAGGTAGTGTACCTGGTGCCTACAACAATCCTGGCCCAGCAGCACTACAATACCTTTGTCCAGAGGATGAAGGATTTTCCGGTGCGGGTAGATATGCTGTCCAGATTCCGGACGCCCGGCCAGCAGAAAAAAACCCTGGAGGATTTAAAAAAGGGGATGGTGGACGTTTTAATCGGAACCCACCGGGTTTTGTCCGGGGATGTGGTATTTAAGGATTTAGGGCTGTTGATTATTGATGAAGAACAGCGCTTTGGAGTTACCCACAAGGAAAAAATCAAGCAGTTGAAAAAGAATATAGATGTTCTTACCCTTACTGCGACCCCTATTCCCCGAACTCTCCATATGAGCCTGGTAGGAATCCGGGACATGAGCGTGCTGGAAGAGCCGCCTATTGACAGGATCCCAATTCAGACCTATGTTATGGAATATAATGAGGAAATGGTTCGGGAAGCCGTACACAGAGAGATGGCAAGAGGCGGTCAGGTATATTATGTTTACAACCGGGTCAATGACATTGTGGAGATTGCCAACCGAATAGCCGCATTAGTGCCGGAGGCAGTTGTCGTGTTTGCCCACGGCCAGATGAAGGAGCATGAGCTGGAACGGATCATGCTGGATTTTATTAACGGTGACATTGACGTGCTGGTATCCACAACTATTATCGAAACCGGCCTGGATATCCCCAATGCCAACACCATGATTGTTCACGATGCCGACAGGATGGGGTTGTCCCAGCTTTACCAGCTTAGAGGACGGGTGGGAAGATCCAACCGGACAGCATACGCTTTTCTCATGTACCGCCGGGACAAACTTTTAAAAGAAGAAGCAGAAAAACGCCTTCAGGCTATCCGGGAGTTTACCGAGCTGGGATCCGGAATCAAGATTGCCATGCGGGATCTGGAAATCCGGGGAGCAGGAAACGTTTTGGGGGCTGAGCAGCACGGCCATATGGAAGCGGTAGGATACGACCTTTACTGTAAGCTGTTAAATCAGGCAGTCCGGGCCATTCAGGGGCTGGAAAAAGAGGAAGAGGCTTATGAGACAGTGGTGGATTGCGATATTAACGCCTACATTCCGTCTTCTTACATTAAAAATGAGTATCAAAAACTGGATATTTATAAGCGGATCTCTGCAATTGAAAATGAAGACGAGTATATTGACATGCAGGATGAGTTGATGGATCGGTTTGGGGAGATTCCCAGACCGGTAGAAAACCTGCTTCGGATTGCAGCTCTCAAGGGAATTGCCCACAGCGCCTTTGTCACAGAGGTTGGCATCAACCGGCAGGAAGTCCGGCTTACAATGTATCCCAAGGCCCGCATGGATGCGGCGGGGATTCCGCCGCTGGTGGCTTCCTATAAAGGCCGCCTTAAGTTCCAGATGGGCGATGAACCCTGCATCCTTTATCAGGAAACCAACAAAAAAAATCAGGACAGCAGCGCTATGATGGAAAAGGCAAAGGAAATATTAGAGGGGTTGAAGGCGTTGGTGCAGTAAAACGGATATTGAGGGACTTTTTATTTCATTTCGCAACCTCTCCTTTTGCCTCCAACTCCTTTAATTCCCGAAACGTCCCAAACATAATCAAAACTGTCAGACCGAAGGTACACAGATCAGCAATAGGCTGGGCCATTTGGATCCCCAAAAGCCCAAAGGAGCCGGAGGCGATAAGCAGGATGGGAATCAGGAAGATACCCTGCCTGGACATGGCCAGCACAGTAGAACGAAAACCATAGCCAATGGACTGGGTGCACATATTGCTCATGGCCAGAAAACCGCCCAGGGGCAGAGTACAGATTTGGAGCCGCAGAGCCAATGTGCCGATGGCGATAACTTCCGGATCCCCCTTTCGGAAGAATTCAATAACATGGCCGGAAAACAGGAAGATGACCAGGCTGATACATAAGAGAAAAGCACTGCTGACCTTTACGCAGAACCAGAAGGCATTTTTCACACGGCCATATTTTTTGGCGCCAAAGGAAAAGGCGCATACCGGCTGAAAACCCTGTCCAAAGCCGATAACCGCAGAGTTTAACAACATAGAACAGCGGCTGACAATAGCCATTGCGGCGATGGCGGCATCGCCGTAAGGCCGGGCAGTGAGATTTAAGATGACAGCAGCCAGGGACGCCATGCCCTGACGGCCCAGAGAAGGCAGGCCCCCCATAATGATGGACTTATACATGGACAAGGACGGGGCGAAATTCCGAAAGCGGATGGTAACGCAGGCCTTTCGGAAATTGCACTGAGCCAGCAGGATGCAGAAACTGATAAACTGGGAAATCCCGGTGGCAATAGCAGCCCCGGCGGTACCCAGGTGAAATCCGAAAATAAAAATCGGATCCAAAGCGATATTTAAAATCCCGCCGGAGGCAATTCCAAGCATGGCATAGGCAGCCAGCCCCTGAAGCCGGAGAAGATTATTCATAATAAAAGAACCGATCATAAAAGGCGCAGCCAGGAATATGTACCGGGCATAATCTACGGCATAGGGCTTAATGGTTTCTGTGGAACCCAGCAGCATAACAATGCTTTCAATATTAGACAGGCCGATTACAACAATAAAAGCGCCTACAATAAGCCCGGTAAAAAAACCGGTGGAGGCAATTTGCTCTCCCTTTTCCCGCTCTCCGGCGCCAAAGCAGCGGGCCATGTAGTTTCCGCTGCCCATGCCGATCATAAATGCAAGAGCCTGAATAATGGCCATAGCGGAAAAAATAATTCCCACGGCTCCTGAGGCGCTGGTGCCAAGCTGGCTTACAAAAAAAGTATCTGCCGTATTATAAATGGAGCTGACCATCATACTGATAATGGTAGGAACCGCCAGTTTGGGGATTACCTTTTCCACTGGCTGGTTGGTAAGCATCTGATATCGTTGTTCCTGGGTTGGGGTATTGTGCATAGAAAATCAAACCTTCTCTCTTGCCGGCAGAATACCGGACATGATGATTTTTATATCTAGCTTTAACTATAACACTTTTTTAACGCCCGGTCAAAGGAAGCAGAAAAGAAAAATCAGAGGATATCAGGACAGTTTATCTGCAACAAACTCACTGGGACTCATACCGGAGACTTTTTTAAACACTTTTGAAAAATAATAAGTATTTTCAAACCCTAAATAACTATAAGTAGTTTCATTAGGATCAAACTGCACGCCTATTTTTCTAATACATCCAACCGAACTATGCTCACTTACTACAACTGCATTAATCCCGAGTCTTTAGCCGCCTTTAATCATTCTTTTGGTGTCACATTTTTGTTCGGGAAGCAGTTACTTTCCGGTGTATGAGTGTGAAATCTATCTTACGCCACTTTGCTAATATCATATGCCTCTCCTTCTCATTTGCACTGAACAGCCATTACTTATAATACAAATTTATCTGCTATTTCAGATACAATCTATCTATTCTACGGTTTCTCAAATAATTTTAATCTCTTTACAATTTCTTCTGGTTCTGGCAACATTTCCTTCATCTCTTCTGGTAATGTATTTCGTAACTGATATGTAGCTACACCAATTGGCATATTAATATTTTTCAGAGCATACTCTACATATGTCTTATCCTTACTCTTGCATATAATAATGCCAACAGATGGATTTTCATCAGGTAATTTTACTTGATCATCCAATGCAGTCAAATATAATTGCATTTTTCCTGAATATTCAGCTTCAAATTCTCCTATTTTCAATTCTATGGCAACCAGGCTTCTCAAACGTCTATGGAATAACAAAAGGTCTATATATAAATCTCTATTTCCTGCCATTAAGTGATATTGATTTCCTATTCTCATATTCTTCTCCATTTCTCGCACCACTGGTGCGAGATTTTGATGATTCTAATTATATATATCCATACCGCTTGCGCGTTCAAGAAATTCACTTATATCCTAATTCCATTTTTCAAATGTACACCGTAAAGTTCCCAAATATATTATTTCCTTTTATTATTTTGATGATCCGATAAATATTGCTTCAATGCCCTTTCTATAGCAACAGTTTTCGTTTGTCCAACTTTTTCACAATATTGCTCTAATGATTCAATTATTTCACGCTCAATGTATAAATTTATATGTCGACCATCTTTTTTTTCTCGTGCCATTTAAATGCTCCCTCCTACAATACTATTATTTCTGATAATGCTAAAATTTTTTGAGATATACTTTTTTTAATATCCTCTATTTGCTCATACTTATCTGCCAACTCTTTTTGTTTCTGAAGATCATATTTTCCATCCTCAGAAACAGGAATTGGTATAGTATCTTTCATCCTTTTTATTGCTATAGGTTTTAGTGATGTATATTCATTCTTCCCTAAATCACCTTCCCTACCCTTTTTCCGTTTTCTAAAAATAGGTTCTAGCACATATTTTATATATCTTAAATCAATATCTATACATTTATCTGTTGGTAACAAAACTCCTCTATGGCATGTTATACTAAACTTCTCGTTATGATACATAATATAACCAGCTAATCCATCAATGCACCACGTCAAGTATTCCCCTGAATACTCTGCAATGTTTACTCTAGCATATTCACAAGTAGTTGTACCTGAATACAGTGGAACATCTCCTTTATTTCTTGACACCCATGTTTTTGTAAAGTCAGCATTTCCACCTTTCGGATAAAATAAATCCGTAACCAATGGATGCGCCCATTTTATATTTTCATCTTCTGGAAGAATAACAGATATATTCTTCAGTTTTCTTCTTTTCTCCAAAAGAATATTCTTCTGGTCTTCTATAACCGAATATTTTTCTGCCAACTCCGTCTGAACATTTATATTAAAAGTTCCATCTTTGTTAATGGGAATTTCAACTTTAGCATTTAAAATATCTGTTTTGGGCAAATTCCCTAATCCATATCCCTTAGCAATATTGATAAATATAGGCTCTGCCACTTTCTGCAAATACTTTATATCAATACTTTCGTGTGGAATTAATCCCGTAGCATGCTTTCCAATTGTATATTTATCATCATTAACAAGATATGTATATCCCGCGGCTCCATCATTAACTACAACTAAGCATGGTTTCTCATTATTATAAAAATTAATATATGCAAATGGCTTGTTTATTGTCGCCGCATAAACTGGATATTCTCCCGCATTATTTTTAGCTTTTATTTTTGTGATTGTTTTATCACTCTTAGCCACATCACATATTTCATAAATATAAAAAGATTGTTTTATCATTTCAGGCATTCTATAGCCTCCTGATAATTTTTAATATCGTCAATTAATTCTGATATATATCCGCGGAACTCATCTAAGGACATTATTGTATCTTTCTTTTTAATACCTAATTCTATTTTTTCTTCATCAGACCAAAACAGTTCAATATTCCAGTTATCCTCTGTTCCAAATTTATCAATAGAAATTAATTTTGCTCTTGGATTATCGTTCACTGCAGATATTGCAATTGTATTTTCTTTGTTTCCTCGATACAGATTATATAAATCAACTGAATCACGGAGGTCATTTTCATTAATGTCAAATCTGTAAGTATCCATTGTTTCACCTATCGTACTACAAAGATATGTGTAAACCGGATAAGGCTGCATTTTATCCAGTTCTTCTTCTGTACATTTATGGATCGTAAGAATAAATGTCTTTTTGGGAGTATTGAAAAAAGTTCCTACTGGTAAGGAAATAATACTGTCTATGTAACAATTCTCTATTATCAATTGTTTTAATTTATTATTTCCTATATTGGTAAATATACCATCCGGTAATATAATATTAGCCGTACCGCCTCGCTTTATAGACTTAACAATCCATTCTGTGAAAAGAGCTTCTATTCCCCTTCCTCCAGATGTGTATGCCTTGGTCTCTGTTCCATATATTTTAACTGATTTACTTGCGTCACTAATTGCAGCACTCTGATAATATGGGGGATTTGCAAGTATTAAATCATATTTATCTACATATATTTTTTCCAAAGTTCCTAACGTAGTATGACTAGATGTAATTACTTTGTTAAGCATTTGTTCAGATAATTCTTGTATTTTTTCAATAGAATCACAATTATTTTTAAACAAATCCGAATAATAAATCAACATATTTGATTTTGCAAGTATGGTTGTTAAATCATAAGTATTATCTTCCATTTTCTTTTCCATACCTACTAATTCAATTTTTGATTTCAACTTTCCATTTTCAAAATAAAATGGAGAAGAAATTTTAGATGCTGCTTCAAGCAAAAATTTGCCGACTCCACATGCCGGATCACATATGCTCATGCCTTCCTTTACATCAACCATACGAACCATCTCTTGTACTACCTTTAATGGTGTAAAAAACTGTCCCATTCCATCTTTATCCGTACTGTTTTTCATAAAAGTTTCGAAAAGCTTTGATTTAAAGTCTTTGTTTATGTATAAAAACTTTCCATGTTCATCTTCGTACTCCTTAAAGCAATCGAGTAATTTACCAAAGCAATCCGCCGAACTTTCATGTATTATAGGATTACCAATATCATCTGTTTCTGTATGAAAAATTCTTCCGTTTATTATTGTTGTTCCGTCCTCTGGATTATACGGAAAAAGCTCTAATAATTTTTTTCTTACTGTGGTCAAATATTGAATAAATGCATCTTTCGGACTCTGTTCGGCATAAATAGAATATATTCCTTCAAATGAGTAAATACCTTTTAAAACACTTATATCTGATAAGAATTTAAAAGTAAAAAATTCTACGAATGTATATAACGAATTTTTTGCCGAAGATAACGACATATTCTGCAGAATTCGTGCTACCTTTTGAGCTAATGGCGTCGGATCAATATACTCTTTGGGCATTAATTTATTGTTTGAATCATTTATACAATAACATACATCATCAATAAAGTCAGCAAGTTCTTTATTCTGCTCAGGTGACAAATTTTTTGGATTAATCTTTCGTGTTATAGGCTTATCATTTTCATCAATAATACGAGCACCTGTAATGGGATTAATCCATATAAATGTTTCTCCATCCGACAACATATATATTTTCGCTTTTACTTGTCTTGCAACTTCTAATTCTTGGTATTTCGCCAAACGCCGAAGTCTTTCTGTTTTTAATTTATTCGGTTCTTTCATCTCTATAAAAACTACTATCTGTTTATCTTTATTAAGAATTAATACATCCGGTCTATTTGCCTTTATCTTATCGCATTCTTTAATTGTAAGGCCTGTTACCTCTTTATTTTTAACTAAATCTTTAATTGTAGTTGCTCCTAAACTTCTACAAACATATTTATCAAGTTGCACTGGTATTGAATATAATCCATCTTGAATTGTTTGTTCCGACATATGTTTTCTCCAATCTTTTTTTCTGTATCATACTACATACATCTATAATAATAAAGATATTTCTTTACTATTTATAAAATTTTTTGACACTTAGTTTATTCTACTACCTACTTCTTTAAGTACAATCTCTTCCGCACACGCCCGAATATAATTCATTCTCTCTCAATGTACGGAGGATGGGCTGCTTTACGGCGGCCCGGATTACCATGAGCACGGCGAGCTTCCCTGCATCCATCACACATTTTGTAAAGCCAAAGCAGTTGCCGCCCTTTTGGACGGCAGGGTGACGGAAACCGGCAGACGGCGCTCTCTTCCGGAGGAAACCAGAATTTACCGATATCCGGAGCTTCTGACAGAACAGTATTTTTGCGGCGGATTTTACGGAACAGCTACGGTGAATGATGTGCTTTACCAGAGGGGCGGTCACATATCCGGAGGGGCTATGGGGATGCTGTGGCATGAAAAAACAGGGCCTCTCCTTGCCGCGTCTGTTACCAGATATTCTCTTTATGAGGTAACCAATTCTCAGCTTAGCCTGAAAAAGAAGGATTTAGGAAAAATGACCCTTCGTTTTGAGATAAAACAGGATAAGACCCTTTATGCGTCAGATCAGGATTTTATGGCAGAGCTAAGGAGCAGCCAGGAACCGGACAAAATTAAGGTAAAAGTCACAGGGACCCTGCGGACTCTGGATCTGGAACCGGGAGAACCCTATTGCTTTACTTATGAAATCAGCAGAAATTGTTTTGCAGCCAGATGTATTTCCGCTGCAGAAGGATGCCTTTATGTCCCTGTCATTGGCAGGAATATAGAAAGCCGGGAAGAAAATGAGTTCCTCCTTACCTCCAAAGCAGGAAGAAAAGTCCGCATTATCCCGGAGGGAACCAATAGGAAGGTGAGAAAAAGGTTTCATCTGTGCGGCGGATTCATTGCATGGGAATTTGAGATATGCCCGGTTCAGGGAAAAGCCGGAGTGGTGCTGGAGGTACTGGAAACGTGACAAGAGAAGAAGAGATCCTATGCGGATGGCTGAAATTGCCTGGGCGCAAGGGGAAATCCTATGTGGGAAAAGAGACGCCGCAGTGGAAAGAATTTCCTAAAGAAAACCAGGACATGGAAGCTGTGTTTGTATTAAACCGCCATGAACATTAGAATATCCTTATGGAAGCATATCAAAGGACTGGAGATGAGCGCTATGCAGACCGGGTGTGGCAGGAATTTGAAAGCTGGTATCAGGGGTGTCCGTGTCCGGCCCAATATCCCTAAATATTTATTTCATTCTAAAAATGTTAAAAAGGAATATATCTGTCACTTTAAAAAGTCTCTTATCCAACACGCTAAGAGAGACGCCATAAAGTCTGTCAGCCAATATCAGGGAATGTGACCGGTTTCCTTTGCCACATTCCCCGGAATAAGAAAAGCAGAAAAAGCGAGAGGGTTTTAGCCCAGATTCCTTTGATCCTGGCGGTTTGTCAGGCGGATAACTCCGCAGCCGATTTTGCCGCCGGAATTTCCGGATGGCTGGGTATGAAAATCATCCGGCATTTGGTGGATCACCACGGATTTTCCCAGAATCTGGGGAATAATAAACCGTTTGTCATAGAAAGAAATCCAGGCGTATCCCTGATTGGCAAAAAGGGGAAGCAAATCTCCGGTATGGCCGGGATGTTCAGCGCCGGTGGGATTAAAGTGTCCTCCAGTGTTCTGAAAGTCGTTTCCGCAGTCTCCGTTTTCATGGATATGCATTGCGTAAAAATGAGAAGAGCCGGGATTCAACCGATCAGGCAGCCCGAAAATTTCTGCTTCAATCAGAGTTCCTCCATAGGGAGTCTCGAAAAATTTTACAAGTCCGCTAAGGGAAGGAACCCTTGTATCTCCTGTGACCCATGCAAGGGCCGAAGGTTCATTGCCCTTTAAAATCTCCGCAAAAATATCTGCGGGAGTTTTCTGTCTGTCAGACATTTTATAATCCCTCCTGATAGGAATATGCCGGCATTTGCCTTTAATGTAGAATATGGAAGGATTGCTGACCTTGTGATGATTTTACTGTTAAAGCCGCCTTTTAAGCAGCTTTTTCGTCAATTTTCCGGCATTTTATAAAGCTGCCAGCACATCAAAATAATCCAAACATAAGCAAGTGTTTTAGGAATCATCAGTACGCCTACAATGGGGAATATTCCGCTGAACAGAACTACAGGAAGATAGAATCCAAAGGACAGGGCCACTGCAAGGGGTAAAAAGCGGAATACTTTGTCATTGGATTTTGAGTTTTCCTGCCAAAAGATCACAATAATGATAACGCCCATAATTGCGAAGGGGATATTGCGTAAAACTCCGTACAAAAGAGGCTGATGGTATACAAGCCACTGATTTTGCGGAAGCAGGCAAAGGGCAATCCGGGCAAGGGACAGTCCCCACATAATTCCTGTAAGGCATTTCCGGTCTTTTATATGATTGCGGTCACGCCAGATATAATAAAGAATCAGATAAAAAATCGTCATGGTAATGGATGTAACAAATTTTCCAATCCCCAATAATGCCGCATTTGCTTCCAAACCGGTGGTCCAAAGCCCATAAGAGCGGGGAATCAAATGGAAAGAATCCCCCACGCCAAGGAGGGCGGCCATGACTCCGGCTTTTCGCACCAAAGGAGTCTTTCCTTTGATTAGCATGGTAAAACCCGCAATGACAGCAAAGCCCAGATAAAAAATGTCAAAAACAGTTTCTGCAATTGCCTGTGGCATAGTTTTGTCTCCTTTTCTGTTAATAAATAATAGTTTTAATGATTGTGATAAAGAAACAGAGATCGGTCATTGACGCTTTTGCTTTCAACAGCATTGTCATGTTTCCCATAACAAAACGGGCAAATTGTGGTTTGGTAAACTGCTCATTCCAAATATCTTTTCGTATCGCCGGATCCTGTTCCATAAGCTGAATCAAAGATGTTTCCAACACAGACTGCATGGAAATCATCCGGGTCTGCCCCACTGATTCCAAACCGCCGAGACTGTTCATAAGCTTTCCGGCAGACTGGTCAATCCGTCCTCTAAGGAAAACAAATATTTCTTCCAGCTGCTGACAAAAGGAATCGGCGGTAATTGCGGTTTTCATTTCAACCAATGCCTGCATCCAATATTCTTCTGTCAATGCAAGCAAAATTTCGTCTTTATTTGAGAAGTAATTGTACATGGTTCCGGTGGCAATTCCGGCTCTTTGGGCGATGGTGCGGATATTGACCGCATCTATCCCATCTGTGTCTGCAATGCTGCGGGCAAGACTCAGCAGCGTATCGCGCAGGGTCTCATCTTTCTTTCTCACTCAAGATCTCCTTTTGTAAGTTTGATTTGTGAACGTGTTCATTTATAGTATATATAACCAGCGTCGGTTTGTCAAATATTAAAATGAACATGTTCATTTGCTGCCGCTGCGCTTCCGATACGCAGAAGGCGATGTCCCTATATGCTTCTTAAATGCCATAGAAAAATACTGTTCCGAGGAATACCCGCAGTAATATGCGATTTCGGAGTAGGAGAGGTTTGAGTTTGTAAGAAAATGACAGGCCCGCTTCAGCCTCAGATTGGTGATATATTGCTGTATAGTGATTCCGATAATCTCCTTAAACACCCGATAGAGATAGGTGCGGTCCAGACCGATGGTATTGGAGATATCCTGAACAGAGATATCTTTATAATAGGAATCCTGGATGAGAAAAAGAACCTGCTTAACATAATATTCTTTGCAGGACAGCGGCTTGATTTTTTTGTTGTGCTGCATCAGTTTGGAGCAGAGCAGGTAAAATTGCCCAAGAGCCGTATAACTGTCGGAGATAGAAGTCGTATTGAGAGAGGTCAGGGGACGGATCACAGAAACAAGCTCCTCTATAGGCTCATAGTGTAACGTGGGAGAGCTGTTTCCGATATTGCACAGATTCATCATCTGCAGAGCGCTGATGCCCTCAAAACCTATCCAATAATACACCCAGGGCTCCATCACATCGGATTGATACAAGATAGGCACGTTGGGGATAAGAAGAAAACAGTCTCCTGCCTTCAGATGGTAAGTTTTCTCGTGGATCCGATAAATTCCCTTTCCGCTGACAATGCAGTGGAGCACAAAATGATCCACAACTGTCTGGGAAGAATAATGTCCCTGGATGGTTTCGTGATATCCGCTGTCTAATATCTTAACTGATTCATTGCCAGGTATATCCTGTCTAAAATAACTAATATTCTTGATTTCCATACCGAATTCCCCTTCAGAAACAACAAAATATGAAATAGTGACAACAAAATACTCTTTTATTTATATCAGAATATGGTATAAATATCAATAGAAAGAGAGAAGAAATTCGGCATAATAACCAAAAAAGTCTTACTATTCCAGAAAAGATTAAAGAAGAACGAACAACATTTTGTGAGCTAAAAGACCTTATGGAACAAAAAAATCAGGGAGTGAACGGATATGAAGATAACATACTACGGAACATCAGCTTCGGAAGCTTGGCCGGCATTATTCTGCAGCTGTCAGGCCTGCCTGCTGGCCAAAAAGCTGGGCGGGAAAAATATACGGTCAAGGAGTCAGGCCCTGATCGATACTTCGCTGTTGATTGATTTTCCACCGGATACAGGATACCATGTGCAGCATTTGAACTTAGATCTGCAGCAGGTTCGAACACTTTTGCTCACCCACAGCCATCACGATCATTTTTTTCCTTATGATATCGGTATGAGAATGCCAGGCTTTGCCGAAGGAACCGGGGAAAGCAGGCTTCTCGTATATGGAAATGAAACGACCCAGGCTAAATTTCAGGATGCAGCCAAGCTATATCGGGGCATCGAAAGATTTGTCGAATTTCGGAGACTGGAACCTTTTGAGACTTTTTTTACAGAAGACGGGTATGAGGTTACATCATTGCTGGCAGACCACAATCAGCCGGAAAAATCTTTGATTTATCTGATAAAAAAGGAGGAAAAGCAGATTCTCTATGCCCATGACACAGGGATCTTTCCGGAATGTACCTGGAAATTTTTAGAGGGAATCAGACTGGATTTTGTAAGCCTGGACTGCACCGCCTTAAGCCGGGACTGGAGACAAGGGCATATGGGATTTGAGGCGGTGGATGAGGTGAGGGACAGACTGAAAGCGGCAGGCTGCGTTGGAAGGAATACCCGGTTAGTCCTGAACCATTTTGCACATTTTGGAGATTTCACCCACGAAAAAATCTGTGAGACAGAAAATCCCAAGGGCTATGAGGTGGCCTATGACGGCTGTATTTTTGAAATTTAGGTACCAAACACAGAAATCAAGGCGAAAAACGCCATGAGAATAAAAAGGAGGAAAACGTTATGTTAAAAAAGAAATGGGTAATGACGACAATGGCTTTGTGTCTGACAGCCAATACCATGCTCCTGGCAGCATGTGGAGGGGCCTCTTCTACTGAGCAGACAGGCGGGGCAGCTTCAGAGACTCCGAATCAGGAGACCGTAAAACAGGAGCAATCAGGAGGCGAAGAGGCGGTTTCTGATCTCAACGGCAAGACCATCGAGATCGCCACGTACTTATCCGGCGATACCTTGAATGCTTACAAGCAGGTAATCGCAGATTTTGAAAATGAGACGGGTGTTAAGGTAACTTTGGACGAATACGGTGAGGACTATGAGAGCACGATGAAGACCAGAATGGCATCCAATGACCTTCCGGATATCTTTGAGACCCATGGATGGTCTTTAATCCGCTACAAGGAGTATCTGGCAGATTTAAGCGGGGAGCCATGGGCTGGCCAGCTAAATAAGGCGGCGCTGGGTGTAATTCAGGATACAGACGGAAAGCTGTACACATTGATGACCACAGGCTCCTGTCTTGGTACTGCAGTCAATGTAACTGTTTGCGAAAAGGCCGGAGTTGACCCCTGGGCCATTGAGACATGGGATGACTTTAATGAGGCCTGTGAGAAGATCAAGGCGGCCGGTTTTACTCCCATTGCAAATTACTTTACTTCTGCCGGAGCCCTGGCCAATGCCAATGGTTCCTGGCTCAGCTATGAGGGAGCTCAGTTTAACGACAATGAAGCTATGTTAAACGGAACCTGGGATTGGGCAAACTTTAAGACCATTTTGGACTATCTGCAGACCTGGTTTGACAATGGATACCTGTATGCAGACTGCGGAACCATTAAGCAGGCCGATGCCATTGAGCGCTGTGCGAGAAATGAGTGCGCGTTTATCGTGGGAATCGGAACTTCTTACCAGACGGCAGTCACCGCCCAGAACCCGGATGTAGTGATGGCCATGATCCCCATCTGCGCCAGCAAGGAAGGCGGAGCAAGGTTCTGTGGAATCGGAGAGGGCGCTTCTTTCGGTATATGGAAGGATACAAAAGAGATGGATGCGTGCAAGGCTTTTCTAAACTATGTGTCAGAACATGCGGACGGTATCAACAGCGCAGCCGGCGAGATCAGCACACTGCCCTGCCAGGTATCTAAATCCTATGGAATGAGTCTGATGGAGGAGATGGAGTCTCACTATCCCGATGTATTCTACGATAATCTGTGGGACAGAAAGTATATGCCGTCAGGAATGTGGAGCGTGTTCCAGGTTGCGGCCGGAATGTTCTGTGAGGATCAGTCGGAAGAGAGCAAGCAGGAAGTGATTGCCTACCTGAAAGAGAATTACACGGATTTGTATGAGGCGGCACAAGAATAAACAGAGAAGGGGTGTCGCAAAATGAAACCAGAGCCTTTCTATTAGCGCTGTCCGCCAACTCTCGTTAACACATGTACGTCTACGACGGATGAGAGCTGTAATAAACGTACATGTGTGCTCAAGATGTGGACATCTGCTAATAGAAAGCCCCTTTATTTCATTTTGCGACATCCCCTGTTTTAAAATATCAGGAAGGAGAAGAATGCAGATGGAAAAGAGACGGAAATGGACGCTGCTGTCATTGAGTATTCCGGCTTTTTTATTGATCTTTATTTTTATGATCGTTCCGCTGGGAAACGCAGTGAAAGTATCGTTTTATAAATGGAACGGATATTCTCAGAAAATGCAGTGGATTGGTTTGAAAAACTATGTTTCTATTTTTTCGGACAAAGTTTTCCTCCGGTCTACTATGAACACGTTTATTTATGGATTTGGCAGCACTCTGATTCAAAACATTGCCGGCCTTTCTGCTGCGCTGCTTGTAAACCGGCAGTTTAGAGGACGGAATTTTGTGCGCCTGATTCTTTACATGCCCATTATGATCTCAGGGGTTATCATGGGAGCGATCCAGTATTATATTTTTAACTATGACAACGGTGTCCTGAACAATCTGCTGAATCTGATCGGTATCGAAAATATCTACTGGATGCAAAGCGGCATCGGTTCGGTGCTGATTATCACGTTGATTAACAGCTGGCAGGCCATGGGGTTCTGTATGCTGATCTATCTGGCCGGCCTGCAGAATATACCCAAGATGTACGAGGAAGCTGCTCTTTTAGACGGCACCAGCCGGCGGCAGATCTTTTTCAAGATCGACCTTCCTCTGCTGATGCCGGCCATTACCACTGCAGTCATCACCAACTTAATCGGCGGATTTAAGCTGTACGATATCATTGTTACCTTAACAAACGGAGGACCAAACCGGAAATCCCTGTCTCTTTCCTATTATATTTCTTTGTTGTATTTTAATGACGAGAAGGCGGGATATTCGGCTGCAGTGGGAATCGCACTGTTTGTCATTATCTTTGTAGTTGCGGTACCCATTAATCAGTATCTGAGAAGCAGGGAGGTGGAGTACTGATGAAAACTGAAAGAAGCGACAAGGTACCTATGAGGCAGGTGTATGCGCCAAATAAGAAAGTGGGCTGGGGAGTATACGCAATCTCCGGTTTTTTGATTCTGTTGTATCTCTTGCCCATCTATGTAATGCTGAATCAATCCTTTCGCTACATCACGGATTTGACTCCCCGCCTGTATCTGCCGGAGAAATGGACATTTGACAACTATGCCCAGGCCTTTCAGGACCCGAACCTGCTTAACGGATTTAAAAATTCCATGATATATGTGGCAGAAGTATGTGCACTGGAGGTGTTCTTGGGAGGGCTGGCGGCTTACGGCCTGGCGCGGTCCGGGGGAAAGGTATCTTCTGCTTTGAGAACTTTCAACATTTGCGTCATGATGATTCCCAGTTTGTCCCTGCTGGTAGGTACCTATTCTTTAATGGTGAAGTTCCACATGATCAATAAAATATGGGCCTTGTCCCTTCAGACCGCAGCCATCGGTATGGCAGGAACCATGTTTTTTTACACATCATTCATTGTCTCCATTCCAAGAGACCTGGATCAGGCGGCGGCTATCGACGGAGCCGGGATTCTGAGAACATTTTTTCAAATCATTCTGCCTCAGCTGAAGCCGGTGACAGTCACCAGGCTGATCATGATTGCGGTGGGAACCTGGAACAATTTTGCCATGCCTACTTACCTGCTGACCAACACCAGCAAAGCTACGGTGATTCTGACGGTGCGGAAAGCCTTCTACACGGCCTATGGTTCTGTTCAAAACGTACCTTTGGCTTGTGCGGAATGTGCAGTTGCCCTGGCGCCGGTGATCCTTTTGTATCTGCTGCTTCAGAGATATATTATCGAAGGACAGCTGGATTCAGTGAGCAAATAGAAAATTTCCGGAGGTGGTGCTCCATAGATAATCACCTATGGAACACCACCTCCGGAAAGATTTTTACATCAGTCCTATACGTACTCTACAACATCGATCCACTTCATCAGGAAGTCTTTCTCTTTTGCTTTTTTCTTGGTAAGCTGAGCGGCAGCTACAATGGGCAGCCAGCGGTTTACATACTGGCGTGCGGTATCGCTTTTCTTGCAGAACAAATCAATATACATATCTGCCAACTTCTGATCCTCCAGAGCAAATAACAGATAAGTCATAGCGGCGTCAGCGCTGGCATTGCCCTGAGCAGCATGGGCCCAGTCAATTACGGCAAAATTCCCCTTTGTATCAACGATAACATTGGTAGGATTGAAATCGCCGTGACACAGCTTGGTATGTCTGGGCATACCATCCAGACGGGTGCTCAGCTCATAGCGGCAGGTAGCGTCAATGTCCTTTAAGCTGTTGATCTGGTTTTGCAGCTTTGCCTTTAACTTTTTAATGCCAGGGCACTTCTTGGAATGGATCTCCAACTGAAGATCTACGAACTGCTCCATGTATTCCTCCAGCTTATCCGGGTTCTCCTTAATTAAGGAGTCTAAGGTAACGCCTTCCACTTTTTCCCGAACTAATGCCCAGCCCTCTGGAGTTTCGGAAACCTCAAGGATTTCCGGAATGTTTAAACCGGTTTCCTCTACGTGAGCTTCATTTAATGCCTCGTTAAATACATCGGCCTTAGAGTAACGCTTCTTGTCAAAAACTTTGATGATTTTGTCCTTGGTAGCGTATACGGTCTTATGAGGACGTGTAAAGATAATATCTTTCTCATTCAGCTTCATGAAAATACCCTCCTTATATTTATATTAGTTTGCGTTTTCTTCACCATAGTAAGCGCGCAGATACATATCCTTGATTTCGGTCATCAGCGGGTATCTGGGATTGGCGCCGGTACACTGGTCGTCAAATGCGTGCTCAACCATCTCGTCTAAAGTTGCCATAAAGGCTTCTTCCGTAATGCCGTAATCCTTGATGCACTTCTTAATGCCGACTTTTGCCTTTAACTCCTCAATCTTGTCAATGAACTTGTTTAAGGTGTCCTCATCATCTTTGCCAAATACGCCGCAGAAGTTTGCACACTCTACATAGCGGGACAGGGTATGAGGATACTGATACTGAGAGAAAGTACCCATCTTAGGCGGAACCTCTACCGCATTAAACCGCATAACATGACTGATTAACAGCGCATTTGCAACGCCGTGGGGCAGGTGATGGTAAGCTCCCAGTTTGTGAGCCATGGAATGGCATACGCCTAAAAATGCATTTGCAAATGCCATACCGGCCATACAGGAGGCATCTGCCATTTTCTCACGAGCGTAGGGATCATTAGCGCCGTTTTCGTAGGCACTGGGCAGGTAAGCGAAAATATTCTTCATTGCCTTTAAGGCCAGGCCGTCGGTGTAGTCGGTAGCCATGATGGAAGCATAAGCCTCTAAAGCATGGGTTAAAGCGTCAATACCGGAAGCGCTGGTTAAGCCCTTGGGCTGGTTCATCATGTTGTCGGCATCAATGATTGCCATGTTGGGAAGCAGCTCATAGTCAGCCAGAGGATACTTGGTGCCGGTGCGGTCATCCGTGATAACTGCAAAGGGAGTTACCTCAGAACCGGTACCGGAGGATGTGGGGATGGCTACAAAGTAAGCCTTTTCGCCCATTTTCGGGAAAGTGTAAACTCTCTTTCTGATATCCATAAAGCGCATTGCCATATCAAGGAAGTCTACTTCCGGATGCTCGTACATTACCCACATAATCTTTCCGGCATCCATTGCGGAACCGCCGCCCAAAGCGATAATGCAGTCAGGCTCAAACGCGCGCATTGCGGCAGCGCCGGCATTTGCAGAAGTTAAGTTGGGATCGGGAGCAACCTCATAGAAGCAGGTATGCTGAATACCCATCTGGTCTAATTTTTCTTCAATAGGCTTTACATATCCATTCTTATATAAGAAGCTGTCAGTAACAATAAAGGCTTTCTTCTTGCCCATAATGGTGCCCAGCTCATCTAAAGCAACCGGCATACAGCCCTTCTTAAAGTAAACCTTTTCAGGTGCGCGGAACCACAGCATGTTTTCTCTCCTTTCGGCAACGGTCTTGATGTTTAATAAATGCTTTACGCCAACGTTCTCGGAAACAGAGTTGCCGCCCCAGGAGCCGCAGCCTAAGGTTAAGGACGGAGCCATATTGAAGTTGTAAAGATCACCGATACCGCCATGAGAAGAAGGAGTATTGATGACAATACGGCAGGTTTTCATTGCCTCAGCATGTTTCATAATCTTGTCGGTCTGCGCCGGATGAATATAAAGGGATGCAGTGTGGCCATAGCCGCCGTCTGCTACCAGACGCTCTGCCTTTGCCAGGGCATCATCAAAGTCTTTTGCCTTGTACATAGCCAGTACCGGAGATAATTTCTCGTGAGCAAATTCCTCGGAAATATCAACGGATTCCACTTCGCCGATTAAGATCTTGGCGCTTTCCGGTACGGTAACGCCTGCCAAAGCGGCAATTTTGTGTGCGGACTGGCCAACAATCTTAGCATTTAAGGAACCGTTGATTAAGATGGTTTTTCTAACCTTCTCAATTTCGTCAGGTTTTAAGAAATAGCATCCGCGGTATGCAAATTCCGCCTTAACTGCATCGTACAAGGGCTCTAAAACAGTAACGGACTGTTCAGAAGCACAAATCATACCGTTGTCAAAGGTTTTGGAATGGATGATAGAGTTAACAGCCAACTTTACGTCAGCGGTTTCATCAATAATAACCGGGGTATTTCCTGCGCCTACGCCCAGTGCCGGCTTGCCGGAAGAATAAGCGGCATGAACCATGCCGGGGCCGCCAGTTGCCAGGATAATATCAGCATCCTTCATAACTTCGTTGGTCAGCTCAAGGCTGGGAACATCGATCCATCCGATAATGCCTTCAGGAGCGCCGGCCTTAACAGCGGCTTCTAAAACAATTCTTGCAGCCTCAATAGTGCAGTTCTTTGCACGGGGATGGGGGCTGATGATAATTGCGTTTCTAGTCTTTAATGCAATCAGGGTCTTAAAGATTGCAGTAGAGGTAGGATTAGTGGTGGGAATAACCGCAGCGATAATACCGATAGGCTCAGCGATTTTTTTCGTACCAAAGGCCAGGTCTTCTTCAATGACGCCGCAGGTCTTGGTGTCCTTGTATGCGTTGTATATGTACTCGGCTGCGTAGTGATTTTTAATAACCTTATCTTCCACGATACCCATGCCCGTCTCTGCAACGGCCATCTTTGCTAATGGGATACGTGCCTGGTTGGCGGCAATGGCGGCTGCGTAGAAAATTTTGTCTACCTGCTCCTGGGTGTAGGTAGCAAACTGCGCCTGAGCCTCACGCATGGCTTTCAGCTTTGCGATTAATGCGTCAACGTTGTCAATGATTTCGGGTGCCTTAGTCTTTGCCATCTTTGATATCCTCCTGATTATTTTATCATAAATAAATGATAGGCTGCAAAGTTATTTTTTCTTTCTGGAGTCATTATACAGCGTAGATTTTTTAATGTCAATAAATTAACGATAAAAAATTAACGATAAAATGGTTTCTATGTTTTGTATAAAGAAAATCAGAAAAGAATGGAGAAAATTAAAAAAATATACATAGTTTTAGAGGTGCAGCTACAAGGTAAATAGGAGAAATGAAAAAAATATTGTTAAAAATATAACAAATATGTAACGAAGAAGGGCAATATACAAATAATTATAGAAAGAATTTTTACTATTAGGAGAAAGCGATTTTATGTTATGATAAAGACCTGGAGTCAAAACTGTAAGGAGGAAAAAAGACATGCTGTATGAGCTTTTGCTGGTAGACGATGAAGAAAATTCAAGAAACGGTCTGGCCACGTATTTTCCATGGGAAGAACAGGGATTTCATATTTGCGGACAAACGTCTCACGGCGGGGAAGCATTGGACTTTATAAAAAGCCATAAGGTTCATGTGGTGCTTACCGATATCAGCATGCCGGTTATGGACGGAATTGAGCTGGCCCGTCAGCTTCAAAAGGAGACGGATCACCCTCTTGTGGTATTCTTAAGCGCTTATGACGACTTTCAGTACGCTCAAAATGCTATCCGATATGGAGTGCGTTTCTATATATTAAAGCCGTCGGATTTTGAAGAGATAAAAGAGACCTTTCGGGAAATTAAACAGGAGCTGGATCAGCGCTATGAAGTTTTTGAGCCTTTAAAGGGGGTTCACGATGAAGACGGAATTATTGCTCAGGTGACGGAGTATATATCACAGGAATACCGGGACGGAACTTTGACAAAGCTGGCGGGGAAGCTCTATCTAAATCCCTCTTATTTAAGTCAGCTTATTAAATTAAAAACCGGAAAAAATTTTGTCGATCTGCTTTTTGATACCAGGATGAATAAGGCATGCCAGCTGCTAAAAAGCCAGGATGTGAAAATATACAATATCAGTGAAATGGTAGGCTATACCAATCCCAATAACTTTACCAGGGCATTTAAAGCCAGATACGGTCAGTCGCCCAGAGAGTACCAGACAGCATATAAAGGGAGGATGCAATGAAAGGACGGATTTCCATAGGCAGCCGTTATAGGACAGGCCGGCATCACTCCATGAGAAAACATTTTTTTATAAAGCGTTTCTTAGAAAATGCTTTTTTGCTTCTAATCCCCATTTTGCTGATTGGCCCCTACAGCATTTATCAAATTAACAGAGAGAGCAGGAACTCACTGAAAAAGAGCAGCTACAGTATGCTTTATCAGATGGATGAAACCATGAACAGTCTTTTGGGGGAACTGGACAATGTTTATTACTATATCCGGTCTAATCCTTCTATTACCACCAGTCTGAAAAACGCTTACAACGAAAAGGAGCTTACCCTTAACAGCCTGCGTAATATTAACAATATTTGCTCTCTGCTGCGGTATTATATGTATACCAGCGAATATATTGAGACCATATATGTCTATTACTACAACAACAACGACAGGATTCTTGCGCCGGAAAAGGGAATGGTGTCAGCAGCGGCATATAAAGATACCCAATGGATTGCAGAAGCCAGAGAAGCAAAGGAAGACATTTGGCTGGATACGAAAATCGTTTCCAAAGATAAATATTCTGAACCGGCCCCTATGCTTTACTACTTCCGCAAGCTGTATTCTACGATTGATCCATCCAATCCTATTGGCGTTATTGCGGTGGAATATGACGGAAATGCTCTGATCCGGTATATGAATTCTCTGAGCATGTACTCCGGACAGGCTATTGCAGTAGTAAACCGAGGGTGTCAGCCGCTGGCGGAAAACTATTCCATGGATTTGCAAGAGCTTGTAAATCGGGAAAAAGAGCTCCAATTAGGAGAATTTGAATATTATGATACAGCGATAGAAGGGGAAAAGTACACGGTGTCTACGCTCCATTCCCAGCATATTCAGGATTTGGACTATGTCTCTGCAGTGCCTATCCGGAATGTGCTGCGTTCCTCCAGCCAATTTGCCAGAATATTTATTCTCCTGGTATGCGGCGCGATTGCGGTTTCCATAATCCTGGCGGCCATACGGGCCAGAAAGGATTATGAAAGTCTGGAAAATGTTTTAGACCTGTTAAGCCACCCGGATCAGGCGCTGATTAAGGAAGGGGAGCCCTCAGAAGCATTTTTAGATCCTTATAATTATATTACTTACAATATTATTAACCTGTTTATTCAGCAGGACTATTTAAAAATTCAGACGTCTGAACAAAAATATAAGCTGCAGGCATTGGAGCTGTCTGCGCTTCAGCAGCAGATCAATCCGCATTTTCTTCATAATACGTTAAATACCATTTACTGGGAGGCCATCGGGTTGACCAAGGGTCCCAATACCTGCTCGGAAATGCTTACCAGATTGGCTTCGATTATGAGGTATTCCTTGGGAAATCCAGAGGAAACGGTTACAGGGAAGGAAGAACTGGAGTATTTAAAAAGCTATGTTTATATCCAGACAAAACGATACAACCATAAATTTGAGGTGGAATATGATGTGAGCCAAGAGGCAGCGGCCTGCCCTGTCCGAAAGATGATATTGCAGCCGCTGGTGGAAAACGCCATCAGCCATGGAATAAAGCCTCTGGACAAAGAAGGGATTATACGGCTGAAGATTCATCTGGGGCCCCGGGGACTTTATATCAGCGTTTTGGATAATGGAGTTGGAATTGGAACAGAGGAATTAAGAATGTTAAAGGCATCCCTGGGAAACCGGGAGGAATACGGGAATCATGTGGGACTTATCAATGTTCACAGAAGGCTGGTTCTAAGCTACGGAGAGGAGGCAGGCCTTCACATAACGTCAAAAAAGGGATATGGAACTTGTGTGTTTTTCAGGCTTCCTTAAAAAAGACACGAGGAAGGGGAGATGCTGCAAAATGAACGAATTCGAAGGTTTATTTTGCAGCATCTTTTATAATGGGCAGGAATCTAAAATAGAGATAGGATTGAAAAAATGATAGAAAATAGTGATATGGAAATAAAAATTAGGCTCGTACCGAAAAAAGCCGGAATTTGTTATAGTGGATTTATCAAAAAATTCTTATGAGAAAGAAGGGGGACTTTCATGAAAAAAAGATGGACAAGACTGGCGGCAGGTGTAACGGCAGCGGTTATGCTGGCAGGCTGCGGAGCCGGAAACAGTAAACAGCAGGATACAAAAGATACTTCCGCAGCAGTGCAGGAGCCGGCAGAAAGCAACGGGCCGGAAGGGGAAAAGGTGACAATCCGCTGTTCCTGGTGGGGCGGAGACGCAAGGCATCAGGCTATGTTAAACGCTATCGAGCTGTACCAGGAAAAAAATCCCAATGTAGTAGTGGAAGGCGAATATCAGGGATTTGACGGCTATTATGAGAAAATGATGACAACTTTATCCAGCGGAACGGCGCCGGATGTAATGCTGTTTAAGAAAGAATGGCTGGCGGACGTCCAGGGAGCCAAGCACTACCTGGCGGATCTGGAGCAGCTTCCGGCAGATACTTCTACCTTGGCGGAGGGGCTTTTGGAAAAGTCCGGTATGTATAAAGGAGAGGCAATTCTATTTCCGTGTACTGTTACAGGCCAGGTTATGTATGTCAATAAAGATTTTGCCTCAACCTTCGGGGTTGAGCTGGATAAGACCTATAGCTGGGACGAATTTATGGCGCTTGGACAGGCGGTGCATGAGGCGGATGGAGATGCGTACCTGATGACTGCAGACATTGATGTACTGAATCGCCTGATTATTCCGGCATATATCGGTCAGATGACAGGGGGAAGTCTGGTAAATGAAGAAACCTATGAGCTGAATTTTACGAAGGAGCAGATGGAAGAAGCTTTCCAACTGATTTTAGATCTTTATGATAGCAACACATTGGAACCTTTTGGCGAAGGCGCAGTTTTTGCCGGTCAGATGGATCAGAATACAAAATGGGTAAATGGTAAGATTGGCCTTCTTTTAGATATTACCGGAGGGCTGGCAAAGTATAAAGCGTCCGTATCGTCAGAGCTGGATGTGCTTCCAATTCCCAGAAACCAGGACGCAAAATCCAGCGGTGTAGATTTTGCGGGAAATACCGGTTTTTGCATCAATGATAATTCTGCCGCTAAAGAGGAGGCTGCAAAATTTTTAGACTTTTTGTTAAACGATCCTGAGGCAGCACTGATTATTAAGGATAATTATGGATATAATTCTACTTCAACTGCTATTAAGGCTTTGGAGGAAAAAGGAGAGGTGGATGCGACTCTGAAAAAAGCGATTGAAATTGCCCAGCCAGACTCTATGACCATCAATGCAATCAGCATTAATACAGAGCTGGAGACGGTGAGAAAAGATATTCTCCAGGAAGTTATTTATCATGATATTACGCCGGCGGAAGCTGCAAAAGAGATTGTAACCCAATATCAGGAGCTTCTTTCTGAGCTGAGAGATTGAATTGCCGAAACAAGCTAAATCAGGGGAGAATATACAGATGACAGAGCTGAAACAAAAAAGTACCGGTGCAAAGCTGCGCCGGTACCCCCGGAATTGGAAATGGGGAATCTTATTCATCAGTCCCTGGATTCTTGGATTTTTTGGACTGCAGCTATATCCGCTGCTGCAGTCCTTCTATTATTCGTTTACGGATTTTTCTATTTTGTCAGACGGGAAATGGATTGGAATTCAGAATTACAGGGAGCTGTTTGCCAAGGATCGGTATTTTTGGAAATCATTTATTTTAACTATTAAGTACGCAGTGATGACAGTGCCTATGAAACTGATTTTCGCTCTGTTTATTGCCATGATTCTTAATATGAAGCTGAAATGCATTAATATTTTTCGAACCATTTATTATCTTCCCAGTATAATGGGAGGAAGCGTGGCGGTGTCCATATTGTGGAAATTTATGTTTATGAAGGATGGTATTGTAAATCAGCTTTTCCGTGTGTTTGGGATTCCGGCGGTTAACTGGCTGGGAATGCCGGATACGGCGCTGTTTACCATCAGTCTGCTGGTGGTGTGGCAGTTTGGCTCGTCCATGGTCTTATTTTTGGCAGGACTAAAAAATGTGCCTCAAGAACTTTATGAGGCGGCGTCTGTGGATGGAGCGGGGAAAATCCGGCAGTTTTTTACCATAACGCTGCCTATGATTTCGCCGATTATTCTTTTTAATTTTATGATGCAGACAATTAATGCACTGCAGGAATTTACGGCAGTTTCCGTTATCACAAACGGAGGACCAAACCACGGAACCTATCTTTTGGGGCTGAAAATTTATGAGGACGCATTTTCTACTCTAAAAATGGGGTATGCGTCAGCTACCTCATGGGTTCTCTTTCTGGTGGTACTGCTTGTTACTTCAATGCTGTTTAAAAGCTCAGACGCATGGGTATTTTATAATGACGGAGGAGCGGACTGATGAGAAAAGGACAACACAAAATAGGCGCTTATTTTATTTTGGTCTGTGTGGGGATTCTGATGGTTTACCCGCTGGTATGGCTGTTTTTTGCAACCTTTAAATCCAATCAGGAGCTGTTTGGAAGCCTGTCTCTCTGGCCAAAGGATTTTTTAACAGACGGACTCGTAAAAGGCTGGAAAGCCAGCGGGCAATTTACTTATACCAGATTCTATCTCAATACCTTTTTCATGGTAATTCCAACGGTTTTGTTTACTGTTGCTTCTACCGGAATCGTGTCCTACGGATTTGCAAGATTCCGCTTTCCGGGGAAAAAGCTTTTGTTTTTGCTGATGCTTTCCACACTGATGCTGCCGGACTCGGTAATTATCATTCCCCGTTATGTACTGTTTAACAAATTCGGCTGGGTGGATACTTACCTTCCATTTTGGATCCCCGGACTTTTGGCCTGTTATCCTTTTTTCATTTTTATGCAGGTACAGTTTTTAAGAGGAATTCCCAAAGAGCTGGACGAGTCTGCCTGGGTTGACGGATGCAATCCTTTTATGACATATGTAAAAATTTTATTTCCGCTGATGAAGCCGGCAATTTTTTCCGTAACAATTTTTCAGTTTTTGTGGAGATGGAATGACTATTTTAATAATTTGATCTATATTAGTAGTGTAAAAAACTATACGATATCTTTGGCTCTGAAAATGTCCATTGACGGAACCGGGGCTGTAACCCAATGGAATCAGGTGCTGAGTATGTCATTCCTATCTATGCTCCCGCCTACCCTTCTTTACTTTTTCGCTCAAAAATATTTTGTAGAGGGAATTACCGCCGGAGGGGTAAAAGGATGATAGAACGCAGGGAATATCGGGGGTCTTTAAAAGAGGACTGCCGTGAGAAGGAGCTAAAGACTGTGCTGAATCAGGCAGAGGAACGGGCAGAGGGATTGGTTCAAACCGGGAGCCTGCTGTCAGTATCCCTGTACCGGTTCAGAAAAATGTGCTTTCTATATTGTGAGGCTGAGGGGGATCCTCCTCAGCCGGAAAGTATTTTTCCTATGCTGATTCCGTTTCTGGAGCTTTGGCCTGAAGAAGCCGGAAAGCTCTGCTGGGCGCCTATGTATCCGGTTTATTACCACTGTATTCCGAAAGAGCCGGAAAGTTGGATGGGCGGACGAAAAGGAAAAGAAAGGATCGGCCGC
The DNA here is from genome assembly GCA_910577645.1 of uncultured Lachnospiraceae bacterium. Lineage (GTDB taxonomy): Bacteria > Bacillota > Clostridia > Lachnospirales > Lachnospiraceae > UMGS1370. The sequence continues at coordinate 85,539 of CAJTOL010000001.1, forward strand.
ATTGCCTTTTTAAAGGAAGAAAAGCTGACTTCTTATGTATACTGGCATAAGGCGCTGGTAGAGGAAGGCCTGTTCTGCGGGGATCAGTATCAGTTTATTTCTCTTCATGAAAATGTCCTGTTTTCCTATTATGAAGAACCGAAAACTATGGCTAATATCCGGGGCATTAAGGAACCGTCTGCAGTCATTGAACAATGGAAAAAGCAGAATCCTAAGGGGCATTTTTACAGAGAAAAGACAGGAGGAGAAAATTTTTACGTGATGAAAAGACTGCTGTCAGCAGGAAAGGAGGGACCCGATGATTTATAATATTTTGGATTACGGGGCTGATGGAAGCGGAAAGAAAAACTGTGCATCCGCCATCCAGCAGGCTATTGATGTATGCAGCAAAACAGGAGGAAGAGTATATGTACCAGCCGGTCGCTTTTTGTCCGGCTTTTTGCAGATCCGTTCCAATGTTGAGTTGTACCTGGAACAGGGGGCGGTGTTGATATCGGATCTGGAAGAACAGAAAGGGGGGTACTTTTTATATGCCTGCCATGAAAAAAATATTACCATTTCCGGCCAGGGGCAAATAGACGGTCAGGGAAGGCTGCGGTTTGCGGAGGACAACGGAGACGGCGGCTATCAGGAATGTCCCCTTAACGTAGAGGGAGAGCGGCCCAGAACCAGCTTTTTTGAGGATATTGAAAATCTTACGGTAAAAAATATTACTTTTTATGATGCCGCTTTCTGGACTCTGCACATGGCGGGCTGCCGGAATGTATTGGTGGACGGGATCCGGATTTTAAATAATGACAGAGGACCTAATAATGATGGCATTGATCCGGACTGCTGCCGGAATGTGGTAATTCAGGATTGCATCATTGAATCCGGAGATGACAGCATTGTAGTCAAGGCTACCAAGGAAATGAGCGAAAGATATGGAGACTGCGAGAACGTTGTTATCCGGGGATGCATTCTTCATTCCAGGGATTCGGCGCTGAAAATCGGTACGGAGAGCTGGGGCAATATCCGGAATATTATATTCAGCGACTGTGTAGTGAGAGATTGTTCCAGAGCGGTTGGGATTTGGTCCAGAGACGGAGGGCGAATTTCCCATATTTATATTCATCACATTACGGGAAATACCAGACAGTATGCAGATTGCCCCCAGCGGAAGTTTGCCCCCAGGTGGTGGGGAAAAGGAGAGCCTATATTTATATCCGCTACAAAAAGAAAAGAGGGAGATCAGATTCCGGGGATGATCGAAAAGGTATTTGTGGATCATATTGATTTTGAGTCAGAGTCTTGTATCTTCCTTGGAGGAGAAGCCTATGCCCCGATTCGTGAGATCCGTATTGAAAATGCGGTCATCCGATGGAAAAGACAGAGCCGCCATATTCCGGAACTCTTCGATGAACAGCCGTCAGAGCGAGATGTCTATAACCATGAAATCCCCTGCATTTACGGAAGATTTGCCAGTAATGTAAAGATTCAGGGGAATTTTACCGTGGAGGAAGATTTAAAGGATATTATCCGGAAACTGGAAATCACCGAGGGGTGTCAGGGCTTTACAGTCAGAGAGGAGATGGATTAGATGGAAAAAAAGAATGTTTTAATGATTACTGCGGATCAGTGGCCAGGCTTGTTTCTGGGGTGTGGGGGACGAAAGGACATTATGACTCCTACCCTGGATTACCTGGCGGAAAACGGTATTCGGTTTGAAAATTGTTATAGCGAATGTCCGGTCTGTATCCCGGCAAGGAGAACCTTGATGACCGGGATGTCGCCTAAAAGCCATGGGGATCGGGTCTATTCCGACAGGATGGAAATGCCCCATGCGCCTACTTTGGCCCAGGTATTCCAGGAAAACGGTTATCAGACAATGGCAGTGGGAAAACTTCATGTTTACCCCCAAAGGAACCGGATTGGATTTGAAGACGTAATTTTAATGGAAGAAGGCCGTTACGAGCTGGGCTGTGTAGATGATTATCAAATCTGGCTGGGGGAAAATGGATATCCGGGCCAGGAATTTTTACATGGAATGGGAAACAATACTTATTATACAAGGCCGTGGCATTTAGATGAGAAAAGCCATCCCACCAACTGGGTGACCAGGGAGATGATGCGGCAGATAAAACGGAAGGATCCTACAAGGCCATTTTTCTTTTACTGTTCCTATCAGTTTCCCCATCCGCCGCTGGTTCCCCTTCCTGCTTTTTTGGAAATGTACCGGGAGGAAGAAATAGAAGGGCCGGCCGGGGAAGACTGGCTGGATGACAGCTTTATTTTTAAAGCCCTTTGCTCTGAGTCAGAAAAGTATTCTCCCAAAGAAAGGCTGCGGGCCAGAAGAGCTTTTTTTGCCCAGTGTACCCATATTGATTATGAAATCCGCCTGCTAATAGGCACTTTAAGGGAATGTGGCCTTTTGGAGGACACCATTCTGCTGTTTACCTGCGACCATGGGGAGATGCTGTTCCGCCATAATATAGTAGGGAAGAGATGCTTTTATGAGGAATCGGCAAAGGTGCCCCTGATCCTCTCAGGAAGGCCTGTAGAGCAATACCGGGGAATGAAAGAGAAAAAGCTGGCCCAGCTGGGAGATATTATGCCTACTCTGCTGGAGATGTGCGGGCTTCCCATCCCTGATACAGTAGAAGGGATTTCCTTAATATCAGAAAAAGAACACCCGTATTTATATGGGGAGATAGGAGAAGATGAGAAAGCCGCCCGAATGATCCGCTGGAAAAACTATAAGCTGATTTATTACCCCTGCGGCAATAAATTCCAGCTGTTTGACCTGGAACGGGATCCGGATGAATCTCATGATTATATAAATGAAAAAGAATATGAAACAATAGGGGAGCAAATGAAAGCCTATTTAAAAAACAATCTGTACGGAGGCGATATGGAGTGGCTGAAAGAAGGGGAGCTTCAGGGCTTTCAGCCGGTTGCCCATCCGCCTAAAGCAGACTTTGGACTTTACAACCAGAGAGGCTATCACTGGCCGCCGCCGTCAGGCTGCTCCAATTTGGAAATGAATGGTTAAAAGAGTCCTCTCCTTTTGAAACGGTTGCGTGTATATTCAGCCAATTATTACAGATAATAGAAGTAAAGCCTGTAAAACTTATATCTTTGGTGGTGCGTCCATAAGCGGGCGTATGAGGGTTTATACACAAAATACGACAAAATGGAGGACTTGTTCATGAAAGCAACTGGAATAGTAAGAAGAATCGATGATCTGGGACGAGTGGTAATCCCTAAGGAAATCCGCAGAACTCTGAGATTAAGAGAAGGAACCCCTCTGGAAATTTTTACCGACAGAGAAGGAGAAATTATTTTAAAGAAATATTCCCCTATGGTAGAGCTGACGGCTTTTGCAGGCCAGTATGCAGACGCTATGGCCCAGTCTACCGGAATGATGGTCTGCATTACGGATCGGGATCAGGTAGTGGCTGCAGCAGGAGGAGCCAGAAAGGAACTGCTGCAAAAGCCTATCAGCCATCAGCTGGAGAATGTGATTCAGGAACGGGCGGCTATCACTGCGGGAAAAGATGATAAAGGCTTTATCTCTCTGACATCAGAACCTCTGGAAGGAATTACAGCCCAGGTGATTGCCCCCATTATCTGTGAAGGGGATGCCATCGGTGCAGTTATTATATTGAGCCGGGAGCCGAGAGTCAGATTTGGAGAAATGGAAATGAAGCTGGCTGCCACTGCAGCCGGATTTTTAGGGAGACAGATGGAAAGTTGATGGAAATCCGGCAAAAGGCACCGTTGGCGCGTTGGGACGGATTCTGTGTCATTATAGATAGGAGCTGGCGGAGCGTAAACTGCCGGCTCCTGTCTTAAAAGACACCTTGTTCACTGGGGGTATCCTGGAGAATTTACAAAATTCCTTATTTACTATCCCTCAAAAACTAAGCTATAATACATATAGAGGTATAACAGCTATTTGACAAAGGAGGAGTTGCGATGAAAAGCTTAAAGCAAAGATTCTGGTCAATCCTGCTGACTCTGGCCGTGACAGTTTCGGTGACAGCCGGAGTAACGGCGGCCACAGAGCTGACTGCCCAGGCAGCGGATCAGGACATTGTGGTCTTGTATACCAATGATGTCCACTGCGGTGTAGATGACAACATTGGTTATGCAGGACTGGCCCTGTACAAAAAGGAGATGCAGGCACAGACCCCTTATGTGACGCTGGTAGATGCAGGCGACGCCATCCAGGGCGCACCCATTGGCACCTTATCAGACGGCGGATACATAATTGACATTATGAATCAGACAGGATATGATTTTGCTATCCCCGGAAACCATGAGTTTGACTACGGAATGGCACGTTTCCTGGAACTGTCCGGAAGGCTGAACTGCGGATATTATTCCTGCAATTTCATAAATCTGGCTTCGGGAACTCCGGTATTTGCGCCATATAAAATGTTTACGTATGGAGATACCCAGGTGGCTTTTGTAGGTGTCAGCACCCCGGAAAGCTTTACCAAGTCTACTCCTGCATATTTCCAGGACGGAAACGGTAATTATCTTTTTAGCTTCTGTGAAGACGGAAACGGGCAGGCTCTTTACAATCAGGTTCAGGCGGCTGTAGACGGGGCCAAAAGCCAGGGAGCAGAGGTTGTGATCCTGGTGGGACACCTGGGCAATGAGGGGGTTTCCGACCAGTGGACATCTGAACAGATTATTAAGAATACCAACGGCGTAGACGCGGTTATTGACGGTCATTCCCACGAGACCTACGATAAGACCTATCCCAACAAAGATGGGGAAGCGGTAACCGTAACGCAGACCGGCACAAAACTAAAAAATATTGGTAAAATGACCATTAAACCGGACGGGACGATTACTACCGAGATGGTGACGGAAGTTCCGGACGGAGGATTCACCACTTACACGGTAAAGAAAAATGACTCCTTAAGCAGGATTGCCAAAAAGACTCTGGGTTCTTCAGAGGCCTGGCCTGTTATTTATAATGCAAATAGAGATAAGATCCGCAGGGCAGATGTTATCACCGCCGGTGTCGTTCTTACAATTCCGGGCGGCGCTATGGCAACAGAGGACGGTAAATTTGTAGATGCGGCTACAGATGCTTACATTAAGAAAATCCAGGCCCAGTACAGCGAAAGCTTAAAGACGGTGTTAGGCCATACAGAAGTGGAGCTGACCGTTAAAGATCCGGAAACCGGAAATCGGGCGGTAAGAAGCGCCGAGACCAATCTGGGCGACCTGTGTGCAGATGCATTTCGGTATCAGCTGGGGTCTGACATCGGTCTGATGAATGGAGGCGGTATCCGCGATAACATTGCGGCAGGAAATATTACTTATAATGATACATTGAAAGTGTTCCCTTTTGGAAATATGGGCTGTGTAGTAGAGGTAACCGGACAGCAGATTAAAGATGCCCTGGAGATGGCGGCTAAGGATTGTCCTCAGGAAAACGGCGGATTCCTCCATGTATCTGGTATTACTTACACAATAAATACTTCCGTTCCTTCCAATGTGAAATTAGATGAAAGAGGGAATTTTAAAAGCGTATCCGGCGCTTACCGGGTAGGGGACATTTTGGTAAACGGAGAGCCTTTGGATGTCAACAAAACTTACACAGTGGCTTCTCACAACTATATGCTGAAATCCGGTGGTGACGGAATGGCTATGTTTGCAGGAAGCAAGGTAGTAAAAGATGACGTTATGGTAGACGTAGATGTACTTTCTTCCTATATTTCAGAGAAATTAGGTGGAAATGTGGGCGCTGATTACGGAAATCCGAAGGGCCAGGGAAGAATTATAATTAAATAGTCAGAAGCTTTATAAAAGGGATGCTGCAAAATGAGGCGGCATCCCCTTTCATTTATTAACTCTCGCTTATTAGCTTTCTGCTTCCAAAAGAGATTTTAAGAAAGATGGGAGTCACAATAGAAGAAACGATAATAAGCAGAATTACTGTTGTGAACAGCGCCGCATCCATAAGGCCCGCATTCAGTCCTTTCTGAGCGACAATCAGCGCAACCTCCCCTCGTGCCATCATGCCAACGCCAATACATATACTGTCACGGCTGGAAAAGCCGCATAGTCTTGCAACCAGGCCGCAACCTGCGATTTTGCTTAAAAGTGCTACTACAATGAAACCAACGGTAAAGAAAATTATTTGCGGCGTAATTCCTGAAAGCACGGTTTTCAGCCCGATACTTGCAAAGAATACCGGCCCAAAAAACATATAAGAGGTAATATCCATTTTCTGCTCAATATATCCCGAATCCGACAGGTTGCAGAGAACCACTCCTGCCACAAAGGCGCCGGTTATGTCCGCAATCCCAAAATAAGTTTCCGCGGCATAAGCCATCAGCAGACAAAGTCCCAGTCCCAGGATCGGCAGTCTCTGCGTATGGGGATATGCCTGATCAATTTTCCGAAACACCTTATATAATAAAATACCAACAACAACAGCAAAAACAAAAAACAGCACGGTATTAATGATAATTTGCAACGGTTTCACGGAAGGGTCCCGAAAACCGATCACAAAGGTCAGCACCAGAATGCCGAGGACATCATCAATAATGGCCGCGCTCATAATGGCTGTTCCGCACTTTCCGCTTAGTTTTCCCATCTCCCGCAGCGTCTCCACCGTTATGCTGACGGATGTAGCAGTCATGATCACACCGGTAAATACAGCTTTGTAGAAATTTTCTGAGCCCCATGGAGAAACTCCATAAAACGCCATAAATAGAATGGCGCCCATAATCAGAGGCACAAACACTCCGGCACATGCAATCAGGAAAGCCTTGGGGCCTGTTTTCAATAGATCAGAAAGCTTATTTTGGAGTCCGGCCGAAAACATCAGAAGTATCACACCAATCTCTGCCATAATTGTCAGAAAATCAGACTGCTCCACAATTCCTAACACACTGGGACCAAGCAACAAGCCCGCTATAATTTCTCCGACTACTTGCGGAAGCTTGATGTGCCTTGCGGCAATTCCCAGACATTTTGCTGTAATTACAATGATTGCCAGATCGCGTAACATATTATAATCCATGTTTTTCATACCTTTCTTTTCATAACTTCGCATTAAACTTCCAGGTTGTTATAACGCTTTTCTCAGCAGCCGTCAAGAGAAGGCAATAAAATTTTGTGAAAAAATTTACAATAAGCAGTTGCCCTAACGGACAAGAACCTCTAAATTGTAAACCAAAAATAAAAATAAGTTGACAATTGTCGCGAGAAAACGTATAATCCCTGATATAATAAAAAAAGAAAGGAAGATCCAAATAATATGACGCAACCAATTTCCAGGGAGCAGCCCGGGCAGGCAAAGGCAGGCCGCCTTACCACCGTCCAGATGGCTGCCGTAGCATTAATGACTGCAGTTACTTGTGTGCTGGGCCCGCTGGCAATCCCGATAGTTGTCAGCCCGGTGCCGCTTTCTCTTACTAACCTGGTGCTTTTCCTGTCACTGTATATTCTGAAGACAAAGAAAGCGCTGATCAGCTATCTCATATATCTTTTGCTGGGGATTGCCGGGCTCCCGGTATTTTCCGGCTTCAGCGGCGGTCTGGGAAAGCTGGCAGGGCCTACAGGCGGATATTTGGTGGGATTTATCTTTATGATATTAGTGTCCGGCTTTTTTGTAGAGCGATTCGCCAACAAACGTCTAATCTGCGCCGGGGCTTTAGTTTTGGGAGCGCTAGTCTGCAATATCTTTGGCACCGTCTGGCTGTGCTGGCAGCTGAAAGTGGACTTTGGGGCCGGACTTGCAATGGGTGTGATTCCCTACCTGCCGGGAGATAGCGCCAAGATTATTTTGGCTGTCATCACCGGACCGGAAATTTCCAGACGGGTCCATCAGGCGGTGGGCAACATTTAAATGTAACAGTTCATACGGCGGGGGATATGCCGGACAAGAAGACGCCCCCTGTCTGAACTGCCCGTGACTTTCAAAACCTCCCCTTCCCCCTTGTAAAAATATATGGTATACTGGTCCTATCATCATAAGAAAAGAGGAAAATAGCATGTTGGATACCATAAAGCTACAGACAAAACAGGCGGCAGGGGAGCTCCTTAAAGTGGCGAAGCTGAAACCTGGTCAGATTTTGGTGGCAGGCTGCTCTTCCAGCGAGGTGGGAAGCTTCCGGATTGGTTCCCATTCCAGCCAGGAGATTGGCGCTGCTATTTTTGAGGCTCTCCGGGAGGAGCTGGCCCCCCGGGGGATATATCTGGCAGCTCAGTGCTGTGAGCACTTGAACCGGGCGGTTATCCTTGAAGCAGAGGCGGCAGAGCGATACGGCTATGAGCCGGTTAATGTGGTTCCGCGATTAAAGGCCGGAGGCTCCTTTGCCACGGCTGCTTATGCCGGATTATGCCATCCGGTAGCAGTAGAGCATATAAAAGCCCATGCCGGAATTGATATCGGCGATACGCTGATAGGGATGCATTTAAGAGATGTGGCGGTTCCGGTCCGCATTGGCATAAAAGAGATCGGCGCAGCCCATGTGGTCTGTGCCAGAACCCGGTTGAAATATATTGGCGGGGAGAGGGCCGGGTATGACGAGACGTTGGGATAAGCCGTAAAACCAGGGGGAAGCATATGAAAGAAAAGAAAGCAACCATCCGGGAGGTGGCGGCCCTGGCTGGCGTATCCATCAGCTCTGTGTCCCGATATTTAAAGGATCCCAAAAGCATCCAGCCTTTGGCGGCCTACAACATTAAAAACGCCATCCGGGAGCTGCAGTATGAGCCCAATATGTTTGCTCAGAACTTAAAACGGGGCAAATCCAATATAGTGGGCCTGGTGGTGCCTCATACAGAGTATTTTTTCAGCCGGGTATGCCGGGGGGTCAGCGATTACTTTTTTGAGCGGAAGTATGTGACCTTTATTTGTGAAAGCGACAATGACGGTGCAAAAGAGAAGTTTTATGTCCAGGAGCTTTTAAATCAGAAGGCAGCGGGAATTATTATTGCTCCCTGTGGTCAGAACTCCATGTATCTGCAGAATGTATCCAGAGAATACAAAAACATGGTGGTAATCGACCGCCTGGAAAAGGTGGGATGCGATATTGTACTGGAAAACCACCGGGAAAATGCCTACAACATGGTTTCCTGGCTGTTAAAGAACAAGCCGTGCAAGCAGGTGCTGATGCTGTTTGGCTGGATAGACAGCTACAATACCCGTATGTGCATGGAAGGATCCAATCAGGCTTTTGCAGAGGCAGGAAAACCTGAGGAAGAGATTCTGCGGGTGGTAACGGCCCGAAAGATTGACGCGGTAGTGGAGGCGCTGAAACAGTTTTCCGGGAAAATCCGGGAAGGGGAGCGCCCTCTGATTGTTGCATTTGGGTCGGATATTCTGGAGTACGTGGCAACGGAAATCCATCAGCACTATCCGGGGTGGATTGGCAAAGTAGATGTTGCAGGTTTTGCCCAGGCTGAAACGCCGCAGAAGCTGGGGCTTCAATGCTCTCTGGTGGTCAAAAATCCGGAAGCAGTAGGAATTACTGCGTCAGAGCTTCTTCACCGGAAAATTCAAGAGGAACCCAAAGACAGCCAGCCGAAAGTTTACGATATTAAGGTGCAATATAGATTTTAATATGACAAAATAGCTCCAAAGAGGCAATTAAAAATGTTATTATCTCTTTGGAGCTAAAATTTCTGTATGTTGAAAACGATTTCAAATTAAATAAGTAAGACGAGTTGACGAAATACACATAAAAGTTATGATATAATCCTGAAAAATCAAGCAAAAAATACAAATACTTCTATTGACAACCGAAAAATGCCTTGTTATAATGACCATATTAGAAGGTAATGTTGGTGAAAACATTTTCAGAAAAGGAGACGAGATTATGAGAAAAAAAGTATTGGCATTGACAATGGCAGGCATTATGGCGGTTTCCCTTAGCGGCTGCGGCGGCGGGGCGGCAACTGCCACTACTGCAGCCACAACCGCAGCCGCTACCACTGCTGCAGCACCGGCAGAGACAGAGCCTGCAGCAGAAGGAGAACCGGCAGAGAAAGAGGCAGCCGGGGCCGTTACCGCTGACTCCTTTAAGCCCGGTAAGGATTTTAATATCCGGGTTCCCTTTGCGGCAGGCGGATCGGCAGATACTATTTCCAGAATTATTGGCCAGGGCCTTCAGAAGACTTATGGAAATTCCGCGGTTATTAACAATTTAACCGGCGCTAACGGCGCCATTGCAGCAGCAGACCTAGACAGCGCCAAGGCAGATGCCACTGAACTGATGGTAGGCGGCATTGCAATGTTTACTCTGGCTCCCCTGTTTAATCCGGATATTAATCTGAGCCTGGATGATTACCAGTTTGTGTGCAGCATTGTATCCGAAGATCAGATGCTGTTTGTAGCTCCCGGCAATACAGGGATTGAGGATTGGGCAGGTCTTCAGGAATATGCAAAGAACAACCGGATTGTTTTCGGTTCTAATACTCCTGGCGGCGCAACTCATATGCTTCAGACTATGCTGTTTGGCGAGGCTGGTATTGAGGCAGAGGCAGTGACTTCTGACGGCTCTGCGAAGGATCTTCTGGCAGTGGCAGGAGGCAATGTGGTGTGTGCGGCTGCCACCTCTTCTCTGGGCGCTCAGTATGTAGAGGAAGGCACACTGATTCCTATTGTTGTATTTTCCGAGGAGCCCTACACCGGATATGAGGGGATTGAAGTTCCTACAGCCAAGTCCTTGGGCTATGATATTGTATTCCAGACCTGCAATTTCTTAATGACCAAAAAGGATGTAAATCCTGATGATGTAGCTGCGATTTACCAGGCAATCTTAGATTACAGCGAAACCGATGAATTTAAAGAGCTGGCTGCCAATGCAAGTTACATTCCCGACTTATCTGACGGCGAGACGGTAAAGCAGACAATTGCCGACGCGGCGGCAATGTGCCAGGAAGCTTACAACAAATATTACGCAAAATAACACCAGAGGTTTTTTGTACAATTACTAAGATGCGAATCTTGCCCGGCATATCCACAAAAGAAACTGGAACCGGTCAGGGTTCGCGCTTTATTATACCAGGAGGAAACGATAATGAAGGTGAAATACCGCTCAAACCTTATAGCAGGGATTGTCAGCGTGATTTTGGGGATTATCTGCATGGTAATCATTCCCCGGCAGATCGGAGAGGACTATTCGGCAACCTATGGCATTACGTCTAAGACTGTTCCTTATGCAGTGGCCATTCTCTGGGTAGTCTGCGGAGTGGTTTTGATGTTTCAGAGTCTGATCTTAAAAAGGGATGAGGTAAAATCTTTTGAAGTGGCAAAGGAAGCAAAGGCGCTGGGGTACATGGCAGTGCTGCTGATTTATGCGGTTTTATTTACCAGAAGCTTTTTGGCATCCACCATCTTTTTAGGAGTTGCCACTTTAATGTTCACCGGCTCCAGAAAGAAAACTTTTTATCTTATTATTCTTGGGGTGGTAGTGATACTGTATCTGCTGTTCTCCAAGGTGCTGCATGTACAGCTTCCTTAACCAAAGCCAGACAGGAGGTTATTATGGGACAGGTAATCGGTGAAGCAATGGTCAATCTTTTGACCGTGCAGAATTTTGTTTTTGTAAATATTGGACTGTTTATCGGTATTATCTTTGGAGCGATTCCGGGAATGAACGGGAATCTGGCAATTACGGTGCTGCTTCCCTTTACATTTCAGATGGATACGGTTCCGGCGCTGTTAATGCTGACTGCCATCTTCTTTGGCTCTAATTTCGGCGGCTCCATCAGCGCTGTTTTAATTAACACGCCTGGCACTAACGCGGCGGCGGCAACCTTGATTGACGGTTATCCCATGTGCCAGAAGGGGCAGCCCAGAAGGGCCCTTGACATGGCTTTAGTGGCGTCTACAGTGGGCGGGCTTATCAGCGCTTTGTGCCTGTTGTTTTTTGCTCCTCAGATCAGCAAAGTGGCCATTACCTTTGGTTCTCCTGAGTATTTTGCCCTGGCAATCTTCGGCTTGTCCGTTATTGCCTCTGTCAGCGGAAAAAGCCTGGTAAAAGGCCTTATCAGCGGCGGCCTGGGTATCCTCTTGGCCTCTGTGGGAATTGATTCTGTCAGCGGGCTTACCAGATTTACCTTTGGCAACCTGCGCCTTTACAATGGAATCAAGATGCTGGCCGTGCTGTTAGGCGTATATGCCATTGCCCAGATGATCGGGCGAATCAATAAGACAGAAGCAGTGGCAGTTTCGGAGCTAAAGGAAATAGACAAGGATGATCACATTACAAAAGCAGACGTTAAAAAAACGCTGCCTACTATGCTGAAATCTTCCTTTATCGGAGCGTTTATCGGAGCAATTCCCGGAACCGGCGGAGCGATTGCCTCTTTTATTGCTTATAACGAGGCAAAACGGTGTGCAAAACCGGAAGAGAAGTTTGGAGAAGGAGAGATAAAAGGTATTGCGGCTCCTGAATCTGCCAATAATGGCGCTACGGCGGCAACCCTGATTCCGCTGCTTACCTTGGGAATTCCCGGGGATGTAGTTGCGGCAACCTTGCTTGGCGCATTTACCATGCACGGGCTGGTAGTAGGCCCTAAATTATTTACCACCTCCGGGCCGGTGGTTTATGCCGTTTTGATTGGTTGTGTAATCGCCCAGATTTTAATGTTTGTTCAGGGAAAGTACCTGCTGAGCCTGTTTGTTAAAATCACCCATATTCCCCAGGATCTGCTAACTGCGATTTTGGTGGTAATCTGCTGTGCAGGCGCGTTTGCAATCGGCAGCTCCGAGATGGATGTATACGTGATGCTGGCCTTTGGAGTGATTGCATACTTTATGCAGAAAATCGACCTGCCTCCGGTACCGATTGTACTGGGGATGGTTTTGGGCCCCACAGCTGAGGCGAACTTGCGAAATTCCCTGGTTATGTCCGGCGGCTCCTGGAGTATTTTTGTGAAACGGCCGATTTGCCTGGCATTTATCATTCTTACCTTTGTTCTCATCTACTTGTTAAAGAAAGGCGATGCAAAGCAGAGAAAGGCAACCGACAGATTTATGAAAACAGAACAGGAAGATTAAGGAGTTATCAATATGAAAAAATTATGGACCGATTTACATAGCAATATCCATCACAACCAGATGGAGGAGTTGGACAAATGGGTGGAACATGCCAAAGCGGTATTGGATTTCTGGCCCATCGCGTATTATCCGTTTCAGATGATTAAATCAGAGACCGGCGCAGGCCTTGAGGATTTGTGCCCCAAAGAAGCCGTTGAAAAGGACTGGGAGCAGATCCGGGAGAAGGTGAATCAGGTTAATGCAGAAGGATATCCCATGTTTATGGGATATGAATGGCAGGGCTGCGGCTTTGACGGGGATCACAATGTGTTTTTTCTGGACAATAATCAGCCTATGAAGCATCCCATGCGATACGAAGAGCTTAAGAAAGCCTATGAAGGGGAAGAGGCAATTGCCATCCCCCATCATGTGGCCTATCAGCTAAACAGCAGAGGCAAAAACTGGGCAACTCATGATGAAGAATTCTCTCCTTTTGCAGAGATTTTTTCCAGCCATGGCTGCAGTGAAAACGATACAGGCCCGCTGGACATGGAGCGTCACCTTCACATGGGGCCAAGAACCGGCGAAACCTGTTATGAGAGAGGGCTGGAGGCCGGACTTCATGTAGGCTGTATCGCTTCCGGGGATAATCATACAGTTCCGGCGGTTTATGAGCATGGAAGTATGTGCGTTCTGGCAGAAAATGATTCCAAAGAAGCAATCTGGGAAGGCATGCGGGCCCGCCGGGTGTACGGCGTCAGCAGAAGCCGCATGGACATTGATTTTACCATAGACGGACAGCCTATGGGGTCGGTGATTCCGGCAGGGGAACATGTGCTGAAATTCTCTGTCAAAGCGGCGGATGCCATTGACCGCGTGGAGATTTTAAAAGACAATATTCTGGATGAGATGGCGGTTCATTCCGGAACCTGGGAAAGGGTGAAAGCCGGAGAGGAAGAAGTAATCCGGGTAAAATTCGCCGCTGAGTTTGGCTGGGGGCCTAATCCCAGATTTTATAAGGATATGCTGGTGAGGGAATGGGATGGATCTTTAAGTGTGCCGGGCCGCCTGCTCTCCATTGAAAAGGCCTGGAACAGTTATGGCCAGAAGCTTTATGATGTAACCGATAATAGCTGCAAATTCCATATGACCACCTATATGTCCACTGCCACCGGCCATTGGATGGGCCCCAGCACTGTGGTAAAAGAAGGGTTTATATTTGAGGTGGAAGGCCGGGTTTCTGATGATATTTGCTTAAAGGTGGACAACTACGAATATCACTTTACCATTGGTCAGCTTATGGAAACCTGCCGGATTCTGCCTCAATACCAGGAGAGCGTAGAATTGGCTAACCGGATCTACGGTAAGGTGGAACATTACCGGGATGACTTTTACTGGCACAATGCGTATAAAACCAGGCTGCGTCAGGCAGTGCCGGAAAGGGCTTATACCATGGAGTTTGAAAAGAAGGTTACCATGGAGCCGGGAAGTCAGTACCGTTTGCGGGTTTGGCTGAAAAACGGTGATACGGCCTGGGTATCCCCTGTTTTTGCAGAGAAATAAAAAGAAGGTATCCAATGAAAGATATAAATGTACTATATTTAAATACCCACGATATTGGCCGGTATCTGGAAACCTATGGGTATCCGGTAAACACTCCCAATCTGCTGGAGCTTTCCAGGGACGGGATGGCCTTTTCCAACATGTACTGCGCCAGCCCCACTTGTTCCCCCAGCAGGGGGGCTTTGCTGACAGGCCAGTACCCTCACAGCAACGGCCTTGTAGGGCTGTCCCACAGAGGTTTTTGCATAGATGGGCGCCATCATCTGGCAGCGTTTTTAAAGGGGCTGGGCTATGAAACTGTGATTTCCGGCGTCCAGCATGAGGTAAAGCTTCATGAAGAAGAGACAATAGGGTATGAGCGCTGTTTGAATCCGGAGGAATATTATCGGAAGGATATGGAGCAATGCGATCTGTACACCTGGCAGGATGAATTGGCGGCAGCCAATGCAATCCGCTTCCTGAAAAGCCGAAACAAAGAGGAGCGGCCCTTTTTCCTGGCAGTGGGATTTGGATGCACCCATCGGGAATATCCCAGGGTTCCGGAGGACTATGAGACGGATTACGTCCAGGTTCCCAAAGCCATCCCCAACCTGCCGGAGACCAGAAAGGACATGGCGGCTATGAAAATTGCCGTTCATACAGTGGATCGGCTGTGTGGGGATATCTTAAAGGCTCTAAAGGAAGTGGGGGAATATGATAAGACCCTGATTATTTTTACCACTGACCATGGCCTGCCCTTCCCTATGATGAAATGCAGCCTGTACGATGACGGCGCCGGGATTTCTTTTCTCATGCGGTACCCGGGAATGGCCGGGCGGCATAGGATTAGCGACGCTCTTCTATCCAACACGGATGTATTTCCTACCATTTGCCAGATTCTGGGAGTGGAGAAGCCGGAATGGGTGGAGGGGAGGTCTTTCCTTCCGGTAATAGAAGGGGAGGCGGAAGAAATCCAGGATGAAATATTTGGCGAGATTAATTTCCATGTCGCTTACCATCCGGCCCGCTGCGTACGCACCCGCCGGTATAAATATATAGCCAGATGGGACAATGGATACAAAAAAAGCCCGCCGGCAGATACGGATGACAGCCCTTCCAAGGAAGTATTTCTTAAAGGCGGATATTATGAAAAAGAGGTAAAGAAGGAAGAGCTTTATGATTTGCTTCTGGATCCCCAGGAGAGGGATAATCTGGCAGAACAGCAGGAATATCGGGAAGTGTTGGAGAACATGAGGGAACGGCTTTCCTCATGGCAGGCAAAAACCGGTGACCCCCTGCTTTCGGAAGGCCGCATAAGGCTTCCGGAAGGGGCCATCTGCGCCACCCCGGAGTCTCCCAGTACCAGGCAGCAGACTATGCTGCCGGAATGTGAGAAATACGTAGAGGCGTTAAAGGGGATTTTACAGAATAAAATCGGACAATAAGCGGATTTATTCCCGGTGCGGCTCATCCTGCCGCACCGGATGATTCTCTGAAAGCAGACGGATAGAAGAAGCATATTCGGAAGGGGTCATATAGGTAATCTTTTTAAACTGCCTGGAAAAATAGTGGATGGAGGTATAGCCCAGACGGTCGGAGATCTGAGTAAAATTCAACTGGTTGCTGCGAATCAACTCTTTTGCCGTGTCGATTTTCATCCGGATAAAAAATTCCATGACCCCGCAGCCGTGCTGCTCCTGAAATAGCTTCTGCAGCCGGGAACGGCTGATAAGCGTATTTTTACAAATATTTTTAATGGTTAGCTGCTCGTTGATGTGTTCTTCCATATAACGGATAATCCGGTTATAAGTCTCGTTGGGCCGCCCCAGACGGGGATATTTGGCATTCTGAGCAAGAACAGGAAGCGGATTGGCAAAATTCCGGCGGTAAAGGTGGATCAGCAGTTCCTCCAAATAGTTGCGAATTAGCTGTTCAGCTCCAAAACCGGGGGCCTCCGTATTGCGAATCAACTCTTCCTGGTAGGGATTGTCCAGGCGGCCCACAAATGCCTGGCGGGCTTCGATGATAATTTGCGCCAGAAGGGCGCTTTCTGTCTCTTGAACGGTCAGAACCTTTCCGCGAAAGGCATTCATATAGGGAGAATGGCATTCAAAAGCGATGACCACCAGGCTGGGAGCGCTGTGTCCGTTGGTGATTACATTGTGAAACTCATTGGGCTGATGGAAAATGATGCTGCCTCTTTTTAAGGTATAGCGCTCATCTCCTGCCAATGCGTCAATCTCTCCCTTATCCACGCACAACAGCTCCCAGAAGTCGTGGCTCTCGCCGGGAAAAGAAAAGTCGCTCATATAATCAAAATAATGGATGGAGATAATACTGCCAACAGACAGGATAGTCTGCAGACATGTGCTTTTGTATGCCATAGGCAGAGCTCCTTATTACTTGTGTTGCTTTTATTATATATGATTTGGCCGGGATTGTCATCGGTTTTATTGAAAGCGAAAGGCGTAATTGCAACAGTTCAGACGGACTGCTGCAAAAAAGTGCCTTAGTAAAAATTAAAGCTTCTTCGAAGAGGGTTCCATCTAAAATGTTGTCAATATTAAATTATGGTATTATGTAATAATAAGATTCCTCTATGCAATTTCACCACAAGCGGCTTAATAGACAAATATAAGGGCTGATTGTGCAAATATTTTCCTGTGCATTTTTACTATACTATTCTATACAAGCATAAGTAAATGCGAGGAAGCTATAAAAAGAGGAGGACATTTTTTATGAGAAAAAGACTTATGGCACTGATTCTGACATCGGCTATGGCTGTTTCACTGGCTGCATGCGGCGGAGGCGGACAGCAGGCTGCAGATACAACAGCCGCTCCGGCAGCAGATGCAACTACGGCTGCCCCGGCAGCAGATAGTAGCCAGAGTGATGCAGAGGCGCCTGCAGGAGACGGCGGCAGCCTGGTGTACTGGTCCATGTGGGAGGCCACAGAGCCCCAGGGTCAGGCTATTCAGGCGGCAGTTGACCAGTTTACAGCAGACACAGGTATCAGCGTAGATTTGCAGTTCAAGGGCCGTACCGGTATCCGCGAAGGATTACAGCCGGCTTTGGATGCAGGAACTAAGATTGATTTGTTTGACGAGGATATCGACAGAGTCAATACTACCTGGGGTCAGTATCTGATGGATTTAGAGGATTTGGCAAAGGCAGTTGACTATGAGGCAACCGCTAACGCCGGACTGATGGCCGCCTGCCGCGAAGTAGGAGGAGGCAGTTTAAAGTCCATTCCTTATCAGCCTAACGTATTTGCATTTTTCTACAATCAGGCTATCTTTGACGAGGCAGGCATTACTGCCGTTCCCACTACCTGGGCGGAACTGGATGCCGCTTGCGCCAAGATCAAAGAGGCCGGATATACCCCCATTACCTGTGACGATGCCTACATTACCTGTATGTTTGGTTATCACATGTCCCGTCTTGTAGGAGAACCCAAGACCGAGGAAATCGTAAAAGGCGGCCAGTGGGATGACCCGTCTGTAATTGCCACTGCTGAGGCTTATGCTGATTTTGCCAGCAAGGGATATTTCTCCGAGACTATCGCATCCAACGTATGGCCGGCCGGACAGAATCAGGAGCTGGCTATGGGAACTGCCGCTATGTACTTAAACGGTTCCTGGTTACCCAATGAGGTAAAGGACATGGCGGGAGACGACTTCGTGTGGGGCTGCTTCAGTTATCCGGCAGTAGAGGGCGGAACCGACGGCGTGGACGCTGCTAACTACGGCGCACAGGTGCTGGCTATTAACAAGGATTCTGAGAATGCTGAAAATGCATTTAAGTTGATCTGCTACATCACCCAGGGGGAGTTTGATAAGATGATGTCTGAAATGTCTATCGGTATTCCTGCTGATTCCAACAATACGGAATGGCCGGCGCTGATTTCTTGTGTAAAGCCGGTAATGGACAGCATGAACACCCGTTATCCGTGGGCAGCCGGCGCTGAGGCCAATGCGGATATGACTCCTATTATTAAGGAGAACTTCCTGAAGCTGTGCGGCGGCAGCATTGATGCTCAGGGCTTTGTAGATGCTTTGAAAAAAGCAGGAAATTAATTTTAATAGAAAAGGGCGGCAGAGTTACGCTGCCGCCCTTTTTATACCTGTAAGAGCAACCTCAAGTCTGTTTTCATTTGAAAGGGGGAAACCGGGATGAAGCGCAACAAAGGCATGCTCATACTGTTTTTGACTCCGGCAGTATTAATGTTTTCTGTAATTTTCCTCTATCCCATTATCCGTACCATTGTCATGAGTTTTTTCAAAATTGACGGAATTACTGACCCGGTATCCAAATGGCAGTTTACCGGCCTGTCAAATTTTGTCCGTTTGGCTAATACCAGCCTGTTCCGCATTTCCATGTGGAATCTTTTCCGGATTTGGTTGTTCGGCGGTATTATTGTTATGTCTCTGGCCCTGTTGTTCGCTGTGATTATCACCAGTGGAATCCGCTTCAAAAGCTTTTTCCGGGCCGTGATTTACCTGCCTAACATTGTCAGTGCGGTGGCCCTGGCTACTATGTGGCTGCAATATGTCTACAGCCCTAAGTTCGGACTTTTAAAAACCGTGTTTACCAACCTGGGCCTTACTTCATTATCTAAGATACAATGGCTGGATAATGACCACAAGTTTATGGCTCTTCTGCTGGCTTATTGCTTTGGTATGGTAGGATACCATATGCTCATATTTGCCAGCGGTATTGAACGTATTAGTTTTGACTACTTTGAAGCCGCCACCTTGGACGGCGCTAATAAATTTAATCAGTTCCGCTATATCACCATGCCTTTGCTAAAAGGCGTTTTCAAGACGAATATTACCATGTGGAGCGTTACCAGCGTAGGATTCTTCGTGTGGTCTCAGCTGTTTTCCACCGTTACGGCGGACACTCAGACTATCACGCCCATGGTTTATATGTATATGCAGATCTTCGGCGCAGGGAACAGTATTACAGAACGAAATTCCGGCCTGGGCGCTGCCATCGGCGTGCTTTTAAGCGTCTGTGTGGTAGCTGTCTTCTGGCTGTGTAACCATCTCCTGCGAGATGATGATTTGGAATTCTAAAAGGAGGGGAGACCTATGGCAAAAACAAAAAAATATCGTGATCCAATTAATTGGAAAAAAGAATTGCGCCTTGCTCCGGGATATTTAATCCTGCTGCTCTGGATTTCCTTTACCTTTGTCCTGCTGGGGTGGGTATTGCTGGCCAGTTTTTCCACTACCAAGGAGATTTTCGCTAACAAGCTTCTGGACTCCGGATTCCATTTTGAGAACTATGTAAAAGCATGGATAAATTCCGATGTGGCCGGAATTTTCAGAAACTCTCTCGTATACTCCATTATCTCCTGTGTCCTGCTGATCCTCATCTGCGCTCCGGCTGCTTATGCTCTGTCCCGTTTCGTATTCCCGGGCAACAAGCTGATTCAAACCGGATTCGTGTCCGCCATGGGGGTTCCGGTGGTTATGATTGTGCTCCCGCTTTTTGGAATCGTAGCCAACCTGGGCATTTTGAATCATGTGCTGAGCAATGCGGTTTTGCTGATCTTTTTATACATTGGCATCAACGTCCCCTACACTACCATATTTCTCATGACCTTTTTCAGCAATCTGTCCAGGGCCTTTGAGGAAGCGGCAGCCATTGACGGCTGCCCGCCTGCCAAAACTTTCTGGCTGATTATGCTTCCTATGGCCCAGCCGGGAATCATCACAGTGACTATATTTAATTTTATTAATATCTGGAATGAGTATTTCATTTCTCTGATTTTTGCCAATTCCGACAAGCTGCGCCCTATTGCAGTGGGACTGTATTCCATGATTAACTCCATGAAATACACCGGAGACTGGGCCGGCATGTTTGCGGCAGTGGTAATTGTATTCCTGCCTACGTTTATTCTGTATATTTTCCTGTCGGAAAAGATTATTGCAGGTGTTACCGGCGGCGGAGTAAAGGGTTGAGAAATTCATTTAAATAAATATTTCGTAAATCTCTAAAAATATTTTTGCGTATAATAGACAAAGGCTGATTTATTGGTTATAATGTATTTTATACGTTTGCAAAAATATGAAAGGAGACAGGTGAAATGATGCGGCATCAGAAAAGTGTGTTCCGAAGCCTTGCTATGGTAACACAATTAGGGATCAGCGTTATGACACCTGTCTTTTTGTGCGTTTTTGCAGGGTATTATGTAGATACCCGTTATGGGACCAGCCTGATACTCCCGCTGCTTATACTGGGAGTTCTCTCTGGGGGCAGGTGCGGCTATGTGATGGCAAAAAATACCTTTCTTGTTAATGAGAAACAGGAAGCCATAGAGGACCGGGAGCGGGCGGCCGAAAAGGCTAAAAACGGCCCGGTTTACAGGGAAGTCAGCCGTCCTAAAGCACCCAGCCGGATTAGAGGCAAAGAAAGCAGCAGGCCTCAAAGCAGTTTTGGGGCTGGTAGGGGCGCAGACAAGGGAAAGGAGGAATTGGATTGACAAAAGATACAAAAAATCTGATTCTGGAAATGTCTGCAGGGATTGTGTTCCATAATGTGGCACTGGGAATAGTGGCGGTTATCGTCTGTTTCATGGGGGATCAGAAGATGATGCCCATATTCCTGGGCTTATTTGCAGGCGCTGTTTCCGCAGTACTGATGCTGACTCATATGGCTGTAATTACAGAGAGAGCCATGGATTGCGGGGATGAGGGCTATGCAAATAAAACCACAATGGTACATGCCATGGGCCGGAAAGCGGTATACATTGCCATACTGGCGGTGGTGCTGTTCCGGCTGCCTCAGGTCAATCCCCTGGCAATGGTGGTAGGCACGATGGGATTAAAAACCGGTGCATACCTGCAGCCCATTGTCCACCGTTTAGGCGGTTGGCGCTTGTACGGATCAGAGGAAGGGGGATTGGATCAGAGTAGTATTTGATTTTCGAAAATTTAAGAAAGGAGGACCTGTGTATGGGAAGTATGGGAATGCTGGTTGCAAGAGAACCGGATTTCATGATTCACGGGGTGCTCAAATATGAGCTGTTTGGCCAGGAATTCTGGCTGACTACTACCACCGTTTCTATGACCATTGTGTCGCTTTTAATACTGGCCCTGGCCTTTGCGGCAAACCGGACCATGAAAAAGGCTACCGACGTCCCCGGAATGTTTCAGAATATACTGGAGCTGGCCACAGAGATGTTAGACAAGATGGCAGTAGGAATCCTAAATGGGAATGCACATAAATTTGCCAATTACATCGGCACAATTTTTGCCTTTATCTTGCTCAATAATTTAAGCGGCCTGCTGGGACTTCGGGCAGCCACCGCGGATTACGGCGTTACCTTCCTGCTGGGAATGGTTACCTTTTTCATTGTCCAGTATCAGGGTATCAAAAACCGGCGGCTTCGCCACTTTACCAGTTTGTTTGAACCGACACCGGTATTATTTCCGATTAACATAATCGGAGAGCTGGCCAATCCAATCTCCATCTCGCTCCGTTTGTTTGCGAACCTGCTTTCCGGAGTTATCATTATGGGATTATGGTACGGCATGATGCCGCTTCTTACCAATATCGGTATCCCAGCGGCGCTGCACGTATACTGCGATGTATTTTCAGGCTGTATTCAGACATATGTATTCTGTATGCTGACTATGGTTTACATCAACGACAAAATGGAGTAACATAGTTACACAAATTTATTTTTCATTACAGGAGGAATCAATATGAACTTTTCAGGTCAGGATTTTATTTATGGATGTTCCGCTATCGGCGCTGGTCTGGCGATGATCGCTGGTATCGGTCCTGGTGTAGGACAGGGTATTGCCGCAGGTTACGGCGCTTCTGCAGTTGGACGTAACCCGGGTGCAAAATCTGATATCACTTCCACCATGCTGTTAGGACAGGCAGTTGCCGAGACCACCGGTCTTTACGGTCTGGTTGTTGCTATTATCCTGATGTTCGTTAAGCCTTTCGGTTGATTATCCGAAAAAACGGGCGATTATGAGATAATAGCACAAGAGGAGGCGAGATTTTGGATCGGTTAATTGGATTTGACCCCCAGTTGCTGCATGACGCGGTACTTACTGGAATTAATATCTTTATCCTGTTCTTTGCATTATCCTACCTGCTGTTTAACCCGGCCAGGGATTTCCTGGAGAAGCGCCGCAAAAAGATTGCAGAGGAGCTTGACCAGGCAGCTCAGAATCAGAAGAGCGCAGCAGAAATGAAGGCAGAGTATGAAGCGAAGCTGAAGGCTGTAGACAAAGAGGCAGAAGCCATCTTAGAAGAGGCCAGAAGAAAGGCAAAACGCCGTGAGGCTGAAATTATTGATGAAGCCAAGGCGGAGGCCGCCAGAATCGTTGAGCGGGCCGGCAAGGAGATCGAGCTGGAGAGAAAGAAAGCGCTTGACGAGATGAAGCAGGAAGTTGTTTCCATTGCTTCCTTAATGGCAGGCAAGGTAGTTGCCGCTTCGATTGATACCAAGGTGCAGGATGCATTGATTGACGAGACGCTGAAGGAGATGGGTGAGCATACATGGCAAAGCTGATATCAAAAGTGTACGGCGATGCATTGTTTGAGGCAGCCATGGATAAGAAAGATTTAGAGGCTGTCTATGAGGAAGCCCGGGCCTTAAGCGGCATTTTCCGGGAAAATCCGGAGCTTATGGATGCGCTGAATCATCCCCAGATTGTAAAGGAAGAGAAGATTTCCGTCATGGAGAAGATTTTCCTGGGGAAAGTCTCGGATGAGATGATGGGCTTCTTGACAATCATTGTTGACAAGGGCAGGCAGAGAGATATCCCGGCGATTTTCGATTATTTTATTCAGGCAGTCCGGGAATACAAAAAGATTGGAATGGCTTCCGTTACCAGTGCGGTGCATTTGCGGGAAGAGCAGAAGGCTGCGGTAAAGGCAAAGCTTTTAGAAACTACTCCCTATGTGGAGTTTGAGATGGATTATGCAGTGGACCCGGCTTTAATCGGCGGTATGGTGATCCGTATCGGTGACCGGGTGGTGGACAGCAGCGTAAAGGCCCAGCTCTACGAGCTGAAAAAGCAGCTTTTAGCAGTCCAACTGGCCTAGCAGGTCCGGATAATTACTGATAACAGAAAGAAGGTGCGAACCTCAGTTATGAATTTGAGACCAGAAGAAATCAGTTCTGTAATTAAAGAGCAGATTGAAAAATATTCAACTAAGCTGGAGGTCTCCGATGTGGGTACCGTTATCCAGGTCGCAGACGGTATCGCGCGTATCCACGGTCTTGAAAAGGCTATGCAGGGTGAGCTTCTGGAGTTCCCGGGAGAGATCTATGGCATGGTTTTGAACCTGGAGGAAGATAACGTAGGCGCCGTTCTTCTTGGTGATACAAAGAACATCAACGAAGGCGACATCGTAAAGACCACCGGACGAGTAGTAGAAGTGCCCGTAGGAGACGCCATGACGGGCCGGGTAGTCAACGCTCTGGGCCAGCCGGTTGACGGCAAAGGTCCTGTTGAGACGGACAAATTCCGCCGCATTGAGCGGGTAGCTCACGGTGTTATTGAGAGAAAGTCCGTAGATACTCCTCTTCAGACCGGTATCAAGGCTATCGATGCCATGATCCCCATTGGAAGAGGCCAGCGTGAGCTGATTATCGGCGACCGTCAGACCGGTAAGACGGCAATCGCCATTGATACCATTATTAACCAGAAGGGCCAGGGGGTACATTGTATTTACGTTGCCATCGGTCAGAAAGCTTCTACCGTAGCAAACATCGTAAAGACCCTGGATGAATTCGGCGCAATGGATTACACTACTGTAGTTGTTTCCACTGCATCCGACCTTGCGCCCTTACAGTATATTGCTCCCTACTCCGGCTGCGCTATCGGTGAGGAATGGATGGAGAACGGCGAGGACGTATTAGTCGTTTATGATGACTTGAGCAAGCATGCCGCCGCTTACCGTACCCTGTCCCTGTTACTTAAGAGACCGCCGGGACGTGAAGCATATCCTGGCGATGTATTCTACCTGCACTCCAGACTTTTGGAGCGTGCATCCAAGCTGTCAGATGATCTGGGCGGCGGTTCCTTAACCGCTCTTCCTATTATCGAGACTCAGGCAGGCGATGTTTCCGCATATATCCCCACCAACGTAATTTCTATTACCGATGGTCAGATTTATCTGGAGACAGAGATGTTTAACTCCGGTTTCCGGCCGGCAATTAACGCCGGTTTGTCTGTATCCCGAGTAGGCGGCGCGGCTCAGATTAAGGCGATTAAGAAAATTGCGGCTCCAATCCGTGTAGAGCTTGCCCAGTATCGTGAGCTTGCTTCTTTCGCACAGTTTGGCTCCGAGTTGGATGCAAGCACCAAAGAGCAGCTTGCTCAGGGTGAAAGAATCAAAGAGGTATTAAAGCAGGGCCAGTATCAGCCCATGCCGGTTGAATACCAGGTAATTATTATCTACGCAGCTACCAAAAAGTATCTGTTAGATATCCCCACCGCTAAGATTCTGGACTTTGAGAAGGAACTGTTTAAGTTTATCGACACCAAATATCCGGAGATTCCCGCTAAGATCCGCGAGACTAAGGAGATTACCCCTGAGGTAGACGGGCTGTTGGTAAAAGCAATCACAGAATGTAAAGCGCAGATGTAGAATAGGCAGGTGACAAATCATGGCATCCATGAGAGACATTAAGCGCAGGCGCGCCAGTATCCAGAGCACCCAGCAGATCACCAAAGCCATGAAGTTGGTTTCCACCGTTAAGCTGCAGAAGTCCAGAACCAAAGCAGAAGCATCCAAACCGTATTCGGAGATGATGTATACCACCATTGGTTCTATGCTTCGCAAATCCGGTACCATTGACCATAAGTATCTTCGCCCCGGCCAGTCTAAGAAAAAAGCGGTTATTGCTATTACTTCTAACCGGGGTCTGGCAGGCGGCTACAACAACAGTATTGTAAAGCTGCTGGCAGGAAGCGACAAAACTCCTGCAGAAGACACTTATATCTATGCCATCGGCCGCAAAGGCCGTGACGGACTGGCGCGTAAGGGCTACAAGATTCAAAGAGACTACTCGGATGTAATCAATGAGCCTATGTACCGGGATGCGGCAGATTTGACTCTGGAACTTTTGGATGAGTTTGCCAGAGGAGAGATCGGCGAGATTTATCTGGCCTATACCTCCTTTAAGAACACAGTGGTTCATATCCCTAAGCTTATCAAACTTCTTCCGGTGGAGATGGACTTTTCCAAAGAGGAAAATAATACGCTGCTTATGAACTACGAGCCCAATGAGGATGAGGTGTTAAATGCCATTATCCCCAAATATATGAGCAGCCTGATTTACGGGGCTCTTCTTGAGGCGGTAGCCAGTGAGAACGGCGCACGTATGACGGCTATGGATTCGGCGACCAGCAATGCGGAGGAAATGATTGACTCCTTAAGTCTGCAGTATAACCGTGCTAGACAGGATTCCATTACACAGGAGCTGACAGAGATTATTGCTGGTGCAAATGCGATTTCGTAATATTTTAAGTCTGTCTCGACAGACCTTTCACAGTAAATTTTAAGTAAGGAGAAACAAGATGGCAGAACAAAACACAGGTAAGATTACACAGATCATCGGCGCCGTGTTGGATATCAAGTTCAGCCAGGGCAAGCTTCCGGAGATTAACGAGGCAATTCAGGTGCCTCTGAGTGACGGCGGCAAGCTGACGGTTGAGGTATCCCAGCATCTTGGCGATGATACAGTTCGCTGTATTGCCATGGGAAGCACCGACGGTCTGGTTCGCGGCATGGATGCTGTGGCTACCGGCGCGCCGATTTCGGTGCCGGTAGGCGAGAACACCCTGGGACGTATTTTCAACGTTTTAGGTGATGCAATCGATAACAAGCCCCAGCCGGATGTAGAAGAATATCTTCCTATCCATAGAAAAGCTCCGACCTTTGAGGAACAGTCCACCGAAACCGAGATTTTGGAAACCGGTATTAAGGTGGTTGATCTTCTCTGTCCCTATCAGAAGGGCGGTAAAATCGGTCTGTTCGGCGGCGCCGGCGTAGGCAAAACCGTTTTGATCCAGGAGCTGATTCGTAACATTGCTACCGAGCACGGCGGATATTCTGTATTTACCGGCGTAGGCGAGCGTACCCGTGAAGGTAATGACCTTTATCACGAGATGCAGGAATCCGGCGTTATCAATAAGACCACCATGGTATTTGGTCAGATGAATGAGCCGCCGGGAGCGCGTATGAGAGTGGGCTTAACCGGACTTACCATGGCAGAGTACTTCCGTGATAAGGGCGGTAAGGATGTGCTGCTCTTTATCGACAACATTTTCCGTTTTACTCAGGCAGGTTCCGAGGTATCTGCGCTGTTAGGCCGTATGCCTTCCGCAGTAGGTTACCAGCCTACCTTACAGACTGAGATGGGCGCCCTTCAGGAGCGTATTACCTCCACCAAGAACGGTTCCATTACTTCTGTACAGGCTGTATACGTGCCGGCCGATGACCTTACGGACCCGGCTCCGGCTAACACCTTCGCTCACCTGGATGCTACCACGGTACTGAGCCGTTCCATTGTTGAGCTTGGTATTTACCCGGCAGTAGATCCCTTAGAGTCTACTTCCAGAATTCTGGATCCCCGTATTATTGGCGAGGAGCACTATAATGTAGCCCGCGGTGTTCAGGAGGTTCTGCAGAAATATAAAGAGCTTCAGGATATCATCGCCATGTTAGGTATGGATGAGCTTTCTGAGGAAGATAAGCTGACCGTATCCCGTGCAAGAAAGATTCAGAGATTCTTATCTCAGCCTTTCTTCGTTGCAGGACAGTTTACCGGCTTAGAGGGACGGTATGTACCTTTAAGCGAGACCATCCAGGGATTCAAGGAGATTCTGGAAGGCAAGCATGATGACATTCCGGAGAATTTATTCTTAAATGCAGGTAATATCGACGACGTTCTTGCCCGCGTGAAATAGGAGGGCTGATTATGGCAGAGGTATTCCGTTTGCAGGTTATCACCCCGGATCAAACGTTTTATGAGGGGGAAGCTTCCATGGTGGAGCTGACTACCACAGAAGGGGATATTGGTATCTACAAAGGCCACATTCCCTTGACGGCCATTGTGTCCCCTGGCGTCCTTCACATTCATGAAGAGGGCCAGGTTCGTGAAGCTGCATTAATGTCCGGTTTTATTGAGGTGCTCCCTGACCAGGTGATTATCATGGCAGAAGTTGTGGAGTGGCCTGAAGAAATTGATGTAAAACGTGCTGAAGAAGCGCGTATCCGTGCCGAGAGGCGGCTTAAAAGCCAAAGCGGCGAGGTCGATGTGGCCCGTGCCGAACTGGCTCTTAAGAGAGCGCTGGTGCGCTTAGAAATGCGGAAATAAAAAGTGCATTTAGAAATACCGGCGTGGTAGAACACGCCGGTATTTTGCTCTCTGGGAGCCACTTTAAATTATGGAGGAAACATTCATGAAAAAAAACATTTTAATTGTCACAGCAGCCCTGGCGATTTCTTTGGGGCTCAGCGGTACGGCATTAGCTGCAGGATGGCAGCAAAATGAAACCGGACGATGGTACGAGAGGGATGACAAAACCTATCCGGTAAACGCCTGGCTTCAGGATCCGGCAGACGGCCGGTGGTATCACTTTGACATGAATGGATATATGCAGACCGGCTGGATTCAGGATGGAGGGAAGCATTATTATCTGGACATTGTTACCGGCGCTATGTGGGCAAACACGACGACTCCGGACGGTTACCGGCTGGATGCTTCCGGCGCATGGATTCAGGGAGCCGGAACCGCTGCCCAGGAAAAGAAAGCCGGATGGCAGGAAGATAATGTGGGCAGATGGTATCAGAATTCTGACGGTTCCTATGTGAAAAACCGCTGGAAGGAGATCAATGGCAGCCGCTATTATTTCGACGAATCCGGGTATGCCGCCGTAGGTTTTGCAGACATTAA
The DNA here is from genome assembly GCA_910577645.1 of uncultured Lachnospiraceae bacterium. Taxonomy (GTDB): domain Bacteria; phylum Bacillota; class Clostridia; order Lachnospirales; family Lachnospiraceae; genus UMGS1370. The sequence continues at coordinate 114,020 of CAJTOL010000001.1, forward strand.
TGGAGAAGAATATTACTTTAGCAGCAGGGGAGTTTTACAGACCAAAAACTTTACCATAGACGGTGAGGTTTATATTGTAAATTCCCGGGGTGTGATTTTAGATGTAGTGGATGAGTGGGATTATGAGAGCGGTCAGTATACCTACAATTCCGGCAATAATAAAACCACTTCCAGCAGCAATAAAAATAATAACAATACCACTGCAAATTCCCAGAAGGAAAGCTCTTCTGCAGCGGAAGACGGCCATAACCGGGAATATGCAGAGGCAGTAATTGACCTGGTAAATCAGGAGAGGGAAAAGAAAGGGCTGAGTCCTTTGGAGATGAATGAAACCCTGATGGGAGGCTGCGAAATCCGGGCAGAGGAATTGGTGGAAAAATTCTCCCATACCAGACCAGACGGAAGTTCCTGCTATACAGTGGTACAAAGCGAATATGGCTCCAGCTATATTGGAGAAAATATTGCAGAAGGCTACACCAGTCCGGAACATGTTATGAATGGCTGGATGAATTCCTCCGGACACAGAGCGAATATTTTAAAGAAAGAGTATGAAGAGATCGGCGTAGGCTGTTACGTCTATAACGGAAGAAAATATTGGGTGCAGCTGTTTGGCGCACAGAAATAGCAAAGAAAAATACCCTCAGCGGACAAGGCGCGTTTCTTGTCTTCTGAGGGTAAAGTTCCCTCTGGAAGATTTCATAGGAGTATGATATACTTAACTCACTTAAAGAGCGGCCTGAGGACAGGAAAAGACAGACAGTTCTCAGGAAAGGGCAGGAAACTAAGGAGGAACTAAATGAAAACAACACTGGTAATTATGGCGGCCGGTATTGGAAGCCGGTTTGGGGGAGGCATTAAGCAGCTTGAGCCAGTAGGGCCGGGGGGAGAAATTATCATGGATTATTCCATCCATGACGCATTGGAAGCCGGTTTTGAAAAGGTGGTATTTATCATTCGGAAAGACTTGGAGAAAGATTTTAAGGAGGTTATTGGCAATCGTATTGAAAGGATTGCAGAGGTAGCTTACGCATATCAGGAGCTGGCCGATCTTCCGGAAGGGTTTACTTTACCGGAAGGGCGCACGAAGCCCTGGGGTACAGGCCAGGCGGTATTAAGTATAAAGGGGCTGGTGGACGGCCCGTTTGCAGTAATTAATTCCGATGATTATTATGGAAAAGAATGTTTTAAAAACATGCATCGTTATATGACTGAAGAGATGGACACGGAGAGAAAAATTTACGATATATGCATGAGTGGATTTATCCTTGCCAATACGTTAAGTGAAAACGGCACGGTAACCCGGGGCGTCTGTCAGGAAAACCCGGACGGCACCTTAAAAGAGGTTGCAGAAACCTACCAGATCCGAATGACGCCGGAAGGCCTGGCAGGCGCAGATGAAAGCGGAGCCCGGATAGCACTGGATGCCTCCCAGCCGGTGTCCATGAATATGTGGGGGCTTCCGGCCTCTTTTCTGGATGAACTGGAAAGAGGCTTCCCGGAATTTTTGGCATCTGTGCCGGATGGGGATATAAAAAAAGAATACCTGCTTCCCCGGATTATTGATAAGCTGATAAAGTCAGGGCAGGCCACGGTTAAGATTTTAAATACTCCGGACAAGTGGTTTGGCGTTACCTATAAAGAGGACAAAGAACAGGTTGTAAATGCTATCCGCGGTTTGATAGAAGCCGGGGTATATAAGGAAAAATTATTTTCATAGACGCAGTTAGAGAGGAAAGACAGGGGGTTGACTAAGTCTGTCTTTCCCAAAAACATGAGGAGACCCCGGCTGACACAAAATGTATACAACCGGGGTAATTATGAAAAATCTATGTAAAATTTAACAAATAAATGATACGACTCTGTTTGATTTCTATACAATTAGTATAAAGAACAAATGTGAATAAACTATGAACCGCATGTAAATAGATTATGAAAATGTGAAGGAGGACGAAAATCGTGCCAGAAAAGACTCAGAGAAATCCTATTGTCATTGGTCATAAAAACCCGGATACCGACTCGATTTGTTCTGCTATCTGCTATGCCAATTTGAAGACCAAATCTACAGGAAGGTACCACGAGCCGGCCAGAGCCGGAAAGATTAATGGGGAGACCCAATATGTCCTGGATTATTTTGGAGTAGAAGCGCCTAAATTGGTGGAAGATGTAAGGACCCAGGTAATGGATATTGAGATCCGTCTGATGGAAGGGGTAAATAGAAACATTTCTCTGAAAAAAGCCTGGAATATGATGCAGGCCAATAATGCCGTAACCCTCCCGGTTGTAACGGATAAAGGAGCAATAGAAGGACTGATCACAGTAGGGGACATTACCAAGTCCTATATGAATATTTATGACAGCAGCATTTTATCTAAAGCAAATACCCAATATTCGAATATTCTGGAGACCCTGGAAGGCGATCTGGTAGTGGGAAACGCGGACGCTTATTTTAATCAGGGAAAGGTACTGGTAGCTGCTGCCAACCCGGATTTGATGGAATTTTATATCGAACCTCATGATCTGGTTATTCTGGGAAACCGCTATGAATCTCAGCTCTGCGCCATTGAGATGGAGGCAGACTGTATTATTGTCTGTGAAGGGGCAGGGGCGTCCATGACTATCCGTAAGCTGGCGGAACAGCATGGGTGTACAGTGATTGCTACTGCTTATGATACATATACAACTGCCCGCCTCATCAACCAAAGCATGCCGGTAAGCTATTTCATGACCACTGACAAGCTGATTGCCTTTGAAGAGGAGGATTACATTGACGAGATCCGGGAGGTAATGGCCAGCAAACGGCACCGGGATTTTCCGATTTTAGACAAAAACGGATTGTATAAGGGCATGATTTCCCGGCGAAACCTGTTGGGAGCCACCGGAAAGCAGGTGATTCTGGTAGATCATAACGAGAGAAACCAAGCGGTGGACGGGGTCGCTGCAGCAGATATCCGGGAGATCATCGATCATCACCGGCTGGGCACGGTGGAGACCATTTCCCCGGTATTTTTCCGCAACCAGCCATTGGGCTGTACGGCTACCATTGTGTATCAAATGTATCAGGAGGCAGGGATAGAGATCGAGAAACAGATAGCAGGGCTTCTCTGCAGCGCTATCATTTCGGATACCCTGCTGTTCCGCTCTCCCACATGCACTGCAGTGGATCGGGCGGCTGCTATGAAGCTGGCTGATATAGCCGGAGTGGAGATCGAAAAGTATGCCGGCAATATGTTTGCTGCCGGAAGCAATTTAAAAGGCAAAAATGATTCCGAGATTTTCTATCAGGATTTTAAAACCTTTACTGCCGGAAAAACTATTTTGGGAGTGGCCCAGGTCAGCTCCTTAAACGAGGAAGAACTGGCTGACCTGCGGGAGCGTATGGGAGTATTTATCAAGCAGGCCAAGGCAGACCGCAATATGGATATGATGTTCTTTATGCTGACTAATATTGTCACCGAATCAACGGATCTTATTTATGAAGGGCAAGGAGCAGAGCAATTGGTTATCAAAGCCTTTCATCTGGAGAATGATGGGGCATCGGAGGAGCAAAACTGGATAACCCTGCCCGGCGTGGTTTCCCGTAAAAAGCAGCTTGTACCTGCGCTGGTGCTGGCGGAACAGGAATAACACAGTACCATTGATGGAGCCAAAGCAGAGGAAACAGTAAATACCCAAATAAAGTAAACTCTGCATTAAGAGGAGGAAAAATGGCAAAACAGACCTGGAAACCCGGCAATATGGTTTACCCTGCCCCGGCAGTTATGGTCAGCGTGGCGGATAAGGCAGGAAATACAGACATTATCACAGCGGCCTGGACCGGAAATATTTGCTCTGACCCGGCTATGACTTATGTTTCCGTGCGGCCAGAGCGGTTTTCTTATCATATGATAGAAGAAACCCAATGCTTTGTAATTAACCTGACTACCAAGGGACTGGCCAAAGCCACAGATTATTGCGGGGTTCGCTCCGGCCGGAACGTAAATAAGTGGAAGGAAACCGGTTTGACTCCTGAAAAGGCAGATCATATACCAGCTCCCCTCATTGGAGAAAGCCCGGTAAATATTGAATGTCAGGTGGTAAATCACTTAGACCTTGGCAGCCATACCATGTTTATCGCCAAGGTTCTGGCAGTCCATGTAGAGGAAGCTTATATGGACGAAAAAGGCAAATTTGATTTAACCGCTGCAGGCCTTATGGCCTATGCCCATGGCGAGTATCTGGAATTGGGCAAAAAGATCGGCGCCTTTGGATTTTCCGTAAAAAAGAAACCTGCCGCCAGAAAAAAGATAAAATCACCGACCCGGAGAGGACAGAAGAAATGAATCAGCATAAGAAAACCAACATCACACTAATCGGCATGCCATCATCAGGCAAAAGCACGGTGGGCGTGCTTCTCGCCAAGCGTCTGGCCTATTCCTTTGTGGACGTAGATATTGTGATCCAGGAAAAAGAAGGACGTCTGCTAAAGGATATTATTGCAGAGCAAGGAATGGACGGCTTTATGGAGGTGGAAAACCGGATCAATGCAGAGCTGGATGTGAGGCGCTCTGTCATTGCGCCCGGAGGCAGTGTGATTTTTGGCAAAGAGGCCATGGAGCATTACAAGGAAATCAGCCAAATTGTTTATTTGAAATTGGGTTACAGAGAAGTAGAGCGGCGGATCGGCAATGTAGTAGATCGGGGGGTGGTATTGAAAGAAGGCCAAACTCTCCGGGATTTGTATAATGAAAGAGTGCCCTACTATGAAAAATACGCTGACATCACTGTCGACGAAACCGGGAAAACTCTGGGTAAAGTCGTGGACGAGCTTCGAAAAATCATAGAAGGGCAGAATGAATATTAGCTGGAAAAAGGTGGGAAGCGGGTGCCAGCCGGAGGTTACTCCGGATAATACATCCGCTCTGCGCCGATTTTCTCCAGGACTTCCTCTAAAAATCTCTTTCCCCAATAATTTGCCATGGGAAGGTTCATATCCAGATAGTTACCGCAATCTCTGGCGGCAGCGCCAGGCACATCTCCGGTGAAATCCCTAATAAAGGCAAACATTTCTTTCAGCAAGCTGATAATATCTTCAGATTTTAATTCTCCGGCCAGCAAAAGATAAAAACCGGTACGGCAGCCCATGGGGCCAAAATAGAGAACCCGATCTTTATAATCCGGGTGATTTCTCAAAAAAGTTGCCCCCAGATGCTCAATGGTATGCACCTCAGCCGTATTCATCACCGGCTCAAAATTAGGCCGGGTCATACGGAGATCAAAGGTGGTGATAACCTGATCTCCTACCGTGTCTCTGCGGGAAACGTACACTCCGGGCAGGAGATTTAAATGATCAACGGTAAAGCTTGTAATTTTTTCCATAAAAACGACTCTCCTTCTTAATCCATATTATGGGATGCCGCAAAATAAAGAGGCTTTCTATTAGCAGATGCCCGCCGGCTTCATTTTGCGGTATCCCCCAAGTGTTCATATTATAGCATAAAGCTACCTTGATTCCCATACATTTTTACATATAAAAGTTGGCTGCCAACAGGCGGCATGAATTCAGAAAGGCTTATTGGGTATAGGAAAGAAAGGAGCGGGCAAATGCAGGATTGGTATCAGCTTCCGGAAGACGAAACGCTGGCCCGGTTAAAGACGTGCAGCCTGGGACTGGAAGAGAAGGAAGTAAAAAAGAGGCTTGGGGAGTACGGAAAGAATGTCTTAAGGGAGACCGGAAAAAAAGCCTGGTGGCAGATCTTTTTTGCCCAATTCCAGGATCTGCTGGTTCAGATTTTAATTGGCGCGGCTATCATTTCTATGGTGTCGGGAAACGGGGAAAGTACGATTGTAATCTTTGCGGTGCTTTTGCTCAATGCGGTTTTAGGTACAATCCAGCACGAAAAGGCTCAAAAATCTTTAGAAAGCCTTAAAGCGCTTTCTGCTCCCGCCGCCCAGGTGATGCGGGGCGGTATCCGGCAAAAAACAGCAGCATGGGAAATCGTGCCGGGAGATATCCTGGTATTGGAGGCCGGCGATCTGGTGGCGGCTGACGGTCGGATTTTAGAGTCTGCCGGGCTCCAGATCAACGAGAGTTCCCTGACAGGAGAATCGGAGAGCGTGGAAAAAGAGAGGGCGGTTATGAATCGGGAACTGCCTTTGGCAGAGCGAACCAACATGGTATTTTCCGGAGGGCTGGTAACCGGTGGCAGAGGGGTTGTTGCGGTAACCGCTACCGGAATGGACACGGAAATCGGCCGGATTGCCCAGCTAATGAACGAAACCGAGGAAAAGAAAACTCCCCTGCAGATCAGCCTGGATCAGTTCAGCAGCCGTCTGGCTATAGGGATTCTGGGAATTTCAGTGGTAGTATTTCTCCTGGGCCTATATCGGGGCAGCCGGATTCTGGATTCTATGATGTTTGCCGTGGCCCTGGCAGTGGCTGCCATTCCCGAGGCGCTGGGAACTATTGTTACCATTGTTCAGGCCATGGGAACCCAGAGGATGGCAAAACAGAATGCTATCATTAAAGATTTAAAGGCAGTAGAAAGTCTGGGCTGCGTCTCAGTAATCTGCAGCGATAAGACAGGAACCCTGACTCAGAACAAGATGAGCGCCCAGGCGATTTACGAAAACGGAGTGGTGAGGAAATTAAACCCCGCCGCCTCCATAGGAGGTAGAGAGGATTCTTCCGGACTGCATACAGAGGGACAGGGAGCCAGAGCCATCAGCGCCCGAATGGCAGAGAATATAAAAAAGAAAAGCCCTGTTTCTCTGATGACGGCAGCCGTTCTGGCAAATAATGCAGAGCTTACCCAGCCTGGCAGCACTGGAAAGCCGTCAGAGTTTATAGGAGATCCGACAGAGACGGCCCTTCTTTCCATGGCTACGGAAGAGGGGATGGATGTTATCAAAATTCGGGGCCTTTGGGCCCGGCTGGGAGAAGTCCCTTTTGATTCTGACCGAAAACGGATGAGCGTGGTGTGCAGGAAAAAGGGGGGAGAAGTTTTTCGGATTGTGAAGGGGGCCGCCGACGTTTTGCTGCCTCGCTGTACCTGCATGGAAAAAAGTGATGGGGCCGGGCCTATGACCGGGGTAGATCGCAGCCGGATACGCGCGCAAAATGAAACCTGGGGAAAAGAAGGCCTGCGGGTTCTGGCCTTTGCTTATCGCAGAGAAAAGGGAAGCGATGCACAAGACATCCGGGCCGCCTTAGGCGGAAAAGATATGGAAACCAATCTCACCTTTATCGGCCTGGCCGCCCTTATGGATCCCCCTCGCCCTGAATCCCGCCCGGCAGTGGAAAAGGCCAGAGAAGCCGGGATGAAACCGGTAATGATCACCGGGGATCATCCTGTAACGGCCCGGGCTATTGCGGAAAAAACAAAAATTCTTCTTCCGGGAGAATCCGTGATTACCGGTTCGGAGCTGGATCGCCTTTCGGATCCGGAGCTGGATGCAAAACTTCCGGATATCTCTGTCTGTGCCCGGGTATCGCCAGAGCATAAGATCCGTATTGTGGAAGCCTGGCAGCGGAAAGGTAAAATTGTAGCCATGACCGGCGACGGAGTCAATGACGCCCCGGCATTAAAAAAGGCGGACATCGGGGTGGCTATGGGGCTGGGAGGAACTGAGGTTTCCAGGGATGCGGCATCTATGATCCTGGCGGACGACAATTTTGCCACTATTATTTCTGCGGTGGAAAACGGAAGGAACGTGTACCGGAATATCCAGAACGCTATTGATTTCCTGCTGTCCGGAAATATGGCCGGGATTTTCTGCGTATTGTATACCTCCCTGTTAGCCCTGCCTTTGCCGTTTGCCCCGGTACACCTGCTTTTTATTAATCTGGTTACCGATTCTCTGCCTGCCCTGGCTATCGGTATGGAACCGGCAGAAAAAGGGCTTTTAAAACAAAAACCCAGAGATCCGTCGAAAGGGATTTTAACGAAATCCTTTTTAAAAGATATTTTTGTGCAGGGAGGATTAATTGCCCTGGCCACTATGGCTGCATATTATGTGGGGTTGACAGGAAGCCTGGCAGACAGTTTGGCAGAATTTGGGGATGCGGCAGGGTATGGGCTTCGTACTCTCAGCCAGATACCGGATGCATTGACCGGTGGGCTGAGAATCCTGGGAAGGGATGGAGCGGAGGCTATTTCTGCCCTGGCAGACGGAAATATAGGGAGAGCAGTAAACGTGCTGGCCTATGGGGGGCAGAGAGGGATGACAGCAGGAATTTCCCTGGGAGAATTTTCAGCGGCTCATATGCCGGCATCGGCTGTAGCAGCTCCTCCGTCAGGCAATTCTGCTACAGCCGCCACAATGGCCTTTACTACTCTTACCCTGGCCCGGCTGTTCCATGGTTTTAATTGCCGGAGCCACCATTCGATTTTTCATTTGGGATTGTTCAGCAACCTGTACAGCATCATGGCCTTTGAAGCCGGAGCGGTTTTGCTGGCTGCCGTTTTGTTTGTACCGATGCTGCAGCACTTATTTGCAGCATCAGATTTAAGCTTGGGACAGTTAGAGGCAGTGGTCATATTTGCCCTGATTCCTACTATTTTTATCCAGGCATGGAAGCTTGCCAGAGAATGGCTGCACAGATAGGGATTTTTAACAGGGGAAATACTTGTATTATCAACAGGGAAGTGCTATATTGAAAATATGGCCAAATCTGCCTGGATGGCGGGGCAAGTACATCAAGAGAAAGGAAAGTTTGGAAGTAAACTTCCAAATCTACCTGGATGACGCAGTAAATACCTAACAGGACAGAACTTGCTTAATGGGGCAGACCCTGCGTCAGGAGGAGGAAATTATGAAGCTAGTAACCTATCAATTAGAGAGGGAACAGAAAACCAGGATCGGAGTTTTAAATCAGGATGAGACGTGGGTGTACCCGATTAAAAGCATTGGCGTAGACTACAGCAAGATGGAGACATTGATAGAGGAAATCGGCGAATCTGAGCTGCAGCTTTTAGAGTATACCAGTAAAAAAGAGCCTTATGGAATCCATGGGGCGGCGCCTGTGGGTGAGGTGCGTCTGCTGGCCCCGATTCAATATCCTAAACAGGACGTTATCTGCCTGGGTTCCAACTATATGGCTCATGCTGAAGAATCTGCCCGTTTTAAACAGGAGCAGTTTGACGGAAAGAGGGAACATGCGGTATATTTTTCCAAGCGTGTGAATAAAGCCAGCGCAGACGGAGATCCGATCCCCGGCCATTTTGATATTGTAGAAAGTCTGGATTACGAGGCGGAGCTGGCCATCATTATCCGCAAAGAAGCCAAAAACGTTCCTCCGGAAAAGGTAAAGGAGTATTTGTTTGGCTATACCATTATTAATGATGTCAGCGCCCGCAATGTCCAGAGAACACACAAACAGTACTATTTTGGAAAGAGTCTGGATGGATTCCTGCCCATGGGGCCGTGCATTACTACTATAGATACCATTCCCTATCCGCCAAAGCTCTCCATTCAGTCCAGGGTTAACGGGGAATTGCGGCAGGACAGCAATACCGGATTGATGATTTTTACTATAGATCATATTGTCAGTGAGCTTTCCCGGGGAATGACTCTTCAGGCGGGAACGATTATTTCCACAGGAACGCCTGCGGGGGTGGGGATGGGCTTCGCTCCGCCCAGGTTTTTAAAGGCCGGAGATGTGGTAGAGTGCACTGTAGAGGGAATCGGTTCCATTAAGAACCGGGTCGAGTAAAAGGATATAATTGGGGATTGACATCGGTGAAAAAACTCTTTATACTAAAACAGTAATAATTACTAATATTAGAGGAGGTGACGCTATGAAGGCAATAAAATACAGCCGGCAGAGAGAATCTGTTAAGGCCTGTCTTATGGCCCGTAAGGATCACCCTACGGCAGAGGTCATCTACGCGTCAATCCGGGAACAATACCCCAATATTAGTCTGGGAACTGTGTACCGCAACCTGAATCTTCTGGAAGAACTGGGAGAGGTAAGAAAGCTCAGGTGTGGAAATGGGCCGGATCATTTTGACGGAGACATGGCCCCCCATTACCACTTTCTTTGTAAAGAATGTGGACAAGTAGCGGATATGCCTATGAGCCATATGGAGGAAATTAACACGTTGGCCGGACGTTATTATCCCGGACGGATAGAGAACCATGAGACGGTGTTTTACGGAGTCTGCCCACAATGTCTGAAATTGGAAAATATGGAAAATATTTCTGGAAAACAGGTTGACAAAATTGGTCAGATATGATAGTCTAAAACAGTAATAATTACTATTTTAGAAATGAAGAGCACATGGAACTAATTAAAATGCATATAAGAAAAGGAGAAAATCAACTATGAAGAAATGGGTTTGTACAGTATGTGGATATGTTCATGAGGGAGAGACTGCTCCGGAGTCTTGTCCGGTATGTAAGGTTTCTGCAGATAAGTTTAAACTGCAGGAGGAGGAGATGGTTTGGGCAGCAGAGCACGGCATTGGCGTAGCTAAGGGCGTTAGCGAAGATATTATTGAAGGCTTAAAAGCAAACTTCGAGGGCGAGTGCAGCGAGGTTGGTATGTACCTGGCTATGGCCAGAGTAGCTCACAGAGAGGGCTATCCCGAGGTTGGTTTATATTACGAGAAGGCAGCTTGGGAAGAGGCAGAGCATGCTGCTAAGTTTGCAGAATTGTTAGGCGAGGTAGTTACCGACAGCACCAAAAAGAATCTGGAGTTAAGAGTAGCAGCTGAGAACGGCGCTACTGCCGGCAAGGTTGCTCTGGCTAAGAGAGCAAAAGAAGAAAATCTGGATGCAATCCATGACACTGTCCATGAAATGGCCAGAGATGAAGCAAGACATGGCAAGGCATTTGCCGGACTTCTTAAGAGATACTTCGGCTAAAGAACACCGCATTTTGAAATGTAAGGGAACGAATCAGAAACGGTTCGTTCCCTAAAAATTATCTGGATTCATTATTATACCAGGAGGAAATTATATGTCTAAATATGCAGGAACGAAAACAGAGCAGAACTTAAAAGACGCATTTGCAGGGGAGTCCCAGGCGCGCAACAAGTATACTTACTATGCATCCGCAGCAAAAAAGGCAGGTTATGAGCAGCTGGCATCTTTGTATTTAGAGACCGCTGATCAGGAAAAAGAGCATGCCAAGATGTGGTTTAAGGAATTCCACGGCATCGGTACCCCTCAGGAGAATCTGGCTGACGCTGCAGGGGGCGAGAATTTTGAGTGGACCGATATGTATGCCCGTATGGCCAGAGAGGCAAGAGAAGAGGGGTTTGAAGAGCTGGCTGAAAAGTTTGAGATGGTTGCCAAAGTAGAGGCGGCCCATGAGAAGCGTTACCTGAAGCTGTTAGAGAATCTGAAGAATGACGGCACCTTCAAGGGCGATGCTCCTCTTGGATGGAAGTGCCGCAACTGCGGTTACATCCACGAAGGGGAGGAGGCTCCGGAGATCTGTCCTTGCTGTGCACATCCCAGAGCATATTTTGAGAGAAAGGCTGAAAACTACTAATCAGCCCCATTCCTTTTGGCTGGTTTTTAGCAGACAGGAGAATGGATGATGGGAATGGGAGAGAATCCGGGAGCTACAGACGGAAAAAAATATTCCTTAAATGATATGGTGCGGACAGGCTGCAACGATTGCCGGGGCTGTTCTGCCTGCTGTCAGGGTATGGGCAGTTCTGTTGTGTTAAGCCCAAAAGATATTTATCATCTCACTGCCGGTCTGGGATCGTCTTTTCAGGAATTAATGGCGGACAAGATTGAACTTCAGGTGGCAGATGGCATTATTCTTCCTAATCTCCGAATGGATGGGGAGAATGAACAATGTGTATTTTTAAATGCTCAGGGCCGTTGCAGTATCCACGCTTTCCGGCCGGATATTTGCCGCATTTTTCCTCTGGGGCGCTGCTATGAAGAAGATCGGATCCATTATATTTATCTGGTAAACGGATGTAAGAAACCGGGCCGTACCAAGGTAAAGGTCAGGAAATGGATCGATACTCCGGATGTGCAAAAGGACGAAGAGTTTTTAATCAAATGGCACCGCTTCCAGAAGGAGGCCAGAGCTGCTGCCCAGAAAAATACCGGCTGCAATAAACCTGTAGAGCAGGCAAAAACCGTAAGCATGAAGCTGTTAAAACGCTTTTATTTGACACCGTATGATACAAATCGAGATTTTTATCAGCAGTTCCACCAGAGGCTGGGGCAAGGGTATGAAGAACTGGAGTAAAAACCATTGACAAACCTGGGCAGTTGGCGTAAAATCTTACTACACACGGCTCAACTGAAGCGTTGTCATAAGTGGGCCGCAGCGATGAAGAGGATTAGTAAGCATCCAAACTCCCCAGAGAGGAAGCCGGTGGTGAGAGGTTTCCGGGTCCCTGGCTGCCCAACCCGCCTTGGAGCATCTCTGTGAAAACAGAGCGTAATATCCGGCGTTAACGGGAAAGAGTGAGTGTCCTGAGGTTTGCAGGCGCTAATTTGGGTGGTACCGCCGAGTCATTCGGTCCCTTATGCAAGGGAACGGATGACTTTTTGCGTTTCATAGGAAACCTTGTCCCGTCAGATTCCGTTTCCGTTTATAAACCACAATAAAAGGAGAGAGAAAAAATGGCAAACGACAAGAAAATGGTAGAAGCCATTACGTCCATGGAAGAGGATTTTGCCCAGTGGTATACGGACGTAGTAAAAAAAGCAGAGCTAATTGATTATTCCAGCGTAAAGGGCTGCATGGTGATTAAGCCTGACGGTTATGCTATTTGGGAGAACATTCAGAATGAGCTGGACAGAAGATTTAAGGAAGTGGGAGTCCGCAATGTTTACATGCCCATGTTTATTCCTGAGAGCCTTTTACAGAAGGAGAAGGATCATGTAGAAGGGTTTGCTCCTGAGGTTGCCTGGGTAACTCATGGAGGCCTGGAACCCCTTCAGGAGAGAATGTGTGTAAGACCTACCTCTGAGACTCTGTTTTGTGATTTTTATGCAAGGGATATTCATTCCTATCGGGATTTGCCCAAGCTTTACAATCAGTGGTGCTCCGTGGTGCGCTGGGAAAAGACCACCCGCCCCTTCCTCCGCTCCAGAGAGTTTTTGTGGCAGGAAGGCCATACCGCCCACGCTACCGCAGAGGAGGCGCAGGAACGGACTGAGCTGATGCTGAATGTTTACGCAGACTTCTGCGAGGAGGTTCTGGCAATGCCGGTAGTTCGGGGCCGCAAGACAGACAAGGAGAAATTTGCCGGAGCAGAGGCCACCTATACCATTGAGGCCTTGATGCATGACGGGAAAGCCCTTCAGTCCGGCACCAGCCATAATTTTGGAGACGGTTTTGCAAAAGCCTTTAACATCCAGTTCAGCGATAAAGACAACCAGTTAAAGTATGTACATCAGACTTCCTGGGGGATGACAACCCGCCTGATCGGCGCTATCATTATGGTTCACGGTGATAACCAGGGCCTGGTGCTGCCGCCTAAAATCGCACCTGTCCAGGTGGTAATTGTTCCCATTCAGCAGAGAAAAGAAGGGGTATTGGATAAAGCATTTGAATTAAAAGACCGTTTGTCCGGCTTCCGGGTAAAAGTGGATGACAGCGACAAGAGCCCGGGCTGGAAGTTTAATGAATGTGAGATGCGGGGGATCCCGGTACGTGTGGAGATTGGTCCTAAGGATATTGAGGCCAATAAAGCGGTTCTGGTGCGCCGTGACACCCATGAGAAGCTGGAGATTGCTTTGGAAGAGCTGGAAACCAGGGTGGCAGAGCTGCTGGAGCAGATGCAGACCCAGATGCTGGAGCGGGCAAGGGAACACAGAGACGCCCACACCTATACCGCTCTTAGTTTAGAAGAATTAAAGGATATTGCAGACAACAAGCCCGGCTTTATAAAGGCAATGTGGTGCGGCTGCCAGGAGTGCGAGGATAAGTTAAAAGAAGAGTCTGGCGTTACCTCCCGGTGTATGCCCTTTGTCCAGGAAACGCTGTCTGACACTTGCGTATACTGCGGTAAGCCTGCCACAAAGATGGTTTACTGGGGCAAGGCATATTAGAAGTTAGAATTTGAGAAAGGAGGCAGCCGCCTGTGGAGATTCAGGTTCCGGCTCCGGTGGAGCAGATTATAAAACAGTTAAATCACTGCGGATATGAGGCCTGCGCCGTAGGCGGCTGCGTCCGGGACAGCCTTCTTGGCCGGGAGCCCGGGGATTGGGATATTACCACCTCGGCCCACCCGGAACAGGTAAAGGCTGTATTTCGCCGTACCATAGATACCGGCATTGCCCATGGCACCGTAACGGTTATGATTGATAAGACCGGTTATGAGGTGACTACTTACCGGATCGACGGAGAGTATGAAGATGGCCGCCATCCAAAAGAAGTGGAATTTACCCCGGATTTGATCCAGGATTTAAAGCGCCGGGATTTTACCATTAATGCCATGGCTTACAGCCCGGAGACAGGGATTGTAGATGCTTTTGGAGGCATGGAAGACTTAAAGGCCGGTATTATCCGCTGCGTAGGCAATCCCATAGACCGTTTTACAGAGGATGCCCTCAGGATTTTGCGGGCTGTCCGCTTTTCCGCACAGTTGGGGTTTGAGATTGAGGCGGAAACTTATGAGGCAATTAAGACCATGGTTCCCAATTTAAGGCATATTAGCAGAGAGCGGATCCAGATGGAATTAACTAAGCTGTTGCTGTCCTCCCATCCGGAGCGGATCCGGATGGTTTACCATACCGGCATGGCCCCTTATATTTCAGATGAATTTGGCCGGGTTTCTCTGCCTTTGCCTGCTGTCAGCCCAAAGCTTCCGGCAAAAAAGCACCTGCGCTGGGCGGCGTTTTTGCAAAACGAGGAGGAAGCGGATGCGGCATCCATTTTAAAACAGCTAAAATCAGATAACGATACCATTAACCGGACAAGGGCTTTGGTACGGTTTGTAAAGCTTCCGCTTTTGCCGGAGAAAGCAGCCGTCCGCCGTGTCATGAGCCAGATGGAGCCAGAGCTGTATGATGATCTGCTGGTTTTAAAGGAAACCAGGCAGGAGGATATTTCCCAGATCCGGCGGCTGACAGAGGAGATTCGCAGGGCAGGAGACTGCCTTTCCCTAAAAAGCCTGGCCGTAGGCGGTCAGGACTTAATGGATGCCGGAATCCGGCCGGGAAAGGCGGTGGGAGAGACGTTAAACCGTCTTTTAGAGTTGGTTTTAGACCATCCGGAATACAACCAGAAAGAAATCTTGATCCGATATGCATTAAAAGCCTGAGGCACTGCAGTAGTGATTCTGAAAATTGCTTGTGTCCCGGGCTTTCTTTCTGTCATAATCCAGGTACAGCTTTCATACCCTAGAAATAGCTTATGAGAACATACAGAAAGCAGGAGTTTGGAGGGGTAGGCAATGATAGAACGGTATACGGAAGTACTGGAGATGTATGATATGGAAGTCTACGGGGTTCGGAAGGGCCGCGGGGCATGGGTTTTAGATACAGATCGGGGGTGCCGTCTGCTGAAGGAATACCGCGGAACCGCCCGGCGCCTGGAGTTTGAGGCGGCAGTATTGGAGCGGTTAAAGGAAAGCAGCGGGTTAAAAGCAGATCAGTATGTAAAGAGCAGGGAAGATGGTTTGTTTACCAACGCCGGTGATGGTACACGCTTTATACTAAAGGAATGGTTTTTAGACAGAGAATGTAATTTGAAAGAATTTTCGGAAATCCGCAGCGCGGTTACCAGAATCGGGATGCTCCACCAGCTGCTGCGCCGGGTGGAATTTCAGGAAGAATGGAATATGGGCTCTATTTTGGCAAAGCCTCTCTATGAGGAAATGAGCCGCCATAACCGGGAGTTGAAAAGGGCCAGAAACTTTATTCGGGGAAAACGGGGAAAAAGTGAATTTGAGCTATGTGTGATTGACAGCTATTCTCAATTTTTTGAACAGGCCCAGGAGGCGGCCAGAGGGCTGGAAGCCATGGAGGAAGAAGGAAAAAGCTCCCTGTTTTTGTGCCACGGAGATCTGGATCATCACCATGTCCTTATGGGAAACCACTATGTGGCCATTGTAGAATACAATCGGATGCATCTGGGATTTCAGACAGCAGATCTGTATCGGTTTATGCGTAAGGTGATGGAAAAGCATGGCTGGAACCTGCGCCTTGGAACTATGATGCTGGAGGCGTATGAGAGGATTCTCCCCATGACGGCCCAGGAGCGCCAATGCTTATATTATTTGTTTTTATATCCGGAAAAATACTGGAAGCAGCTAAACTATTACTATAATGCCAATAAAGCCTGGATTCCTGCCCGGAATACTGATAAATTAAGGGTTTTGGAGGAGCAGGAGGAAGCCCGGCAGGCCTTTCTAAAAGAAATAAAATAGTGAAAAAATACTTTCCTTTTATTTGGCGATATAGTATAATTTTCATAGATAAAAAGAAGGCTGGAAGGGAGCAAAAGGTTTTTATGAAAGATTACATGAAGATTTACAACGAATGGCTGTCAAACCCTTATTTTGACCAGGCTACTAAGGAAGAACTAAAGGCTATTCAGGGCGACGAAAACGAGATTAAAGAGAGATTTTATATGGATTTAGAGTTCGGCACTGCCGGCCTGCGGGGCATTATTGGCGCTGGTATTAACCGAATGAATATCTATGTGGTTCGCCGCGCGACCCAGGGACTGGCAAACTATATTATCAAGCAGGGAGGGGCCGATAAAGGTGTTGCAATTGCCTATGATTCCCGCCGTATGTCCCCTGAGTTTGCCATGGAGGCGGCTATGACTTTGGCCGCCAACGGCATTAAGGCATATAAGTTTGAGTCCTTACGCCCCACCCCGGAGCTGTCCTTTGCAGTACGCGAGCTGGGCTGTATTGCCGGCATTAACATTACTGCCAGCCATAATCCGCCGGAATATAATGGTTACAAAGTATATTGGGAGGACGGCGCACAGTTTACACCGCCCCACGACAAAGGCGTTACCGAGGAAGTTCTGGCAATTGAGGACCTTTCCACCGTTAAGACTACGGATGAGGCTTCCGCCGTTGCAGCAGGAAAGTATGAAGTAATCGGCAAAGAGATTGATGACAAATATATTGCTCAGGTAAAGGCTCAGGTGGTAAACCAGAAAGCCATTGACGATATGCAGGACCAGATTACCATTATCTATTCTCCTCTTCACGGCACTGGCAATATCCCGGCAAGAAGGGTTATGAAAGAGCTGGGCTTTGAGCATGTATATGTAGTACCGGAGCAGGAATTGCCGGACGGCAACTTCCCCACTGTAAGCTATCCGAACCCGGAAGCCAAGGAAGCTTTTGAGCTGGGCTTAAAAATGGCAAAAGAAAAGAACGCAGATCTGGTTCTGGCAACTGACCCGGATGCAGACCGCCTGGGCGTTTATGTAAAGGATGATAAGTCTGGCGAATATATTCCTTTAACCGGCAATATGTCCGGCTCCCTTCTGTGCGAGTATGTATTGAGCCAA
This sequence comes from uncultured Lachnospiraceae bacterium, assembly GCA_910577645.1. Lineage (GTDB taxonomy): Bacteria > Bacillota > Clostridia > Lachnospirales > Lachnospiraceae > UMGS1370. The sequence goes on from CAJTOL010000001.1 coordinate 131,457, forward strand.
AAGCAGGCGGCAGGAAAGATTCCGGAAGACGGACAGGTTGTAAAATCTATCGTTTCCACCAATTTAATCGATGCAGTTGCCAAAGCTTATAATACTGAGCTTATTGAGGTTCTCACCGGATTTAAATGGATCGGCCAGCAGATTTTAAAGAATGAGCATACAGGAAAGGGTACGTATCTGTTTGGTATGGAAGAGAGCTATGGCTGTCTGATTGGCAGTTATGCCCGGGACAAGGATGCTATTTCCGCAACCGCCGCGTTATGCGAGGCTGCAGCATACTACAAGACACAGAACATGACACTGTGGGATGCCATGATTGCAATGTATGAGAAGTACGGCTACTACAAGGATGCGGTTAAGTCTATCGGCCTGTCCGGTATTGAAGGCCTTGCAAAGATTCAGTCCATTATGGAAAACCTGCGAACCAACACTCCTGGAGAAGTTGGCGGCTATAAGGTGCTTTCCGCAAGAGACTACAAGCAGGATACTATTAAGGATATGGCTACCGGTCAGGTGAAGCCTACAGGCCTTCCTTCCTCCAATGTTCTTTACTACGACATGGAAGACGGCGTATGGATGTGCGTAAGACCTTCTGGAACCGAGCCGAAGATTAAGTTCTACTATGGAGTAAAGGGTGATTCCTTAGAGGACGCAGATAAAAAGGCGGCCGATATGGGAGCCGCTGTTCAGGCTATGGTAGATGAGATGTTAAAATAATTTGAGAAGTTTTGTAAGTAAGGAGCCATTGCCAATAGATGAGTAGAAAAGCCACCCTATCAACTGCCAAGTATACAAGGGTGGTTTTTCTATGCTTAAAACATTATCTGATAAACGTAAATACGAATGTCAGCAATGCCAAAATGAATATTCCAAAGGCCATCAGGTCTTTAAAATCAAAATGTTTCATCAGCATCACCCCCATTCTATGTAAGAATAGAGGCCAGCCACCCTGTAACACGATTGTTCCTAAACAAGGTTTAACATATATCTTTCTGCATCTCTCCCACTCAATTAAATCCATATTTAATTGAGTGAATCGGGGAGAGAAAAGATAGTTGTTGTCGAGTAATAGAAGATATGATACAATCCAGGTACGGAAAGTCAGAGAGCAAAGGCGGCTTACCCTCCATCTTCGGAGGGGGCTAACCCTCCAGACGAAAGAAAGGAGGGCGATGCTGATGGTTACATATGCTGATTTATTTCAGTTTTGTATCTTTATCGTCGCTCTTGTGGGCCTGTGTTACACGGTCTTCAAGGGCAGAAAATAGCCGCCACTACTGCAATAGTGACGGCCAGACTGTAAAAAGTTTGACTTAACATTTGAGGGTAGGCCGCTTCTCTGGCTTTCCCTTTGTATTTAATATACCATATTTGATATTGACTTTCAAGTTTTTTCTGGATGCGAAGCAGGCCTTCTGGTTCTACAATAATTGTAGAAGGAAGGCTTATTTTTATGTATGGAAAAATACTCGAAAATGTGATCAATCAGATGTCACCGCACCCTGGCCAGGAACAGTTAGAACATTTAAACAACCTACTCCACATGAATTTTCAAGGGAAAGAGGCATCAAGATTTTATTCGAGAGAAATATGGAAGGAATCCGACTATGACCTGAAAAAAAGTAATAAACAATACTAAAAGTTAGAATTAATGATTGACTTAAAACAAAAAGTATGATATAAAAGATATATAGAAAACAAAAAATCAGGAGGAAAATAAAATATATTACAATAGAACCATTATTTGCGAAAATTAATAAATAGTGTTATCATGTTGATATTATAAAAAAGGTGGTAACAGTAATGAAGAGTATTTATGAACAGTGGGATTTGTGGCAGGAGTTTATGGATATGCTGGAAAAGCAGTTTGGCAATTCTTGCGAGATTGTTCTCCATGATTTGACAAAGGATTACAACCATACGATTGTGGATATCCGTAATGGCCATATTACAGGACGGAAAATCGGTGGGTGCGGCAGCAATCTTGGGTTAGAGGTATTAAGTGGAAATGTAAAAAACGGCAACCGTTTTAACTATATTATCCACACCAGAGACGGAAAGATCCTTCGTTCCTCCAGCATGTACATAAAAGATGATGAGGGCCAGACAATCGGTTCCCTTTGCATCAACCTGGATATAACAAAAAGTGTGAAATTTGAAGAATTTTTGAAAGATTATAATCAATACGAAATAGCCAATCAGGGGCAGCAGGAAGAAATCTTTGCAGACAATGTAGAACAGTTACTGGAATATTTGATTGCCGAAGGGGAAAAGATGGCGGGAAAAGCCGCTGCCAGTATGAACCGGGAAGAAAAATTAAAATTTATTAATTTCCTGGATCAGAAGGGGGCGTTTCTGATATCAAAAAGCGGCCAGAAAATCTGCGGATTACTACAAATTTCCAAATTTACATTGTACAATTATCTGGATATTATACGGGGAGACAAAAAACCCGAAGAAGAAAAAAAGCCGGATAAAGTCTGAGAAGAAGCCGAGGAGAGTGCCTTTTGTTAGGGTACTCTCTTTTTTGTACCTTAAAGTACCTTTAATGGGCTGATTGTTTAGCTATTATAAATTTTAGAAAGGAAGGGAATTATGTCTGTAATTGAGCAAAGACTAATGGAAGCGGGGGTTGTGCTTCCGAAAGCTGCCAAGCCGGTAGCTGCTTATGTGCCGTCTGTGGTATTCTGCGACAGATTGGTATATGTATCCGGGCAGGATTGCAGAAAGGATGGGGAACTTCTCCATCAGGGAAAGCTTGGGGAATCCGTAAGCCTGGAAGAAGGCAAGGCTTGCGCCAGACAATCTATAATCAACTGTCTGGCTGCTTTGAAATACAGCATACACGATTTGGACAGGGTTAAGCGGATCGTCAAGGTGCTGGGTTTTGTGGCAAGCGCGCCGGGATTTGGGGAACAGCCTTATGTAATTAATGGAGCTTCCGAACTATTGATTCAGGTATTTGGGGAAAATGGGAAACACGCCAGAGCGGCGCTGGGAACCAATGAGCTTCCATTTGGAACCCCGGTGGAAATCGAAATGATTGTGGAGCTGAAAAAAGAACTATAAATCAAGCAAACAAAAAGGAGGAGAAGTTCATGAAGAAGGTATGGAGTATGTTACTGGCAGCATCGTTTATGGTAAGCCTGACAGGATGCGGAGGAAAAGCAGAGCCGGCAGAGGTGGCTACGACTGCACCGGTAACTACAGCAGCTCAGGCAGAGAAGGAAAGCAAAGCTGCAGAAGGCACTGCGGCAAAGGAACCGGTGTCAGAGGATGTTATTGTGCTGAAATTTGCGGACACAGAGGTTCCCGGAATGCCGGAGTATGACGGCAATCTGTATTTTATTGAGCTGGTAGAAAAGAATTCAAACGGCAGGATTAAAATAGAGTATTATCCAAACAACCAGCTGGGAGGAGATAAAGAAATCGCCGGAGCGCTGATGGCCGGAACCGTTGATATTGGCAAGTGTGCGGCCGGAAACCTGGCAGATTGGACAGACGCGGCTGCTTTTACCGACATCCCGGGAGTGTATAAAAATGCGGGCCAGATGCGTTCTGTATGGCAGTCGGATTTAAGAGAAGAAGTAACCCGGCTGATTAAAGAGGACATGGGACTTACTCCGGTTATGTTTGACTGCGATGGCGGCGCCGCGAGAGCGCTTTTTTATAACGGGAATAAAGAGATTCATGTGCCGGATGACTGCAAGGGGCTGAAATTCAGAACCACAGGTTCAGACATTGAGATGGCATTATTCCAGCAGGTAGGTATCGCGCCCACTCCCATGGCATTTACCGAGCTTTATACCGGCCTGCAGCAGGGAACCATTGACGGCATTTATACCCATCCGGCAGGCACTTACGGAAATAAACTATGTGAAGTAACCGATTACTGTACCATTATCAATTTGTCTTATATCACTACCTTCAAGCTGCTTTCTGAAAAGGCAGTTGAAAAGCTGGGGGGAGAAGGCTCTGAGCTTTACAACATTGTGGTTGAAGCAGGAAGAGAAGCGGAGGTTCATAAAGATGAGCTGATTGCTGCCAACAACGAAAAAATCGATGAAATGATGGCAGAGGAAGGCGTGACCATCATCCGCGTAACACCGGAGGAGCAAAAGCTTTGGAATGAGGCGGCTCAGGCAATCTGGCCTAAATTTATCGGAGAAGGCAAAATGGTAGATCAAGGGCTGTTTGACAGAGTAGCGGCTATGGAATAGAACTAATGAGGGCTGGGCTATGAACAATAAAGGATGGTATGACAGAATTATAGATGTGCTAAATGCCATAAGCGATATGTTAAACAAAATTTGCTGCGTAATTGTGGTGATAGTGGGGATTGGCATGACTGCAAGTCTTGTATGGGGAGTTTTTACCAGGTTTATCCTGAAATCACCGGCTATTTTTTCAGAAGAAATTGCCCGGTTCTGCCTCATATGGCTGGCATTTATCGGAAGTAGTATTGCTATGAAAAGAAAGGAACTGACTTCTCTGGGAATCGTAGTGGACAGGCTTTCCAAACGCCAGCAAAAATTTATGGAAATCATAGGAACCATTTTACTGCTTATTTATCTGGTGATTTTCATTAAGTCGGGGAATGACGCCATGGGGATATTCCGAAGGCAGAAGGCATCTGTAACGAAAATTCCCCTTGTCTATCCGGCTATGGGGCTGTATATCGGCGCATGCGTCATGATTGTCCATGCCCTTCCTCAATTGATGATTCAAATAAAAGAATTTTTCTTTTGGGAAAAGGAAGGAGGAAGGTAAATGCAAAGCATTTTTAGGATACCTTCCGACGATATGGCAGGGGACGCCGGGCGTCGCGTGCCGCTTCATATTATACTAGGAGGAAAACTATGAACGTAGGAGTATATTTATTCGGCTCTTTGGCAGTATTTCTTCTCACCGGCATGCCGATTGCCTTTGCAGTTGGGCTGGCAGTAGCTTTTGCAATTATCGCATGGGGGGAAGCTCCTTTGATTATGAATTTCCAGCAGATGTACAATGGTATTGACAGCTTTACCCTGATTGCTCTTCCCATGTTTATATGGGCAGGGGATTTAATGGGAAAAGGCGGCATTATCAACGATTTGCTGCTTTTGTGCCGGGTTCTGTGCGGCAGAATAAGAGGAAACTTAGCCCATGCCAATATTGTAGGATCCATGTTTTTTGCCGGTATTTCCGGATCTGCAGTTTCCGATACGGCAGCCATAGGAGGCGCTTTAATTCCGGCCATGGTGGAAGACGGCTATGATCCGGACTTTTCCGTGGCGGTAACCGCCTCCTCTTCGGTAATCGGCCCTATTATCCCGCCCAGTATCGGCATGGTGCTTTACGGATCAGTGGCATCCGTATCGGTTTCCGCCCTGTTTATCGGCGGCATAGTGCCGGGAATCCTTTTAGGCGTTGGCTTGATGATTGTAGCCGCCTTTTACAGCCATAAACGGAATTATCCGAAAAATACTCAGAAATACACGGCAAAGGAAATTGCAGGATCTATCATAAAATCTCTTCCGGCGATCATTATGATGCTGATTATTTTGGGCGGCATTTTAGGAGGAATTTTTACCCCCACAGAAGCATCCAGCATTGCGGTAGTCTATGCCCTTATTATCGGCATTTTTTATTACCGCTGCCTTAACGGAAAGATTATCTTAAAAAGCCTTTGCGACTCTATGGCTCTGGCCGGATCCGTCCTGGTAATTGTGGCGGTTTCCTATCCTCTGGGGTGGCTGGTGGCCATGGGACAGATTCCTGCAATTATGAGCAGCTTTATTATCAGTGTCACTTCCAATAAGTTTGTGGTTCTTTTGATGATTAATGTATTTCTGCTTTTTTTAGGATGCATTATGGATGCCAATGCAAACTTACTGATTTTTGCGCCGATTTTAGCTCCGATTGCGGCCTCTTTTGGCATAGATCCGGTTCATTTCGGCGTAATATTTGTTTTGAATGTTATTATTGGCCTGGCAACCCCGCCTTTTGGGGTCTGCCTTTTTGTGGCCTCGGGTATAGGGAAAATATCCATGGAACGAACTATAAAAGCGGTTCTTCCCTTCTGCCTGGCAGAGATAGCGGTACTCCTTCTTACCACTTATATAGAGCCGGTAGTTACCTTCCTGCCCAGGTTTTTCAGATTAATGTAGGAGTAAGGCAAATGCGGAGCATTTTCAGGATGCCTTCCGACGATATGGCAGGTGACGCCAGGCGCCGCGTGCCGATTCATATGATACCAGGAGGAGCGACATGTATATTCGTTTAGACACAGGGATCTATATAGTAGCAGGCGGAAAAGGCGGGCCGGGGATTTCCCATTCCAAGGATGGAAATGTATACCTGATTGAGGACAGCGGGGAAGCGGCTTTAATTGATGGCGGAAGCGGGATGGACACGGATCAGATTATAGAAAATATTGGGGAAACCGGAGTCGGCCTTATGGCAATCCGCACCTTATTTCTCACCCATGCCCATGGGGATCACGGCGGCGGGGTTCACGATTTCCAGGACAAGATACAAGCTCTTACGGTCGTTGCATCAGAAGGAGAAAAGAGATTATTAGAAGAAGGGACAGAAGAAGAACTGGGGCTTATTGCCGCTAAGAAAAAGGGCGCATACCCAAAAGACTACCATTATTTCCACGGAAAAGTGGATCATGTAACAGAAGATGAGGAAACCTATCAGATAGGAAATTCCCGGATAACGGCAATTCTTCTTCCGGGCCACAGTATTGAGTCTGTATGCTATCTGCTGGAGAAGAACAACAAAAGATACTTGTTTAGCGGGGACAGCATTTATCTGGAAGGAAGGCTGAGCTTAATTAACTGCTATGGTTCTACCATGGAAGGATACCGGAAAAATATCCATAAGCTGGCGGATCAGAATATTGATGCACTGATTCCCTCCCATTACCGGTTTACCATGAGCGGAGGACAGAACCATATTAATCAGGCAATCGAGGCATTGGAATATTCCTCGTTGCCTCCTATGCTATGATGCAGGGGATGAAGAATGAAAAAGAAACTGATCATTACAAAGAATTTAATAAGCTGTGCACAGAGACATGTCAGATTGGAACAATGCCCCACAGGAATTTTGATTTGTGGGGAGAATATTGAAAAGGTGGCGCCGCAAAAGGAGTTTCAGAAGGAATTAGAGGATTCCGGAATAGAGAAAATAGATGGAGGAGAAGGGTATGTTCTGCCGGGACTTATTGACGGTCATCTTCATTTGAGCTTTAGCGCCAGCAGTCAGCCTGTGACAGAGCTGGTAAATGACACTCCGTCCCGGATCCTTCTCAGGGAGGCGGCTGCGGCCCAGACTGAACTAAAGAGCGGGGTTACCACGGTAAGAGATTGCGGCGCCAGAGGGATGTCTATTCTGGAGCTGCGGGATTTTATCCGGGAAGGGGTGATCCAGGGGCCGGATATTATTGCCTGCGGAATGCCTGTTACCATAACAGGCGGACACTGCAATTTCTGCGGGTTGGAAGCAGACAGCAAAGAAGAGGTGGTAAAGGCAGTCCGTTCTCTCTTAAAAAGCGGAGTGGACTATATTAAAGTCATGGTTTCCGGCGGAAATATGACGCCGGGAAGCAATTCTATGATCGATCAGTATGAAGAAGAGACCTTGGCCGCCATTGTAAAGGAAGCCCATGAGAGAGGAAAAAAAGTAGCCGGGCACGTTCACAGTGTAGCGGGGATCAGACGGGCAATACAGGCCGGCTTTGATATTCTGGAGCATTGCAGCTTTAAAGACGGAGACGGGGAGGACTACCGGGAAGAACTGGTTGAGGAAATGAAAAAGAAAAATATAGCGGTAAATCCTGCAGTGGGGAAAGCTTATATTCTTCCGGCAGAAGAAGCTGCGCCTCAGCCGGATAAGGTAGCCATGTGGGCTGGTTTTCAGAAGAGCCGTTTTTCCACTACAGAACGGATGTATCAGGCCGGGATTCCCATCTTTGCCGGGACAGACGCAGGCTGTAAAAATACAAAATTTGACGAACTATATCTTACCCTGGACATGATGGAGAAAAAGATTCATCTGTCAAAAGAAGACGTACTTCTGTCTGCCACAAGCCTTGCAGCAGACATTCTGGGAGTGGGCCACAAAGTGGGATCTATCCAGCCGGGGAAACAGGCGGACATTCTTATTGTGAAAGAGAATCCTCTGGACTCTTTTTTAAATCTTAAGGATGTTGTTATGGTAATAAAACGTGGAAAAAAGGTGGAATAATGAAGGAAAGAAACGGACAACCAAAAGAATATTTCCGGGAATACAGAAAGCTTCTTCCGGCAGCAAACAAGTATACGTATTTAAATTCCGCCGGCTGCGGCCCTCTGGCGCTTCCGGTGTTAAACCGGATGACAGAAATTTTTACTTATATGGCAGAAGAAGGCCAGGTTAATGTGAAAGTCCATGATGAGGGAAAGGAGCTTTTAGAAGAGGCCAGAAAAGATGTGGCAAAATTTATTAATGCCCGGCCGGAAGAGATTTTCTTTGTGCGCTGCATTGCAGAAGGACTAAACACAATTAACCGCATGTTTACATGGAAACCGGGGGACAGGGTGCTGATCTCTGATCAGGAGAATCCGGCGTCTATCCTGCCTTGCTTTGTTTTGGAGCCGGAATATAAAACAGAGACAGATAAATTTTGCGGTTTGGGAAACCAGGAAGAGATCCTGGCAGAATTTAGAGACAAGCTTTGGGATAACACAAAAATGGCAGTGTTCAGCCATGTTTTCCACACCACAGGAGCAGCTGTCCCGGCCAGGGAAATGTGCGCCATGTGCAGGGAAAAAGGGATTATTACGGTTTTAGACGGCGCTCAGGCTGCCGGGAATATTGTGATTGACGTAAAAGAGCTGGACTGCGATTTTTATGCCCTTTCCTGTCATAAATGGCTCTGCGGCCCGGAAGGAATCGGGGCTGTATATGTCAGAAAGGAATTGCTGGAACAACTGAAAATCCCCTTTGGCGGAGTAGGAATCCAAACCTCCTTTGACTTTCAGGAAAATACCTGGCTCCCTCAGCCGGATGCAAGAAGGTTTGAATACGGAGGCCGGCATGTGCCCATGTACACTGCCTTTTCCCAAACCATCCGTCTGGCCCGGGAGATTGGCCTGGACTGTATTGTTTCCCGGAAAAAAGAGCTTTATGAGTATTGCAGGAACGCCTTTTTACAAAAGATACCGGAAGCGGTAATTCTGTCCCCGGAGGACCAGCGCCTGATAACAGGGATTTTTTCTTTCCGGCTGCCGGGGATGGATCACCGGGAGATTGTAAAACAGGCTTGGGAAGAAGAAAAGATAATCATCCAGTGGCGGACTGTAAATCTTTATACAAAAGAAGAGGGAATCCGCGTATCCCTGAATTGGTTTGTAATAGAGGAAGAGATTGATCAATTCGTTTCGTTTATCAGGCGGATTGTCCAAAAGGAGTAAGGCCATGGAAAAAACAAGAGTTGCTCTGGTAAGGCAGGGAGAACAGACGGTATTTGAGGCAGTAAAAGAAGCGGTAGACAGAATTGGCGGGATTGGGAACTACCTGAAAAGGGGGCAGTCCGTAATTTTAAAGCCCAATTATACCGGGAATGTGCCGGAAGACACCGGAGGCGTTACCTCCTGCCGGGTATTGGAAAGCGTGATCCGGCTGGTAAAAGAAGGGGGAGCGGGAGAGGTTACTATTTTAGAGGGGTGCGGTACAATAGCTTTGGGAACCCAAAGGATCTTTGAAAACCTGGGGGTAACTGATCTGGCAGCGAAATACGGCGTCCGGCTTTTAGATGCCAACCTTTTGCCCATGCGTATTGTAAAAGACGAAAAACTCTGTGAAATGGGGAGTTTGGCAATCGCGGAACCGGTTTTTGACGGCAGTCTGATTATCAATATCCCGGTGATGAAAACTCATCCTCTGGTAGAGGTAACGGTAGCCATGAAAAATATGAACGGGCTTTTGTCACCTGCCGACAAACGGCGGTTTCACGAGGTAAACTTAAGAAAAGCCATTGCAGAATACCATACCGTTCTTCCGCCCTATCTGACCATTGTGGACGGCCTTACAGGGATGGAGGGCATGGGGCCTGTAGAAGGGATGCCGGTTCCTTTAGGAGTGATAATGGCAGGGGAAAATCCGGCGGCAGTAGACGCTGTGGCAGCCCGGGTTATGGGCTTTTGCCCGGAAAAAATCCCCTATCTTCAATACGCCAAAAAAGCAGGCATAGGGCCTGTCTCAGAAGAGGAAATTGAGGTAACAGGAGCAGCAATAGAAGAGGTAAGGAGGGAATTTGCTCCGGCAGTGCCGGAGCCGACCTGCTATCCCGGGGTAAAGATTTGGGACGAGCCGTCCCCGACCCGGTGTATTGGCTGTCGGGCGGTAATGTCTATCGCCCTTAACCGGCTGAAAGCCGCCGGGGATTTACCGGAATTTGAAGGGATGGGGATACTGATTAACAAAAGCCCTGAAAGCCCTATAGAATTAACGGAAAGCAGTCATCTTTTCTGCATTGGGGCCTGTACCAGAGATTATTATGAAAAGCATAAAAATAAGCTTGGAATCCATTTTATTCCGGGCTGTGCCCCGGCCGGCCTGACAGTAGAAGATACGTTTCGAGGCATATACAACATTCCCAGAATCAATACGGAAATAACGGCCGCCCTGCCGGTTACTCATTCTCCAACCGATGTTTCAGCTCCTTTAATGCCTCGCTAAAACGCCGGGAATTTGCGCTTGGATTGCCCCGTAAAAGCCCTTTCCGGTAAAAGCCCATATGCCGGGAGAGATGCAGATGTTTTTCCTTCAGAGCATCCAGCCGTTTCAACAAAGCGGTAAGCTCCGGCCCGTCTGCCGGGGCAATCTGCTCCCGGATTTCTTCCCGGAAAGTAACGGCCTCCTCCCGGATTGCAGAAGCACGCTCCAATGCAGTTTCCCTCAAATCCGAAGCCCAGACTTTGGCATCTGTACGCAGCTCCCCGGCCCAATCCCGGACATCCCCACGGAAATTAGCGGCCCGATCAGATGCTTCCGCCCGCAAAAGCGCTATCTGTACCTGCAAATCCTCCAGCTCGGCTTTCGCCTTGGTCATGGCCTCCAGAGCGCGGCCCAGATCCAGAGCGGCCCGTACAGACTGAATGGCATCCAGGACAAAGGGGACGCTGACCACCGCTAAAAAACTGAATTCCACTGCCGGGCGCATACCAAGAACCAGCCGCTCTACCGGCTTGTGAAGGATCTCTGTCATCAGGATAGTCAGAAATCCCCAGGCAATAGAAGAGCTGAGACATACATATCCGTTAATCTGAAATCTTTGGTCGCTATAATCCCAATACCGCATTTTAAACAATTGCTCCATAGCCCAGCCCGTCACATATTCCAGCACAGTGGCGGCAAAAAAACCGGACAAGTAAACCAATACCAGATTGTTTTTTACCGGGAGAGAAACCCACAGCATCATTACTGCCCCTGTTCCATAGAGGGGAAGCAAAGGCAGACGAAGAAATCCCCGGTTGACAAAACGCTTTTGCCGGAGAGAAACATAGGCAGATTCAAAGATCCATCCAAAGAAGCAATATAAATAAAAAAATGTAATCCAGTGATACCAGGAATATGTGTACATATGAATATCCTTTCTGCTTGCCAGAATCTCTGTTCTCATGTAAAATAGTGGAGATGTCCATCTGATGTGGAATTTGGACTGTTACATGATATTATAAACCATAATAGACAAGATATAAAGGGGTAACCTGTATGAGCATTTTAAATGTAGAACATTTGAGCCATGGGTTCGGAGACCGGGCAATTTTTACGGATGTTTCTTTCCGTCTTTTAAAAGGAGAGCATATTGGCCTGGTAGGAGCCAACGGCGAAGGAAAATCCACTTTTATGAGTATTATTACCGACAAGCTTATGCCGGATGAAGGTAAGGTAGAGTGGGCCAAAAATGTACGGGTAGGATATCTGGATCAGCATACGGTTTTAGAGCCGGGCATGACCATACGGGATGTGTTAAAGAGTGCTTTTGGCTTCCTGTTTGAGATGGAAGCTCAGATGAACGGGATCTGCGATAAAATGGGTTCTGCTTCCGAGGAAGAAATGACAGCTATGATGGAGGAGCTGGGAACCATACAGGATCTTCTTATGGCCCACGATTTTTATGTGATTGATGCAAAAGTAGAGGAAATCGCCAGGGCATTTGAACTTAACGAGCTGGGATTGGAGAAAGATGTAGCAGAGCTTTCCGGCGGCCAGAGAACCAAAGTGCTTCTGGCCAAGCTTCTTTTGGAAAAGCCGGATATCCTGCTTCTGGACGAGCCTACCAATTACCTGGATGCCCAGCATATTGAGTGGCTGAAACGGTATCTGCAGGAGTATGAAAACGCCTTTATTTTAATTTCCCATGACATCCCGTTTTTAAACAGTGTAATCAACATCATTTATCATATGGAAAACCAGCGTCTGGATCGTTACGTAGGGGACTATGATAAATTTCAGGAGGTTCATGCTGCCAAACAGGCTCAGCTGGAAGCAGCTTATAAACGGCAGCAGCAGGAGATTGCCCAGCTTGAAGATTTTGTGGCCCGGAATAAAGCAAGGGTATCCACCCGCAATATGGCCATGTCCCGCCAGAAAAAGCTGGACAAGATGGAGGTTATTGAGCTGGTAAAGGAAAAGCCCAAGCCGGAATTCCATTTTATGGAGGCCCGGGCAGCGGGGAAATACATTTTTGAAACCCGTGATCTGGTAATCGGATATGATGAACCTCTGTCCAGGCCCATTAACCTTTCCATGGAGCGGGGAGAGAAAATTGTTTTAAAAGGGGCAAACGGAATCGGGAAAACCACCCTTTTACGCAGCATCCTGGGGCAGATTCCCCCTCTTTCCGGACAGGTGGAATTAGGCGACTATTTGTACCTGGGCTATTTTGAACAGGAGATGGAGCCAGGCAATACCACCACCTGTATTGAAGAGATCTGGAAAGAATTCCCGTCTTATACCCAGTATCAGGTTCGCGCCGCCCTTGCGAAATGCGGATTGACCACCAAGAATATTGAGAGCCAGGTCCGGGTCCTTTCCGGCGGCGAGCAGGCTAAGGTGAGACTATGTAAGCTGATCAACCGGGAGACTAACGTACTTCTTTTAGACGAGCCTACCAATCACCTGGATGTAGATGCCAAGGAGGAGCTTCGCCGGGCGCTGACGGTTTATAGGGGAAGTATTGTCTTAATTTGCCATGAACCGGAATTTTATGAAGGGATGGCCACCAGAGTTTTAGACTGCAGCGATTGGTCCCTGAGGGTGTAGGGGGAAAATGCCTTTTGGCCGGGGCTTTGCTTCCGGCAGGAAAGAGAAGAGAGCTTGGAAACGAAAACCCCGCAGGCGCTGTCCTGCGGGGTTTTGGGAATGGTAGGTATAACAAATAAGAAAATGTTTAGGGGGGCCGGACGGTTTGCACCGTCCGGTATGAGTATGAAAAAGCTTTGTGATTTCAAGTAACCACTTGAAACAAAGGCCCGTTATCCTTTCGGATAACTTACTTAGAGTATATCCTTAAATTGTGTCCGAAGTATGACGGCACCATAAAAAAAGAATAAACTCTATTAAAAATAAAAAAAACCTTTGAAAACTCTTGGAGATTGTATATAATAAGATAGGAATCTTACAACCTGATTACAGATTTATATAAATTTTGGAGGAAATAAATATATGTTTACCATGATGTCCAATGACATTGGAATTGACCTGGGTACAGCCAGTATTCTGGTCTATATTAAAGGAAAAGGCGTGGTTTTAAAGGAACCTTCCGTTGTAGCCATTGACCGGGACAATAATAAAATTATGGCGATTGGGGAGGAAGCCCGTCTTATGATCGGACGAACCCCAGGCAATATTGTGGCGGTGCGCCCCCTGCGCCAGGGTGTTATTTCCGATTATACAGTGACGGAAAAAATGCTGAAATATTTTATCAACAAGGCAGTGGGCAAAAAAACTCTGCGTAAGCCCCGGATCAGCGTATGTATCCCCAGCGGAGCAACAGAGGTGGAGAAAAAGGCAGTAGAAGATGCTACCTACCAGGCGGGAGCAAGGGAGGTATCCATTATTGAAGAGCCGGTAGCGGCCGCTATCGGGGCAGGTATTGATATTTCCAAAGCCTGCGGAAACATGATTGTAGATATCGGAGGAGGTACTGCGGATATTGCGGTTATTTCTCTGGGAGGTACGGTAGTCAGCGCTTCCATCAAGGTAGCTGGCGATGACTTTGATGAAGCTTTGGTCCGCTACATGAGAAAGAAGCACAATCTTCTGATTGGCGAGAGAACTGCAGAGGAAATTAAAATCAATATTGGCGCGGCATACCGCAGGCCCGAGGTTTTGACCATGGAGGTACGGGGGCGTAACCTGGTAACCGGCCTGCCAAAGACCATAGTGGTAACTTCGGATGAAACTCTGGAAGCCCTGCGGGAGCCTGCCATGCAGATTGTAGATGCGGTACACAGCGTATTGGAAAGGACTCCTCCGGAGCTGGCTGCCGATATTTTTGAGAGAGGCATTGTGCTTACCGGCGGCGGCTCTCTGCTCAGCGGCTTGGATGCCCTGATTGAGGAGAAAACCGGTATTACCACCATGGTGGCAGAGGATCCCCTGACTGCAGTTGCAATCGGCACCGGCAAATTTATTGAATTTGCTCATGGCGAGGGAAAGGATGACTATTAATTTACTCATGATTTTTTTATGGCAACAGTAAAAGGATTTGTAGAGCGGATTAAGTTCCGCAATGATGAAAACGGATATACGATTTTAAGCATTGCTGATGGAAAGGATGAAACCGTTTTAGTGGGAAACTTTCCTTATATCAGCGAGGGGGAGATGATAGAAGCTACCGGCCTTATGACAGAGCATCCTGTTTATGGGGAGCAGCTTCAGGTGGAAAGCTATGAGATCAAAGCTCCCCAGGACAATACAGCGATTGAAAGATATTTGGGCTCCGGCGCTATCAAAGGCGTGGGGGCCGCTTTAGCAACCAGAATTGTCCGAAAGTTTAAGGCAGATACCTTCCGTATAATGGAGGAAGAGCCGGAACGGCTTTCCGAGGTAAAAGGAATCAGCGAAAAAATGGCTATGGCAATCGGCCAACAGATAGAAGAAAAAAAGGGAATGCGCCAGGCCATGATGTTTCTCCAGGAATACGGCATCTCCGTGAATCTGGCAGGAAAGATTTATCAGGAATATGGCCCTGGAATGTACAGCATTTTAAAAGAAAATCCCTATCGCCTGGCAGATGATATTCCGGGGGTAGGATTTAAAATGGCAGATGAAATAGCTCAGAGGGCAGGGCTGTTTACGGATTCGGATTACCGGATTAAAAGCGGTATTTTTTATACATTGCTTCAGGCTGTGGGAAACGGCCATACTTATCTTCCGGAATCTCAATTAAAAGCCAATGCGGCGGAGCTATTGCAGGTTCATCCGGAAGATATGGATAAACATTTGATGGATCTCCAGATGGAAAAAAAGATTATGGTACGGAGTCAGACGGAAGAAAGCGGGGAGCGAATTATTTATGCTGCTCAATACTATTATCTGGAACTGAATACGGCCAAAATGCTTCATGATCTGAACATCCGTGGGGATGTTCAGAAAAGCCAGATTGAGAGCCGTCTGGAAGAGATTGAAAAGCAGGGAACCCTTCAACTGGATGAGATGCAGAGGCAAGCGGTTGTGGAGGCGGTGAACAGCGGTCTGATGATCATTACCGGAGGGCCGGGAACTGGAAAAACCACTACAATTAATACCATTATCCGGTATTTTGAGATTGAGGGAATGGAAATCCTCCTTGCGGCCCCAACGGGCCGGGCTGCCAAGCGTATGACAGAAGCCACGGGATACGAGGCCAGAACAATTCACCGGATGCTTGAGCTTACAGGGGTTCCCGGGGAAAAAGAGACTGCAGGTATGCATTTTGAGAGGAACGAAGAGAATCCCCTGGATGCAGATGTGATTATTATTGATGAAATGTCTATGGTTGACATTGGTTTGATTCACTCTCTGCTGAAAGCCGTTACGGTGGGAACCCGTCTGATTTTGGTAGGGGATGTAAACCAGCTTCCAAGCGTAGGCCCGGGAAATGTTCTGCGGGACATTATTGATTCCGGGCAATTTAACGTGGTAAAGCTTACTAAAATTTTCCGTCAGGCAGCGGAAAGCGATATTATTGTCAATGCCCATCGCATTAATGACGGGCAGCCCATTCCGCTGGGCAAGCCCAGCAGGGACTTCCTTTTTATTAAAAGAGATATGCCGGATGCCATTATCAGCGCAATGATTACCCTGGTTCAGAAAAAGCTTCCGGGCTATGTTAATGCAGATCCCATGGACATTCAGATTATGACGCCTATGCGTAAGGGGGCCCTGGGAGTAGAGCGGCTAAACCAGATTCTCCAGTCCTGCCTGAACCCGCCGGATAAAAAAAAGCCGGAAAAGGAGATCAATAACACTGTCTGGAGAACCGGGGACAAGGTTATGCAGATTAAAAACAACTATCAGATTGAATGGGAGATCCGCAACAAATATGGAATTCCGGTAGACAAGGGAACCGGGGTATTTAACGGCGATATTGGCAGAATACAGGAAGTGAATCTGTTTGCGGAAATCATTACGGTAGAATTTGATGAGGGCCGTTTGGTAGAGTATTCTTTTAAGCAGACGGAAGAGCTGGAGCTGGCCTATGCCATTACTATCCACAAATCCCAGGGAAGCGAGTACCCGGCAGTGGTAATACCGATCCACAGCGGTCCCAGGATGCTTATGAACCGCAACTTAATTTATACCGGCGTCACCCGGGCCAAAGCCTGTGTGTGCCTGGTAGGACTTCCGGAAATGTTCCAGGCCATGGCAGACAATGGGGTGGAGCAGAAACGCTATTCCGGCTTAAAGGAGAGAATCAGGGAAATATGCGTAGTATCCTAAATCCTGAAGTGGGAAATCATATTGCCGCCGCAGTAAGGAGAGCAGGCGGCTTTTTGCTGGAAAGCCTTTACCCAAGAAGATGCCCTGTGTGTGATGAGATTGTGGCGCCGGGAGAAACTTTAATCTGTACCGGATGTTTAAAGCAGATTTCCTGGGTAACCGGCCCGGCCTGCAAAGCCTGCGGCAGGGAGGTTTCTCAGGAGCGGACAGAATACTGTCCGGATTGTATGCGCCGCCGTCATTCCTTTGACAGGGGAATGTCCCTGTGTAATTACAACCAAATAACCAGTAGGTCCATGGCCAGAATCAAGTATCAGGGCCGCAGGGAATATCTGGACTTTTATGGAACTGCCATAGCGGAACAGCTGGGAAAGGGGTTAGCTGCCTTTGGGGCGGAATGGCTGGTTCCGGTTCCGATTCATCCTGCCAGAGAGAGAACAAGGGGATTTAACCAGGCGCAGGTGTTGGCGGAAAGGATTTCCTCAGAAATGGAGCGGCTTTACAAGGTTAAAATTCCGGTGGAAAATGATTTGCTGTACCGACGGAAAAAGACCCTTCCCCAAAAAGACTTAAATCCGGAAGCACGCCTGAAAAACCTGGAAGAAGCTTTTGAGGCCGGAGAGATTTCCGGAGATATCCGCAGAGTGATTCTGGTAGATGATATTTACACTACCGGAAGCACGGCAGATGCCTGTGCGAAAGTGCTGAAACGGGCAGGAGTAAAGGAAGTCCTTGTGGTGACCATATGCATAGGAAACCAATAGGGGCTGTCACAACGGAAGCTTTGTACTTAATGAGAGAATATATTACAAAAATGTTAAAGAGCATTGCTTTTTTATTTTAAAAGTATTAATATGATAGCAGGATCAAAATACCTTTTGACCCCAACATTTTACATATAGAAACATCATGAGACAGAGCCCTTGTCTGCTAAGGGTAATTTCAAAGAAAAAACAGGGAGGAAATATGTTTAATTCGAAGAAGAAGGCAGATACAGTCAGCACAGGCATGATTAACACAATTATCGGAAACAATTCCAAAATAGAAGGTGTCTTGGTGGCATCAGATCCCACCAGGGTAGACGGACTTTTGCAGGGAGAGATCTTGTCTAAAAGTTCCGTTATTGTTGGAGAGAGCGGAGTAGTAAAAGGAGATATCCGCGCAGTTGAGATTTTAGTAGCAGGAACCGTCTACGGGAATCTGAAGGCTGAAGAGAAGATCGAGCTTACAGAAACCGGCCGGGTACTGGGAGATCTGATTACCAGAAGCCTGGTAATTGATGAAGGAGCTTCCTTTAAAGGAAATTGTACCATGGAAGTTGTGGAGGAGAAAAAAGCTCCTGAGGATATCCGCGGAGGCTTTCCGATAGAAGAAACTTCTTTCGGAAAAGAGAAGGAGCAGGATAAATCGAAGGAGAATGGGCAAAGCAAACAAAAAGGAAATGAAAAGAATTAAGTGCCGATGAAATGGAAAAGGTTTAAGAAGGAACGGATTTCCCTGGACTATACGGTTATGCTGGTTCCACATTCTCAAAAAAAACCGATTCATTTTAAGACTCCGGTTTGGACATTTGGCGTTATCTTCCTTGGACTTTTAGTTCTGACAGGGGCTTGCCTGTTTTTTGCCGGTTCCCGTCATCAGCTGACTCAGGTGCGCCAGGAAAAGGAGCAGCTGGAGCAGGAGTGGAAACGACTGGCAGAGCAGAAGCAGCTGGCGGATCAGGAGAATGAAATTCTCCGCCAGGAACAAGAGCAGCAAAAGAAAGAGCTTCAGGAGCTGGAAAACAGAACCAGAAATACCTTAAAGGAACTGGAAGATCTGGTGGAACGAGAAGGACAGATCCGTCAGGAGCTTGGGTTGGAGGATCCGGATGCAGATGCTGATACCGATGAAACCCAGGATACAGACAACCCGGAGGAGGACGTGCCGGAAGAGCCGCCTGAGGAAGAAGAGGCTTCCGGTCAGGAACCCGGGGAAGCGGCGGCTTCCGGCCAGGACGCCCAGGAAGAGATAGCAGCCGGAAACGGAATGTTTCGGGCGGCCTCTGTAGAGCTGCCTATTAGTATGGCAGAAAGCGAGGCCAGTTTTCGGGCGATTCAGGCAGAAATGGGAACACTGCAGCTTATGCTTTCGGAAAAGACCGGACAGTATGAAGGCTATCTGAGCACGATTGAAGAGAAAAAGGCGGCAGCAGCGGCAGAAAAGGCAAGAAAAGAGGCTCTGCGGGCTTCTATTGTGGCCAGCGCTTCCAGCTATATTGGGAATGCTTATGTGTATGGGGGGAACGACCCGCATACAGGGGTGGATTGCTCCGGTTTCACGAAATATATTTTGGGAAATATAGCCGGGGTTTATTTAAACCGAACTGCAGCTGCCCAGTCCGGTCAGGGGAAGACCGTATCCGCACAAGAGGCCAGACCGGGGGATCTGGTTTTTTACAGCAATGGAACCAATGTCAACCATGTAGCGATATATGTGGGAAACGGACAGGTGGTCCACGCATCCAATGAGAGAGTGGGAATCACCCGATCCGATATGTATTACCGTACTCCAGTGGCCATAAAAAATGTTTTGGGAGATTAATGGATGAAGCCCGAAGGAAAGAAGATTACTTGTTCCTGCATGATATTTTAAGAGACAAAATATTGATAAACAGTCCGGATTGTGGTAGAATTTTCAACGACTAATGTTTTTACATAGGAGGGAAAAGTATGAAAGAACGTAACATTGTAGTATGCATTTTGCTGTGTCTTATTACTTGCGGCATCTATACTATTTACTGGATGGTGGTGCTCAATGATGACGCCAACTATCTTGCCAAGAAACCGGGCCCCAGCGGCGGGATGGTATTTCTGTTCTCGCTGATTACCTGCGGTATCTACAGTATTTATTGGATGTACCAGATGGGTGTGGCGGTAGAGATGATTCATGACCAGCACGGGGAACCGAGAGGAAGCGCGCCGGTAGTATACTTGCTTTTGAGCTTATTTGGATTAGGGATTGTAGCATATGCTCTGATTCAGAACGAACTCAATAAATACGGAAACCATGTACAATCGTTTTAAATGCTTATGCATAAGAGCAGGCGGGCTTTTGGGAGTCGGCCTGCTTTATGCATTTTTGTGCCGGCTGGCCGGACATCCCATTATTCCCTGCGTATTTCATATGGTGACAGGCCTTTACTGCCCCGGCTGCGGAGTGAGCCATATGTGCCTGGCGTTACTCAGGCTGGATTTTCAGGCGGCTTTTCAGGCAAATGCCGCGATTATGCTTTTGCTTCCTTTGGGTATCGGAATCGCTGTCCGGATGGCTGTCAGATATGTAAAATACGGGACATTCTCCCCTACACGGACGGAGAACGGAATTCTTTGGATTATGACGGGCATCTTTTTGCTATTTGGGATACTCCGAAATTTTGCATGACCTTTCAGACGGCAGGAGGAGTTGACAGGAATTTTGCGCGTCAGGCTTGCTGGTAAGCCTGGTAAGCCAAAATCCAAAAAAACATTGACGAATCAAAGTTTTTATGATATAGTAAACGGGCGAATGGAAGAACTTAGGTCTTTTTTTTATGCTCAAAATTAGCAGAAAAAAGGCCCCGACAACAACAAAGAATTTAAGTGGAGGTGGAAGTCGTGCGCACAAGAATTACACTGGCATGTACCGAATGTAAACAACGTAATTACAACATGACCAAGGATAAGAAGACTCATCCTGACAGAATGGAAACCAAGAAGTACTGCAGATTCTGTAAAACACATACTTTGCATAAGGAAACTAAGTAATTGATCTGGTAAAGGATGTGAAATTATGGGAGATGCGGTGAAGGAGAAAGCTGACAAGAAAAGCTTTTTCAAAGGTTTGAAAGCCGAGTTCAAGAAGATTATCTGGCCGAATAAGGAGACCATTACCAAGCAAAGCGTGTTGGTTTTGGTGGTTTCTTTGGCGCTGGGCTTAATTATCGGTGTTCTTGATTTGATAATTAAGTTTGGTCTGAATCTCATTCTGTAAACTGAAAGGTGGATTAGAATGGCAGATGCACGCTGGTATGTAGTCCATACCTACTCAGGCTATGAAAACAAAGTAAAAGTTGACATTGAAAAAACCATTGAGAATCGGGATCTGCAGGATCAGATTTTGGAGGTCTCTGTCCCCATGCTGGCCGTTACCGAGTTAAAAAACGGCGTGGAAAAGCAGGCGGACAAGAAGATGTTCCCGGGGTATGTGCTGGTTAACATGGTCATGAATGACGACACATGGTATGTGGTACGCAATACCAGAGGCGTTACCGGGTTCGTTGGGCCGGGATCCAAGCCGGTGCCGCTGACCGAGGAGGAGATCGCCAGCCTGGGCTTCCAGAAGAAGGAAGTAGCAGTAGACTTCGAGCTTGGCGATGTGGTGGTGGTTACTGCCGGAGCCTGGAAGGATACCGTTGGCGCTATCAAGGCTATCAACGAGAGTAAGAAATCCATCACAATCAATGTTGAAATGTTTGGCCGTGAGACACCGGTCGAGCTGAATTTCAGCGAAATAAAGAAGATGTAAGGGTAAGGCCCGGCCTTCTTTTAAGCTGTAAGCCGTAAGGCTTATGTAACAGGAATCGGCCTTTACCGGGTAAAGGCTGGTGGGAGGGAAATCCCCGACAATACCACATAATTTAGGAGGTGCCTAAAATGGCAAAGAAAGTAACAGGTTATATCAAATTACAGATTCCTGCTGGAAAGGCAACACCAGCACCGCCAGTTGGTCCTGCATTGGGTCAGCATGGTGTTAATATTGTACAGTTCACCAAGGAATTCAATGCAAGAACTGCTGATCAGGCTGGTATGATTATTCCGGTAGTCATCACTGTATATGCTGACAGAAGCTTCAGCTTTATCACCAAGACCCCGCCGGCTGCTGTTCTGTTAAAAAAGGCCTGCAAAATCGAGTCCGGTTCTGCAGTACCCAACAAGACTAAGGTAGCCACCATCAGCAAGGCAGAAGTACAGAAGATTGCAGAGTTAAAGATGCCTGATTTAAACGCAGCAAGCGTTGAGGCAGCTATGAGCATGATTGCCGGCACTGCAAGAAGCATGGGTATTACGGTAGTAGACTAATCCCGTCTGATGGAACAAACAAATACGTGGGAGGGAAATCCCCGACAATACCACTAGGAGGTTATTAGAATGAAAAGAGGAAAAAGATACGCAGAGGCTGCTAAAACAGTAGACCGCGCTATCCAGTATGATACAGCAGACGCAATTGCTCTGGTTAAGAAAAATGCATCTGCAAAATTTGATGAGACCGTTGAAGCTCATATCAGAACCGGTTGTGACGGACGTCACGCTGACCAGCAGATCCGTGGCGCAGTAGTTCTGCCTCATGGTACTGGTAAGACTGTTCGCATCTTAGTATTTGCAAAGGGACCCAAGGCTGATGAGGCTCAGGCTGCCGGAGCAGATTACGTAGGAGCAGAGGAGTTAATTCCCAAGATCCAGAATGAAGGCTGGTTAGACTTTGATGTAGTAGTAGCTACTCCTGACATGATGGGCGTTGTAGGACGTCTGGGCCGTGTCCTGGGTCCGAAAGGCTTAATGCCCAACCCCAAGGCTGGTACCGTAACCATGGATGTAACCAAGGCTATTAACGATATTAAAGCCGGTAAGATTGAGTACAGACTTGATAAAACCAACATTATCCACGTGCCAGTAGGAAAAGCTTCTTTCACTGAGGAGCAGTTAGCGGACAACTTCCAGACGCTTATTGATGCAATTATGAAGGCAAAACCCAGCACCTTAAAAGGCGCTTACTTAAAGAGTGTAACCCTGACCTCTACCATGGGCCCGGGCGTAAAGCTTAATGTAGCAAAGCTGGCTAACTAATTGCCGCTTTAACTTCAGAAATGCATGTTACCGGGGATGTTGCAAAATGAAATAAAGGGGTTTTTTGTTAGCGGCAGCGTTAATGGAAAACTTCCGGTTTCATTTTACAACATCCCCTTTTGTTTGCAAAAATGATTTCTTTTTAAATAACCATTGACATTAAAATGCTTATGTGCTATATTACACAAGTATTGACTGCCGAAGACAGCAGGTGCCGCAAGGCTTAAGGTGTAAACGCCTGCCGAGGAACGTACAAATCAAACCCAAGATTGATTTTGTAGCCCCCTGTCTTTGTGACAGGGGGATTTTTTCGCAGGGATACTTCAAAATAATAAAGGAGGTAAACCAATCATGGCAAAAGTTGAATTAAAGCAGCCTATCGTAGATGAGATTGCCGGCTTATTAGACGGCGCAGCCACTGCGGTGGTAGTAGATTACCGCGGCTTAACCGTAGAGCAGGATACTCAGCTTCGCAAGCAGTTAAGAGAGGCAGGCGTAACTTACAAGGTATACAAGAATACTCTCATTAAGCGTGCCGCTGAAGGAACTGATTTTGCAGCTTTGGATCCCAACTTAGAAGGACCGACTGCATTAGCAGTATCTAAGACCGATGCTACTGCACCGGCAAGAATTCTGGCTGAATTTGCAAAGAAGGCTGACAAGCTGGAGATCAAGGCTGGTATTGTAGAGGGAACCTACTACGATGCCAAGGGAATGAACGTAATTGCTTCCGTTCCGTCCAGAGAAGTTCTTCTGGGCAGACTGTTTGGCAGCATGCAGTCCCCCATCACCAACTTTGCTCGCGTCCTGAACCAGATCGCAGAAGCCAAAGAGGCATAAGTTTCTTAGTGAGGTTTTATCGAACTTAGAAACTTAGCCGTTCAGCGACCAAAGGGAGCTGAACATCATTAAGGCAAGCGCAGCTTATCTTAGTGAGGTTTTGTCGAACTTAGAAACTTAGCCGTTCAGCGACCAAAGGGAGCTGAACATCATTAAGAACAAACCAATAGAAAAATAAACCAAATATTTATGGAGGTAAGAATCATGGCAAAGTTAACAACCGCTGAGTTTATCGAAGCTATCAAGGAATTATCCGTATTAGAGTTAAATGAATTAGTAAAGGCATGTGAAGAAGAGTTTGGCGTATCTGCAGCAGCAGGCGTAGTAGTTGCAGCAGCAGGCCCCGCAGAGGCAGCAGAGGAGAAGACCGAGTTTGACGTAGAGCTGACCGAGGTTGGCGCTAACAAGGTTAAGGTTATCAAGGTAGTTCGTGAAGTTACCGGCTTAGGCTTAAAGGAAGCTAAGGACGTAGTTGACGGCGCTCCCAAGGTAGTAAAGCAGGGCGCTTCCAAGGAAGAGGCCGAGGAGATCAAGACCAAGTTAGAGGCCGAGGGTGCAAAGATTACTTTAAAGTAATTCCATCCTTCTGTTATTCAAAGAGAATCAATATTCGACTGCTCGAGTATTATGAAAAGAGAGCTGGTATCTTGAGATGCCAGTTCTTTTTTATATAAAAAACTGCGCCCTGTAAAACTTAACCGCCATTCCCCTTATATAGAGTTCAACTTGTTGGCTACACTGGAAGTAAAAAAAAGTCCCGGCTGGGTTGTATCAACTCCTGAAATCGGTTATACTAAAAGAAAAGGGGGTTCCTAATTATGAAAGAAGCAATGGACAAATTATTTCTCTCTGCAGACGATTATTTAGAAAAGGCAACCTGGAGGGATATAGCAGTGCTGAAATTTTGTTTGCTGGCATTAGGCATTGCGATTGGGTGCACAGTAAAAAAAGAATACCGCAGGCCGGTGATTCAGATATCACTTCTGGTATTTTTTGCTACGTATATTCCGCTGATGGCCAGATTTCTTCCGTGCCTTCGGGAACGCTTTTTAGATATGGAAGATTAAAAAATAAGAAGAGGTAGAAAAGGGGCATGCTGCAAAATGAAATCGAAACCGTCGGACCTTCTAGTATCACTGTCCGCGCTATTCATTCTGCAGCATGCCTCCTCTGGTACTAGGAATCAGGATTTTTTTCAGCTTCTTTTAATAAAGTCCGAATCTTCCCCTCCATCAAATCAAAAGCCACATCGTTCATACCGCTGTTGGTAATAATATCGGCAAAGACCTTGGTTGGTTCCACATACAGGTTGTGCATGGGTTTTACTGTGGTTAGATACTGGCTGACAATCCCGTCCACGTCCCGTCCGCGTTCTTTGGTGTCGCGGAGAATCCGGCGAAGAATCCGCTCATCTGCATCAGCATCTACAAATATCTTAATATCCAACAAATCCCGAATCCTTTCGTCAAAGAGAACCAGGATTCCCTCTAATAAAATAACAGGCTTGGGCTCAATGCGAACAGTTCCCCGGGCACGGTTATGCAGTGAGTAATCATAGGTGGGGCACTCAATAGCTTGATTTTCCTTAAGCCGCGCCAGATGCTTTACTAAAAGCTCTGTTTCAAATGCATCAGGATGATCATAATTTAATTTTTTGCGCTCTTCAAAAGAAATATCATCGTTGCAACGATAATAATTGTCATGATATAAAACAGCTACCTGTTCTCCAAAGGCGTCGTGGAGCCGATTGGTAAAGGTGGACTTACCAGAACCGGTGCCGCCTGCGATACCGATAATAATAGGCTTCATGCAGATTCCTCCCCTGTATATTTGACTGCCAGAAAGTGATTGTCCCCTGAAGGGATTTATCTATATTATACACGAAAACCGGACAAAGGAATAGCCGGAAAAGCAGTTTTTGTAAAATTTTTGCAGAGCATCCCCTTTTTTCTGCAAAAACTCATTGGAAAATCCTCTGTTTATACGCTATAATAGAATTAATATATGTGGGGAGGAACGATTATGGGGAAGGCGCAAAATGGGAAGACGCTGTCCAGAAAGACCAAATTTCAGTTGTTAGCGTTGATTCCGGTTTATTTTATTGTAGCAGGAGTGATTGTCCAGCCGATTGAGGAGATAGGTCCCGGTTTAGTAAAACTGATTATGGAACCTGACTTTTTGATCACCGATTATTTTGTAATAGGCGGAATCGGGGCGGCTTTCATCAATGCAGGGGTGCTTTCCCTTATTAGTATCTGGATTATTTATAAGCTGAAAATGGACATGACCGGGCATACTGTCACCTCGGTCTGCCTGATGTTCGGATTTTCTTTGTTTGGCAAAAACGTATTGAACATCTGGGCCATTCTGATGGGAGTATTTTTTTATGCCAAATATCACAAGACTTCCGTAGCACGGTATATTTATGTTGGCTTTTACGGTACCAGCTTGTCTCCGATTTTAACTCAGGTAATGCAGATTTGGCATATGCCCCTGTTTATCCGCGTCCTTCTGAGTCTGGCTGTGGGCTGTGTTATCGGATTTGTGCTGCCGCCTCTGGCCACCCATGTTCACTATGCCCACAAGGGATATTCCCTTTACAATGTAGGATTTGCTGCCGGAATTATAGCAACTGTAGTGGTGTCCGTGTTAAAATCCTTTGGAATTACCACCGAATCCCGATTGATCTGGTCATCGGGAAATGATGTGATGTTTTTGATTATGCTGTCAATTCTCTTTGGCGGCATGATGGCAGGGGCGTTTCTATATGAGGGGAAAGAGCTGATTTCTTCTTATGGGAAGATTTTAAAATCTTATGGGATTTCAGGAACAGACTTCCTGAAGGAAGAAGGAGGAGCGGCCACTGTTTTTAATATGGGAGTCAACGGCCTGTTTGCCACCTGCTTTGTATTGGCAGTAGGAGGGGACTTAAACGGGCCAACGATTGGAAGCATTTTTACCATAGTAGGATTTTCTGCCACAGGAAAACATCTGCGTAATACTTTACCGATTATGCTGGGAGTTTGCCTGGGGGGAATTAC
Source organism: uncultured Lachnospiraceae bacterium (assembly GCA_910577645.1). Lineage (GTDB taxonomy): Bacteria > Bacillota > Clostridia > Lachnospirales > Lachnospiraceae > UMGS1370. The sequence goes on from CAJTOL010000001.1 coordinate 158,164, forward strand.
AAAAAATTGGAACATCTACGATCCGTCCGCTATTTTGGCCCTGCTGCTGTCTACCACCCTTGCTCCTATTGCCGGAGAGTTTGGATGGATAGCGGGAATCCTGGCAGGCTTTCTACACTCGTCAGTGGCGCTTAATGTAGGGATTGTATACGGCGGCATGAACCTGTATAATAATGGGTTTGCAGGCGGTATCGTGGCAATTTTCCTGGTTCCGGTAATTCAGTCTATTCGGGACAGGAGGGCCAGGGCAAAAGGAGGAATTTCTCTGTAAGGCCTGAAGTATGAACCTGCCCCCCATTTTGCTATTTGTCGAAAAATGTGATATAATCCTTCCGAAACTATAATGACTCCGGCCTGATGACAGAAGAGAGCCCCTAAATGGGACAGGCCGGAGCCAAAGACACAAGGAGAGTTTGTATGAAAAAGTTTATTTCAGAATTTAAGTCATTTGCGCTGAGAGGCAATGTGATGGATATGGCAATCGGTGTTATCATCGGCGGCGCCTTTTCCGGAATTGTCACCTCATTAACGGACAACTTTATTAACCCCATCTTAAATTTTCTGCTGGGACACGAGGTATATAACCTGACGGATGTTGCCGGATTTGTTTCTGCATTTATCAGCTCAGTGGTAAACTTTATTTTAATGGCGTTTATTCTGTTCTGTCTGCTGAAAATTATTAACAAAGCAGTTTCGTTAGGAAATAAAAAGGAGGAGGAAGCGCCTGCAGCGCCCACTACCAAAACATGTCCTTATTGTAAAAGCGAGATTGCCATTGATGCCACCAAATGTGCACACTGTACCTCGGAGGTATAAAGCTTAGATACACTATAACACAAAGCGGCTGCTGCCTGGTTAAAATCATAGCCAGGCAGCAGCCGCTTTGCGCTGTGCTTAAAACAGTTCTGCCCGGGGGGACAGATTTCCTGTATAGAATCTGGAGGGGTTATTCGCCAAATTCTTTTACAAAATGCTCAAACCAGATATAGTAAACCAGTTTGCCTGGCTCTGCTACCAGAGAATGATCCAGGCCGGCAGGAACAAAGCTCCAGTCCCCATCCTTGTGAGAAACCGTTTCTCCATCAACAGTCAGATTAAAATCAGCGCCGTCCAGGCAGTAATTCCATTGGTCAACAGAAGGATGCCCTTTTTCAGTGGTGCCCTCGCCAACAGCGCGGACAACGCCCACCATAATACGTCCGATATTTTTGGTACTTAATACAGACCAGCTTCGGGTATGGGGGCCTTTGCAATCCTGCGTATACTCCCGGCACTGGGAGATAGGAGCAAAGATGGGAAGCACATGATGGCCCTGCTCATAGGTGCGCCAATCGCCTTCCGTCATATCGGAAACCAGGCACAAAAATTCCATATCGCTGGAAGCATGAATGGACAGCTGATTTTTGTCAAAATCCGGGGTATAGAAAGACAGCTCTGTAATATTATAAGCCTTAAGGCCATCGGTAATATATCCGCAGCCTTTGGTAAAGCAATAAACAACTACTTTATCAGAGTAGAGTTTTGGCTGTACCGTACAGCCGGCCTTTAATTCACATCTGTAATTGGTAATACCTTCAAAAGTTCCTGGCAGAAGCTCAGTCTGAGCAAAACCGTCTTTAAAATTCAAAATGATCTCTTCACGACGAACCATAGAAATAGACATACGAAAAATCCTCCTAAGACTAATTTAAATTTTAAAACAGTTAACGAATAATATTCCATGCCAAGGCGTGAAAGAATAATTTGATTATAAAGAATAGGAGAAAAAAAGTAAATATTGCAAATTATGGTGTTATTTCATAAGTTTTACTAGAAATATGCATATAAAAGATAGTATTATCACAATAAACTTATGTTGAAACTTGATATTACTTATCAGGAAAAACTTTTTTTCTTTTCCATTATATTGTGATATTCTGGTGAAAACAGTTAAACTTATTAATATTTATGCAGGGGATGATAGAAAGAAACAGGGAAAGGAGTAAAGTTATAGGATGAACAGCTGCTCAAAAGAAATCATAGAGCAGGCAGAGGGGTGGCTTTCTTCCTGCCAGAATCAGTGGGTACAGGATTTGGAAAGCCTGATTCGGATACCGAGCATTAGTCAACCAGTAAACAGAGGCAGTAAATATCCGTTTGGCAGGGAATGTGCCAGGGTTTTGGAAGAAGCACTGGCCATTGCCGGGCGTATGGGATTTCAAACCCAGTGCCATGAATATTATTGCGGAACTGCTTTTCTTCCCGGTAAGGATCCTGCATGTAAATATTTGGGGATATTTGTTCATTTGGATGTAGTACCTCCAGGTGAAGGATGGACCTACCCGCCTTTTGGCGCAGAAAGGGAGGGAGATCTGATTGTGGGAAGAGGAAGCAGGGATAATAAAGGCGCGGCAGTTGCCGCCCTTTACGCAGTAAAATTCCTTGTGGAAAGTCAGATTTTTCTTAACCATGGAGTCCGGTTTTTCTTTGGCTGTAATGAAGAATTGGGGATGGCTGATGTGGAATATTATTTTAAGAGCCATGAACCTCCTTTGTTTTCCCTGGTGCCGGACTGTCCGTTTCCGGTATGCTATGGGGAGATGGGGGTAATTGAACTGGAGCTTAGAAAATACCGCGCCTCCAAAGAACAGCGAATATTAGAATTTAACGGCGGAGTTGCCTGTAACCTGATTCCGGAATCTGCAAAAGCAGGGATAAAGGTGGGACAAGGCCAGCAGATTCAAGAGTATCCAGCTGGGAATGGAATTGAAATCTGTCATGAAGAGGAGCGCCTATGGATTACTTCCCACGGAAGGGCGGCTCACTCTGCATATCCGGAAGGTTCTGAAAACGGCATTATAAAGCTTATCAGATACCTTTTGGAAACGGATTTTCTCTCTGACGAGGAGAAAGAGCTGCTTTTCCGGATAGAAGCGCTGTTAGGCGGGTGTTATGGGGAAGAGCTGGGGATAGCTTGTGAGGATCCGGCTACCGGACGGCTTACCTGTGTGCTTACCAGAATGTTTATGGATCAGACAGAATGGAAAGGCACCGTCAATATCCGCTATCCCGTAACGGCAGATGGCAAAGAAATTTGCCGCAATTTGGAAAAAATCTTTACAGACCATGGCTTTGAAATCGCAGCAATAGGCGACAATCCAGGGTATATTTTAGATCCCTTCCACCCGGCAATTGACTTACTGACACGGATTGCCTGCGAAGGACTGGGGCTGACTTTAGAGGCGTATACGGCAAAGGGAGGAACCTACGGGAGAAAAATACCTGCTCCTGCAGTAGGATATGGGCCAAACTGTCCTGGGCCTCATCCTTTCGGGCCGGGAAAAGGAACCGGACATTTGCCGGACGAAGCTGTCTCCATATCCGGACTTAAGCAGGCAGCAGGAATATTTGCGGAAGCTTTAGTGGCTTTAGACACTCTATTATACAAAAAAGAGGAGGAGAGGTAGTATGAAGAATAAAAAATTAGCACTTTTACTGGCAGCGGCTATGTCTGTGTCTTTGCTGGCCGGGTGCGGCGGCGGTTCTGATAAAAGTACCAATCAAACCCAGCCGGCGGCTCAGGAAAGCCAGACAGCTCAGGCGCCGGAAGCTGCTGGCACGGAGTCTGAGGAAAGCCAGGAGACAGGCCCAAAGAGAGATAGTGTAACCATTGCATTGGCTACGGATGTTTCTTCTTTAAACCCCTATGGACAGGATAATAATGTAACCAATCAGGTTATGTTCCATGTTTATGAGCCTCTGGTAACTCAGGACAGAGACTTAAGCATTATTCCCTGTCTGGCAGACAGCTGGGAGGAATCTGAGGACGGAATGACCTGGACCTTTAAGCTTCATGAGGGAGTTAAGTTCCATGACGGCAGCGATTTTACATCAGAGGATGTAGTGGCTTCCTATGATTATGCAAGAGAGCCTGGCAGCTCCTACAACAGCCGCTTCACAAGCGTGGAATCTGTAGAAGCTGTTGATGATTATACCGTAGTTATTCATATGAAGAATAAATATCCGCTGCTTCTTACAGACCTGGCAATGGTATGTATCAGCAACAAGGAAAATATTGAGGGTAAGACACCGGAAGAAGTTGGAAGCAGCGTAATCGGTACTGGCCGGTATAAATTGGTAGAGCATGTAAAAGAAGATCATATTGATATGGTAGCCAATGAAGAATACTGGGGCGGCGCGCCAGAGATCAAGTCGGTACGTTTCCGCCCTATCAGTAACGCAGCTACCCGTACTGCAACCATGCTGAGCGGAGAACTGGACGTTATGGGCGGCGTATCTGTACAGGACGTAGAGCGGCTGGAAGCTACAGAGGGTATCCATGTTGTATCAGAACCCAGTATGGAAATGATTTACATGAATATGGAGCAGATGCTGGACGATAACCCGGCAGTAGAAGGCGGCGGCAATCCTCTAAAGGATGTCCGTGTACGTCAGGCAATGTATCAGGCAATCGATACAGACATGATTATCAATAATGTAATGCAGGGGCACGCATATCCTACCGCAACTTTAATCCGGGATACTTTTAATGGCTATAGCCCGGAATTAGAGCGCTTCCCTTATGATCCGGAAGCTGCAAAAGCCCTTTTGGCTGAGGCAGGTTATCCCGATGGATTTACCATCACGCTGGATGCCGGAAGCGATATTACAGTAAACAGCTCGGAAGTAGCACAGGCAGTAGCCGGATATCTGGAGAAGGTGGGCATTAAGGTAAACTTAAATCTGATGCCCAGCGCAACCTTCCTTCCCCATATCCGTCCTTATGAGCATAAAACGGGGCTTTTAATTTCCGCATGGTCCGTATATACCGGCGAAGGAATCACCATGATGAATCAGCACTGTTATACCTATGACCAGGAAAAGGGTACTGGCAATGCAAATCGTGGACATTACAGCAATCCGGAGGTTGATAAATTAATCAGTGAGGCAATGCAGGAAAGTGATAAAGAGCGCAGAGCCGAATTGACAAAACAGATTGACAAGATGACCCATGATGATGTTGCATATATTCCTCTGTATGTTCAGGAAAATATTTTTGCAGTAAAAGATGACATCGATTACACCCCCAGATTTAATAAATATATATTTGCCTGGGAAATTAGTGTAAAATAGTCCTATGATAGGGTCTGTTGCAAAATGAAAGGCCGGATTTTTGTTGTTAAAGTCCGCCTGTTTTGCAGCAGGCCCTGTACTTGTATCAGGCAATTGTCCCTTATCCCCTGGGGCAAGACGGAGAGATAGACGAGGTGAGAACATGTTTAAGTACATAGTGAAGCGCTTGGCGCAGACCATAGTGGTACTTTTTGTAGTAGCTATGGTAGTATTCATCCTGACCAATTATATTGGAGATCCGGCGGCGGCCTTACTGACAGAAGAGGCCACCTACGAGACAATACAGGAAGTGAGGGAGCAGCTGGGGTTAAATGACCCGCTTCCGGTTCAGTTTGTAAATTTTATAAAAGATGCGGTGAGAGGTGATTTTGGAAACTCTTATGTATATAAACAGCCTGTTCTCCAGCTAATCGGAGAAAGGATGCCGGCTACTTTAGAACTGGTAGGGATTACTGCTCTGATGACGTTAATAATCGCTATCCCTCTTGGCGTATTCGCAGGGGCATTTCCTAAAAGCAGGATAAGTAAGCTGATTATGACCGGATCTATTTTGGGAATCTCTCTCCCTACTTTTTGGATTGGAATGATGCTGATCTACATTTTTTCCGTAAAATACGGTGTTCTTCCTGCCTCCGGAAGAGGACGGACTGTTGCGGCCCTGGGGATGCAGCTGAGCATTTTTGCCCCTGGAGGCTGGCGTTATTTGGTAATGCCTGCTATTACGCTGTCTCTGGCTTATATTGCAACAATTCTCCGGCTCACCAGAACCGGAATCAGGGAAAACATGAAACAGGACTACATTAAATTTGCAAGAGCCAAAGGCGTTCCCGCCGGAAGCGTCCTGTTCCGCCATGCCCTTAAAAATGCGTTGATTCCGGTGGTTACGGTGTTTGGCATTAACATCGGAAAAATGTTTGCATTTACCACCATTACGGAAACGATTTTCGCCTGGCCGGGAATGGGAAAGCTTCTTATTGATGCTATTTACCGTTCCGATCGTCCCATAATCGTAGCTTACCTGATGATAACCTCTGTAATGTTTGTGGGAATCAACTTTATAGTGGATATTATTTACACCATTATTGATCCGAGAATTGAATTGAGGTGACAAACATATGAAAAAAGCAGCAAAACGGTTTTTAAAGTCGGAATTTTTCTTCCACTATAAAAAGAACCTGCCGGCAATTATCGGTACGGTTCTCATTGGAATTGCCATATTTGTTGCCTTGTTTGGCAGGCAGCTTCTGGCTATTCAAAATCCTTATGATCTGACCCAGATAGATTTGTCCAATTCTTATCTGCCGCCTGCATGGCTGGAAGGAGGGAGCTGGCAGTTTCCTTTGGGAACGGATAATCAGGGAAGATGTATTTTCAGCGCGATTATTTACGGAAGCGTCAGTTCTCTTACTATTGGCATTTGCGGAATGTCCTTTGCCTGCCTTATCGGGACTACTCTGGGGCTGCTGGCCGGTTATTTTGGAGGAATTGTGGACGGCATTATCATGCGTATCGCAGACATCCAGCTGTCTTTCCCATCTATGTTTATCGCTCTGTTTATTCTGTCCGTTGTAGGGCAGGGAATTGACAAACTTCTCATCGCTTTGGTGCTGGTAGGCTGGGTTACCTATGCCAGGACAGTAAGGGGTGCTACTTTGTCGGTAAAGAAAATGGAGTATATTGAGGCATCCCGTACGGTGGGCATTCCGGATTTTCTTATTATTATCCGCCATGTTATGCCCAATGTAGTTTCATCCGTGATCGTTCTTGCAACCATTCAGATGGGTGACTTTATTTTGACAGAAGCAGCCTTAAGCTTTTTGGGAGTAGGGGTTCCGGTTACGGAGCCGTCTTTGGGCCTTTTGGTAAAGAATGGCTTTGACGTACTGTTCAGCGGCCTCTGGTGGACCTCTGTATTTCCCGGCATGTATATTATGCTTCTGGTATTCGGAATCAACCTGATGGGTGACTTTTTAAGAGATGAATTGAATCCGAAATTAAAATAGGAGGGATAGATTATGGGTGAAAAATTGTTGGAGGTAGAAAACTTACGAACTTATTTCCACACTTTTGGCGGTGTGGTAAAGGCGGTGGACGGTATTTCCTTTCATCTGGATAAAGGGGAGATTCTGGGAATTGTAGGAGAATCGGGAAGCGGAAAATCCGTATCCTGTTTTTCCCTTCTTAAGCTGGTGGAAGAACCGGGAGTTGTTGAGGCCCATAAGATTTCTTTTCAGGGACGGGATTTAACCAAAGCCACAGAAAAAGAGATGACGAAGGTACGGGGAAAGGATATTGCCATGGTATTTCAGGATCCCATGACCAGCCTGAATCCTTTGTATACAGTGGGAAAGCAAATTGAAGAAATGCTGATTCTCCATGAAAGCGGAATGAATAAGGAACAGAGAAGAGAGCGCTGCATAGAACTTTTAAAAGCAGTAGGGATCCCTGAACCGGAACAACGGTTAAAGGATTACCCCCATCAATTTTCCGGTGGTATGCGCCAGAGAGTGGTAATTGCAATTGCGCTGGCGGCAAATCCTAAGCTGATTATTGCCGATGAGCCTACCACAGCTCTGGACGTAACCATTCAGGCTCAGATTCTAAAACTTATGAAACAACTGGTTCGGGAAAGAAACGCCTCATTAATCCTGATTACCCACGATCTGGCTGTGGTTTCGGAGATGGTGGATCGGATTGTGGTGATGTACTGCGGGAAAATCGTAGAACAGGGTCCTGTGGAAGAAATTATTCATAACCCCGGGCATCCTTACACAGAAGGGCTTCTGGCTTCCATCCCAAGACTGAGAAAAGAGCAGGAACGGCTGGATTTTATTCCGGGAATGGTTCCCAATATGTACGATCTGCCAAAAGGCTGCCTGTTTGCCCCCAGATGTAAATACTGCCAGGAAGAGTGCAAAAATACGATGCCGGATATGGTGGAAATTGGAAAGGATCATAAAGCAGCCTGTCATTTCATACAGAATCTCCGTCAGTCAAAGGACGGCAGGAAAGAGGGGTAAAAGATGGATTCTTTAATTCGCGTAGAAAATCTGATACAGGAATTCCCTGTAAAACAGGGGATTCTGGATTCTTATAAGATAAAAGGAAATAAACTGGTAAGGGAGAAAAAGGCGGTTCATGCAGTTAACGGAGTAACCTTTGAGATCTATCCGGGGGAGGCATTCAGCCTGGTAGGAGAAAGCGGATGCGGCAAATCTACTACTGCCAAAACCATTATCCGGCTGTTAAATCCGGTTTCCGGCCATATTTATTATGGGGATCAGGACATCAGCCAGTTAAAGGCAAGGGCAATGCTGCCCTACAGAAAAAAGATGCAGATGATTTTTCAGGATCCTTACGCATCCCTGGATCCTCAGAAAACCATTAAAAATATTATTATGGAGCCTATGCTGTTTCATAAGACTGCTGAAACCAGGGATGAGGCAGAAGAAAAATGTATGGAGCTCTTGCAGAAAGTAGGCATAAGGCCAGAGCAGGCTTCCCGCTATCCTCATCAATTTTCCGGCGGCCAGAGACAAAGAATCGGCATTGCCAGAGCGCTGGCGGTAGAGCCGGAGTTTATCATTGCCGATGAGCCGGTATCGGCTCTGGATGTGTCCATTCAGGCCCAGATCTTGAATTTGATGATGGATCTAAAAGATGAATATGGATTTTCTTATCTGTTTATTGCCCACGATCTGTCGGTGGTACGCCATATCAGTGACAGACTGGGGGTTATGTATCTGGGGTGTATCGTGGAGCTGGGAAGCAAAAAAGACGTATTTGAGAATGTGGCCCATCCCTATACCAGGCTTTTGCTTTCGGCAGTGCCTACAGTAGGGGAGGAGCCAATCGTACCGCCTGTAAAATTAGAAGGGGAGATCCCCAATCCCATTAACCTTCCAGGCGGATGTGTATTCCATGACAGGTGCCCTGACTGCAAAGATATATGCAGGACCGTCCGCCCACAGCTAAAGGAGATAGCACCGGGACATAAGGCAGCCTGCCATCTCTTTGACTGAGAAGAGAAAGCCTTAAGCCAGATCACTGATCCAGGAGATTTCGGTTAAAAAGGTATCCAGACAGGAATTGAAAATTTTTTCTGCCTCCGGATGGCTGGAATGAGGATGCCTGGAGGTAAGCTTATAGCAGATCCTCTGAGGCGGCGGATCCGTTAAGGGATGGATATCCAGCCCATAGGCCTTTTGACAGTATTTGGCCACGGAGATGGGAACTACCATCCAGCAAGTTCTGTTGCAGATAAAGCGCATAGCAAAAGAGGGGGCGTTGATCTCCAAAAAGGGAGTAATGCTGGGACTCCACCAGTGGTCATGCCAAAGTTCAAATTCACTGGTTCCCCAGTCGATTAAAAGCTCCTCGGAGGGATCCAGCATCCCCGGATAAACCGGCCCCTCGGGCAGGTATCCGGGAGGACAAACCAATAATAGATCTTCTTTAAAAAGCGGCTCTGTCACAATGTTTTTGGAGCGGATATGCTCAATGGTAAAAGCAATGTCGATAGCGCCGTTTTCCATCCTCTTATACAGCTCCGAAGAGCAGTGGGTTTTAAGATGAAGAGTCAGGGGAACCTCCTGATCGATAATGCGGATGTAGAGAGGGTGAAAAAAGAACATGTTTAAGCTGTCCACACATCCTACTGTAATAGCAGGAAAAGGCGATATTTTTTTAAAATTCTGGGTATCCTGGTTCAGCTTCATCCAACGGCGGGCAAGAGGAAGAAACGCTTGTCCCTTCGGAGTAAGAAGGCTGCTGCGCTGTCCCTGTCCTCTGTCAATCAGCTCGCAGCCAAGCTCCTCCTCTAAAAGCTTTAACCGGTGGCTGACCGTTGATTGGGACATATACAGCTTTTCGGCGGCCCGGGAAATGTTCTGTAAATCTGCAATGGCTAAAAAACATTTGATGCTGTTAAGATTCATGATAGTGTTTACCTCCTGCCCTTTGATTATATCCGCATATTAATGATATATCAATAGAAATACATGAGTAACCACTTGATTTTCAGCCTGAGAAATGTTATACTGGCCCACGGACCTGATAAATACAGGATTTTCCGTAACCAGACCGGTGTGTTCGAGACCTTCCACACCTAAAACAAAACTACAGGGAGAAAACAAAACAATGAAAACAACAAACAAAACCGTGTACCTAATGACTTATGGAGCCGCTATTGCAGCGATTTATGTGGCTTTGACTATGATCTTTGCGCCCATTAGTTTCGGGCCAGTCCAGTTCCGCATTTCAGAGGCACTGTGTATTCTGCCGTTCTTTACGCCGGCAGCAGTTCCGGGAGTGGCAATAGGATGCCTCCTTGCCAACATTTTCTGCGGCGCTATGCTTCCGGATGTGGTTTTTGGAACCCTTGCTACATTAATTGGAGCAGTAGGTTCCTATGCTGTACGGAAACATAAATGGCTGGTGTGCATACCGCCTATCCTGTCCAATTCGCTGATAATTCCCTTTGTCCTGCGTTACGCTTACGGGGCTGAGGATATGATTTTTTACATGATGATTACAGTAGGAATCGGAGAGATTCTGGCTATAGGCGTTTTGGGCAACGGATTGATGGTTGTGCTGGAACGGTATAAGAGCCTGATTTTTAAAACTGCATAAAGGGAATGTTGCAAAATGAAACCAGGGACTTTCTATTAGCGCTGTCCGCACTCTCGCTAATAGAAAGTCCCTTTATTTCAGTTTTGTATCTTTATCGTCACTCTTGTTGGCCTGTGTCATACGGTCTTATACTTTTTCACCTAACCAGTTGATTTTATTTCCTCAAATTGGTAAGATATAGCTAATAAATTTATCTTCAGCAGGCAAGGCAGCAGATGTGCACTCCCTTGCCTGTTGAGGGTGCTAAAAGAGGGGAATTTATGATTACATTTACCTATATTATCTCGGATGCAAACGGCCTTCATGCAAGAAATGCCCTGCAGGTTGCCAGGGCAGCGGAAGGATATCAGTGCCGGATTCAGGTTTCCAGCGGGGGAAAAACTGCTAACGGGAAGCAGGTATTAAGTCTGATTGGACTATCTGCCAGAAAAGGAGCTGAGCTGCTCTTTTCCATAGATGGAGAGGACGAGGCGGAAGCGGCGGCTTACCTGCAGGCTTTGGTAAAAGAAGTAATTTAAAAACGCATCCTATTTTCTTTTCTTTGGCAGATAAAGAGAAGGGGTAAGGGGTTTCCTAAGAGCTAGGAAACCCTCTTGTCGTAATTTATTTGTTTTTTCGTATATAATAATGAAAAAACATGTAAAGGAGAATGGGGATATGGCAAGATTAGGAATTTCGATTTATCCGGAACACTCAAAGCTGGAGGATGATTTGGCCTATATCCGGCTTGCAGGAAGTTATGGCTTTAAAAGGATTTTTACCTGCCTTTTAAGCGTGGGAGACAAATCCAGAGAAGAGATAACAGAAGAGTTCCGCTTACGTATTGATGCGGCTCATGAGCAGGGGATGGAAGTGCTGCTGGATGTAAACCCGGCGGTGTTTGAAAAACTGGGAGCTTCTTATACAAATCTGGAGCCTTTTAAAGCCATGCATGCAGACGGCATCCGCCTGGACGAAGGCTTTGACGGAATGCATACCAGCGCTTTAACTTATAATCCCCAGGGGCTTAAGATAGAGCTGAATTCCAGCACGGATATGGGATATATTGAGAGCGTGATGACCCACCATCCGGACACAAAAAAGCTGATTACCTGCCATAATTTTTACCCGCAGAAATTTACCGGGCTGAGTCTTGATCACTTTAACCGCTGTAATGATTATATTCACAAATGTGGATTAAATATCGCTACTTTTGTATCCAGCAATCAGGAGGATGCTTACGGTCCCTGGCCGGTAAAAGAGGGACTTTGTACCCTGGAGCTGCACCGGGGACTTCCTGTTGATTTCCAGGTACGCCATATTTATGCCGACGGCCTGGTGGATGACGTGATTATTGCCAATGCCTATGCTTCTGAGGAGGAGTTAAAGGCCTGCGCGGCAGTGAATCCGGCGGTGTTAACTTTTGGAATTGAGCTGGAGAAGGAATTAACGGAGACAGAAAGGGCAATCCTGTATTATGAGGAAGGTCACGTTGTCAGGGGAGATATGAGCGAGTATATGCTTCGCTCCACCTGGCCCAGAGTCACCTTTGCGGACAAGCCTATTCCGGCAGCCAATACCAGAGACATGGTGCGGGGAGATGTGGTGATTCTTAATGACGGATACTCCAAATACAAAGGAGAGCTTCATATTGTTTTGAAAGACATGGAAAATGACGGACGCAAAAATGTTATCGGCCATCTGCCCTCCTACGAAAAAATTCTTCTGAATTATACAAAGCCGTGGAAACGATTTGCTTTTCTGTAGGCGGAGGAAATCATTATGCGAAGCAAAAGACAGGAGCAGCTGCTTGCCATCTTGTCAGAGAAACAGGACTGGGTAACCGGAAAGCAGCTGTCAAGCCTGTTAAATGTGTCGGATCGGACTATCCGATCCGACGTGGAGGCTATTAACAAAAAAGCAGCGCCCCCAATTGAGTCAAATGTCCGTCTGGGGTACCGGGTTGTTGGAGCCCAGTGTCTGACAACGGAAAAGCAGGAGGCTGTCCAGGAACAGGCAGGGGCCTCAATTCCCCAGACACCCGGGGCCAGATGTATTTATATTATTCAGCGCCTGCTTTTTGAGACCAGCGAGCTGAATCTTATGGAGCTGCAGAGCCAGATTTATATCAGCGATTCTTCCATTCAAAATGATTTAAAAAGAATCCGGAAAATGATTGAGCCTTATCCGGAGCTGAAACTGGTTCGCAGCCGGGAATGTATCTCACTCCAGGGGGATGAAATCAGCAAGAGAAAGTTTTACCGGGAACTTTTAGTAGCAGAGGTTCAGGAAAACTTTCTGAATCTGAACCGCTTGGCCCATTTATATAAAAATTTTGATCTGATAGAAGTAAAGGATCTTTTTACAGAAGTTTTAGAGGAATATGACTATTCTATTCATGAGGCCTTATTTCCCATGCTGATTATCCATGCAGGAACCAGTATTGAACGCATGAGTACCTATCATTATATTAAAATGGACGATCAGCGCCAGGGCCTGGATGAAACTATCGAATATCAGATTGCCAAAAGCTTTTTTGAGAGAGTTTCTAACCGTCTTCACATCAAGGTTCAGGACGGGGAGATTGCTATGTTTGCCCTGGTTATTATGGGCAGAAGAGCATCCAATTACGCAGGGGATCACATCAAATTCCAGGGGAAATGGCTCAACACCAATAAGCTGGTAAAGGGAGCTCTAAACCGCCTGAAAGAAGTATTTGGCGTAGATTTTTCCGGAGACGAGGATCTGGAGGCGGGTCTTAAGATGCATCTTTATGGCCTGGTGGAGCGGGCGAAAAACCAGGTTTCTCTGGAAGACGTATTTTTAGAAGAGATTAAGCAGAAATATCCTTTGGTTTTTGAGATGGGAGTCTATATTGTAGGCTATCTGGAAGAACAACTGGGAGTCAGGGTGGCAGACATGGAAAGCGGATTCATTGCTTTGCACCTTGGAGCCGCCAGCGAGAGGATGAATTCCGTAAGAAAATACCGGGTAGTTATGATTTTGCCTCACAACCAGTCCTTTTCTGCCATGTGCAAGAACAAAATTCTGGATATGTTCCGGGATCGGATAGAAATCGTAAAAACCCTTCATTATTTTGAAGAAGATACGGTAAAGCTCCTGGAGCCGGACTTGATTTTGACCAATTTTCAGGTGGAACATAAGCTGGAGATTCCCACAGTGCTTATCAGCTTGTTTGTGGATTCGGAGACAGAGGCCAATATCCTTCAAGCATTAAATCGATTGGACAAAAAACGATTCCATCTGGAATTTACCTCTCATATCGGCCAGTTAATCCGCAAGGAGCATTTTTTTCAGAATTTGGACCTTAATACTCCGGAAGAGATTATTGCCTGTTTATGCGGAAGCTTAAAAGGAGCCGGGATTGTAGGGGAAAACTACCTGAATATTGTTCTGGAAAGGGAAAAAATGTCCCCCACCTCTTTTGCCAATGCCCTGGCTATTCCTCATGCCTTTCAGGCATTTGCCACCACATCCACGGTAGCCGTAGCCCGGCTTAAAAATCCGGTAAAATGGGGAGCATTTGAGGTAAAGCTGGTAATGCTTTTTGCCATAAATGAAGGGGATCAGAGGATGATCAAGATATTTTTCGATTGGGTGTCGGAGATCATAGGGAAACCGGAGGAGCTTGCCAGGTTAACTTCAGAATGTTCCTACGAAACGTTTATTGAGAGAATTATGGGTTAAAAAGGAAATTGGGATATCTGCACAAGGACAGTACTGATTTCCTAACTGTTAGGAAGCAACATTACCACAAAAATCATATAATATGCCATATAATTAGTGGCAAGTAAATAAGAGATGCAGCAAATACGGAAACGTTTTGATGCATCTCTTGTATCCTGAGGGAATACAGGATACCAAAAAATAATAAGGAGGAAGAACGCATGGAAGAATTAGCAATGATATGCTTTCAGATTATTTCCAATGTAGGAGCTGCAAGATCCAGCTACATTGAGGCAATTCAGAAAGCAAAAGCAGGAGACTTTGCAGGAGCGGAGGAATTGGTTGCAACAGGCCAGGAGCAATTTTTAAAGGGCCATGAAGCGCATTTTGGGCTGCTCCAGAAAGAATCCTCCGGCACACCGGTAGGCGGTTCTCTGATTCTGATTCACGCAGAAGATCAGCTTATGAGCGCAGAGGGATTTAAGATTATCGCTACCGAGCTCATTGACAGCTACAAGAGGATTGTGGAATTAGAAAAGAAACTGGGATAAAAATTACAGGAATGGAAAATTTAAGAAAATGGAGGATTGTGAATATGAAACGTGTATATTTATTCTGCAGCGCAGGTATGTCCACCAGTATGCTGGCCAGCAAGATGCAGCAGGTGGCCAACAGCCATGACCTTCCCATTGAAGTTGAAGCTTTTCCGGACGGAAAGATCGGACAGATTATTGATGAAAAGCATCCGGACGTGATTCTTCTTGGCCCTCAGGTAAAATACCGCTATCAGGAAATTGTAGATAAATACGGTTCTACCGGAATTCCGATTCAGGTTATTGATCAAACCGATTACGGTATGATGAACGGTGAAAAGGTATTAAAATCTGCAATTAAGTTGTTAAAGTCCGCCAAATAATAAAAATAATAATTTCAGGGGGAGTATAGATTATGTTAAACAAACTTGAAACAGTTTTGATGCCTTTGGCAGAAAAAATAGGTAAAAATAAGTATTTAATTGCAGTTCGTGACGGCTTCCTGTTATCTATGCCGCTGCTGATAGTAGGTTCCTTCTTCCTGCTTATTGCCAATTTCCCTATTCCCGGGTGGACCGAATTCTGGGCAAGATTCTTTGGTGATGACTGGACGAAATATTTCTCCAAGCCTACAGATGCAACCTTTTCCATCATGGCAATTCTGGCGGTTGTAGGTATTGGTTATTCCTTTGCAGAACAGATGAAGGTAGATAAATTGTTCGGCGGCGCCATCGCTTTGGTATGCTGGTTTTTGATTATGCCTTATGAGATCATGGCAGGGGAAAGCGTCGTTTCCGGCATTCCTTTGGGCTGGGTTGGTTCTAAAGGTATTTTCGTAGGTATCATCACCGCTTTCCTGGCAGTTCATGTATACGCATGGGTTGACAAAAAGGGCTGGGTTATCAAGATGCCTGACGGTGTTCCGCCTACAGTTGAGAAATCCTTCGCCGCCCTGATTCCCGCAGGTATGGCTGTAATGGTATTTTTCATTATCAACATTGTCTTTGCGGCAACTCCTTACGGCAATGCCTTTAACTTTATCTTTACTATTTTGCAGACTCCGCTGTTAAAACTGGGCAACACCCTTCCCGCTATGGTTATTGCTTACATTTTCCTCCATTTCTTCTGGTTCTTTGGAGTAAATGGCGGTTCTGTAGTAGGTGCGGTATTCAACCCAATCCTTCAGACCCTGTCCGCAGAAAACCTGGCTGCCTTCCAGGCAGGAGAAGCTTTGCCAAACATTATTTCCCAGCAGTTCCAGGATTTATTTGCAACCTTCGGAGGCGCAGGTTCTACCCTGTCCCTGTTAATTGCCATGCTGCTGTTCTGCAAATCCAAACGTGTGAAGGAGCTTGGCAAGCTGGCGTTAGTTCCGGGTATTTTTGGAATCAATGAACCGATTATTTTCGGTCTTCCCATTCTGTTAAACCCGATTATGCTGATTCCATTTATGCTGGTTCCTACAGTTAACATCATTATTTCCTATATCTGCATGAGCATTGGCTTAGTACCGCTCTGCACGGGCGTTGCAATTCCCTGGACCATGCCCGTTATCCTGTCCGGCTTTTTGGCCACTGACTGGAGGGGCGCTGTGCTTCAGTGCCTGCTGTTAATCCTGGGCGTATTTATGTATATGCCGTTTATCAAGATGATGGATAAGCAGTATCTGGCTGACGAGACGAAAAAGACAGAGACTCAGGATGATGACGATGACATCTCCTTTGACGATTTATCCTTTGATGATCTGTAAAATTTCATAAAAATGTAACTGTTCAGACGGGGTATGTGACAGGAGTTTTGACGTCTGAAGAGTTACCATAAAATTTTGCCGGGCTGTCGCAAAATGAAAAGAGAGGATTTCTAAGAATCAAAGGTCCGACGTTTCATTTTGCGGCAGCTTTTGTTTCGGGAATATCCGGCAAAATGAGCTGGCGGCGCGCTCTGTCGGATTTTAAGATAATCACATAAATGAATGGAGGAAATGATACTATGAAGATAGTGATGATTTTTGATCAGATTCAGTCCGGACTGGGAACTAAGGACGACACTATGGTGCCCTTAACCGGTAAAAAAGAAGCTGTAGGACCGGCGGTTATGATGCAGCCGTTTTTAAAGGATGTGGATGGACACGTCATTGCCTGCCTTTGCTGCGGAAACGGAACCTATTTGGCAAATCCGGATGAAGTCAGCAGAAAACTCTGCGCCATGGTAAATAAGCTTCAACCTGATGTGGTAATGTGCGGCCCTGCATTTAACTTTGCAGATTATGCCGCTATGAGCGCCAGAGTAGCCGTGGATATTAACGCCACCACCAAAGCCAGGGCTTTTGCAGCCATGTCTGAGGAAAATGCAGATACCATTGCAGCTTATAAGGATAAAGTGGCCATTGTAAAGACCCCTAAAAAAGGCGGTCTGGGTTTAAATGATTCTCTGAAAAATATGTGCCGCATGGCGAGAGCACTGGCTGACGGGGCAGATATTGAAAGCTTAAAGAAAGAGACCTGTTTTTAACACCCTTGAGGGTTGACAGCAAAAATAAGGAGGAGAAACCTATGTGGGGAATGATTGCAACCTGGCGCATGGCCGTAGAAGGCGTAACCAAAGGCGCTGAAATGCTAAAAGAAAACGGCGGTGCAGGAGATGCCATTGAAACAGCTATCCGGGAGGTAGAAGATTTTCCGTATTATAAATCGGTAGGTTACGGCGGCCTGCCAAATGAAGAGATGGAAGTAGAATTAGATGCCGCATTTATGGATGGAGATACTCTGGACATTGGTGCGGTTGCTGCCATTAAAGACTATGCGAATCCGGTTTCCATTGCCAGAAGGCTGAGCCGGGAAAAAGTAAACAGCGTGCTGGTAGGCGAGGGGGCGGAAAAGTTTGCCCATAAAGAAGGCTTTGAGCGGAAAAATATGCTGACTGACCGGGCAAAGGCTCACTACCGTAAACGTGTCAAAGAAATGAAGGAGGAGGAATTAAAGCCTTACTCCGGACATGATACCGTGGGAATGGTATGTTTAGACAGCCATGGAAAAGTAACTGCCGCCACCTCCACCAGCGGTTTATTTATGAAGAAAAAGGGCCGGGTAGGCGATTCCCCCATTGCCGGATCCGGCTTCTACGCAGACAGCAAGTGGGGCGGTGCCAGCGCTACCGGTTTAGGCGAGGATTTGATGAAGGGCTGCATTTCCTACGAAATTGTCCGGTTAATGAGCCAGGGCATGCATCCTCAGGAAGCCTGCGAGACTGCGGTGAATAAGCTGGATAAAGAGCTTACAGAACGCCGGGGAAAGGCCGGGGATCTGTCTCTGATTGCTATGAATAACAAAGGGGAATGGGGTGTTGCAACCAACATTGAAGGCTTCTCTTTTGCAGTGGTAACAGAGAATCAGGAGCCTACCGTTTATCTGGTAACCAGAGGCAAGGACGGTCACTGCACTTTTGAGGTGGCATCTGAGGAGTGGATGGAAAATTATATGAAGACCAGAATGGCCCCCATTGAAGAATAGGCGATAATTATGGAAGAAAAAATTCTCAGCAAAATAGAAGAAATCAAAGAAGACATGCTGGATGCCATTATCCAGATGGTAAAAATTGACAGCGTAGAGACTCCGGCAGAGCCGGGCGCCCCCTATGGGAAGGGAGTAAAAAAAGCGCTTTTAAAGGCTCTGGAAATCAGTGAAAAGCTGGGATTCCGTACAGTTAACCTGGATAACCAGATAGGGTATGCAGAGTTTGGACCGGTTGGAGAAGGGGAGTCGGAAAATTACGTATGCGCCATCGGCCACGTGGATGTGGTTCCCACAGGGGACGGTTGGAAACAGCCCCCCTTTAGCGGTTACACGGAAAACGGAGTAATTTACAGCCGGGGCGTGCTGGATAATAAAGGCCCCATTATGGCCTGCCTGTTTGGCCTTTATGCCTTAAAAGAACTGGGCTATTGCCCCGTCCGCCCTATCCGGATTATTTTTGGCTGTGATGAAGAGTCAGGCTTTGAAGATCTGACCTACTATCTGTCTAAAGAACCGGCTCCGGCTTACGGCTTTACCCCGGACTGTAAATACCCGGTGGTTTATGCCGAGAGAGGGCGGGCGGTAATCCGGGTATCCGGAAACAGGCAGGAATTAGAACCGTTTTTTGCCTTTGTAACCCAGTATTTTATCAGTGCCAAAAACAATGGCGACCGTCTGGGGATTGATTTTAAACATCCGGAATACGGCGTCATGGAGATGCGGAATTACAAGCTTGCCACCACTGCCCAGGGAACTCCCTATTTTGAGGCGGCCTTCAGCTATCCGGCAGGCCATAAGGTAGAGGAGATTCTGGAGAAGATTAAAGAGAAGGCAGGAGACCTTTCCGTATCCCTGATTCATAATTATGATCCGGTTATTTTTGAGAAAGACAGTCCAATGGTAAAGGCTCTGCAGGCGGCCTATGAGAAGGTAACCGGCCTGGACGGAACTCCGGTAACTACCACCGGCGGAACCTATGCAAAGGCAATGCCGGGGATTGTTCCCTTTGGCCCCAGCTTCCCGGGACAAAAAGGGATTGGCCATAACCCTAATGAATGGATGAGTGTGGAAGACCTGGTATCCAACGCAAAAATTTATGGATTGGGTCTTTACAAATTAGGCCTGCTGAACGTATGATAGAGGCAGAGCGGATTAACAAGAGAAAGGCAGGAAACGGATTTATGAAGCCAATAGTTGAAATATGCTGTGGAAGCTATTACGATGCCCGGCAGGCGTTTCTGGGAGGGGCAGAACGGATAGAGCTGAATACTGCCCTGATGCTGGGAGGCCTGACTCCCACAGTATCCACTCTGACCATGGTAAAAGAGGAAATGCCCGGGTTAAAGGTAGTAGCCATGGTTCGCCCAAGGGGAGCCGGATTTTGCTATTCATCGGAGGACTTTAAGGTGATGGAGGCAGAATGCCGGATGCTGGTAAGGCACGGGGCCGACGGTATTGCCTTTGGATGCTTAAAAGAGGATGCTTCCCTGGATCAAGATAAAATGAAACAGATGCTGGAGATTATCAAAAGCATGGGAAAGGAAGCCGTGTTTCACCGGGCCTTTGACTGTTCCTCAAACCCCTTTGAAACCACAGAGCAGTTAATCGCTATGGGGGTGGATCGGATCCTGACCAGCGGGTTAAAGCCAAAGGCTATGGACGGCTGGGAGCTTTTAAAGACTCTGAAGGAGCGCTATGGAAGCCAGATTCAGTTTCTTGCCGGCAGCGGCGTCAATGCGTCCAATGCCAGAGCCCTTATGGATAAAACAGGATTGGATCAGGTTCACAGCTCCTGCAAGGATTGGCTTACTGATCCTACTACAATCCAAAACGGCGTTTCTTATAGCATTACTTCAGGAGCTCAAAAGCTGTGCTATGACGTGGTTTCCGCTGAGTTGGTGAGAAATCTGCTTTCCAGCGTGTAAAGGCTGTTTGAACAGCCGGATCCTGATAAGAATCGAGGTTTTAAAATTATGTTTGCCAAATATAAACGTAACGCAATGGTAAGAAGATTAATTACAATCGCCGCCGTAGTAGTGTCCGCCCTTTTGCAGGCCTATGTTATTCAGACATTTATCCGCCCGTCCAATCTGCTTTCCAGCGGATTTACCGGCGTGGCCATTCTGATTGACAAGATTGCATCCCTGTACGGAAAAAGCTTTTCTACATCCCTGGGCATGCTGGCGCTGAATATTCCGGTAGCCATTCTCTGCAGCCGGAGTATTAGTGTGCGGTTTACCTTCTATTCCATGGTACAAGTATTTTTGGCCAGCTTTTTCCTTAAAATTTGCCACTTTGAGGCTCTGTTTGATGACTTGATGCTTAACGTGATTTTCGGAGGTTTCCTTTACGGCTTTTCCATTGCCGTTGCTCTGAGGGGCAACGCCTCTACCGGAGGCACGGACTTTATTGCCCTCTATGTGTCCAACAAGACAGGGAAATCTATTTGGGAGTATGTATTTGCCGGAAACGTAGTGATTCTGTGTGTTTTCGGATATATGTTCGGATGGCTGTACGCAGGCTATTCCATCCTGTTTCAATTTATCTCCACCAAGACGATTTCCGCTTTCCACCACCGGTATGAGAGGGTAACCCTGCAGATCACTACCTCCAGACCGGAGGCGCTTATGAACATATATGTGGCAAAATACCGCCACGGTATTTCCTGTGTGGATGCTATAGGCGGTTACAGTCACAAAAAGATGGCGCTGCTCCATACGGTAGTGTCTTCCTATGAGGTGCCGGAGATTGTCATGCTGTTAAGGGAGAAAGATCCCCATGTGATCATCAATATGATTAAGACGGAAAACTTCTACGGAGGTTTTTATCAGGCGCCTATAGAGTAAAAAAATCCGGTTTTTTCGGGAAATCCAGGTAAAAACATTGACTTTCTAAAAAAAAAGAAGTAAAAGTAAATATGATTAATCGGCAAAGGCCGGTTCCGGTAATGGTTACCGGGCCGGCCTTGTTGTCAAAGAGGGTTTTTACCCCATACAAGTAAAATAGGAAAAAATTTAGATAAGGATGGGATTTACCATGTATCAGATCGACTTTCAGAAGCCTCAGGCAGTTCATTTTATAGGAATCGGCGGTATCAGCATGAGCGGCCTTGCAGAGATTTTATTGGAGGAAGGCTTTCAGGTGTCCGGCTCGGATGCCCAGAAAAGCCCTCTTACGGAGCATTTAGAACAGAAGGGGGCCAAGATTTTTATCGGACAGCGGGCTTCCAATATTCTGGAGGGGACAGAAGTAGTGGTCTATACGGCTGCCATCCATGAGGACAATTTGGAATTTATGGAAGCTGTAAGAAGGCAGATTCCCATGCTTTCCAGGGCAGAGCTTTTGGGCGAGATGATGCGTAACTACCGTCAGGCGGTTGCTGTTGCAGGAACCCACGGAAAGACCACCACCACCTCCATGATGACGGAGATTCTGCTGGCGGCAGAGACAGATCCCACTGTTTCTGTGGGAGGAATGTTGGATTCCATCCATGGAAATATCCGGATTGGAAGTTCCGATTTATTTGTGACAGAAGCCTGTGAATACACCAACAGCTTTCTGTCCTTTTTCCCTACCGTGGAAATTATTTTGAATATTGAGGCGGATCATCTGGATTTCTTTAAAGACCTGGACGACATCCGCAATTCTTTCCGTCTGTTTGCCGGGAAGCTGCCTGGAGACGGCGTTATGATTATCAACAGTGACATTGAAAATTACCAGGAGATTGTCCAAAATCTTGATGCCAGGGTCATCACCTTCGGCAAAAGCAAAAACAGCACCTATAGGGCGGAAAACATTACCTATGATAAATTTGCCAGGCCGTCCTATGATCTGATAAAGGAAGGGGAGCTGTTAGGCCGTATCTGTCTGGGAGTGGCCGGGGAACACAATGTATATAACTCTTTAGCTGCCATTGGAGCCAGCCTTGAGCTGGGGATTTCTCTGGAATCCATAAAGAAAGGCCTGGCCGGATTTTCCGGCCCTCACCGCCGTTTTGAGAAAAAAGGAGTGCTTCACGGCATCACCATTATTGATGATTATGCTCACCATCCCCAGGAAATTCATGCAACCCTTACAGCAGCTAAAAACTATCCCCACAACAGGCTGTGGTGTATATTCCAGCCTCATACTTATACCCGGACCAAGGCTTTGATGGACGACTTTGCCGTGGCTCTGGCAGAGGCGGATGAGGTGATTTTAGCCGATATCTATCCGGCCAGGGAAACCGATACTCTGGGGATCAGCTCTGAGGATCTGGCTGAAAAGATAGAAAAATTAGGAACCGGGGTTCATTATCTCCCATCCTTTAATGAAATCGAAAATTTTCTTTTAGAAAATTGTGTCAACGGTGATTTGTTGATAACTATGGGGGCCGGAGACATTGTAAAAGTGGGAGAAAAGCTGTTAGGGCAATAGTTATCCACATTATCCACATAGTTTTCAACATTTTATGTAAAGAGGCTATGTGGATTCTTTTATCCACATAATAAAAATTCGGATAATCTTGGAAAGCCTGGATTTATGAGGAATTCGACAAGTTTCGCGACAATCCCCAAATATTCCCCAAAGCGCTTATCCACACTATCCACATTATCCACAATCCCCCCTGTGGAAAACCCACCCATTTCCATTTTCTTTTTTGTATGGTATAATGTGCACGAAAGCAATGAGCAGTGCAAAAAAGGCCAGGCAGAACCCTGCGTTGTGCTTGCACATAAGCAGGGTTCTGCCTGGCCTTTTTTATAGGGCGAAGCCCGTGAGCTCTCTGGAGCAAAGCGAAAGAGAGCCTGCTCCTAGGAGCCTTTCAGGCCCAGCCAGCCCCCCCCAATAAGCTAACCCCCCAAAAAAAAGAGAGGCCACAGATTATGTCATACCAGCTAACCCCCCAGGCAATGCCGCAAGTTACAATTTTAACCAACGAATTTATAGACAAATACATGGCAGCGGCCAACGGAGAATATGTAAAAGTCTATTTATACCTTCTCCGCCACCAGAACGATCTGGTAGAACTGGGAGCCATTGCCGAAGCATTAAACCATACAGAGGCAGATGTGCGCCGGGCCCTGGCATACTGGGAGAGAATGGGAATTCTGTCCAAGGAAGAAGGAAGCTTTGCAGCAGACGCCCCGCCCCTGTATCCGGATTCCTGTCTGGAGAATACCCGGGAGATCCAAATTGCAGAAGAAAAAAGCCTTTACGGTACAGGCAAGCCTCTGTCACGGCCCGAGACACCTTCCAAAGCAACCGGGGCGGAAGGATATCCTTTGGACAATTTAAACCGGCTAAACGGAGATGAAGCATTTGCAGAGCTGCTCTATATTGCACAGAAATATATGAATAAGGTTTTTACTCAAAGGGAATGTCAAACCTTTGCGTACCTCTACGACGGCCTGCACATGGGAAAGGAGCTGCTGGAATATCTGGTAGAATACTGTGCCCAGCTGGGCCATACCAGCATCCGCTACATAGAAACAGTAGCCATAAACTGGCATGAGCGGGGAATACGCACAGTAGACGAGGCCAAGCTTTCGGCTTCCGCCTACACCAAAGAGGCCTTTGCCGTAATGAAGGCCTTTGGACTGACTGATCGCAGGCCGGGAGAGTCGGAGAGACAGATTATAGAAAAATGGTTCCGGACCTGGGGTTTTAGCAGGGAGCTGGTAACCGAGGCCTGCAGCCGCACCCTTCAATCCGCCCATACGCCAAGCTTTCAATATGCAGATAAAATATTGGCAGCCTGGAAAGAAGAGAAGGTGCACACCCTGGAGGACGTAAAGACACTGGATGCAAAACGCAGGGGGACTTCTTCCAGGCAGGGAGAAGAACGAAAAGAAGCAGGCCAGCCCAGGCAGCGGAACACAGGAGGAACAGGGCCCCAGCCCCAGGCCCGCAGAACGCCCAACCAGTTTCATAATTTTAAACAGAGGGATGTAGACTATGATGCTCTTATTTTAGAACAGCTTCAGAAGAAATAGGAGGAGATGCCTGAGGGCATCCCTGGATGCCCTGAAAAGCAGGGCAAAAAAGGAGGAAGGTATGGCACTGAGCAATTCCCAATATAACGCCATTATGCGGGACTACGAAAGACGCCAGATTGATAACCGCCATAGCCAGGAGCAGCGGGTAGAAGAAATTTATCAGAGGATTCCTGCTGTTCGGGAGATAGACCATACGGTAGGATTAAAGGCAGTGGAGCGGGCCAGGCAGCTTCTGGGAGGCGATATTGCTGCCAGGGAGCGGCTTAAGAGGGAGATTGCCGAGCTTGGCGAACAGAGAACGGCCCTTCTCACCGCTTATGGCTATCCGGAAAATTATCTGGAAATGAGCTATACCTGTGAGGACTGCAAAGACACAGGATACATAGAGGGGAAAAAATGCCACTGCTTTAAGCGGGCCCAGATGAAACTTCTCTATGCACAATCCAATATTGACCAGATTGTAAAAAAAGAAAACTTTTCCACGTTTTCCTATGATTGCTTTGATGACCGCCAGGTTATTCCGGAAGTGGGGATGACGGCGGCTCAATATATGAAGGGAGTAGCAGAGCAGTGCTTCCGCTTTGCCCGGGAGCTGGGCAAAAAAGGAGGAAATATTTTGTTTACCGGAAATACCGGCGTAGGCAAAACCTTTTTAACCAACTGTATTGCCAAGGAAGCTATGGATTCCTATTATTCTGTCCTGTATCTGTCTGCCAACGATCTGTTTGAGGTATTTTCAAAGAACCGTTTTGAATCCCGCAGTGAGGAAGAGATTCGGGATACTTACCAGTCCATACTAGAGTGTGATCTGTTGATTATTGACGACCTGGGGACAGAGATTAACAACAGCTTTACTTCCTCCCAGCTTTTCTACTGCATTAACGACAGGCTGGCAAGCAGCCGTTCCACGATTATTTCCACTAATTTGTCTGTGAATATGCTGCGGGATAATTATACGGACAGAGTTACCTCACGGATTATCAGCGGTTACCGGATCATCCCGTTATATGGAGAAGATTTACGCCGGAGAAAGCTCCTTGGGGGTTGACTATTCCCCTGGAGGATGTTATAAATGAAGTGCCTGTTATTATATGAACTTATAACCTGTCAAATATATCGCAGTAAGCTGACGGGGTATCAAATTTGCAGCGCAGCAAGCCGTGGGGACCTGACCCTGCGGGCAGTTGCCATCACACAAATAAATGGAGGATGAAATGCTGTACCAAGAGAAGATTATTGAGACCATTCCGGTGGGGCCGTTGGGATTGATTCCTTTAAAAAGCTGCTCAGAGTTGGGAAAAAAGGTTGATAAGTATCTGGTAGACTGGAGAAGAGAGCGGGAAAGCGAGCACAAGCACACCATTGCATTTGCTGGTTACCAGAGAGACTCTTACATTATAGGAGCCCAGACTCCAAGATTTGGTTCCGGCGAAGGCAAGGGAACTTTAGAGGCGTCTGTCCGTGGGGATGATTTGTATCTGATGGTGGATGTATGTAACTACAGCCTTACCTATTCCTTGTGCGGGGAGACCAATCATATGTCTCCGGATGATCATTTTCAGGATTTAAAGCGCGTAATCGCTGCTGCTGCCGGAAAGGCGCGGAGGATCAATGTGATTATGCCGTTCCTCTACGAAAGCCGCCAGCATAAGCGCTCCAGCAGAGAATCTCTGGACTGTGCATTGGCTCTTCAGGAGCTGGCTCACATGGGAGTGGAGAATATTATTACCTTTGATGCCCATGATCCCAGAGTGCAGAATGCGATTCCTTTCAGAGGCTTTGAAACCGTACAGCCTATTTATCAGTTTATCAAACATTTGTTAAAGCACGAAACCAACCTGGAGATTGACAGCGATCACATGATGGTCATCAGTCCTGACGAGGGCGGAATGAACCGGGCGGTTTACTTTGCAAATGTTCTGGGACTGGATATGGGGATGTTTTATAAACGCAGAGACTATACCAAGATTGTAAATGGCCGCAACCCGATTGTTGCCCATGAATTTTTAGGAAGCAGCGTAGAGGGCAAGGATGTTTTAATCATTGACGATATGATTTCCTCCGGTGAGAGTATGCTGGACGTTGCAAAAGAACTAAAGGAACGCAAGGCAAGGAAGGTATTTATCTGTGCTACCTTCGGGCTGTTCACCAACGGACTGGATAAGTTTGACGAGTATTACGAGAAAGGCCTGATTGACAGGATCCTTACCACCAACCTGGTATATCAGACAGAGGAGCTGCTTAACAGACCTTACTATATTGATGTGGATATGAGCAAATATATTGCGCTGATTATTGATAATCTAAATCATGATGCATCTTTAAGCGATCTGTTGAATCCTACTGGGCGGATTAATAGGTTGTTGAATCAGTACAGAAGTAAATAAAAATAAAAAGGGAATGTGGCAAAATGAAACCAGAGACTTTCTGTTTCGTTTTATCACATTCCCTTTTTGTAAAAGCGGCCCCGTATCTTCCTCTAAAAATCTTAAGAAAAGTTTAGGTTGTAGTTTCTGCGGATATTATATAAAATAGAGGTTACCATGCAAACTATTCCTATAGCCCACAAAGGAAGCCAAATAAATTATGAAAAAATTTTTTCTCAGAACCATCATCCTGCTGCTGATATTCATATCAGCAGTAGCCGGATATTTTATATGGATAAGAAACCACAATTTGTCAGACGGCAGCCGGCGCGTCTATA
The DNA here is from genome assembly GCA_910577645.1 of uncultured Lachnospiraceae bacterium. GTDB lineage: Bacteria > Bacillota > Clostridia > Lachnospirales > Lachnospiraceae > UMGS1370. Next base: position 185,300 of record CAJTOL010000001.1, read on the forward strand.
CCGTCATTCAGGAAAGCACGTTTCCGGTTATGTATATGGAGATGTACGGCGAAAAAATGAATTGCCTCCATGGATATTCCCAGGACATGAGGGAGGCAGTTATGCGGGATACTCTGACCATTCTTCCGGAAGACAGACGGCTTCCTATCCTTTTAGAGGACTATGACGGAAGTATTACCGGCATTTATTACGAGATCCGGAGTTTGGATTTAGATCGGCTGGTAGAACGTACCCAGATAGAAACATGGACAGAAACCGAAAACGGTATCCGGGCAGAACTGCCCATTCAGAATCTTTTAGCCAAAGATCAGGAATACCTTCTGAGCCTGTCTGTTACTACCTCAGAAAACGGAACCATCGGTTATTACACCAGGATTAAGTGGACCGATAATACCAATATCCAGGCTATGATTGATCTGGCAAAAACTTTTTCCAGCAAAACCTTTAATTACCAGGAGGCCGCACAGCTTACCATGTACCTGGAGCCTGATGCCACAGCGGACAACAGCAATCTGGGAGAGGTTAGTATCAACTGCAGTTTTTCCCAGATTACCTGGGGCGGCCTGGATGTGGAGCTGGGAAGCCGGATAGAGGTTTCTTTAAAAGAGCTGGACGGCATTATGGGACAGATAGAGCTCCAGTATCTGGCAACCCGTCAGACAGAAGACGGCCGGACCGAAACCTATGAGGTAACCGACGACTTTACCCTGAAATGGAATGAGCAGAGAATCTATATGATGGATTTTGACCGCCGGGTGAATGAGATTTTTACCGGAAACCGGGACTGCCTTTCCGGGAAGCGGATCCTCCTTGGAATTACCGCAGACGACAAGGTAAGCGCCAAGTCCAGCCCAAACGGAAAACAAATTGGATTTAGAACCAACCGGGATTTGTGGCTTTACGATCAGGACAATAGAGACCTGGTAAGTATATTTTCCTTCCGGAGTCAGGAAAACAGTTCAAAAATGGAGTATGACCAGCACGATGTAAAAATTCTCCAGGTGTCTGACAACGGAGATGTGGATTTTCTGGTTTACGGGTATATGAACCGGGGACGCCGGGAGGGGCAGGTGGGAATCGGCTTATATCACTATTCAGATGCTGACAGCGCTTTAGAGGAAAGATTTTTTGCCCCCTTTATTACTACCTATGAGGATTTGAGGCTGGATTTAGATAAGCTGTGCTACCAATCCCAGGGAGGAATGCTGTATTTAATGCAGGACCATGCAGTGTACGGCATCGATTTAAATAGCAGCGAGTATATTATTCTGGCAGATTCCCTGGAAGAGGGGGCTTATGCGGTAAGTCAGGACGGCCGTCATTTTGCCTGGCAGGATGGCCATAAGAAACACGAAGCAGTCTCTGTCAGCCTGATGGATTTAGAAACTGGGGTGAAGCAGACTATTTCTGCACCGGAAGGAGATTATATCCGGAGCCTTGGCTTTGTAGGCGGAGATTTCCTGTATGGTTTGGCCCGCCAAGGCAGCCGCTGGGTAGTCAACAACCGGTTGGAAGAGATTCCCATGTATGCTCTGGAGGTTTTGGGGGAGGACTCTCAGATACTGACCCGGTATGAAAAGGAAGGGTATTATATTTCCGGGGTATCGGTGGAGGACAGCCGGATCCATTTAAAGCGTATTGTCCAGGAATTGGGAAATTCTTATATTATGGTAGATAAGGATACAATTGTCTGCAATGCGGAGATAGAAAATACAGAATTGGAAGGGATTGGCTGGTATGCCTCTTCTGACAAAGAAAAGGTTTATTTTGTTCAGCTGAGCTTTGACATCAAGGCAAGCCAGGATATAGACCTGTCCGGTCCAAGAAAGGTATCCTATGACCAGTCTTTAGACTTGGGACTGGTTGCCAATACGCCCTTTACCAGAATGACCTTTTACGCATACGGAAACGGCAGGCTGAGGGGAATCACCCAGGACTTTAAAACAGCTGTGGAGCTGGCTTATGAGGATATGGGACTGGTAACGGATGAGGATCAGAATATATTGTGGAACCGGGTAAACCGGGGAAATACAAAAAATATCCGGGACCCTCAAAACGTTGCTTATCGGATTACCCAGAATCTGGATGATTTTACAGAGAGCAAAGAATTTCCCGACGGAACGATAATGCTGGATGCAAAAGGCCTGGCTATGAACCAGATCCTGTACTTTGTGGATCAGGGCTGTCCGGTAATTGCCTACACCGGAGAGAAGAAATACCTTTTTATTTCCGGATTCGACCAGTATAACGTAACCTTATACCAGCCGGAGACAGGGGAATCCTGGAAAATGGGATTAAATGATGCCTCGGCATATTTCCAAAATTTGCAAAATGACTTTGTGTGCGGCATTATCAGCCAGTAAAATCCGCGTCCGTGAACTGTTACTAAATAGTAGATAAAAAAACGCGATTCTCTTTACAAGTCGGATTTTTATGATATAATCTATAATGCATAATTGTAATATTAATAAATTTGCAATAATATCTTTCGCTTTGTAATAAATGGGAACGATGAAGGGGTTAGGAGAGTTAGGATGGAACAGTATATCATGGAGGGCGGTAATCCTCTGGTAGGTGAAGTCACCATCGGAGGTGCAAAAAACGCTGCTTTAGGAATTCTGACCGCGGCAATCATGACTGACGATGACGTACTGATAGAGAATCTTCCGGATGTCCGTGACATAAATGTCATGCTGGAGGCAATTGAAGAGATTGGAGCGACAGTAAATCGCGTTGACCGCCATATGGTGAAGATCAATGCATCAAGTATTAACGAAATTTCTGTAGACGACGAGTATATCCGGAAAATCCGGGCTTCTTATTACTTTATAGGGGCGCTGCTTGGCAAATACCGCAGCGCCCAGGTGCCCTTACCAGGGGGATGCAACATTGGCAGCCGCCCTATCGATCAGCATTTAAAGGGCTTTCGGGCGTTGGGAGCGGACGTAAAAATTGAGAGCGGAGCTGTCCGGGTTCATACTGATAATTTGAAAGGCAGTCACATTTATCTGGATGTGGTTTCTGTAGGCGCTACCATTAACATTATGATGGCGGCAGCCCTGGCAGAAGGAATGACTATTTTAGAAAATGTGGCCAAGGAGCCCCACGTAGTTGATGTAGCCAACTTTTTAAACAGTATGGGTGCCAATATTAAAGGCGCCGGTACAGATACCATCCGTATTCGGGGAGTAAAGCGGCTTCACGGTACGGAATATTCCATTATCCCGGATCAGATTGAGGCGGGAACCTTTATGTGCGCCGCCGCTATTACCCGGGGAGATATTATGGTTAAAAATGTAATCCCCAAGCATTTGGAGGCCATTACAGCTAAGCTTTTGGAGGCGGGGTGTGAGGTTTCTGAGTTTGACGATGCTGTCCGGGTGGTGGGAAAGCCGGTTCAGCGCCATACAGATATCAAGACCCTTCCTTATCCCGGGTTTCCTACGGACATGCAGCCGCAGATGGCAGTGGTTCTGGCTTTGGCAGAGGGAACCAGCATGGTGACAGAGAGTATTTTTGAGAATCGTTTTAAATATGTGGATGAGCTGACCCGCATGGGAGGAAATATTAAAGTAGAGGGCAGTGTAGCGGTAATTGACGGGGTAAAAAGGCTGACCGGCGCTCATCTCAATGCGCCGGATCTCAGGGCAGGCGCTGCTTTGGTGCTGGCAGGGCTGGCAGCCCAGGGGACGACAGAGATAGATGAGATCGGCTATATCCAGAGAGGCTATGAAAGATTTGAGGAAAAGCTTCAGGGATTGGGAGCAGAAATTAAAAAAGTCAGCTGTGAAAATGAAGTCCGGAAATTTCGTTTAAAGATAGTCTGATACTTGACAGTAAGAGGAAAATGCTGTATAGTAAAATTGCTTTAAAAATTGAAGAGTTCGTAAATATCCCTTATTCAGAGTGATGGAGGTATAAAGGACCTGTGAAGTCACGGCAACCCCGGTTGTGCGCTTTAAGCGCCAGGGCAGGAAGGTGCCAACCTGAGCGAGGAGCTGACGGTTTTATGAAACCGTAGCCAGTCGAGCAATAAGAGGATTTGATGATAACAATCTCAAGTCCGCATTGCTGCGGACTTTTCTTTTACGGAGAATCCGAAAAATGCCTGAGAGACAGGCTTTGCCGGATTTTCCGGGAACTGTTGGCAAGACGTTACTTTGCACAAGGAGGATAACATGGAAAGACGCTTATTTACTTCAGAATCTGTAACCGAAGGACATCCGGACAAAATGTGTGATGCCATTTCCGATGCCGTTTTAGACGCTCTTATGAAGCAGGATCCCATGAGCCGGGTTGCCTGCGAGACCGCCATTACTACCGGACTGGTTTTGGTAATGGGTGAGATTACTACTAACGCTTATGTAGATATTCAGAAACTGGTTCGGGAAACCATTCGGGAGATTGGTTATGACCGCGCCAAATACGGTTTTGACTGCGATACCTGCGGCGTGATTACTGCCATTGACGAGCAGTCTGCAGACATTGCTTTGGGCGTGGATAAGGCATTAGAGGCCAAGGAAAAGACTATGTCTGACAGTGAGATTGACGCTATCGGCGCGGGAGATCAGGGAATGATGTTCGGCTATGCCACCAGCGAAACAGAGGAATATATGCCATACCCCATTGCCCTGGCCCATAAACTGACCCGGCAGTTAACTAAGGTGAGAAAGGATGGAACCTTAAAGTATCTGCGCCCTGACGGGAAAAGCCAGGTAACGGTAGAGTATGATGAGGAAGGAAAACCGGTTCGCCTGGACGCAGTGGTCCTTTCCACCCAGCATGACGAAGCGGTAAGCCAGGAGCAGATCCACGCAGATGTGAAAAAATATGTATTTGATCCGGTTCTGCCAAAGGAAATGATAGATGACAAGACAAAATTCTTTATTAATCCTACCGGCCGTTTTGTTATCGGCGGCCCCCACGGCGACAGCGGTGTAACAGGCCGTAAGATTATTGTGGATACTTACGGCGGATATGCCCGCCACGGCGGCGGAGCTTTTTCCGGAAAGGACTGCACCAAGGTAGACCGTTCCGCAGCTTATGCCGCACGCTACGTTGCCAAGAATATTGTGGCAGCAGGGCTGGCAGATAAGTGTGAGATTCAGCTTTCCTATGCCATCGGTGTGGCTCACCCCACCTCCGTTATGGTGGATACCTTTGGAACCGGAAAGGTAAGCGATGAGAAGCTGGTTGATATTGTAAGAGAAAATTTTGATTTGCGTCCCGCAGGCATTATTAAGATGTTGGATCTGCGCCGTCCTATTTACAGGCAGACCGCTGCTTACGGCCATTTCGGAAGAAACGATCTGGATCTTCCCTGGGAGAAGCTGGACAGAATTGAGACTTTAAAGAAATACTTATAAAATAGAAAAAACAGGAAAGCCGGGGCTGTGGCAAAGCAGAAGCGACAGCCCCGGTTTCCTGCCTTTTCAGGGAAAAGAGATAAAGGTAATTTGAAGGATGTCAGAGGAAATTATTTTAAAAACACCGGTTGCTCCCATCACGGTAACCCTTATCCGCTCCTCCAGGCGCACCATAAGCCTGGAAGTGGGGCCTTCCGGACAGGTGGTACTCCGCGCACCAAAGAGAGCGCCTAAAAAGATGCTTCAGTCCTTTCTGGAAGAACGAAAGGATTGGATTGCAGAGAAGTATCAGCTTATGGAGCAGTTTCGCAGGGAAGAAGCAGAGAGGGGCCCAAAAGACTATGAGCTGGATCCGGAAAAGAAAAGCTTATACCGGCGCCAGGCCGGAAAGGTTCTTGCCGCCCGAACTGCTTACTATGCAGAGCAGATGCAGGTGGATTACGGCCGGATTACAATTAAGGAAACGAAAACCCGCTGGGGAAGCTGCAGCGGAAAGGGAAATTTAAACTTTCATTGGAAGCTGATTTTAATGCCGCCGGAAGTTCTGGATTATGTGGTGGTTCATGAGCTGGCCCACCGAAAAGAGATGAATCATTCGGAACGGTTTTGGAGGATTGTAGGCAGCTTTTTGCCTGACTATAAGGAATGTAGAAAGTGGCTTAGAGAAAATGGCCGAAAAGTGTAAACAGCCGGGCCGGCGGAACACATCGATTTCCCTGGCCCGGAATGCCAGACTGATCAGGAGGTGTTTCTCCGGGGCGTATAAATGCCTTCTTGACAAAGACTGTACCTGGTAGTATAATAGCCCAAACATTTATACAAGACTTATAAATTATAAGGTATTATAGAGCGATAGGATTCGGAGATATTCAAGGATGAATACGGGGCCTTGGTCTATTTTCGAATTTTTTATTGCCTTTAATTCGGGCCTGGATATTTTGTGTTAATTCACTCTTTGAGAGTAAATTATAAAATATTATATTATTTTAAGAAAAGGAGAAAACAAATGAGAAAGAAATTGGCAGGAGCCGCACTTCTCTGCGCTGCAATGCTTTCCTTAGCAGCCTGTGGAGGCTCTAATGGGGGAGCTGATTCTACCGCTGCACCGGCAGGTACTGAAGCTGCGGGAGCAGACGTTACCACACCGGCAGACACTGTGGCAGGAGCTAAGGTTGTCCGTGTGGCGGCAGTAGATCCTCAGGTTGCTCTGGATCCCCAGCAGTACACCTACAGTATTGTTATGAAGATTACGGATAATATTTCCGAGGCGCTGTTTACTACCCAGTCAGACGGAACGGTAACACCGACTTTGTTAACCGGTATGCCGGAGATTTCCGAGGATCAGCTGACCTACACTTTTGAACTGCTTCCCGATGTAAAATTCCACAACGGAGAGGTATTAAAGTCATCTGATGTTAAGTATTCTTATGAGCGCCTGATTAAGCTGGCTAAAATGGGCAATCTGCTTCAGAATGTAGTAGGCTATGAGGAAATGAATTCCGGCGCAGCCGATGAACTGGCTGGTTTTGAGATCATTGACGACACTCACTTTACCATTACCCTTACCAAGCCTTATGCGCCCTTTACCTCTGTATTATCCACCGCTTACACTGCTATCTATCCTCAGGCGGCATGTGAAGAGGCTGGCGATACCTGGGGGATGCAGGTTCTTTACGGCACCGGTCCTTTCAAGCTGGACAGCTACACTACCAGCGTTGGAGCAACTCTTTCCAGATTTGATGATTATCACGGAGGAGCAGTGAAGCTGGACGGTGTGGATTACAAGTTTATTGAGGATGTAAACACCCAGGTTCTGGAATATCAGAAAGGCAATGTGGATTATGTGGACGTAGACCCGTCTATCTATCCGGTATATTCAAGCAATCCGGATCTGGCGGATCAGATGCATGGCTTCCAGCCTACCGGCAACTACAGCTTAACGGTAAACTGCAAGACTTTCCCGGACGCAAAGGTAAGGGAAGCCATTGCCTTATCTGTTGACCGGGCGGCTGTCTGCGAGAGTATCCTTCATGGAACCGCTACTGTTCCCACCTCTTATATTCCTGCAGGAATTATCGGCCATGACTCCTCCTTACCAGAGTTTGAGTACAATCCGGAGAGAGCAAAACAGCTTCTGGCCGAAGCAGGCTATGCAGACGGCATTGACTTAAGAGTAACCGTTAACACCAAATACCAGGGGAATGTTGCCATTGCCACCGCATTCCAGCAGCAGGCCAAGGCAGCCGGTATCAATGTAGAGGTTGAGCAGGTTGACTCTGCAGCCTGGTCTGATATGAAGCTAAACGGCGGCGTTGACTGCGGAATCTCAAACTGGTACGTTGACTACTCGGATCCGGAGAGCATGCTGTATCCCATGAGCAAGACCGATACCAATTCCAGCTTCTGGCACAATGCCGAGTATGAACAGCTGATGCTGGACGGAATTGCAACCACTGATACTGCCAAGCGCCAGGAGATCTATGCCAAGGCAGAACATATTATGACCAGAGAAGACTGGGCAACCACCCCTCTGTATAACGAAACCAAGTTCTACCTGTTAAATCCTGCTATCACCGGCTTTGAGATGGATGCTACTTTCCGTATGTTCTGGAAGGATGCGGATATCCAGTAATAAGCCCGGAACATTCAGGAATTATTATTCAGGAAAAGATGGGGCTGCATGTGCTTTGTTTTTAAGGTACGGCAGCCCCTTTTTTCTAAACATGCCAAAGTATGCAGGATAGGAGGTATGTATGCTTTCATATACAGTGAAACGTTTAGCACAAACCATATTCGTATTAGTGGGAATTAGCCTGATTACTTTCGTATTGCTTCAGGTGGTTCCCGGAGATCCGGTAGCATTAATGCTGGAAAAGAGGGCGGATCCGGAAACCATAGCCAAGGTCCGGGCCGAGCTGGGGTTAGATTTGCCCTACCACATTCAATATATTAATTTCTTAAAGAACGCTGTCCGCCTGGATTTCGGAACTTCTTATTTTACCAAAGAAGTGGTTTCGGACGCTCTAATCCGCTGCTTTAAGGTAACCTTAAAGCTGGCCTGCATGTCCTTTGTGTTTGCGGCGGCGGTGGGAATCCCCTGCGGTATTTTCTCAGCGATTAAAAGAGGAAAAGGAATTGACACGGTAGTAATGGTACTGGCCATTGTAGGAGTGTCCGCACCGGCTTTTTGGGTTGCGATTATTTTACAGATCATATTCGGTTTAAAGCTGGATATTCTTCCTATTTCCGGATTTGACGGTATTTCGTCTTACATTCTTCCCAGTGCTGCGCTGGGAGCCAGATATGCAGGAAGCATGGCCAGGATTACCCGAACCAGTATGCTGGAGGTTATGGGCCAGGATTACATCCGGACCGCGCGGGCAAAGGGATCCGGAAAGTGGGCGATTACCATGAAGCATGCCCTGAAAAATGCAATGATTCCCATTGTAACGTTAGTCGGTACAGATTTTGGCTACATGCTGACCGGTTCCATGCTGATTGAAAAGGTATTTTCCATCCCTGGAATCGGGAAGCTGGCAGTGGATGCCATGTCCAACCGGGATCTGCCTCTTCTGGAGGGGACGGTTATGTATATCGCGTTTATTTTCGTAATTGTGAACCTGATTGTAGACTTATCCTATGCATTCCTGGATCCGAGAATCAGGTATGGGAAAGGAGCTGCATAATGGGATTTTTTAATAAACAAAAGAAATTTGAGCAGGAAGTTATGGAAAACGGGATGCAGTATTCCAGCTTCTATGGCGACAGTTTTAAGCGGTTAAAGAAAAACAAAATGGCAATGTTCTGTTCCGCAATTCTGGTGGCGTTGGTGTTTATCGCAATTTTTGCGCCTCTCATTGCCCCTTATGATCCTACCTTCCAGGATTATACGGCAGTGCTGGCAGAACCAAGCCTGGCTCATCCTTTCGGAACAGATGAGTACGGGAGAGACATTTTATCCCGGATCATTTACGGTTCCAGAGTATCCATCAGCATCGGCATTGTTGCCCAGATAGTTGCCTCTGTGGTAGGAGTTACCCTGGGCTCCTTAGCCGGTTACTATGGCGGGGCGGTAGATAACGTAATTTCCAGAATTATGGAGATCTTCCAGGCATTTCCGGATTTGATTTTTGCTATGGCAATTATGACCTTTATGGGAAAAGGAGTGTTAAACCTCTTTATTGCCCTGGGGCTTCTGACCTGGGTCAGGACGGCCCGTATGATCCGGGGATCAGTGATGCAGCTAAAGGAAAAGGAATATATTGAGGCCAGCCGCGCCTGCGGCGCATCCACCTACTGGATTATCATGAAGGGACTGATTCCCAACTGCCTTTCCACCATTATTGTCCTGGTAACCCTTGGTATTCCCAATGCAATTATGTACGAGGCATCTTTAAGCTTTTTGGGAATCGGTATCCAGCCGCCTACTCCCTCCTGGGGAAATATGATCAGCGCGGCTCAGACGTTTATCAGCTACCGGCCGGTTTACAGCATTACCCCCGGTATTGCTATTATGATTACAGTAATTGCGTTTAATATTTTTGGCGACGGATTAAGGGATGCCCTTGATCCAAAACTGAAAACCTGATGGAGGCAGTGGATATGGCAGAGAAAATATTGGAAGTTAAAAATTTAAAGACCTATTTCCGCACCGACGCAGGACTTACCAAGGCGGTAAACGACGTGTCTTTCTCCGTTGAGAGAGGAAAAACCCTGGGGATTGTAGGAGAGTCCGGCTGCGGAAAAAGTATTACCTCCCTGTCTATTATGGGCCTGGTAGAGACTCCTCCCGGAGTAATTGCCGGCGGTGAGATTATCCTGGACGGACAGGATTTGCTGAAGAAAACTGACGATGAAATGCGGGCCATTCGGGGAAAGAAAATTGCTATGATTTTCCAAGAGCCTATGACCTCCTTAAACCCGGTATTTACCATCGGGCAGCAGCTTGTGGAAGCGCTGATGCTTCACGAGAAGATAACCAAGCAGCAGGCAAAGGAGAAGGCTGTTGAAATGCTGAAGCTGGTAAGGATTCCTCTGGCAGAGAAGCGCTTTAACGAGTATCCTCATCAGCTGTCCGGCGGTATGCGGCAGAGAGTTATGATTGCCATGGCCCTGTGCTGCGATCCGGAGCTTCTGATTTGTGATGAACCAACCACGGCTCTGGACGTTACCATTCAGGCCCAGATCCTGGAGCTGATTAATGAGCTAAAGGAAAAGACCGGAGCTTCTGTTATGATGATTACCCACGATTTGGGGGTGATTGCCGAGGTTGCGGATGATGTGATGGTTATGTACGCCGGAAAGGTGGTGGAGCATGCTACCTGCGACCAGATTTTTGACAAGCCCATGCATCCCTATACTTATGGCCTGATGAATTGCATCCCGAAACTGGACGGGGATGACACAAAGGAATTAAGCGTTATTGAAGGCATGGTGCCCAGCTTTGATGATATGCCCAAAGGCTGCGCTTTCTGCCCCAGATGTCCGGAAGCGATGGATATCTGCAGGGAGAAGATGCCCAAACTTGCCTGGACAGAGGGGCGGGAGGTGCGCTGCTTTAAATATACGGAAGAATGGGAGGAGAATGTGGAATGAGTGAAGTGATGAATCAGGCCCCTCTGCTGGAGGTCCGCAATTTAAGGAAACTGTTTCAGGCCAAATCCTCCTTCTTTGCAAAGGAAAAGACCTTTATCAAAGCAGTCGATGACGTATCCTTTACCTTGATGCCCCAGGAGACCTTGGGGGTGGTAGGAGAATCCGGCTGCGGCAAGTCCACGATGGGACGATCTGTCCTCAGGCTGATCCAGCCTACTTCAGGGGAGATTTTCTACAAGGGACAGGATTTTATGAAAGCCAGCGGCAATGAGCTGCGTAAAATGCGGGCGGACATGCAGATTATTTTTCAGGATCCTTATGCGTCCTTAAACCCCAGAATGACCATTGGCGAGGTTATCACCGAGCCCTTAAATATTCAGAAGAGGTATGCCAGCAAGGAGGAAGCCAGGGAGCAGGTATTAAAAGTAATGGAAGTGGTTGGGCTGAATCCCAAATATTATAACCGCTATCCTCATGAGTTTTCCGGAGGACAGCGTCAGAGAATCGGCATTGCCCGTGCAATTGTGTTAAAACCGTCACTGGTGGTTTGTGACGAGCCGGTTTCTGCACTGGACGTCTCGATTCAGTCCCAGGTATTAAATCTGCTGCGCCGGCTTCAGTCCTCTATGGGAATGGCATATATTTTTATTTCTCATAACTTAAGCGTTATCAAACACATTTCCGACCGCGTTATGGTAATGTATCTGGGGCATGTGGTGGAGATGGGGGAAAAGAAGGACTTGTTTGACAATCCCAGCCATCCTTATACCCAGGCGCTGCTGTCTGCAATCCCCATGCCGGAGCGCCACAGCACCAGAAAGAAAATCATCCTGCAGGGAGATCTTCCCAGCCCGGCAAATCCGCCGTCAGGATGTATTTTCCACACCCGCTGCTTTATGGCTCAGGACATTTGCTCCACCCAGTCTCCGGAATTAAAGGATTTGGGGAACGGCCATATGTGTGCGTGTCACTTTTGCGGACAGTGTAAAGAGACGCAGTAATACCCGATGAAGCAGACCCTGCCCACTTGGGCAGACTTTATGTCAGGAAAGAGGAAAATATAAGATGAAAATTACGGATATAAAAACACACATCATGCAGGTGCCTCTGGTACGTCCCTTCCGGATTTCCCTTGGAGTGATTACCCATGCGGTAAGCTGTCTGGTTGAAATGGAGACAGACGCGGGAATTACCGGATACGGAGAAGGCTCTCCGGGTCCCCTGATTACCGGCGAGAATCTGGGGGGCACGGTAGAAAGCATCCGGGTATTGAGAGAAAAGCTGATTGGCATGGACCCCAGAGATATTGAAGGGGTTTATACGGTGATGAACCGCTCCATTGCTTATGCAGGCGCAGCCAAAGCGGCCATAGATATTGCCTGCCACGACATTATAGGGAAAGCGTGCGGGATGCCCTTATATAAGGTTCTGGGGGGATTAAACAATTCTATTGAGACAGATATGACGGTAGGCATTGATGAGCCAAAAGTCATGGCTGCCAGAGCCAAAGCCCATGTGGAAGCCGGATTTAATGTGATTAAGACAAAAGTGGGGGCCGGTATTGCCGATGACCTGGCCAGAGTAAAGGCTATCCGGGAGGCGGTAGGAGGAGACGTAAAGATCCGTCTGGACGCCAATCAGGGCTGGCATGCCAAGGAGGCTGTGGCCCTTTTGGATCGCCTTAATGAATACGATATCGAATTGGTAGAGCAGCCGGTTCCCAGATATGATTTTGAGGGCTTAAAATATGTAACTGCCCACAGCAGCGTGCCGGTAATGGCAGACGAAAGCTGCTGGGATTCCAAGGACGCTTTGAAGCTGGTTTCTGAGCGGGCAGTGGATTACATCAATATTAAGCTGATGAAGTGCGGCGGCTTGTATGAAGCAAAGAAGATTGTGAATATTGCGGAAGCTGCCGGAGTAGAAGTAATGCTGGGCTGTATGGCGGAGGAAAGCGGAATTGCCATCAATGCCGCCGCCGCTCTGGGCGCTGCCTTAAAGAACATTACCAGGGCAGATTTAGACGCCAGCTTCTCTTTATCCCAATTGCCTTATGAAGGCGGGTTTACCATTGAAAATACCAGAAACCTGATTCTTTCCGAGGAACCGGGTCTGGGACTGAAAAGGCTTAGGGAGGAAATGCTCCAGTGAAAAAACTGACTGCCGACGGATTAAAGCAACTTGAAGAATTAACAGAAAAAATCATGGAGGACTCCGGGGCAAGAGGGATCGCCATTGGCATCGTAAATGCAAAAGGGGAAATCCAGTATGAGAAGTACTTCGGATGGCGGGACGCAGAAAAGAAGCTGCCTATTAACCGGGATACGGTTTTTGGTATGGCATCAGTAACCAAGTCTATTACTTCTCTGGCGATTATGCAGATGCAGATGGAAGGGATCCTGTCTGTGGAGGATCCGGTCAGGGACTATATCCCGGAGTTTTCCAATAAAGGTCAGAAAGAACTGGTGCGGATTTGGCATCTGCTATGCCACAGCGGAGGATTTTTCCCCCTGTCCCGTATTGTGGTAGACAAAACTGCACAGGAAATGGGAATTGAGGACAGTCTGGCTCAGGAACTGATTTACCGGGATGACTTTGCAGACGAAGGCGTCCGCCGGGTAGCAGGCCGCCTAGATAACCAGACCCGGTTTACCGGAAGGCCCGGCCAGCGATTAAGCTACTGCAACGATGGTTTTGGACTGCTGTCCGACATTGTACGCCGCCATTCAGACTGCCGGAGCTTTGCGGAATATCTGGACAAACACATTTTAAAACCGTTGGATATGACCCGCAGCAACATCAGCTTTATCAGGAACAGCCTGGATGAAAACGCTTCGGTTCTTTATACCAAAGAAAACGGCAAATGGAGAGCCGACAAGGATTTTCAGAACAACGCCTTTGTTCTTCACGGCGGCGGCGGGCTGAAATCCACCCTGGGAGATATGATGAAATATGCGGTTATGTATTTAAATCAGGGTATGGGACAAAACGGAACCAGGATTATTGACAAATACTCCATTGAGGAAATGTGTAAACCGCGCCAGGTGATGAAGCCGGGGGTGTACTATGGCTATGGGCTGGAATCCAGCCAGATGGGGGATATTACGGTTATAGAGCACGGAGGAAGCCTGCCTGGCGTTTCTTCCAACTTTGCCTTTGCTCCCCAGGCGGAAGCAGGGGTGGTAGTGCTGTGTAATACCATGGACGTCCCGGCTTACGCCATCTCCGAAGCTGCTATGCGGCTGTGCTGCGGCCTTCCTGTTGAAAATAAGAGGCCGGACCATCAGAAACGCTGCTGGACCGGGGAAGAAAAGGAGCAGATAACGGGAACCTATGTTTCGGGTGAAGGCGATACCTTTACCATAAGGGAGGATAAGGATGGAGAACTGCTTCTTACCCTTAACGGAACAGAGACAAAAGTTATGTCCATTGCTCCTTGGCAGGGTTGTATCTGCAAGAAGTATACAGACGTCTATCTGACAGTATTCCGGGATGAAAACCAAAAAGTATTCTGTGCTCAGTGTGGCAGCCGCATTTTTCCAAAGACCATGTCTGAGGAAGAATGGGACAAAGTAAGACTTTAGAGCTGCCAAAATAAAATGATTTATACAGGGGATGAGGTAAAATGAGAGAAAGGCCAATGGCTTCATTTTGCCCCATCCCCTTGTGTACACTTATCAAAGCTGTCTGCCGGTGCTTGCGGCTGTCCGCCATTTGTGGTATACTGCCCATATAATGCGCTTAGTGTGCCGTGGGCCTGGTTGATTTTCTGTGGCAGACAAAGAGGAGCGCTTCGGAGGCGTCATGTCGGAGTTAGAAAGTAAATTGGCTATAAAGGTTGAAAATATAACCAAAATATATAAATTATATGACAAGCCCATTGACAGGCTGAAAGAGTCCTTAAGTCCTGGAAAAAAAGAGTACCATAAGGATTTCTATGCCTTAAATGAGCTTTCTTTTCATGTGGAGAAAGGACAAACCGTTGGAATTATCGGCACCAATGGTTCCGGCAAATCCACCATTTTAAAAATCATTACCGGAGTTTTAACCCCCACCACCGGACAGGTAGAGGTAAACGGCAAAATTTCCGCACTGTTAGAGCTGGGGGCCGGATTTAATATGGATTATACCGGGATTGAAAATATTTACATGAATGGCACCATGATGGGCTATTCTAAAAAGGAGATGGACGAGAAACTCCAGGATATCCTGGAATTTGCGGAGATTGGAGATTTTGTCTACCAGCCGGTAAAAACCTATTCCAGCGGCATGTTTGTCCGGCTGGCTTTTGCTTTGGCTATCAACGTGGAGCCGGAGATTTTGATTGTAGACGAGGCCCTTTCTGTAGGCGATGTGTTTTTTCAATCCAAATGCTACCGCCGCATGGAGGAAATCCGCCAAAGGGGAACCACCATTCTCATGGTTACTCACGATATGGGAAGCATTATCAAGTACTGCGATAAAGTAGTCCTGCTGAACAAAGGGAATTTTGTGGCCGAGGGAAGCGCCGGTCATATGGTGGATTTATATAAGAAAATTCTGGCGGGCCAGATGGAATCCCTGGATGCAGAGCTGGCGGAGGAGAAGGATGGAGCCGCCGGGAACAACGGCCGGACTGACCTGGAAATGACGGATTTTTCGGCAGACGCTTCTCTCATGAAAACCAAACTTACCATCAACGCCAACCGTACCGAGTACGGCGACGGCCGGGCAGAGATTTATGATCTGGGACTGTTTGACGGGCGGGGGAATTTAACCAATCTTCTGATAAAGGGCGAAATGTTTACCATCCGGGAATGTATCCGCTTTCATGCAGACATTGAGACCCCCATTTTTACCTATACCATTAAGGACAAAAAGGGTACAGATTTAACCGGAACCAATACCATGTTTGAGGGGACGGACATCCGCCCGGTAAAAAGCGGAGATGAATATCAGGTGGAATTTACCCAGAAAATGACTCTTCAGGGCGGCGAATATCTGCTGTCCATGAGCTGCACCGGATTTGAGCACGGGGAACATGTGGTTTACCACCGGCTTTATGACGTAGCCAATTTGACAGTAATTTCCAACAAAAATACGGTGGGAATCTATGATATGGAATCCCAGGTAAAGGCAGTGAAGCGATGAAAGACATTAGCTATGATATTTTAGAATTATTAGAAAAATACGGTTCAGACCCGGAGGGAATCCAAAAGGCGCTGGAGTCGGAAAAAGCTCCGGAGGTTCTCTACGCTTTGTCCCCCATCCGGGAGAACCTTTTGGAGTGGTATGAGTGGAACCCTTCCGGCCGCCTGCTGCAGATAGGGGCCGATTACGGGGCTCTTACCGGTATGCTGGCAGAGAAGCTGGGGGAGGTATCGGTCTGGGATGTAAGGGATGAAGATCTGGAAGTAGTGAAACGCCGCTGCCCGGAGGCAGAAAACATCCGGCTTATGAAGCGCGCCTTTTTGGAAGATCTGCCGGAAAGCTCTTTTGACTATATTTTGATCCCGGAATTCCGCCGGGATTTGATGCCGGAAAAGGGCGAGGAGGGAATAAAGGCCCTGTTTGCAGGGCTGAAAAAGCTCTTAAAACCAGGGGGAAGCCTTTTGGCGGCAGGATTTAACCGTATCGGCCTTCGCACCTTTGCGGGAGCAGAATCGGACCAGGAGGCGGAAACTCTTACCTGGCGGCTTATCAGAGAGGTTTCCGGAGAGTGCCTGGAGGGGACGGAACCTAAGATTTACTATCCGGTGCCGGATCACCGGCTTCCTGTGGCCATCTATTCGGATCACCGGCTTCCTGCAAAAGGGGAGCTGCCCAACCTTTCTATGATCTATGACAGGCCCGGATACCGGTACTTTAATGAGGAGGCCGGTTTTGACCGGCTTTTGCAGGAAGGCCAGTTTTCTCAATTTGCAGATTCTTATCTGGTAATTTGGGAGAAAATTTGAAAGGAAACCTCCAAATCTGCCTGGGTGACGGGGCAGATGGGCCAGAAAGAGGAAAGAATGAAAGAGACAATTTTTGTAAAATATAACCGAACCCGAAGAGAAGCCTTTCAGATCCGAACCGGCATAATCGAGGAGAACGGGGTCAGATGGGTGGAAAAGACAGCTCTTACAGACAGGGCGTCAGAGCATATCCGGCTTCTGAAAGAGAAAAAACAGCAGCTAAGGGACTGCTATCAGAATATTTTGGCAACAGAGGTGGAGATTAGCCAGGACGGCTCCACGGCCAGGTTCCCCTTTATAGAGGGGGAGACTCTGGGGGAAATCCTGGGACGGCAGATTCAGGATGGGACTGCGCCTGTATCCGCCATTACAGAAACCATGAACCGGGTGTTTGCCGTGCCGGAGGAGAGGATGAGGGAGTTTGTTCCCACGCCGGAATTTTACCGGGTATTTGGAGAAAAGGGGAGTTTTCAGGATCAGTCCTATCCGGTAACCAATTTAGACGGCCTTTTTGAGAATTTGATGGTAGATAAGGACGGCGCAATCTGGGCCATTGACTATGAGTGGGTCTTTGACTTTCCCGTCCCTGCCGGATTTGTCCGCTACCGGAACCTGGCATATTTCTACTACCGGTATGAAAAGGTTATGAAGTACAAGAACCTGGTTGAGTTTTTGGAGGACTTTGGGATTGACGGGAGAAAGGCGGTTCTTTACGGCCATATGGAGGAAGCCTTTCAGGCCTATGTCCATGGGGACAGTACCGGAGGGTATTTAAAGAATTATGAACAGAGAATCGTTACCGGAGAAGAATTAAAGAAACGGGATCAGGATTTTCAGAGGGCAATGGAGCGGATCCTGGTTCTCCAGGAAGAAGAGGAGGAGCGCAATCTCACCATCCGGAAGAATCAGGAGACTATGCGCCTGACCAATAACCATGTGGCGAATTTGGAGATTATCATCCGGGATCTGCGGCATGAGATCGAAGAGATGAGCAAAGTCATTACCTATCTAAACAGCCATGAAGCTCTGATTTACAAGGTTTACCGCAAATTTTCAGCAGTAGCGCTCCGCTATTTCCCCAAGGGGACGCGGCGGCACAAGGCGTTAAAATATGCAGTGGGAACCATCCGGCATCCCGGCTACTATGGCCGGCTGTATTTTACCAGGGAAGGACGCAACCGGATAGAGGGGGATTTTAAAATCGGACAGGCTTACCGGGAGACAGGACGCTTGGTATTTCCCAGGGCAGAGCAGCCGGAGGTTTCCGTCATTATCCCGGTTTATAACCAGATCCACTATACCTATGCCTGTTTAAAATCCATTTTGGAGCATACAAAAGGGGTAACCTATGAGATTATTATTGCAGACGATGTCTCCACAGACGCTACGGCAGAGCTCTCTAAATTTGCAGAAAATCTGGTAATCAGCCGCAATAAGGAAAACCAGGGCTTTCTCCGAAACTGCAACCAGGCGGCAGGGAAAGCCAGAGGCCGGTATCTTATGTTTTTAAACAACGATACTCAGGTTACCGAAGGCTGGCTCAGTTCTCTGGTGGAGCTGATTCAATCCGATCCCGCCATAGGCATGGTGGGATCCAAGCTGGTTTATCCTGACGGACGTCTCCAGGAGGCGGGAGGAATTCTTTGGAGTGACGGTTCCGGCTGGAATTACGGCAGGCTGGACAATCCGGAAAAGGCAGAGTATAACTATGTAAAAGATGTGGATTATATCTCCGGCGCCGCTATTTTGCTGTCCAGGGATCTCTGGGAGAAAATAGGCGGCTTTGATGAACGGTTTGCCCCGGCTTACTGCGAGGATTCGGATTTGGCCTTTGAGGTGAGAAAGGCAGGATACCGGGTGGTGTACCAGCCCCTTTCCAGGGTAATCCATTTTGAAGGCATTTCCAATGGAACAGATGTCAACGGATCCGGGCTAAAGCGGTATCAGGTGGAAAACAGCCAAAAATTAAAAGAAAAATGGGCGGATGAGTTTAAAAAACAGTCTGTCAATGACGGCAATCCCAACCCCTTTAAGGCCAGGGAGAGAAGCCAGAGAAAACCGGTGATTCTGGTGGTGGATCACTATGTTCCCACTTTTGACAGGGATGCAGGATCTAAGACCACCTATCAGTATATAAAAATGTTTATCCAAAAGGGATTTTCCGTAAAATTCCTGGGAGACAATTTCCTCCACGAAGAGCCCTATTCCACGGCCCTCCAGCAGATGGGGGTGGAAATCCTTTACGGGGCCGAGTATCAGACCGGCATCTGGGACTGGCTGGAGAAAAACGGGAAAGAAATTGATTTTGCCTATTTAAACCGTCCTCACATTGCTACAAAATATGTGGATTTTATTAAAGAGCACACCGATATCAAGGTAATCTATTACGGCCATGATCTGCATTTTCTGCGCCTGGGCCGGGAATATGAGCTGACCGGGGATATTAAAATTAAGAAAGAAGCGGACTACTGGCGGGCCATTGAGCTTTCTATGATGGAAAAGGCGGCGGTGTCCTATTACCCTTCCTGTGTGGAGGAAAACGCGATTCACAAAATCAATCCGTCCATAAATGTAAAGGCCATTACTGCTTATGTTTATGACAAATTCCTGGACAGCATTGAGAAAGACTTTGAAAAAAGGGAAGGACTGGTATTTGTAGGGGGCTTTGCCCATCCGCCTAATGCAGATGCGGTTTTATGGTTTGCAGAGGAGATTTTCCCCTTGATCCGCAGACAGCTTCCGGATATGAAATTTTATGTGGTGGGTTCTAAGGTTACAGAAGAAATTAAGGCTTTGGAGCAGCCGGGAAACGGAATTGTGATCAAAGGCTTTGTAAGTGATGAAGAATTGGAAGCAATCTATCAGCAGTGCCGGATTGTTGTGGTTCCTCTGCGTTACGGCGCAGGAGTCAAGGGAAAGGTAGTGGAAGCCATCTATAATGGCGCGCCCATTGTCACTACATCCGTAGGGGCAGAAGGCATACCGGAGGTGGAGAAGACCCTGGAGGTAGCCGACGGCGCAGAAGAATTTGCCCAAAAGACCGTGGAACTCTATGAGAACCCGGAGCGGTTAAGAGAATTGTCAGACAGAACCCAGGAATACATCCGGGCCAATTTCAGCGTAGACGGGGCCTGGGATGTGGTGAAGGAGGATTTTACCAGATGAGCGCACAGAACCTGACTCCTGAGATGGAATATATGGTAAAGATTTTAGAAAAGCTTGTAAATATTCCCAGTCCCAGCGGTTACACAAAAGAGATTATGGAGACCATTAAAGAAGAGGCGGCCCTCTGGGGATTTTCTTCTTCCTATACCCGCAAAGGAAGCCTTATTGTGGAAGTGCCGGGATCGGCAGAGGAAAAATCGGAACCAGGGACGCTGGGCCTGACCGCTCATGCAGATACCCTGGGCGCCATGGTTCGCTCCATAGGCACTGACGGGATGATCAAGTTTGTCAGTGTAGGCGGATATATGATGGAGTCTATAGAAGGAACCTACTGCAAGATTCATACCCGAACAGGAAAGACCTATACGGGAACGATTTTGACCAAAGAACCTTCTGTCCACACCTATGACGACGCCAGAACCTTAGATCGTAAGGTAAAAAACATGGAGATCCGCCTGGACGAGCCGGTGAAAAATGCTGACGATGTGGCGGCTCTGGAGATCTGTCCCGGGGACTATATCAGCTTTGATGCCATGTTCCGCTACACGGAAAGCGGATTTATCAATTCCCGCCATTTAGACGACAAAGCGTCAGTGGCAGTGCTGCTAACGGTTTTGCGGTATCTGTCCCGGACCGGAAAGCGCCCCTGCCGTCCGGTTAAGATATTGATCAGTAATTTTGAGGAGGTGGGCCATGGCGGCTCCTGGGTTCCTCAGGATATAACGGAATTTTTGGCTGTGGATATGGGAGCCATAGGGGACGATTTAACGGGGGACGAATACAAGGTGTCCATCTGTGCCATGGATTCTTCCGGTCCGTATCATTATGACATGACCAACCGGCTTATTGAGATAGCGAAAGAACAGAATCTGGACTATGCGGTGGATATTTTTCCCCACTATGGTTCCGATGTGTCGGCGGCTCTGCGGGGCGGCCATGACCTCTGCGGGGCTTTAATTGGCCAGGGTGTCCATGCTTCCCACGGCACGGAGCGGACCCATATCAGAGGGCTGATGCAGACCTGCCAGCTGATAAAGGGATACCTGGGAGTGTAAGGTATGGGTATAGCTGACAGAACAGCACAGGAGGAAGGATATGGAGGCAGTATTATTGGCAGGAGGGCTGGGAACCCGGCTCCGCAGCATAGTAAGCGACCGGCCCAAGCCCATGGCCCTTATTGAAGGGCGGCCTTTTATGGAGTACGTAATTCATCAATTGTCCCTTCAGGGGGTGGATCACATTATTTTTGCCCTGGGTTATAAAGGCTCCATAGTGGAGGAACATTTTGGAGACGGCAGTAGTTTTGGGATTCAGGTTTCCTATGCTTATGAGGAGACTCTTTTGGGGACAGCGGGGGCTATTAAAAACGCAGGCCGGTTTGTAAGGGACGAATCCTTTTATGTCCTCAACGCGGACACCTTTTACCAGATTGATTACAGCCGGTTAACCAGGCTTATGGAGGAAAAGGAGCTGGAGATGGCTTTGGTCCTGCGGAAGGTTCCCGATGTGTCCAGATACGGGGAAGCATCCCTGACTCAAGGACGGCTTACGGGCTTTAACGAGAAATCTTTAAGGCCACGCCCCGGAACCATTAACGGGGGGATATATTTGATGAAAAAAGCCCTTTTGGAGACAATTCCGGAGGGCAAGGTTTCGTTGGAAAATCAGATGATCCCGGAGTGGCTGAGAGAAGGACGGCGGCTGGGCGGCCTGGTCAATGACGGATACTTTATTGACATTGGCATCCCGGAGGCCTATTTCCAGTTTCAGGAGGACGTAAGAAAAGGAGTGGTAGTATGGTAATCAGAGGAAGAGCGCCTCTTAGGGTAAGTTTTGGCGGCGGAGGCACAGACGTAGCGCCTTTCTGTGTGGAGCAGGGCGGGGCAATTATCGGAAGTACCATTAATAAATATGCTTACTGCTCCATTGTACCCAGGGAGGACGAGCAGATTATCGCCCATTCCCTGGACTTTGATACTACAGTAAAATACAATGCCAGAGAAAATTACGTTTGTGACGGAAGGCTTGATCTGGTAACAGCGGCATTAAAGGCTATGAATATCCGGAAAGGCTGCGAAGTTTATCTTCAGTGCGACGCGCCTCCGGGCTCAGGCCTTGGAACTTCCTCCACAGTGATGGTGGCCCTTTTAACAGCCATGGCCCGGTGGAAAGGAGTGGAGCTGGACAGCTATGCCCTGGCGGATCTGGCTTACCAGGTAGAGCGGGAGGACTTAAAGATTGACGGCGGCTATCAGGATCAGTATGCGGCTACATTCGGCGGCTTTAACTTTATTGAATTTCACGGCCGCAACAATGTGGTGGTAAACCCATTGAGAATAAAAAAGGATATTATCCATGAGCTCCAGTACAACCTGCTTTTATGCTATACCGGTAATATCCACGTATCCGCAAATATCATTAAGGATCAGGTAAAAAACTACGAGAAAAAGGATGCCTTTGACGCCATGTGGGAGGTAAAGGCCCTGGCTTACGCTATGAAAGACGAGCTGTTAAAGGGGAATCTTTACAGCTTTGGAAAGCTTTTGGACTACGGCTGGGAGAGCAAAAAGCGGATGAGCAGCAAGATTACCAATCCTCAGATTGACGAGCTTTATGAGGAAGCAAAAAAGGCCGGCGCTCTGGGAGGGAAGCTTTTAGGGGCCGGAGGAGGAGGATTCCTTTTAATGTTCTGCCCCTACAACGTGCGCCACGTGGTGGCGGCCCGCATGGAGGCGGCGGGAGGCCAGGTGGCGGACTGGAATTTTGAGCTGCGAGGAGCCCAGAGCTGGATTGCCAACGAGGATCGGTGGCAGTATGATATGGTAAAGGTTCATATGGCAAATGGAAATTATGAATTTCACTTATAAAACTCCTTTGAGCCCGGTGATTTTTCTGGATCGGGACGGCACCATCAATGAAGAGGTTCATTACCTGCACCGCCCGGAAGATTTAAAAATTCTTCCCGGAGTTCCTCAGGCTATCAGGCGGTTTCGCGAGGCAGGCTATCTGGTGGTGGTGATTACCAATCAGGCCGGAATCGGCAGAGGCTACTACACAGAAAAGGACCTGGAGCTTTTAAACAGATATTTAAATCAGGTGCTGGCAGAGGAACAGGCTCACATTGACGGTTTCTATTTCTGTCCTCACCATCCGGAACACGGCATAGGGAAATATAAAAAGGCCTGCCGCTGCCGCAAGCCGGATATCGGTATGTTTGAACAGGCCGAAAAGGACTTTCCGGTGGATAAAAGCCGATCTTATATGATCGGGGACAAACTGATTGACACTCAGGCAGGCCATAACTTTGGCATCCGGTCGGTTCTGGTAGGCACGGGATACGGAGCAGGGCTGTTTAAAAATCAGTGGGACAGCCGGCCGGTGACAGCCGACTATGATCACTACGCCGAAAACCTGATGGCCGCGGCGGACTGGATTATCGGCAATAATACTTAGGAGGAAAATGGATGGAACCCATAACACATTTAAATACACTGATAGAGCGGTATCCGGTTTTAAGGCCCATAGAGGGCCAGATAAAGGCGGCTTACCATGTGCTGCAGGACTGCTATGAAAACGGCGGTAAGCTTCTGGTTGCAGGAAACGGAGGAAGCTGTGCGGACGCAGAACATATTGTGGGAGAATTGATGAAAGGCTTTGTAAAACGCCGTCCCGTATCAGAGGGAGAGAGGGAGGCGCTTTCCCGGCAGGGAAGCCGGATCAGCAAAGAAACCGGTATAGAAGAGAATCTGGGAGAAGAGCTGGCATGCTGCCTTCAGGGGGGCCTTCCGGCTATTGCCCTTACAGGCCACAGCGGTTTGTCCACAGCCTTTTTAAATGACGTTAACGGTGAAATGATTTACGCTCAGCAGCTTTGGGGATATGCCAAACCAGAGGATGTATTTTTAGGAATCTCTACCTCCGGAAACTCAAAAAATATTCTTTATGCCCTGACAGCGGCTAAGGCCAGAGGGATAAAAACCATTATCCTTACAGGGGGCTGCGGCGGCAAGCTGTCAAAAAGCGCGGATGTGTCCATTATTGTCCCGGAACAGGAAACATACAAGATCCAGGAGCTTCACCTTCCCATATACCATGGACTTTGCCTGATGCTGGAAGAAAGATTTTTTTAAGAAAAAGGTAATATTAAAAGTATGAAAGAACACGTATTTGCAATCTGTGCTTACGGGGATTCCCCCTATCTGGAGGCCTGCATCCGCTCTTTAAAAATGCAGACCGTTCCGGCAGATATTATCCTGTGTACCTCTACCCCCAGCCCTCACATAGAGGGGCTGGCAAAGAGCAACGGGATCCCGGTGTTTGTCCGGGAGGGAAAAAGCAATATCCGGGATGACTGGGAGTTTGCCTGCAAAATGGCAGACGCCAGGCTGGTAACCATTGCTCATCAGGATGATATGTATCACAGACAATATAAAGAAACTCTGCTGAAATACGCCCGAAAATATCCGGATATGACCGTATTTACCACAGACTACGTTCTGGTAAAGGGCCGTACAGTGGAGAAAAAAGACAGGGTGCGGCGGATAAAAAGACTTCTTCGCCTGCCGCTTATATTCCCGTTTCTAAACCATCTCAGGCCGGTAAAAAAGGCGGCGCTGATGTTGGGAAATCCTGTCTGCTGTCCTTCCTGTACCTATAATAAAGAGCTGTCAGGGGAGCCGCTGTTTGAGTCCTGCTTCCAATATGCATTGGATTGGGATACTCTGACCAGGCTGGCTGACCAGGACGGCCGGTTTATCTGTGTGGAGCGGCCGCTGCTTTACTACCGGATTCATGAGGCCAATGCCACCAAGGCATGTATGAAAGACGAAAGGCGCAGCCGGGAGGAGACCGAGATGTTTTCCCGATTCTGGCCAAACCCGGTAGTAAAGGGGATTATGCATTTTTACAGGAGGGCCTATAAGGCATATGAAGGATAGGTCGAATCAGAAAATGTTGTTTTTATGCCTGCTGACAGTGATGGTTCTGGCAGTGGGACTGGACCAGTTGTTTATCCGGGGCCAGCTGAGAGAGGTAATGTACGGGAACAATAATCCGAAAGTACTGGCCGAGATATTCCTGATATTTCTGTGGTTTTCCTTTTCCTTATGTGTGGTAAAAAAGTCATGGGCAAGGATTTTTCTGACTCTTTTTGGAATTCTGGCAGTTACCTGGTGCCATCAGACCCTGACGCCCCTTGTAATTTCCGGAGGTTACAGCTTGTTTTTACTTGTACTGGGGAATATGGGAGCCAGGTTGGCTGGCGGATGGAAGGGGAAAGATGCGCCTTTTTTTGTATCTGCCGTAATGGGAGCCGGGATATGGATGGTTATGGTCTGTTGTGTTTCTGCTTTTCAGCTTGGAGGAACCGGGCTGTGGCGGGGGACTGCTTTGGCCCTGGCCGTCCTGGCGGGGCTGTGGAGCTTAAAAAGAGGGCCTGCTCCTGTTTTACAAAAATTAAGAGAATGTAAATGGGAGAACAGGGACGGCATTTTCCTGGCCCTGATTTTTACCTGTATTCTCCTGCAGGCCGGGCGGATGGATATTGCCCTGGATTATGATTCCCTTCACTACGGGCTGCGATCCCCTTATGTCCTGGACAACGGCAGAGGAATTTACGAAGATCTGGGAAGTATTAATGTGGTTTACACCTATGCAAAGGGGCTGGAGGTTTTAGCCCTTCCTCTTTCCGGGTCGCCCAGTTATGGATTTGTCCTGTCTTTTAATATTTGGCTGGCCATAGGAGTTCTCTATATGGGGTATCGTCTGGCAAAGCTTTATGGAGGGGCCAGGCGGGGGATGTTTGCCGCTGCCCTGATGGCATTAACTCCCGGAATCTTAAATATGGCCATCACGGCAAAAAGCGATATAATTACCTTGTTTTTCCAGATGGCATCCATAGAAGGGCTGGCATGGATTGAAAAATCAAAGGACAGGGAAGAACAGGCCAGACTGCTTTTGGCTGTTTTGGGGGCCTGCCTTATCAGCTATACTTTAAAGCCTACCTCACTGGTGTTTTCCACTGCGGTTGCAGGATTTGGGCTTTTCTATCTGGTTATTTCGGGAAGAAATATTTTTAAATGGCTTACAAGAGGAGCAGGGGCTTACCGGCTTGTTATCATACCGCTGACAGCCTTAGCCGGGATCTGGGCCAGGACTTACCGGCTTACCGGCATGCCTTCCACTTCGGTATTTACAAGCATTTGGGAGCTTTTAGGATTCCGGGCCCGCTGGCCTTTTGCTTTCAGCTCCATTCCCAATGAGGGGATTTCCCTGGGCTTTTGGGGAGGACTAAGACACTTGGGAGAGCGGCTTTTAAAAATGTTTTTTGCTCCCATTGGGGCGGATATGGATCATGTTATCATTGCCTGGGGAACCGGCCTGCTTCTGATTTCTCTGGCAGCCGCTGTCCTGTACCGAAAGCAGGCCAGGGCGAGGCTTTATTATCTGCTTCTTTTACTCGTCACCGGACTCAGCGTGGTAAGCGTTTATCTGCTGTGGCAGGTGGACGGAAATTACTTTATGCTGTGGTACGCTATGGCTGCCGTCTGCGGGGCTATAGCGGTTCCTGAGATTAAAACCGCTTTTCTTAAAAACTGGGCCAGGGGGCTGGCCGTCCTTACCGCCGCCTTTCAGCTGGGGGTAATGGCCCTTACAAGCTGGGCCGGAGGCGTTGGTTTTACGCCGGTTTCTTTTGTCCACAGAGGATATTACGATCACCGGGCAGAGAGTATTTTAAAAGCCAGGGAGGAAGGCCGGGAGGAAATCTGGAAATTCCTTTCCGCCGATCCCACAAACCGGGTGGTGGCCTTTGGAGAGCATCCCGGGTGCCTGGATTTTGCCTGCAATGTCCAGTCTTATTTTGATATTACCGGAAGCGGAGGAAACGTTGTTCTGGTAAAGACTCTGGAGAACTTCAAAGACTATTTGCGCTATGCCAAAACCGGCTATATTTATGCAGAGGCAGGCCACCTGGAGGAAGGAAGCCGGGAGTGGGATGTCCTGCGCTACCTGGTGGAAGAAGGAAGTCTGACGGATATCCGCTATGAAAACGGAAATATGGTTGCCAGGGTCAGCTTAGACGGCGCCGGTTATGGCGCTGAGGAAGCCGCCAGGGCTGCCGAAGAATTTTACCGAATGATAATTCTTAAATAGGCTTTTGTCCGGGCCTTTAAGAAAGGAATATATTATGGATTCAAAAATGTCTCTGGAACAGAAAAACAAGTGGAAAAATGATGTGATTGCAGTTCTTCTTCTGGGGAGTTTTGCTTTTTTCATTAATCAGGGAATCGAGATAAAAGGCCTGTATATGGACGACCTGTACCTGTGGTCCTGCTATGGGGAACAGTCCTTTTTGGAATTTAATTTTCCGCTGGGAAGCACCAGGTTCCGGTTCCTGTATTACCTGATGGCCTGGCTGGAGCTGGCTCTTGTAGGAAACCGGGTGGGGTGGTTTGTCCCTGTTAACATCCTTCTCAACATTTTTGTGGCAGCGCAGGTTTACTGGTTTGGCACAAAGCTTTCCGGCAGCCGGGGAAGCGGATTTCTTGCCGGGATTTTGTACCTTCTTTCCAGAATGTCTTATTACCAGATCAGCCAGGTTTATGGCCTTATGGAAACTGCGGCAACATCCATGGCGCTGGGTATTTTGACGCTGCTTTATTTCCAGCTAAACGGGAAAGGGAAAGACCGGGGATTTTACGGCGCATGTGCCCTGTATTTTTCCATATGCTTTGTCCATGAAAGGTATCTGGCATTATTGCCTTTGTTCTACTTGGCGCTGATTCTTTCTCACAAAAAGGGGCAGAAATTTAACTGGAAAAAATGGGCGGTCCCCGTTCTTTCTTTTGGAGCAGTTATGGGAATCCGCCGGCTGGCCATTGGCTCTGTTCTTCCGGCAGGAACCGGCGGAACCCAGGTGGCGGATACTTTTTCCATAAAGGAGGCAGTCCGGTATGCCTTGTGTCAGGTAGGCTATGTATTTGGATGTAATGCAGGCCCGGAGCATTTAAACGGTATGTCCTGGCAGGATTCTCCCAGATGGATCAAGCTGTTTGTCATTCTGTCAAACCTGGTTCTCCTGGGGCTGATGGTAACTTTTCTCATTAAAATGATCCGTACCAGAAAACGGTTTCCGGTATACCTGAGAAATATTCTGTTGTTTTTGACCTTTATCGCTTTGTGCATTGGCGCTTCCAGCGTTACGGTCCGGGTAGAGATGCGGTGGATTTATGTGTCCTACACTGCGGCCCTGCTATTCCTTTGCTACATTTTGGGAGTTTTAAGGGAGCCGGGAGACTGTGGGGAAGAAAGAAGACACAACAGCCAGCGAATATTCAATACGGCTGCCTGCACCGGGATATTTTTCCTGTATTTTCTGCTTGTTCTGCCGATAGAGAATTTCTACCGGGGAAAATACCCCAACCTCTATTTCTGGCCCGATCAGCTTCGCTACAATTCTCTGGCAGAGGAAACCTATGAAAGGTACGGGGACGAAATTTTTGGGAAAACTATTTATATTATAGGTGACTCCTATGAGATGAGCGAGTTTACGGCAGACACCTTCTTTAAGGTTTTTGATAAGGAAAGAAAGGCGGAGGGCACCCGGATTGAGTTTATTGACAGCATTCTGGAGGTAGGGCAGGTAACAGAGAATATGCTGATTCTCCGGGAAGATCCAAAGCATAATGGATTCCGGGACATTACGGAAATGGTTCAGAGCTTAAAATGCGAGATTATAAATGGCTATTATCGGGACGGATGGATGGACGAGCATGCCAGGATTCGGGTAATGGCCGGAGCTGAGGGCGTTATCCGGCTGAAATTCATGTTTCCCGGAATCTTAAACGGCGGAGAAACTACGACTATCTACGCAGACGGAAAGCTGGCGGCGGAAATTCCGGTGACAGAGAGCATTTATTACCAGAAGATTGAGGCAGAGCCTTATCAGATCGTGGATCTGGAATTCGAACATAATTTTTATATGCAGAATGCCCAGGAAAAACGAGGAGAAGACAAGCTGGCAGTGATTGTGGAAATTGAGGCAGATTAACATAGAAGGTTAGGAGGATTTGGAATATCATGAAACGATCTTATGGCTTCATCCTGTTCCCGGCAGCAGGCGCTTTGTTCTGCTTATGGTATGTTTGTTCCGCTACCAGTGATGTAGTGTATTCGGATTATATCCGGCTAATCAATTCTTATCTGCCGGATGTGTGGAATCCTGAAAAATTTTTTGTGCCGGATATCCTTACCAGGATCCCCATAAACTTTTTAAGCCGGGGGATCAATACAAATCTGTTTCATTTCAGCGTCCGGTTTGACCAGATCCTGGGGATCCTGGGATTAGGGCTGGCAGCCCAGGTAACCGGGATCTATGTAATAAAAGAAAGGCTGGGATTTGGCGCTCTGCTGGCAGTGATGCTCCTGATGTTTAGCCTGAATAAATGGGAGATGCTGACGAATGGAAGCGGCTGGGCGCATTTTCTGGCGTTTGCCTGTTTTTATTACTACTACCTGGTATTGGATCGGGTGTGGCAAAGCGGAAAAAAGGGGATTCGCCCCGGGCACAAGACAGAAAAGCCATGGGACAGGCCTGTGCTGCTTCTGCTGCCCTTTGTCACCACCCTGGGGATTGCGGGGCAGTATTGTGCAGTCTATTCCGGCGTAATGATAGTGGTCTATGGCTTTTTAGGCATCTGGAATACCTTTATTGAGACAGACGGCCGTCCCAGGACAGGCAGAGGGGCGGATAAAGTTCAGCATTACTGGCTGTGGCTTTTGTGCATCCTGATTCCTCTGGCTCTTTATCTTATCAGCAATGCCTTTACAGTAGAGGAACATGCAGGGGCTACGGAGCTGAGCCTTATAGAAGCTTTGAGACAGAATCCTAAATTCTTTCCCGCATTTTTTATAAAATCCTTTGCTGCCATGTTTTTAGGAGGGGAAACCATGGAGGGCCGTTTACATCTTCCTAACCGGGTTATGATTTTAATAGGACTTCTGGTTATGGGGGGATACCTTTTAGGGTTGTGGCTCAATATAAAATATCAGATTTATGAAAAGACCCTGTTCCCCCTTCTTTTAATTTTATCCGGAGCCTGCAGCCATGTGCTGATTTTGATTTCCAGGTGGATTTTTTTAAACCAGGAAAATTACGGCATGAGTTCCCGGTATGCGGTTCAGTTTCAGATGGGAATTATCGGCATTGTGCTGACAGTGGCTGCTGCCTGGAAGATGGAAGGAAGGAGACAGCCCCGGATTGAGGATACAGGCCGGGCTTTGGGAAGGAAAGCGGCAAAGCCTTTAAAAAAACATTCCCTTGCCGTCATTTTAGGCCTGGCTTTTACAGGGATTATTTTATGCGGGAATATAGCTACCACTGCTGACGAGGTTATAAAAGCGCCTCACCGCAAGGAGCGGTATGAGGAAAAAATACAGGCTGCTCTGGATTATAGAAATTACAGTGACGAGGATTTGGAGAATATTTTTGAATACCGGAAAGGGCCTGAGAAAATCCGTCAGGCATTAGAGATTTTAGAAACCAACCGGTGGAATGTATACAGTCATTTGGCCATTGAAGGGCAAGAAGGAGGAAACGGGTGAAAGTTGTATTATTAGCCGGAGGATTCGGCACCAGGATCAGCGAGGAAAGCCATTTAAAGCCAAAGCCCATGATAGAAATCGGGGAGAAACCGATTCTATGGCATATTATGAAATATTATTCCCAGTTTGGATTTCATGAGTTTGTGATCTGCCTGGGCTATAAGCAGTATGTGGTAAAAGAGTTTTTTGCAGACTATTTCCTTCACACCTCAGACGTAACCTTTGACCTGGCAAACAACCGGATGGAGGTACACAATAATTACTCGGAGCCATGGAAAGTAACCCTGGTGGATACAGGCCTTAATACCATGACAGGAGGACGGGTAAAGCGCATCCGTCCCTATGTGGGAGAAGAGCCCTTTATGCTGACCTACGGCGACGGCGTGGCGGATATTGATCTGAGTGCCCTGGCGGAGTTTCACAAAAATCATGGGAAGATTGCCACTCTTACCACAGTAAATGTGGGACAGAAATTTGGGGTGCTGGATCTGGACAATTCCGGACAGGTTAAGGCTTTCCGGGAGAAAAACGATAATGACGGCGCTTTGATTAACGGCGGCTTTATGGTATTTAATCCGGGCATTTTTGATTATCTGGAGGATGATGCCACGGTCCTGGAAAAGGCGCCTTTGGAAAACCTGGCAAAAGACGGGCAGCTAATGGCTTACTGCCATGAAGGGTTTTGGAAATGTATGGATACTCAGAGGGACAAAAATCAACTGGAGGCTATGTGGCAATCCGGAAAGGCTCCTTGGAAAATCTGGCAGGAGACAGGAGGAAATCAATGACATTACAAGAGCTAACACAATTTTATAAGGATAAACGGGTTTTGGTAACCGGGCATACAGGGTTTAAAGGAGCCTGGCTGTGCAGGACTTTAAGCCTTTGCGGGGCAAAGGTAACGGGTTATGCGTTAAATCCCCCTACAGACCCTTCCATTTACCAGGTTATTGGCCTTGAGGATACTATGGATTCCCGAATCGGTGATATTCGGGATCTGGGGAGTTTAAAAAAGGTATTTGAGGAGGTTTTGCCGGAGGTAGTATTCCACCTGGCAGCCCAGCCTATTGTAAGAGATTCCTATAAGGACCCGGTTTATACTTATGAGACCAATGTAATGGGCACAGTCAATATTCTGGAATGTATCCGCGCCACGGATTCGGTAAAGTCCTTTTTAAATATTACCACAGATAAGGTATACGAGAACCGGGAGTGGGAGTATGGCTACCGGGAGTGCGATCCTTTAGACGGCTATGATCCTTATTCCAACAGCAAGTCCTGCTCTGAGCTGGTGACTCACAGCTATGAAAAGTCCTTCTTTGGAGATGGGAGATGCGCCATTTCCACTTCCAGAGCAGGCAACGTAATTGGGGGCGGAGATTTTGCAAATGATCGGATTATTCCGGACTGCATTCGGGCTGCGGCAGCGGGAAAGGAGATTATCGTCAGGAATCCTCATTCCACAAGGCCCTATCAGCATGTGCTGGAGCCGCTGGCCGTATACCTGACCATTGCCATGAGACAGTATGAAGACAGAAAAATGGCGGGATACTATAACGTGG
The DNA here is from genome assembly GCA_910577645.1 of uncultured Lachnospiraceae bacterium. Lineage (GTDB taxonomy): Bacteria > Bacillota > Clostridia > Lachnospirales > Lachnospiraceae > UMGS1370. Next base: position 217,526 of record CAJTOL010000001.1, read on the forward strand.
GCCCGGACGATGGGGACTGTATTACCACAGGGCAGCTGACAGACTTGTTCTGCCAGGCCTGGGGCCAGGGGCAGACCTGGATAAACCGCTATGACGGAGGCCCTCATGAGGCAGGCTTTTTAAAGCTGGACTGCTCCAGGATTAAACGGATTTTTGGCTGGACGCCCCGGTATCATGTGAAAGAAGCAGTGGAAAAAACCGTGGAGTGGTCCAGACAGTATCTGGAAGGACAGGATATGCTGGAAGCAACGGACAGGCAGATAAGAGAGTTTTTTGTAACAGTTCAGACGGCGGGGAATACGAGATGAAATTTTACGTCAAGCTGGCTTGTAAGTAAAATTTCATCTCATATTCCCCATCGGATGGACATCCGATGCTTCTTGTCCGGCGCAGCCGGGCAAGAAGATACCCGTCTGAACCGTTACGATTTTTGTAAATCAAGAAAAAGGAGATAAAAAGATATGTTTGAAACTATGAGCCAACAGGAGGCCAGAAAGGCTATTCTGGATCTGACCGCAGAATACTGTGCGACTTTTCATAATAAGAAAAAGCCATTTCAGGAGGGGGACAGAATTCCTTATGCATCCAGGGTCTATGACCAAAATGAGATGGTAAACCTGGTGGATTCTGCCCTGGAGTTCTGGCTTACCGCAGGACGTTATACAGATAAATTTGAAGAAAAACTGGCAAAATACCTGGACGTAAGATTCTGCTCTCTGGTAAATTCCGGATCCTCCGCAAACCTGATTGCTTTTATGACCCTTACCTCCCCTCTTCTGGGGGACAGGCGGGTAAAGAGAGGGGATGAGATTATTACTGTGGCGGCAGGATTTCCCACCACGGTTACCCCGGCCATCCAGTACGGCGCGGTTCCGGTTTTTGTGGATGTAACCATCCCCCAATATAATATAGACGTAACCATGCTGGAGTCGGCCCTGTCGGAAAAAACCAAAGCAGTGATGATTGCCCACACCCTGGGAAATCCATTTGATCTGAAGGCAGTCAGGGAATTTTGCAAAAAACATAATCTGTGGCTGGTGGAGGACAACTGCGATGCCTTGGGAAGCAGCTATGAACTGGACGGCGTTAAAAAGCTTACAGGAACCATAGGAGATATAGGCACCTCCAGCTTTTATCCGCCTCATCACATGACCATGGGCGAAGGAGGAGCTGTGTATACCAACAATCCTTTGCTAAATAAGATTATCCGATCCTTCCGGGACTGGGGCAGGGACTGCGTATGCCCTTCCGGCCGGGATAACCTGTGCGGCCACCGTTTTGACAGGCAATATGGGGAGCTGCCACTGGGCTATGATCATAAGTACGTATATTCCCACTTTGGCTATAATCTAAAGGCTACGGATCTCCAGGCATCTATTGGCTGCGCCCAGCTGGAGAAGTTCCCGGCCTTTGTGGAGAGAAGAAAAGAAAATTTTGCCCGGTTAAAGGCCGGTCTTCTGGATTGTCAGGATAAGCTGATTCTGCCGGAAGCCTGCCCTGGCTCTGATCCCAGCTGGTTTGGCTTCCTTATTACCTGCAAAGAGGGAACAGACCGAAATCAGGTGGTTCAGTATGTGGAGAGCAAAGGCATCCAGACCCGTATGCTCTTTGCCGGAAATTTGACCCGGCATCCCTGTTTTGACCAGATGAGAGAATCAGGAGAGGGATACCGGGTAGTGGGAAACCTGGCGGTTACGGACAGGATTATGAAAGATACCTTCTGGGTGGGAGTCTACCCGGGAATGACAGACCAGATGATTGACTATATGGCAAAGACCATTAAAGAAGCAGTAAGGCCATAAGGCCCGGGAGGCAATCGTTTATGGATTTAACCAAAGTACACCAGGCGAACCTGGCCATATTAAAAGCGATAGATTCTATTTGCCGGGAAGAGGGAATCCAGTACATGCTGGATGCCGGAACTCTTTTGGGTGCAGTCCGCCACAAGGGGTTTATTCCCTGGGATGACGATGCGGATGTGGCCTTTACCAGGGACAACTATACCCGGTTTATCCGGGCAGCCAAAAAGAAGCTGCCTGCCGGTATGACTCTGCTGGAGCCAAAGGATTTAAGAGGAGGAAAGGCATTTTATGACTTTACCGCCCGGATTTGCTACGATAAAAGCAGCACTCACCAGGACAGCAAAGAGATGCAGTTTTATGAGGGAAAGCTGAACCATCTGTGGGTGGATCTGTTTATCATCGACGAGCTGCCGGAGAATCCGGTATCCGCCGCTTTTACCAAATTTCTCCACAAGGCCATCTACGGATTGGCCATGGGGCACCGCTATAAACTGGATTTTGCCAAATACAGCCTTGCCAATAAGATTATGGCAGGAGGGCTGTCTGCCCTGGGAAAACTTGTCCCCATGAAGTGGATCCGCCGGATGCAGTTTTGTGCAGCAGTTAAGGACAAAAAAGGAACCAGCAGTCTGAACTACTACAGCAACTATCAACCGGATTACCTGTACGTCACACTTAGGAAGGAATGGTGTCAGGAAACGGTGGATATGGAATTTGAAGGAGAGATGCTTATGGTTCCGGCAGGCTGGCATCAGGTATTGACCTGTGTCTATGGCGACTATATGACTCCGCCGCCGCCAGACAAACAGATTCCGGCCCACTCGGATATGGAGATTGAGGTTTTTGAGTAAAAATAAGAAATTGTCCGGAGGATTTTATTATGGAAGGAGAGAAGGGCAGGAAACGCCTTTCTGTAGTAGTTTCCGTATATAATGAGGAAACAGCTCTTAACCAGTTTTACCAGGAGACCCGAAAGGTTTTAGACTGTCTGTCCTGGGATTGGGAGCTTTTATTTGTCAATGACGGGAGTATGGATAACAGCCTGGAAGTTCTGAACAGGTTGGCAGGTCTTGACAGCAGGATCAAAGTAATTTCTTTTTCCAGAAATTTTGGCCATGAGTCGGCTATGATTGCCGGCCTGGATTATAGTACCGGAGACGGGGTAGTGTGCATGGATGCGGATCTTCAGCATCCCCCGGAGTACTTGCAGGAGATTGTGGCCAGATTGGAAGATGGATATCAGGTGATTACTATGGTTCGAACCAGCAATACCAGCGCAGGACTAATCAAGAACCTGACTTCCAGCGGGTTTTATGCCTTGATTAACTGGATTTCCGACGTCTATTTTGAGCCCAATGCATCGGACTTTTTTTGCATTAGCCGCCAGGTGGCGGAGGTACTGAAGAAAAATTACAGAGAGCGGGTCCGGTTTCTCCGGGGCTATGTTCAGAATGTAGGGTTTCGCAAAACGTCCATTTCATATGAGGCCCGTCCCAGGGTGGCGGGGGAGAGCAAATATAATATCAGGAAGCTTTTGCGCTTTTCCGTCAATACCATTATGTGCTTTTCCAATATGCCCCTGAAGCTGGGGATTTTTGCAGGGATTTTTTCGGCCCTTATCGGTCTTGGCGTGCTGATTTATACGCTGATTACCAGACAGGGAGCGCCCAGTGGCTACGCCACCATTGTAGTCCTTATTTGTTTCATGTTTGCCATGATGTTTGTCATAATCGGAATAATCGGGGAATATATAGCAGTACTATTTAATGAGTTAAAAGACCGCCCGATTTACATTGTAGAGGAAGTTAGAAATCTGGAAGATAATTTTTATACGTAATTTTATTAAAATACCCTATTGTATAATGGATAAAACTATAGTACAATAATTGTATGAAAATGTTGAAGCCTATAAGAAACTGATTGACAATCGCTTTGTATATTTAATGGGGTGATGTTATGCAGGCAAAACAAATTGACATTCTTGCACCGTATCGGACGTTGCCGATTTCCTATCTTGTAAGAACTGCAAATCAATTTACCTGTGATATTTACATACAGGGGGATGCTGCAAAGATTAATGTAAAGGACTATGAGGCGATGCAGACAGGGTTACAGCCACGGGGAGAGAGTTTGGTATTTTATCTGGAAGGGAGTGACAGAGGAGAGGCGGAGTTAAGGCTTCGGCGCCTGTTCAGAGTTTAGTAATGACGGATTATAAGGGAGAGGCCGACGGACATTTGACCGGATTAAGGTTAAATGTCCGTCGGCCTTATGGTAAGAGGAAACCTGCCTGCCAGAAAATAGAAAGGGACTTTCCAAGAAAAGGAATTGCTTATGGGAAATAAACTGGATCTGGTTATTAACGAGAATTATTCCAAATTAAACAGCATTGATCTGCACATATTAAGCTTTATTCAGAACAACTTGCAGCTTAGCACCACTTTAAGTATTGCCAGACTGGCGGAAAGCTGCAACGTTTCCACGGCTACGATTCTGCGTATGACTCAGAAGCTTAACTTCAGCGGTTACAGTGAGTTTAAATATTTTCTGAAAAACGATGCTGTCAAGAAGGAGGAAGAAAGTGTAGATATTATTGAAGTGTTGAATCAGGACATTTCTCAGACCATTAAAGTATTTAAACAAAACAGACAGATTGAAGAGATTTACCGGATGATCGATGAAGCAGAAAACATTTATGCTTATGGTACGGGACAGGGGCAGCGGCTGATGCTTCAGGAGCTGGCCCGCTGCTTTCTCAATGTAAATAAAAAGATCATTATGGTTCCCACATCTACAGAATTGAAGATTATTAAACAATATATGAGCAAAAAAGATCTGCTCTTTATTGCATCCTGGTCAGGAAGGATTGAAAAGTATAAAGAAACTCTGCTGAATCTGGAAGTCTTGGGGATTCCCCTGGTGTCTATTACCAATTTAAATAATAATGAACTTTCCAGTATTTCCAAGTACAATCTGTACTTTCAGAGCACCAGTGTGGATAAGGTGATGAATATTAACCGTTCCAGCTATCTGACTTTGCATCTGGTGCTTCATCTTCTGTATGACGGATATATTAATCATTTGATGTGATTTATTGTAAAATGCAGGACGATACAAAGCAGACAGAGGAGAACTTGAAGCCGAGGTTATGCAGTTAGCATAAACAATTTAATATCAACGAAACAGCGTAAAGACGCATGGAACAGCAAATTGTAAACCATGCGTCTTTTTTATATTTAGAATGATTTTACCGCCATGGCCATTTCCTTAGCCAGCATCAGAGGCCTGAGATAAGCCACTGTAGAAGCCATGGGAAGCACATGAGGGCTTAACTGAATGCCCAGTTCCTTTTCCATATAATCCCGTCTGATTTCTATCCGTTTCCAGAGGGCCGGGGCCTGGCTGCGTATTTGCTGCTGCAGCTCCTGACTGGCCAGCAAAACGGTGCTTTCTGCACTGGTTCCGCCATAGCCTGCCACGGAGGGGATGATGTCAATCTGGAACAGCATCCCGCTTACCAGCTCTTCTTTGCTGCCTGCATAAACAGGGGAGGACATCCATTCCTCATCAGCGGTAAGGTGGCCGGGACACAGACTCCAGTGGTATTCTGCTTTAGGGAGAACCGTTTCTACAGCATCATAAAGTTCTCCGCCTTTCATACCGCAGCGAATGGTTTCCAGCCAGGTTATGTAAGCGTTAAAATAAGGTTTTACCACAGCGTCCACATAATCCTGGGCGTCCCCGGGAAGCTGGGCTTTATGTTCGGCCGCATAGCCTGCCCGGGAGGAAAGGCCGCCTTTATAACCTATAGTAAGGCTAATGGTGTCCCCGGCTTTTACAGTATTTTCAGTGGGATAAAGATTGGCTTTTATGAAGCGCTTTCCGGCAGCCGCAATGGTTACCACACTGTTTTTCTGGCCCAGGGCATTTAAAGCATCCCCCAGTTCTGTTTCCTTTGTGCCGACGTTGATAATGTTCATGGCCGCCAGCATACAGTCGCTGGCAAGGGCAGCGCCAAATTCATAATGTTCGATCTCGTTTACATTATTGGTACAGCGGGCGCCATTTTCTCCAATGAAAAGAGAGGTGGCATTGACCACGCTTCCGTCAGGGCCTGCCAGCTTCCGGATAGCTTCTACCAGATAATAAGGCACGTCAAAAAGCTGCTTATTGTCCTCAAAACGACTGGTGAAATTTTTCCAGCCAGCGATCCCGATGTGCTTTCCGGAACCGATCTCTGCTTTGGTGAGAATGGCATTTATATCATCCGGGCAGTCCATGGGCTGATTAGGAAGGGAAAAATAGGGGGCATGGATGGCGGTTGCCCGGATTCTGGCAGAGGGAACCTTATTTAAGTTTTCGTTGCCCATAATCATATAGTGGCGGCCATTTTGGTTTAACACCAGAAGGGCTTCCTCAAAGCGGGGAAGAAAGCCGGTAAGATATTCAAAGTTATTGCCATGCTCTAAGTCTGCGTATATCACCAGAGTATCCAGCCCTTCCTTCTGCATCCGGCTCATAACCTTGTGGTACCGCTCTTTCATGGTTTCGTCTGTTAAAAGAACGGGAACCCCGGTACAGTCAGGAACCGGGCTTTTCACAGTTCTGTAGTGGATTCTATCAAAATTATTCATAATTCCTCCGGGATTTTATTTGGCAGAAAGTTTTTTAATCAGGTGCAGAAGTACGTCTGCTCCTTTTTTTATATCCGCATATTCGCTCCACTCCTCCGGACAGTGGGACACACCGCCGTTGCGGCTGGGAACATAGATCATATTGGTGTCACAAAAATCTGTCATAATCATGGAGTCATGGCCGGTGCCGTTGTTGATAACCAGATAGCTGTAGCCCAGATCATCACAGATAGCTTTCATCGTTTCCACATTTTCCGGATTCATCACGCTGGGGCCGGTGGGATTGGGGTAGTTAATCCGGCGGATTTCCTGCAGCTCACAGCGGATGTCATACTCTGCGGAAACCCTGTCTAAAATATCCTGGATCAGCTTGTTAAAATCCGTAGTCTGAGTAATTTCCTTTTTAAAGGTGCGGATTTCTACTTTTCCTTCCACGTATTCCGGAACAAACTGGTTGGAATTTGGGGTGATATCCAGCTTCCCTACCATGCCTGTAACATCATTTCCCAGGGCCTTGATGCAGGCGTCAAATTCCTGAATAAAGCTGGCAGCAGCCACCAGGGCGTCTTTGCGGGTGTTCATGGGAGCAGTGGAATCTGCGGTTTTACCGTAGAACCGGAGAGTATAGCGGCCAATTCCGGCCAGATATTCAATGAGACCGATTTCAATGCCCTCCCGATCCAAAACCGGTCCCTGTTCCACATGCATTTCCACAAAATTTTTGATGGATCCGGGCTTGCGGATGCAGGATTTTAAATCCGGACTCAGGCCATATTCTGTCATGGCCTCAAATTTAGTCTGGCCGAAACGGTTCTTTACGGTCTTTAATTCCTCCATGGTCAGGGTTCCCACCATGGCCCTGGAGTTGGTAACGCCAGTGCTGGGGCCAAAAGTAGCGCCTTCTTCGGCATTCATAACAATCAATTCTAAGGGATAATCATTTACAAAGCCTTCTTCCGTAAGAACACGCATAACCTCCAGGGCAGCCACGGTTCCGGCAGCCCCGTCAAAAGCGCCGCCGTTGACAACGGAATCATAATGGGATCCCAACATAACAACGGGGGCATCTTTTAAGGTTCCCTCCTTTCTGCCGAAAATAGTGCCTACTCCGTCCTCATAAATTTGGAGATTCAGCTTTTTCATCTCACTTAAGAGATATTCCTTTGCCATAGTATCTTCTTTGGAGTAAGATGATCTGGTAACACCTTTCCCGGGGGTGGAAGTAAAGGTGGCCAGAGTTTCCAGATCCTTTTGAATCCGTTCAATTTTCGTTAACATAGTTTCCTCCTAAATTCTGCGGCAGACGTAAGCCTGCTTTGTCGGTTAATTTGCCTTTACTGCACGCTTTAACTCAGCAGCCGCCTTCTCTACCTTGGCGCCGTATACAACCTGGCAGGCAGTGTCATTAATGCGGATTAAACCTAAAGAACCGGTTTTCTTTAACGCGTTTTCGTTTACAATAGAGGTATCGTTTAATACCAGACGCAGACGGGAAATACAATTATCGATTTCTACGATATTATCCTTTCCGCCGACTGCCTCCATAATGGCAGCGCCTAATTCGGTTACTTCTTCGTCAAAGCTAACCTCGTCAGACTCGTCCTCACGGCCGGGAGTCTTAATATTGAATTTCAGGATAGCCCATCTGAATACGAAGAAGTAGATTACTGCATAAACCAGACCCACCGCTACATTGACAATCCACTTGGTCTCCGGGCCGCGCAGAACGCCGAACAGCATTAAGTCTACCAGGCCGCCGCCTGCATTGCCGATACATACGCCTAAGAAGGTATTGATTAAGAAAGACATACCAGCCATAAATGCATGGAACAGCCATAATAAGGGAGAGATAAAGAAGAAGGCGAACTCAATAGGTTCGGTAATGCCGGTGAAAAAGCTGGTTAAGCCGGCGGCTAAAAGCATACCTTTTACTTTCTCTTTATTCTGGGGCAGAGCAGTTTTGTACATGGCAAAACATGCTGCCGGAAGGCCGAATACCATAAAGGGGTGGGTACCCTGAGTCAGGAAACGGGTAGCCTGGCGCATCATATCCATATCCGGGTTGCTGGACATTAATAACTGATTGAAAATATTTAATGCGCCGGAAACCTGCTCTCCGTCAATCATAGCAGTACCGCCGATAGGAGTAAAGCGGATTAACTGGTTTAAAATATGGTGCAGGCCTGTGGGGATTAACAGACGCTCCAGGAAACCGTAAATAAAGGTTCCAAAAGCACCGGCAGCTGCCAACAGATTGCCAAAACCGTTAATTACCATATTGAATATTGGCCATACAAAGTACATAACAATGGCCAGGAAGGGAATGGTTACCACAATCATAATGGGGACAAAACGTTTGCCGCTGAAAAAACTGAAGGCGGTGGGAAGCTGGGTCTCATGAAAACGGTTATGAATCATAGCAGACCATAAGCCTACAATGATACCGCCGAAGATACTCATACGATAGGTAAAGATACCCATTACCGTATCATAAGCGGCATTTTTCTGAGTGGCTTCCAGAAGGTTCATGCCCTGGCCAACTAAATAATCAATGCTGGTGGTTTCAGCAGTTACGCCGCTTTTCTGCAGGAAGAAGCGGATAGTGGTGTGAAACAGAACAAAGCCGATAACAGAAGCAAAAGTGGCGACTTCTCTGTCTTCTCTGGACATGCCCTGAGCTACAGACATGCAGAATAGAATGGGGAGTAAACCAAACAGCCCTCCGGCCAGGGAATTGATTAAGCTGACAAAATCATTGACAAAGCCTACATTGGCCAATACATTCCCAAATACGTTGGGATTTTGTAAAGTAGAAGCTAAACCTAACAGCAAACCTGCGGCAACAATAATGGATAAGGGCCCCATCAGAGATTTGCCCAGTTTTTGTATAAATGTTCTCATACGTTCCTCCTGTTTAATTTCTTATTAGTGATTTTTTCACGCGCGCTGTGATTAAAATGACTATAGGTATTATAATATTTGCCGATTTACAAGTAAATGTTCCAAGGGGTTTTAGAGAATTTGTTGATTGAAAGAAAATTGTGACATTTTTTGAAACTTATTACATAATTTTCCGAGATAAAAAGGGATGATGGGGATGTCATTTTGCAACACCCCCATCATCCCCAGGAGAGGAAAACGAGATATCAGGAATCCAGATAGTCTCTGGCATCCTTAAAAAAACTGGCAATCATTATTATTATTATTATCCCTACAGGAAAAGCGGCAATAATAGAAACCGTTTGCAGATTAGCCATGGAATTATCGGAAAATACAAGGGCAATGGGAAACAGGATCAGCAACACAGCCCAGAACAGTTTTACCGGTTTGGATGGCTCTTCATTCTCTCCAAGCTCTTTATAAGAATAGGAAGCAGCCACCAGAGCCAGAGCGTCATAGGAGGTGGAGTAAAAAGTGATCATAGTGACAGCAAGAAGAACCAGCCCGACAACCGGAAGCGGCAGGGTATCCATAATGGTCAGGATAGCGTGGTTTAAGCTGCCGTTTTCACCGTAGGAAGCCAGAATATTAAGCTGCCCATGCATTTCCAGCCCCAAGCCGTAATTCCCCAGTATAATAAAGGAGACAAATGTTCCGGCCAGCCCGAAAAAGTATCCGCCCAGCACGGTTTGCCGGATCGTTCTCCCCTTGCTGATGCTTCCGATAAAAAAGGGGGCGGCCACACACCATACCATCCAGTAAGCCCAATAGAAAATAGTCAGGTTCTGAGGAAAGGAAGTGGTTCTTAAAGCGTCTGTCCATGTGGACATGGCGATAAAGTTTTGGGCCATATTGCCAAGAGAAGTAATACCGGTTTCCACAATGTACCGGGCTTTGCCGCCGCCTATAAACACATAGAACAGCAAAGCGAAGAAAAAGTATACACATCCGGCTGCCAGCCGGGCGATGCCTTTCATACCGAAATAAACCGTAACAATATAAATGACGCCTACGATTACCAGGATAGCGATAGTCAGCATCCGGGACTCCCCGATGCCAAAAAACCGGCTGAAAATCATGGAAAGCAGAGGGGAGGAAACGGAGAAAGTGGTGGCAGTCCCTGCCAAAAGGGCAAATACCGCAACCAGATCAATAGCTTTTCCGACGATCCCGTCGGTTTTTTTGCCCAAAAGAGGGCGGCAGGCCTCAGAATATTTCTGCTTAGTACGTTTGCGGACATGGAGCATAAATCCAAAAGCCACGGCCAGCACCAGGTAGAAGGCCCATGGGATAGGACCCCAGTGAAAAAGGGGATAGGTAGAAGCCCAGTTCTGAATGGTTCCCATATGGGAAATATGGGGATCGACTGCATAGAGAATCCATTCGCAGAGGGAATAAAACAGGATGTCTGCAGCCAGGCCGGAAGTAAACATCATAGAGCCCCACTGAAAATTGGTGTAAACCGGCTTGGCCGTGTCTCCCAGCCGTATCTGGCCATACCGGGAAAAGGCCAGATACAGACTGATAAAAAAGACGCCCAATCCCATAAGCAGATAATAGGAGCCTAACTGATCTCCAAAAAAGAACCGGATTGATTCCAGGGCGGCGGAGGACTGGCCCGGCCAGGCCATAAATAAGAAGCATAAAAAAATAATTGCTACACAGGGGACAATGGTAGTGATCCAGTCAATTCGAGATTTCATAGGCTCTCCTTACTCCTTTGCTTTGTTCAAAAATTGAAAAAAAATTAATATATTGAACATAATAGCATCACAAAGGGAAAAAGGCAAGGGAAAAAATAAAGATTTTATAACATTTTAAAAAAAGCTCTGTTAAAATCCGGAAAGATTCGCTATAATACAAGCTGCGTAAAAAAGATAAAATACAGCAAGGAGGAAGTTCCAAAATGAAAATGGCAAAAAAAATGCTGGCTGTGCTGGGATGTGCCACACTGCTTCTTAGCGGATGTACTCAGAGCAATATTGTAGCCCCCACCGGAGAAGCTGCTGCACCGGATTTTACTATAAAAGAAGATGTAAAAATTGTCTGGGATCAGGTGCATGAGGACTTAGGAGAGACTTTTATGGAATCTGAGGAGTACCCGGGCTTAGTCCAGGTTGGCTTTAATGTCAATGAAGAAGAGAAGACGGTAAGCATTGAACTTCTGGTGTCAGACGATACGGACAAGGAGGAAGCTGTCGAATATGCTACCGCTTTTGTAAAGGCTCTCAATGATCAGGTTCGTGTTCAAAATTCTTATTTTGAGGAGTCTACAGAAGAATCTTATGGAGGATTTTTTAAACAATATGGTTTTCAGATAGTAGCAGCGCCTGCTAGCGCCTCAGGTGAGGAGGCAATGTATCTGATTAATGATACTGTGGCTCCGGGGGAAGAGCGGGATATCAAACCAGCAGAGTAATGACTTGACAAATAAGGGCTTTGTCTGAGAGAATCAGATAGAGCCTTTTTTGTGCTTGCGGGAAAGGGGGAGGCAGGACATGGGAATTTATCAATACAAAGCAAGAGGAATGGACGGAAAAACAGTTTCCGGGACTGGGGAAGCAGCAGATCCTTCCAGCATGCAGAGAAGGCTGCGGGAGAAAGGATTGTACTGTTATGAGATAAAAGAAACAGGACAGGAGAAAAGTGCCTTTTCAGCAAGAAAGCTGAAGCCGGAGACTGCAGCCTCTTTTTGCCGGAAGCTGGCTGTGCTTCTTGGCTCCGGGATTCCCGTGGAGAAGGCGCTGGGCCTGTGCCAGGAATCGGAAAAGGATGCATATCTGAAATCCGTGCTTTTAAAACTTACCGGAGAGCTGCAGAAAGGCAAAAGCCTTTCTCAGGCCATGAAGGAGATAAAAAGAATTTTTCCGGCCTTTCTGGTATCTATGATAGAAGCCGGTGAGGCCAGCGGAGCTATGGACAAAATTTTTATAAAACTGGCAGACCATTATGAAGAGGAGGCAGAAATCAGAGGTAAGATACAGATTGTAATGATTTATCCCTGCATTTTGGCCACGGTTTCCATAGCCGCGGCCGTATTTTTGCTGACAGTAGTTCTTCCTGGTTTCATCAGGATATTTGGGGACATGGAGCTTCCCCTGATTACCAGATGTATGATTGCTTTGGGAAGCCTTTTAGAAGAAAGAGGATTTTTTATAGCCGGCTTTTGTGGGATTCTGGCATTAATTTTTTATAAAGCAATGGAAAATGAGAAGATCCGTATCCGGGTACATGGGGGAATACTGGCTGTTCCTGTGCTTGGAGATTTTTTTAACCTGGTATATACGGCCCGGTTTGCCTTAACTTTTAGCGCGCTTTTGGAAAATGGAGTGGGAGTATTAAAAAGTCTGGATATTGCCGGAAATGTCCTGGGGAATTCCTATATACAGAAAAAGCTTAAGGACTCCGGGGAAGCAGTGGGAAAAGGCCAGCAGCTGTCCAAATCCCTAAGTGATGCCCAAATTTTTACCAGCTCTTTTGTCTCCATAGTGGCAGTGGGGGAGGAGGCAGGTAATCTGGAGCAGATTTTATCAGACGCCGGGCATCATTATGAAAAAGAGATTACCCGTTTGGCGGGAAAAATTACGGCAATACTGGAGCCGATGATGATACTGATCATGGGAGGAATGGTGGGAGTGATTGTACTGTCCATCATGATTCCCATTTTTCATATGTACAGCCAACTTCTGTAAAGAAAGGTTAAAGATTGATGAAAAAACATTACATTTTCTTGGAACCTGGCCGCATGACCTATGCCCTGGGGGTGAAAGAAAAAGGAAAAGTACGGATAGAACGGGCAGAGGTTCTGCTGCTTCCGGAAAAAGCCAAAAAAGCCGCTATTTGCAGCTTCATTGCAGAACAGAAGATTTCCGGAATCCGGGCAGACTTGCTTATTGACGGAGGGATTCTTAGGGAATCTGTAGTACCCAAGGCAAGACCAGGGATTTTAAACAAAATGGCGGAAGCAGAGCTGTCTGCCTTAAGCCCGCCTGGAAAGAAATGGAGCATGGCCATAGAACCCTATAAGAAATCCCAGGAAAATGGCATTCGTGTTACCGGGGCCATGCTGGAAGAAGATAAGCTGAACAGGGCTTTATACTGCATGAAAGAGGCGGGAATACGGGTCAGGGGAGCATACCTTCTGGCGTCCTGTATCGGAAGCCTGGCAAAAAAGGAAACCACGATTATTGTCAGCCGGGAAAGCGGAGTTTTCCGCCTGTTCCTGATTGAAAAAGGGGTCTGCATTCTTACCAGAACGGTTGTGACCGTAGGAGAGGAAGAAGGGGAGAGTCTGAACCGGGAGATACGCAGGATTCTTCTCAGATACCAAAGCAGGGCCGGAAATCAAAAGGACGGAGGATTCGCTGTAAAAGAAATCCGCATCACCGGCCTGGAGGGGGAATTTCCGGAACCGGTAAGGAAAGAGACAGAAGAAAGTCTGGGACTGCCCTGCAAAAAGTTAGAACTGGGGGAAGGAGCCTTATCTTATAAACTGGCGGCAGCAATAGGGGCGGAAGGATACGCCAAAAGAAAACATAAAGATTTACTCCATCGAAAAAAGCAAATAGAGAGGAGTACGCTGGTCCGGCGCTTCCACTTGCCCGGTCTGGTTCTGCCTTTTATTTTGGCGCTGCAGATAGGAATTCTTTTTGTGGTACAGAATTATCTGGAGGAGAGAGGGAGACAAGAATATGGCCGGATAGAAGAACTCCGGGAATACGTGGAAAACCCGGAAAGAATCAGCCTTTATCGGGAAAGAAAGGCTGCCCTTGAGGCTTCCGGTAAACTCAGCGCCAGGGCTGGTATATTGGAAGAAGAAAAACCGGCGGTAAGGAAGAAAAAGAGTCTGGAGTTTTCGGATTACCAGATTCTTATCCCTGTTTTGGGAGAAGAAAAGCGGATTACCGGGATATCCTTTCAGGAGGATCAGCTTACCCTGGAATTAGAGCTAAAGAACGGCAACATGGCGGCGGATGTATCTTCCTGCTTAAAGGCGGCAGAGCAATATGAGAATGTGCGGCTGTCAGGATGGGAAGAGAGCCTGGATGGACAGGGGATTTTTGCACAGTTTCAGATAAAGCTCCGGGAAAAGACAGGAACAGCAGAAGAAAGAGGGGAAGGAATTGAAACTTACTAAAAGAGAACGGTTTCTCCTGGGAATGTTGGGAACAGTACTTTTATGGACGGGAGGGAACGCCTGGCTATTATCTCCTGCTTACTGGAAGTGGAAAAATCTGGAGCAGGAACGCCTGACGCTGGAAACAGAGAAAGAAGCTATGGGGCTTTATGAAAAGCAATATGGGGCATGGGAGGAAGTTTCTGAACAGGATGACTTTTTTATCACAAATATGGACGATATTGCAGCAGTGCGCCGGCTTATTGAGGCTGCGGGAAAGAGTGGGATTGAGATTAGGGCGTTGTCTGTCTCAGAACCAGCTGCCGGCGGATTATTGGAAATAGATGAAGAAAGCGAAAAAATACTCTCCCATGTTGAATGTATATTAAAAGTAAAAGGAAGCCCTCAGGGGATTTGGGCGTTTATCGGAAATATAAACAGCAGTCCTGCAAGCGTGGCTGTTTCTTCGGGAAGACTTAAAGAGAATATTGTAGACACGGGAATTCTGGAGGGAGAGCTGAATGTGGAATATTTCTTTTTAAATGAGGACGGTGAGACAGATGAAACCCGGTATGAGGAATAAGGGAAGCAGCCTGGTATCCGTTATTGCCCTGATGGTTTTACTGGCAATCATGTCCCTGGGATTCCTTTATATGGCAAGCTTTCAGGTTAAGGCGGCGCAGGAAAGCCGGGACAGGTTGGAATGTATTGCGGCGGGCAAACGGTTTCAACGGGATTTGTGCGTCAAAATTGCAACCGGGATGGCAGACGGAGAGGTATGGGAAGGCTCGAAAGTCATAGAGGAAGCGGCACAGAAGGATTATGAGAAGGCGAGGCGGGCCTATGAGGAATCCGTTGAAGAATGGAGGAAAAACGGCGGCTCGGAAGAAGGCGTGCCTTTATGGGAAGAATATGAAGCCGGTTTAAAGGAACAAGTATACCAGATCAGCGGAAAGACGGGAAAACAGGACGGCAGGCCGGAGATTGAGACAAATCTGAAAGTCTGGTATTTTCGCGGCAGGGCTTTGGCAGAGACCAGATTTTTCTGGAAAGGAGAGGAAATACAGCTGACTGCGGAAATCTATATGGAGGAATCTTATGGAGAAAAAGGAAGAGAGAAGGCCGGGAAGGGATCGGATTGGAAGGTGCGGTATTATGAAGAGGGGAGAGAATAAAGGAAGCGGCGGGTTTTCCCTGATAGAGGTGATTGTGTCCATGGCGCTTTTATCGGTGTCAGGAGCGGCGCTTACGGTAATGCTTCTTGGAAACAGCCGGGTATTTTTGAGAAATAGCCAGGAAAACAGGTCAGTTTATGAGTTGAGGGCACAGGTGGAGTCCGGAGAGAAGGGGATTGCTTCCGGAACCTCCTTTGTCATGATATATGAGCTGGAAGCTACAGATGGCCAGGTATGGGAAGAAGAGCTGGAGGAATACCGGATTTTCTCAGAAGACAGCCTGGCTTTTATGGCGTACTATGAATAGGCGGGATGGGTTTACCCTTCTGGAGGTAATCGTAAGTCTGAGCATTGCCGGGATTGTGGGGATATTTTTGGCTGGATTTTTAAAAACAGGTCTGGATCTGTACCAAAAATCCCACGACAGCACCTATGGGAAGTATCTTTGCCAAAAAGCCTGGGAATATTTAGAACAGGAGCTTCGCTTTGCCAGCCGTTTTGCAGAAGCAGAGAAAAACGGGGAACTTTGCCTTGTGTGGTATGAGAGGGACTGGGATAATAATAGCTGGTCTGACAATGGCCCGGCAGAGCTTCAGGAAATCCGAAAAGGAACCATAGAGCCTGACTGGCTGATGGACCAGGAGTTTTTTCAAAATCTTCCTGAGGAAAAGATTTATATTTATTTGGAATTTTTCAATATTAAAAATTTTCAAGCGGATGTAAGGATTTTAGCGACCCAAATAGAAGAAGGAAGAAAAGAGGGCGAAATATTGCCCGTACCAGATCCGAAAAATGTGCTATATTCTCAAGAAATTAGAATTATTAGTATTTACTTACCAATTGAAAGTACCAGCTAAGCAGCGGTTCTCCCCACAAACCGGTGAAAATCAGGGATACGGCAAAGAATGGCGCCATGGGAACGGCGGACTTCCTGTTTACAGTTCCATGGATAAAAGGAATCAGATAAAAGAGCCCGGCCAGAATATAAGCCAGAAAGAATCCTGACAGATTGCGGGAAAATCCCAGAAATAATCCGGAGGCGGCTAAAAGCTTTATGTCCCCGCCTCCGATTCCCCCGTGAGAGATGACAGAGATTGCCAGCATAAAAAGAGAGATTACTCCGCTGCCGAAAAGCCGGCTTGTTAAAGCGGGAGAATAGGGATCGGAGACTCTGGAGCCGCAGACGACGGAGATGAGAGCCAAGACAGCAATAAAAGCAGGGATTCTGTCTGGAATGTAGAGATATTTCCTGTCAATTCCTGCTGCCAGAATCAACGCAGCGGAAAACAGGCAGAATAATACCATATAAAGGGTGAGGCCCAGAGTCAGGCAGGCGCAGCCCCACACAATAAAGCAAACGGCAGCAAACAGTCCTATGATAGTCATATCCAAAACTCCTTAAATAATTGTTCCGTTTCTGCGGCATTCCATTACCTATGGCCGCTGCCCGGAGCTTTTACAAGTAAGTATACCATCTATTTGGCAGGTCGGACAAGAATAATCATAACAAAAGAGGAGTATGCCATGAAGCCCAAATTACAAGAACTGGAAGAATTCCTGTTTTCCAATGGATGGATCACCAGAGAGCAAAAGCGGCTGCTGGCCCAGTTCCGGAAGGAGAGGCCCGAAGAAACAGCTCTTCAGACGGTTACAGAGCTGGGATGTTTGTCTCCGGGCGAAATTTTAGAAGCGCTTTCCCAGTGGAGCGGTACGCCGTTGATTGTTCTGGAGGATTATGGATTCAACAGGGAGGCGGTATCAAAAATCCCCGGAAACCTGGCAGAGAAATATAATGCCGTCCCTGTTGAGATTCAGAATGGCCGGTTGCTGACCGCTGTCAGCGATCCTATGGATATTTATGCCATAGAGGATCTGGAAGAAGCTTCCGGCATGGCCCTTGATGTGGTCTTGGCAGACCAGGAGGCGATAAAGGAGAGGATTGAACGAATTTATGGCAGAGAGACGGCGGACAGCGCGGCAGAGGATGTAAACACAGCTTACCAGATGCTGACAGAAGATGGCCAGAATCTATCCAACGACAGGCTTGAGCGGGAGCCGGTGGTAAAAATGATAAATACCCTGATCCGCCAGGCCTATGCTCAAAACGCCAGTGATATTCATATAGAACCTTCAGAGAAGAATTTGCTGGTACGGTTCCGAATCAACGGAGATTTGGTATTGTATTTGAAAATGACCATGGCGGTCCACAGCGCGGTGCTCACCAGGCTGAAGATTATGGGAGGCATGAATATTGCGGAAAAGCGTCTTCCACAGGACGGAAAGTACCGGTTTTTGAGGGAAGACATGACAGTAGATCTTCGGATTTCCACCCTTCCTACCATTTATGGAGAAAAGGCGGCAATCCGGCTTCTGGACAACGGAAAGAGGATGTGCTTTTCCGGTATGGATCAGTTGGGAATGAGCAGCTTACAGGCAGAGCAATATGAGAAGATACTAAAAACACCCAATGGGATTGTTCTGGTCAGCGGCCCTACAGGAAGCGGTAAAACTACCACCCTCTACGCCACATTAAATAAAATTGTAAAAAAGAGTATCAACGTTATTACCGTAGAGGATCCGGTGGAAAAGACAATTGAAGGAGCCAGCCAGGTTCAGGTAAACCAGAAAGCAGGGCTTACCTTTGCGTCAGCCCTTCGTTCCATCCTGCGCCAGGATCCGGACGTTATTATGATTGGGGAGATCCGGGATACAGAGACGGCAGCTATCGGAGTGCGGGCGGCTATTACCGGTCACCTGGTACTGTCCACAATCCATACAGGAGACTGCGCCTCCAGTATTACCAGGCTGATTGACATGGGGGTGGAACCTTATATGGCGGCTGCCGCTTTATCCGGAATTGTTGCTCAGCGTCTGGTAAAGCTTTTGTGTCCTCACTGCCGCCAGGCCTATAAACCGGATCGCAGAGAGCGGGCATTATTCCCTGGCTCCTTTGCAGACAAGCTGTACCGCCCTGTAGGATGCGCCAGATGCAGCGGAACCGGATACCTGGGGAGAACTGCTATTTATGAGGTTATGGAGATAGACGGCCTCCTGAGCGAGATGATAAGTAAAAAGGCATCCGTTTATCAGATACGCCAGTATGCAGGGGAGCAGGGAATGATCTCCTTAAAGGAGCGGATCAGCCGTATGGTTCTGGAGGGGAGAACCAGCGTTGAAGAAATGGAGAAAATTATTTACTCAGTAGAGTAATGAAAATATAGGGAGGGAATACCATGAAACCGATGAAAAGGTTAGAAAAGAAGAATAAGGAGGGCTTTACACTGATAGAGCTGGTAATCGTTATTGCCCTTCTTGCGATTCTTATGACTCTGGCAGTACCGGCTTATAAAAACCTCCAGGAACAGGCCAGGCAAAACGTTGCAGATGCCAATGCCAGATCCTATTATTCCGCCTATCAGGCAGATTGGCTGTCCTCGGAGGCAGCAGGATTGCCTGGAGAGTACACGGGAAATAAAGACACCTTTGGCCAGGGGATAGCGTCTACCACTGCTGACGGGGAAGGCGCTACATGGACTGACGGAAAAGTAACCGGCTATTACCCGTAAACACGGCTGCCAGAAAATGCTTGACATTTCCGAAAAAGTTTACCACAATAATAAAAGCTGAGAGATATGGAGACAACACTCGTATGGACACAAGAATACCCCAAAGCCATGGCGGCTTTACCCTTTTAGAAGCTGTTGCGGCAATCAGCATTTTGGGGCTGGCCCTGACCCTTGCGGCGCCCGCTTTTGAGAAGGCCATTAAAAACCGGGAGGCAGGAGTATGCCGGGAAAGCAGGATACGGGTCCAGACGGTTATACAGGGAGAGAAAGCCCTGGGAGAGGAAATGGATGGATCTTTCCAGGAACTTTTAGAGTGTTATACAGAATGTTATGGACAGTTTTGTCCTGCCGGCGGGGAATATATCTGGCAGGAGGATGAGGAAGCTCCCGGTGAAAATAAGCTTTTCGTCAGATGCAGCATTCACAAATAGCGGCTCCCCGGCAAAAATTAAGCGTCGTATGCCGATTCATTATTATACTAGGAGGAAGTAATATGGCAGTTCCCAAAGATCCTATTATGCTGTTAAGCTATATAAATACCCAGCTTCGAGATTCTTATCCTTCTCTGGATGAATTGTGCAGAGCCCTGGATTTGGACAAACCGGATCTGGAGAGCAAGCTTTCCAAAGCAGGATATGGATATGACCCGTCTGTAAACCAGTTTCGATGAGGCGGTTATGAACAGAGGGGAATATTCCGCAAAAGACGGCTTTACGGTAATAGAGGTTATCACCGCATTGACGATACTGGCATTTGCCGCTGCCCTGGTGGTTCCTGTTTTTGAAAGCAGCAGAAAGGAAGCCAGGATTCAGGCTGCCCTTATAGAGGCGCAGACAGTTTACAATGCTGCCGGAGAATATCTGATGGAGACGTTTCACAACCGTCCCATGGATAACTTTGAGGCTCTGGATGCCTTCTCCAGTTATGACGTTACGGAGCAGGATTCTCCTCTCTACCCATGGCTGCATGACTGCCAGATAGAGGGCGGATATATTTCGGAGCTTTATGTGAATGAGCAGACCGGAATTTTAGAGTATCTTATATATGAGACTTGTGATTACACCATAAGGGTTAACAGGGATGGAAGTACAAAATACAGAGCCTATTAATGGGTCTGGTATTCTGTATTTCCATCCCGTGTATCGTAGTATTTGAGGAAAGGAATCATTTATGCAGATAATTTTAGAGGGATTGAGTTTTGCCTGGAAATGGCTCATAGACAATATCCTGTTTATCAACCTGCTGCTGTCTATTGGTATTGTATTTTTTCAAAGGAGAGATCCCAAAGCGGTTTGGACCTGGCTTCTTGCCTTGTATTTCATTCCCGGCTTCGGTATTTTATTTTATCTGCTGTTTGGCCAGGATTTCCACAAAAATAAAATGTTCCAGATCAAAAAGCTGGAGGATCAGATGAGCTCGTCCATCCGCGGCCAGGAGGAAATCATCCGCAACTTTAACCATGAAAACATGGAGGATCCTCTGGTTCGGGATTACGGCGATCTGATTATGTATAATTTAAAGACATCAGGCAGCGTTATGACCGTCTATAACGAGGTGGATATTTTCACTGACGGGGAAGCAAAATTTGAGGATTTGCGGAACTCCCTGCGCCAGGCGCAGCATTTTATCCACATTCAGTACTATATTATTAAGAATGACGAGCTTTTTGATTCCATTGTTCCTATCCTGATTGACCGGGTAAGAAACGGGGTGGAGATTCGGATTCTCTATGATGGCATGGGCGGCCGTTTTATGCCTAAAAAGCGTTGGGAAGAGCTGAAAAAAGCCGGCATCAAGGTAGGCGTGTTCTTTCCTGCCCTGCTGGGCCGTTTAAACCTGCGTGTTAACTACCGGAATCACCGAAAAATCGTAGTCATTGACGGCACGGTAGGATATGTAGGAGGCTTTAACATTGGCCGGGAATATATCTCCAGGGATCCCAAATTCGGTTATTGGCGGGATACTCATTTAAAGATTACCGGAGACGCGGTTATCAGCCTTCAGATTCGTTTTGCCCTGGACTGGAACTATGCGGTTCGGGAAAACCTGTTCCAGGTTCCGGCTTATTTTGATTCCCCATACCGTTTGGGGATGGTGAAATCCATGCAGGAAGAGGGAAAGCGCCTGGTAGCCATTCAGATTGTCACCAGCGGCCCGGATACCTTAGACCGTCAGATTCGCAACAACTATTTGGAGCTGTTCCATAAGGCCCGGAAAAATATATATATCCATACCCCCTATTTCGTTCCGGATGATGCCGTCCTGTCGGCTCTGCGGATCGCTGCCCGCTCCGGCGTAGATGTCCGTCTGATGATCCCCTGCAAACCGGACCATCCCTTCGTATACTGGGCTACTTACTCCTATGCAGGCGACTTAATTGAGGCAGGAGCCAAATGTTATGTCTATGACAACGGCTTCCTTCATGCAAAGGGCGTTATGGTGGATGGCCGGGTCAGCAGTTATGGCACGGCCAACATGGATATCCGCAGCTTTGAGTTAAACTTTGAAGTCAATGCCACTATCTATGATGAGACCATTACCCGGCAGCTGGAAGAAGAGTTTCGAAACGATCTCTATCACTGCCGCCAAATTACAAAAGAAGTGTACAATAGCAGGCCCTTCCTGATCCGGCTAAAGGAACAGGGCAGCCGGCTCCTTTCCCCGCTTCTGTAAACCAGTGTAAAAGTCGCCTATACCTAAATTTAACTAAATTCAAGTAAAACAAAAGGATACCGGATTTTGTTCCCGCCAGCAATGAGCCGGTATCCTTTTTGATGGAAATCCCATATTCTGCGAATTTTTACCATGTATTCTTTTTCATCCCATGTCCATACTATTTCCTATGAAAACAATAAAATCCTTCCCACGATTCTGGGTCAACTTTTTTAAATGCGGCATCACTGGCTGGTGCCTGGAAGTGATATTTACTTCTGTCGAATCTATCATAGCCGGAGATATGCGCCTCATAGGACAGACCTCTCTGCTGATGTTCCCTATTTACGGCATGGGGGCCCTTTTGGCGCCGGTCAGCCGCTGGGTGGATCTGTGGATAGCCGACGGAAGCCAGGGGGCCGGAACTCCCTTAAATCCCATAGACAAGATTATCCGCCATGGATTTCTCTACATGGTGCTGATATTTACGGCTGAATATTTGGCAGGCATGTTTTTAAGAAATATGGGGATCTGCCCTTGGGACTACACAGGCCGTCACTTAAACGTCAACGGCCTGATACGCCTGGACTTTGCCCCGCTGTGGTTTCTCACCGGATTGCTGTTTGAACAGCTCACCAGTCTGAAGCGCGTTTGAACAGATAAAATTTTGGTAAATTTTTGTCCTAAGATTTTGTCTTATACTTGTATTTACCCCGGGTATTTTATATAATAAAGTGATAAAGTGAAGGGCCGCCTGATAAAAGGGAAAGCGGCCCTGAGATAACCGGAGGACCCTGACATATGATACGCTTTCTTTTGGTAGCCCTTACTCTGTTCAGCTTTTTAATCTTAAGCATTCCTATGCTGATTTATTACCATTTTCTGGGAAAGAAGAACCCGGACAAAAAGAACTGGCAATGCCTTAAGATTGTCCAGTTTATGTTCCGACTGATACTGAAAATATCCGGGGTTCGTTGCACTGTATTAGGCCGGGAAAATATTCCGGAGGACACGGCTGTGCTTTACATAGGCAATCACCGCAGCTATTTTGATATTCTCATAGGTTATGCCACCGTCCCTGGCCTTACAGGCTTTGTAGCCAAAAAGGAGATGGAACGCTATCCTTCCCTGAGAGACTGGATGCGAAATGTTAATTGCCTGTTTTTAGACCGGGAGAACATAAAAGAGGGCTTAAAAACTATCCTGAAGGGGATTGAACAGGTAAAAAACGGTATATCCGTATGGATCTTCCCGGAAGGAACGCGCAATGAAGAGGGGAGGCTGTCCGAGCTGATGCCTTTCAAAGAGGGAAGCCTGAAAATAGCAGAAAAAAGCGGCTGCCCGGTGATTCCTGTGGCAATTGCAGGAACTGCGGATATCTTTGAAAAGCATATCCCCTTTATCCGCCCGGCCCAGGTAATTATCCAATATGGAGAGCCTATTTACTTAAAAAAGCTGCCTCCTGAGCAGAAAAAATTTTCAGGAGCTTACACCCGGGAGGTAATAGCCGGAATGTTAGAGAAAATAGAACAGGAGTAATTACATATGCAGAATCTTGACTTGCAGGAAATCAGACTGAAATTAGACCAGATAGACAAAAATATTACCGCGCTTTTTGAAGAGAGGATGAAACTGTGCGGCGACGTGGCGGCTTTTAAGATTCAGACAGGAAAGGCGGTCTACGACGGAGAACGGGAAAAGCAGAAACTGGAGGCTGTCCGCGGCCTGGCCCATGGCAGCTTTAACCAGCAGGCGGTAACCGAGCTGTTTTCCCAGATGATGACCATCAGCCGGAGATACCAGTACCAATTACTTGGGGAACAGGGCCGGATCCCTTCTTCCGGATTTGAATGTGTGGAAAAGCTGAACAGGGAAAATGCCAGGGTGGTTTATCAGGGGACAGAAGGAGCCTACAGTCATGGCGCGGCTCTTAAGTATTTTGGAGAAGACGCCCGGGTTTACCATGTTCCCACCTGGGAGGAAGCTATGAAGGAGGTAGACGAAAACCGTGCGGATTATGCGGTTTTGCCCATCGAAAATTCTTCCGCAGGAGCAGTCAGCGACATTTATGATCTTTTGGTTCAGTATAATAATTACATAGTGGGAGAAGTGTTTTTGGAGGTGAACCATGTGCTGCTGGGGCTCCCCGGCTCCCGGATTGACCAGATCCGCACGGTTTATTCCCATCCACAGGCGCTGATGCAAAGCTCACAGTATCTAAATGCAAACAAAAACTGGCGTCAGGTCAGTGTGGCCAACACTGCCATGGCGGCTAAAAAGATATTAGAGGATGGCGACAAGACCCAGGCTGCTGTAGCCAGCGAAACTGCCGGGCGCCTCTACAGCCTTATTCCCTTAAAAACAGGGATTAATCACAACAAAAATAATACCACCCGGTTTATTATTGTAACAAACCGGCCGGTTTACCAGGAAGGGGCAAAGAAAATCAGTATTTGCTTTGAATTACCTCACAAGAGCGGCTCCCTGTACAATATGCTGGGCAATTTTATTTTCAACAATGTAAATATGGTGATGATTGAATCCAGACCCATACTGGGCCGCAACTGGGAATACCGGTTCTTTGTAGACATTGAGGGAACCTTAAGCAGCGCGCCGGTTCAAAATGCTCTCATGGGAATCAGGCAGGAGGCAGCAGGACTGCGGATTTTAGGAAACTATTAAGAGAATGAGGAAAAGACCATGAATACATCAGAATTTGTACTGTACAGAAATCTGGAAGATCAGGATTTGCTGGACTCTATGGCAGAGCTTTTTGAGGGAGGGGAAAATGGGGTTCTGGACTCCTATGCCTGTGCAAACCGCCTTTTGGAGCTGTCTGACAGATATGGATTTGAGGGGAACCTTTGGCATTGCTTTCTGGCCTATTGTCTGGCAACTCATGAAAATGCATATAGCAGGGCCTGCGAAATTACAGGCCCTGTCCAGGGAACCATCAACTATCTGGCAGCCCATGACTTTGTTCTTATGAAAGAGCTGTTTGATAAAGATATTACCGGTCTTCCCGGCGGAATCTGGAATCATCTGGCAGAGTTTCATGTGGCAGAGGATTCCGGAAAAGCATTTAACAGGCGGATTCAGAAACGTATCGTGACCCTGGCAAAGGATTTGGAGGCGGCATACAGCATAGAAGAGTTTCAGGCTCTTGTAACCGCTTTTTACAAAGAATTTGGCGTAGGCCGGTTCGGGCTTAATAAGGCTTTCCGTATTGAAGAGCGGGATTTGGACGGAGGCCGCAGGGGAGCCTTTATCCAGCCTATTACCAGGATTGAACACGTATACCTGGATGACTTGGTGGGCTATGAGCTCCAAAAAGAAAAACTGATTGCCAACACCGAAGCCTTTATTGAGGGGAGAGAAGCCAACAACGTCCTCCTTTACGGGGATGCAGGCACAGGAAAATCCTCCAGCGTAAAAGCGATTTTGAACCAGTATTATGATAAGGGACTTCGGATTATCGAGGTCTACAAACACCAGTTTTGCTGCCTTTCTGATGTACTGGAGGAAATCAAAGATCGAAACTATAAATTTATCATTTACATGGATGATCTGTCCTTTGAGGACTTTGAGACAGAATACAAATACCTGAAAGCCATTATCGAAGGAGGATTGGGGAAAAAGCCGGCTAATGTATTAATTTACGCTACTTCAAACCGCCGCCACCTGATCCGGGAGAAGTTCAGCGATAAGAAAGAGATCCTGGACGATCTCCACGGAAATGATACGGTACAGGAAAAGCTTTCCCTGGTTTCACGGTTTGGCGTTACCATCTACTTTGGGGCGCCGGACAAATTCCAGTTCCAGAAGATTGTAAAGGTATTGGCAGATCGTTTCCATATCCAGATGACAGAGGAAGAGCTGTATGGGGAAGCGAATAAATGGGAACTGTACCATGGAGGGCTTTCCGGCCGTACAGCCGCCCAGTTTATTACGCATCTGTTAGGGAAAAAGGAATTGTAAAGATTGGAAAGGGCCTGAAAAGGAGGAACCGTATGGCAGCCATCCAGACATTTGCAGCGATTGACGTAAGCTCCTTTGAAATGGAGCTGGGAATTTATGAGATTTCCCAGAAAAATGGTATCCGTGCCATTGACCATGTCCGCCACCCCATTGTCCTGGGACGGGATGTCTATAATGGGGGGAAGATCACTTATGACACTATGGACGAAATGTGCCAGATCCTGGAGGATTTTTCCCGGATTATGAAGGGGTATAAGGTTCAGGCATACCGGGCTTATGCCACCAGCGCCCTGAGGGATGCCAGGAACAACCAGATTGTTCTGGATCACATTAAGGTCCGCACGGATTTAGATGTAAAAATCATCAGCAATTCAGAACACCGGTTTATCAGTTATAAAGCCATTGCTGCCAAGGACGCAGAGTTTAATAAGATAATCCAGAAAGGCACGGCCATTGTGGATGCCGGTTTCGGAAGCCTTCAGCTTACCCTGTTTGATAAGGAAAATCTGGTTACCACCCAGAACCTTCCCCTGGGGGGCCTGCGGATTCGGGAGCTTTTGGCCGGGATTCCGGCTAATTTGAATCTGACTCTGGATTTAATCAACGAGATTATAGATAATGAATTATTTACCTTTCGAAAAATTCACTTAAAAGATCGGGAAATTAAAAATATTATCGGCATCGGGCGCAGCACTCTGTACTTGTTTCAGAATAAGGAAAAGAGAATGGTGCCTGAACGGGTTACAGCCGACGAAGCCAGACAATATTATCAGGACACGGTTTCCGGGAGCCTGGATACCATTGCGGCCCGGCTGGGTGTCAACACAGAGTTTGCCAGACTCCTTTTACCCAGCGCCATAATTTATAAGCGCCTTCAGGAGATGATGGAGGCGGAGATGATCTGGCTTCCCGGGATTGACCTGTGTGACGGGATTGCCGCCGACTACGCAGAAAAATACCGTCTGGTAAAATTTAACCATGATTTTCAGCGGGATATTATAATTGAAGCCCGCAACCTGGCAAAACGCTATAAATGCCATGTTGGCCACAACCAGGCCCTGGAGCTTCACGCCCTGGCTATCTTTGACACTGCCAAACGCTGTCATGGCATGGGGAAAAGGGAGAGGCTGCTTTTGCAGATTGCGGTTCTCCTTCACTCCTGCGGTAAGTTTATCAGCATGAAAAATGCCAACGACAGCGCCTACAACATCATTATGTCTACAGAGATAATCGGGCTGAGCCATCTGGAGCGTGAAATTGTGGCAAATGTAGTCCGCTATAATACCCGGGATTTTGAATATGACAAGGTGCATCTGGAGATGGGAATGTCTCAGAGCGGCCTTGCGGATATGGATGTAAAAAATGTGACAATCCTTATAGCCAAGCTGACAGGCATCTTAAGGCTGGCCAATGCCATGGACAAAAGCCACCGGCAGAAGCTGGTGGGCTGCCGTATGACAATGAGGGAGCAGAAGCTGATCATTACCACAGAGTATGAAGGAGATATTACTCTGGAAAAGATGTCCTTTCAGCAGAGAGCGGATTTCTTTGAAGAGATCTATGGAATACGTCCAATATTAAAACAGAAAAGGAAGGGGTAGATCCATGGCTGTGCAGAATGTGCCGGATTTTTTAAATCCTCAAAATTATGTAAATCGTGAACTAAGCTGGATTGAGTTTAACCATCGGGTATTGGAGGAAGCCAGGGACAAGGCTTTGCCTTTATTTGAGCGCCTGAAATTTTTAAGCATTACTTCATCCAATCTGGACGAATTTTTTATGGTTCGGGTAGCCTCTTTAAAGGATCAGGTTCATGCAAAATATACCAAGCCGGATATTGCCGGTCTGACTCCGGAAGAACAGCTGGACAAGATCAGCAAAAGAGCCCATAAGCTGGTAAATGTACAATATTCCACCTACAACCGCTCTCTGCTCCCGGCCCTGAGCCAGAATGGACTGAATATTTTAGACGGATACGAGGATCTGACGGAAGAACAGGCAGAGTATGCAGACCGGTATTTTAAGGAGAATGTGTATCCGGTGTTAACCCCTATGGCAGTGGATCCCTCTCGTCCTTTCCCCCTGGTACGAAACAAATCGCTGAATATAGCAGCTCTTCTTAAAAAGAAAACAAAGGGAAAAGAGCTGGAGTTTGCCATGGTACAGGTGCCTTCCGTTCTGCCCAGGATTATAGAGCTTCCGGTAACGGTTCAGGAGGACGGGAAGGAGATTCATAATGTAATTCTCCTGGAGGAAATCATTGAGAAAAATATTCCGTCCCTGTTTTTAAATTATGATATAATCGCCGCCCATCCCTTCCGGATTATGCGAAATGCAGATCTGACCATTGATGAAGACGAGGCCAACGATTTGCTGGAGGAGATCCAAAAACAGCTAAAGCGCCGCCAGTGGGGCGAGGTGATCCGGCTGGAAATTGAAGAAAAGATTGACAAGAGGCTGCTGAAGATCCTGAAAAAGGAGCTGGCAGTCAGCAGCGAGGATATTTTTGAGATTAACGGGCCCTTAGATTTGACATTTTTAATGAAAATGTATGGGATGCCGGGATTTGACCGTTTAAAGCCCCCGCCCCATACCCCTCAGCCGGTTCCGGAATTGATGAATGAGGAAGATATTTTTACCAACATCCGCAAAGGGGATATCCTTCTCCATCACCCCTATGAGACCTTTGACCCGGTAGTGGAGTTTGTCCGCACTGCGGCAAAGGATCCCCAGGTTCTTGCCATCAAGCAGACCCTTTACCGGGTCAGCGGCCATTCCCCCATTATCGCTGCTTTAGCGGAGGCGGCGGAAAACGGCAAACAGGTTTCTGTTCTGGTGGAGCTGAAAGCCCGGTTTGACGAGGAAAACAACATTATCTGGGCCAAAAAGCTGGAGAAAGCCGGCTGTCATGTTATTTACGGCCTTCTGGGGCTGAAGACCCACAGCAAGATCACTCTAGTAGTCCGCCGGGAGGAGGACGGGATTCGCCGCTACGTTCATCTGGGAACCGGAAATTATAATGATTCTACGGCAAAACTCTATACGGACTGCGGAATGTTTACCTGCAACCCTTTGTACGGCGAGGATGCGACGGCAGTATTTAATATGCTGTCCGGATATTCAGAACCCCTTAGCTGGAACTGCCTGGCAGTAGCGCCCCTCCGACTGCGGGAAACGATGCTGCGCCGCATCCAGAGAGAAAAGGAAAATGCAGAAAAGGGCAGAAAAGCTCATATCATCGCCAAGATGAATTCTTTATGTGACAAAGAGATTATTGCCGCCCTTTATGAGGCAAGCTGTGCCGGAGTAACCATCCAGCTGATTATCCGGGGAATCTGCTGTCTCCGCGCCGGGGTACCGGGATTAAGTGAAAATATCTCCGTCCGCTCTATTGTAGGAAATTTCCTGGAGCACAGCCGGATTTTCTATTTTGAAAACAACGGGGCGCCTAAATTGTTTATGGGAAGCGCAGACTGGATGCCCAGAAACCTGGATAAGCGAGTGGAGATTGTATTCCCTGTAGAATCAGAGGCAGTAAAAGAGAAGGTTATGCACATCTTAGAAGTGCAGCTGGCTGACAATGTAAAGGCCCATATTTTGCAGCCCGACGGCAGCTACGAGAAGCCGGACCGCCGGGGCAAGACTCAGGTGAATTCTCAGAATCAGTTTTGCCAGGAGGCGGCCCGCAGTGCCGCTATGGAGCGGAAAAAAGCAGATCCCATAGGGCGGGGTACTTTTATTCCTATAGAGAGCCAGGAGGTGGAGTGACAGAAATCCCTTATTCTCCCACCGGAAGTCCGCTGTGATAGGAAAAATCCCCAAGCTCTTCTAAAAGAGGCTCAAAAGCATCCGGATTGGTAATCTCTCCGGAGCTGATGAGCTTTTCTATATGAGAGTAAATAACCGTACATTTTGTCAGAGATCTGTGAAACAGTTCCGGAAAAGAAGCTGTGGAGGCCATCTGATGATTCCAGGGATTGCACCAGGGCTCGTGATCCGAATTCAGGCTCTTTCTGGGAGAAGAAACTTTGTCGGTAACAATCTTGGTGGATGCCACCGGATGCTTTAAAAACAGGGACTCCACAAACTCAATACCCGCCTGCTTCCTTCCGGACTTATCCGCCAAAGTCCGGCACCCAAACCGCATGGCCAGGATAGAGCGGTGAACCATACGGGGGGAGACCTGAAAATTATTTTTATAAGTAATTGGGTAGTAAGCTTCATTAATGCACTGGGCCAGGAAACGGGAGATAAATTGGGTTTCCAGGCCGTTCAGGCAGATGGTTGCCGCCTGATTAAACTGAGAAGGACGCTTGTGCTTATATTTATATAGGAGCAGCGCGTCAATATCATTTTCCAGCAGAGCATGGAGGCCGTGGTGGTGGGTGGTGGGATTCTTTACATCATAGCCTATGCGCCCGTAGACAAAAGGATGGCAGGTATAGTCGCCAATATAATGCCCCAGATAACCGCAAAAATAAGCCAAAGCCCGCTCTCTTTGCTGCTTGGATTCGATCTTTGCCATGTTATTCAGGCAGCAGCGGAAAAACAGGTTAACGTGGTGCTCGTGCATATAGGAGCCTACATTTCGATAATCCCTGTGGCGCAGAATAGGAATATTATAGAAAAACATATCAGGTCCCTGAAGCCCAAGCTGGTAGAGCCAGCGGTATTTGGCAATAATAAACTTCAACTGTCCGGAAGGCATATCGTTGTAAGCTTTCATTCCAAGGATATAGTGGGTGGTAAAACCAGGCATGGATATGGCTCCTTTCTGTAATTAGGTGTTCACATTATACCACAAAAGTTGTAAAGGGGGATAGCGTTTCCGTCATAAATTCTATTGGAAAAGAATAGAAAGTAGGGAATGGAGGCGGAAGCGCATGTTAAATCTAATTCACCTGCTGCACAGGGCGGTGTGGGGGCCGTGGCTGTTGGTATTATTTTTGGGGACCGGATTGTATTTGACTGCCCGATCCGGGGGATTCCAATTTAGAGGAATCCGGATCTGGGCAGGTTGGACGGTGGGAAGTCTGTTTCGAAGGAAAAATAAAAATTCCGGGGGCGTATCACAGTTTCAGACTGCCTGTACAGCCCTGGCTGCCACAGTGGGAACCGGAAATATTGTGGGAGTAGCCACCGCTTTGGCGGCCGGAGGCCCGGGAGCCGTTTTCTGGATGTGGGTATCTGCATTTATCGGAATGATGACTGCCTATGGGGAAACCTGGCTGGGAATTCGTTACCGCCTGAGGGGGAAGGACGGGAAATGGATCTGCGGGCCCATGGTAACTCTGAGTAACGGAGCGAAACAGCCGGTTCTGGCCGGAATTTACGCGGTCTTGTGTGTGATGGCTTCTCTTGGAATGGGAAGTATGGTACAGGCAAATTCTCTGGCGGAGACTGCCTGGTTTTCCTGGAATATGCCCAGGGCGATCTGCGGCATAGTTTTGGCAGTGGCTGCCGGACTTGTGATAAAAGGAGGGATCAGCAGGATTGCTTTGGCAGCAGAACGGCTGGTGCCCTGGTCTGCCGCAATCTATCTGGGGGCTTCGGCGCTGGTGCTGGCCGCCTGCTGGCGGCAGATTCCCGGAGTTTTTGTACAGATTATCACCTGTGCATTTTCGGCGTCCACTGCCGGGGAGAGCGCGGCAGGAGCCGCCGCCGGGTGGGGAGTAAAAACCGCTGTCCAGTATGGAATTGCCAGAGGCGTTTTTTCCAATGAAGCCGGGCTGGGAAGCCTGGCCATCCTTCACGGAGCAGCAGAGGATACAACGCCGGAGGAACAGGGGATGTGGGCCATGTTTGAAGTGTTTTTTGACACGATTTTAGTCTGTACGGTAACGGCCCTTGTCATTCTCTGTGCTGCGGCCAGGAAAGGCTTTCCTGTCCAAAACGGCGCGTCGCTGGCAGTCCGCAGCTTCTCGGCTTTTTTAGGAACCCCTGGAGAATACACCGTGGCCCTGTCTATGATGCTGTTTGCTTTCGCTACCATTATCGCCTGGTATTATATGGGAAAACAGGCTGCCGACTACCTGCTGGGAAGCTGCAGAGGAAAGAGTTCAGGCCGGATTTACGGGGGATTGTATCTGGGAGCGGTTTTCCTGGGCTGTATTGCCAGGGTAGAGGCTGTCTG
This sequence comes from uncultured Lachnospiraceae bacterium, assembly GCA_910577645.1. Taxonomy (GTDB): domain Bacteria; phylum Bacillota; class Clostridia; order Lachnospirales; family Lachnospiraceae; genus UMGS1370. Next base: position 249,522 of record CAJTOL010000001.1, read on the forward strand.
GGAGCTGTCAGATATCTGGAACGGCCTTATGGCATTGCCAAACATCATGGCAATTTTACTTTTAGCAGGCCGGATCCGATACCCGGGTAAACAGTAGTGTGAAATTTGTGTAAAGATTTTTAGACGGAGTTAATTCTTTCTTGACAGTTTGGGGCGGTGCCCATATACTATACCATATAAAAGGGAGTAGCTCACATCTTTATACCTTTTTAAGGCTCATTAGATGTTATGCGGTGCCGTCATCACGATTTTCTCCAATAACTTGAGGAATCCGGTACCCATGGAAAGAAGCGAGACTTTTATTGTGCTTTTGCGGTACAATAAAGGTCTTTTTTACTGCCTGTAGAACAGGATTCTTTTGCGCTTTTTTGTCCGATGAAGCATCAGAGAAAACATATTTAATATTTTAGAAAACGGAGGTACAGAAAATGGTTTTGGTGTGGATTTTGTTGCTGCTTGGTTTTATCTTGCTGATCAAAGGAGCTGACTACTTTGTGGAAGGAAGCTCGTCGGTGGCAAAGGCCTTAAGGATTCCCGGCGTGGTAATTGGCTTAACTGTGGTGGCCATGGGAACCAGCGCGCCGGAGCTGGCAGTCAGTGTTACAGCGGCGCTTACCGGCAATAATGATATTGCGGTGGGAAATGTAATTGGCTCCAATATTTTTAATCTCATGGTAGTAGCCGGGGTCTGCGGAATCATATTGCCTATGGCAGTAGACCCGGGGATTTTGAATAAGGATTTTATTTTCTGCATTGTGATTTCCGGGGTTCTTCTGGCAGTTATGGCATTTGACCTGCGGATTAGCAGGGCGGATGGATTATTGCTTATAGGGCTGTTTGTATATTTTATAGTCAAAACCGTAAAAAAGGCCCTGAAGGAGCGGACAGAGGTACAGGAAGGGACGAAACCTCTTTCTCCCGTAAAAAGCCTGCTGTATATTGCAGGGGGGATTGGGGCAGTCATACTGGGAGGAGACCTGGTAGTGGACAGCGCCAGCCGGATTGCAGTTTCTTTTGGATTAAGCCAGAATTTAATCGCTCTTACTATTGTGGCTGTGGGGACCTCTCTTCCAGAACTGGTAACCTCGGTGGTAGCTTCCAGGAAAGGGGAAAACGGCCTGGCTCTGGGGAATGTAATCGGTTCTAATATTTTTAATATGTTAATGATTCTGGGACTTTCCTCAGTTATTCATCCGATTCTGATCACCACTCAGTCTGTATACGACTTAATGGTCTTGATTGTATTCAGCGCCGTAGTATGGTTTGTGGCAAGAAGCCAAAAAGAAATCAGCCGGGGAGAAGGCATGGCCATACTGGCGATGTATATCGGTTACATGGTATATATTATACTTCGATAAAGGGATTCTTGTCCGCTGAAAAGAAACAGATTGTAAAAGCAGCTGCCGGGTAAATCGAAATATCGGTTTATCTGGCAGCTGCTTTTGTTGAATTATATTTTTAGAAAAAGGGAGGAGAGCTGATAATTTCTTATCAGCTCGAGTATTATGAAAAAAATCTTGTAAGCTATTTAGTTTTAACAGCTGTGCTGTTCTTTATGGTTATAGTATATCCGGCAATCGTGAAGAAATAATGTTGTTTGTGTAAAAGGTTTTTGAATTAATTTTGAACAGTTTATGAACAGGACGCCTTTTCTTAAAAGATGGCGGAATTAACTGTAAATGTCCTTTCTGTGTCCAATCTCAAGAATTAAAATTACCACCCTGTCATCTTGAATATGGGAAATTAAACGATAATCACCGATGCGATAACGCCATTCACCGCTTCTATTGGCGGTCAGTCCTTTTCCGTGTATGCGGGGATCAGAACAACCTTCCAGGTTTTTTCGTATCCAGCTGATAATGAGGAGTGAGGTGTATTTATCCAGCTTCTTTAAAGTCTTGAGCGCTTCTTTTGAAAATTCGACATGGTAAATCATTTAAGTCCAAGTTCCTTTTCTGCTTCATCTAAAGAATACGTTACAGGATCTTCACGAAATGCAGCCATAGCAGTGTGATAGGCTTTGAGATCATATTCATCCTCAATACGTTCAAGAACCGCCTGACGTACTAGTTCAGAAACGGACATATTATTTATTTCAGCAAATTTTTTTATTAAAATAGAATCTTCATTATTTAATCTGAGAGAAATCGTCATAATAATCGCTCCTTTCTTTGTAATACATTGTATTACAAAAGGGCGGTTTTGTCAAATGGGATATTCTTACAATATTTAGGGAAACGGAGCTCTAACGTCGGAATTGTAAACGAAAGAGATTTGACGCTTCCCCTGTTTTGTATTAGAATACCTTCAGCGGCATTTAACGGCTTGAGGATATATCTATGAAAAAAATATTTACCTACTATTTAAAACCTTACTATCTGCGTATGGTTCTGGGCTTTAGTATTAAATTTACCGGAACCATAATGGATTTGCTTTTGCCCTGGGCCTTAGCCCACACTATCGATGTAGTAGTGCCGGCAGGACGGAAAGGGGAGATTCTTCTTTGGGGCCTGTTTATGATAGGCTGTTCCCTGGTGGCGGCTGCCTTTAACGTGCTGGCAAACCGCATGGCTTCCCGGGTAGCCAGCAACGCTATGTTTTCCATAAGAGGGGATTTGTTTGCCAAGGTGATGTATCTGTCCAACCGCCGGACGGATGAAATTACCAGACCGTCTCTGATTACCAGGCTTACTACAGATACCTACAACGTTCATCAGATGCTGGGACGGATTCAGCGATTGGGAGTTCGGGCGCCTATACTTCTCATAGGAGGAATCGCCATGACCATGGCTCTGGATCCTGTCCTTGCCTGCGTCCTTTTGGCAACGCTTCCTCTGCTTGCGGCGGTAGTTACCTTGGTTTCCCGAAAAAGTATCCCCATGTTTGCCTCTCTTCAGGAAAGTACAGATCGGTTTGTCCGCCTGGTAAGGGAGGATATCGGAGGAATCCGGGTAATTAAAGCTCTGTCCAAGGAAGATTATGAGAGAAAGAGGTTTGATACAATTAACCGGGAGGTAGTGGAGCGGGAGAAAAGAGCTACGGTCATTACAGCGCTTACCAACCCTTCTATGAACATCCTTTTAAACCTGGGTCTGGTAGGCGTAATCCTGGCAGGGGCCTGCAGGGTCAACGCAGGTACTTCTGAAGTGGGGAAAATCCTGGCATTTATGACCTATTTTACCATTATTTTAAATGCAATGATGTCTATTTCCCGGATGTTTGTGATTCTGTCCAAGGCCGCTGCGTCGGCAGACCGGATCTGTCAGATTCTGGAGGCGGAAGATGAACGGGAACTGGCCTGCCTGACTAAGGAGGGGGAAGAATTCTCCCCATTCCATATTGAATTTGACCATGTGGATTTTTCTTACAACAAAGTATGTAATAATATAGAAGATATTACCTTCCAATTAAAGAAAGGCGAGACATTGGGGATTATCGGCGCCACCGGATCCGGAAAATCCACGATTGTCAATCTGCTGATGCGGTTTTATGACGCAGATAAAGGCAGTATCCGTATTGACGGACAGGATATAAAGTCTATGGATTTAAAAACATTGCGGAAACGTTTTGGAACCGTATTCCAGAATGACGCGCTGTTTGAAAATACAATTTACGAAAATATTAATATGGGCAGGAACCTTACCAGACAGCAGGCAGAGGAGGCCGTCTTCTATGCCCGCGCCAGAGAATTCGTGGAAGAAAAAGGGGGCGTGGACCAGGGCCTGGATATCAAAGGGGCCAACTTAAGCGGCGGCCAGAAGCAGCGCGTTTTAATTGCCAGGGCTTTGGCAGCCAGGCCGGAGATTTTAATATTGGATGATTCCTCCAGCGCCCTGGATTATAAAACAGATGCGGCTTTGCGGAGAGAGATTAAGACGCATTTTTCCGAAACTACCTGTATTATAGTAGCCCAGAGAATCAGCTCCGTTATGAGCGCGGATCACATTATGGTTTTAGAAGAAGGGCGGATTCTGGGATATGGAACCCATGAAGAATTGATGGAAACCTGCACTGTTTACCAGGAAATCGGAAGATCCCAGATGGGAGCCGGGAAAGAGGGGATGGGATAATGGGATTTAGAAAAAAGACCCTGAAACGCCTGGGAAGCTATCTGATGAGGTACCGCTGGCTGCTGCTTCTTGCTGTTTTTATGACATTGGCAAGCAACATCCTTGCTCTTATGGGACCCATGCTGTCCGGCTATGCCATTGACGCCATTGAGCCGGGACCAGGCAGGGTGGATTTTCAAAAGGTATTTTACTATGCTGCCTGGATGGCAGGATTTTATGCCGCTTCGGCCATGCTTTCCTATGCCATCGCCGTTTTGATGGTTACCATTAGCCGAAAAGTAGTGTATGCCATGCGCCGGGATGTATTTGACCGGCTTCTGGCCCTTCCGGTGGGCTATTTTGATCTTCATAAAACAGGGGATATTATCAGCCGGATTTCCTATGATATTGATACCGTTAATGAATCTCTGTCCAGCGACCTGGTGCAGATGATGACCACTGCAATTACAGTAGCAGGTTCTTTGTACATGATGATTATGATTTCTCCCCGGCTGGTGCTGGTGTTCGCCGTTACGGTTCCCCTGTCCGCCTGGATTACCCGGTTTCTCACCGGAAAGACCAGGCCTCTGTTTCGGGCCAGGTCGGCCAGCTTGGGACGGCTAAACGGTTTTGGGGAGGAAATGATTACAGGGCAGAAAACCATTAAAGCCTACTGTACAGAAGAGGAGATTATCCGAAGCTTTGAAGAAAAAAACCGAGACGGGGTAGAAGCATACTATAAAGCGGAATACTATGGCAGCACAGTAGGGCCTATGATAAATTTTATTAATAACCTGTCTCTTTCCTTAATCAGTGTATTTGGGGCTTTCCTTTATCTGATGGGAATGATGAGTATTGGACAGATTTCATCCTTTGTGCTGTACTCCAGAAAATTTTCCGGACCCATCAGCGAGGCGGCAAACATCACCGGGGATCTCCAGTCCGCCATTGCGGCGGCGGAGCGGGTCTTTGCTTTATTAGATGAGCTGGAAGAGACCGGGGATGTGGAACAGGCTGTCCAAATCGGCACGGAGGCCAATCCGGTAAATGGCCGGGTAGAACTTTCCCGGGTATCCTTTGGATATGAAGAGGGGAAAGCCATTCTTAAAGATCTGTCTCTTACCACAGAGCCGGGACAGGTGGTGGCGGTAATCGGGCCTACAGGGGCCGGAAAGACTACGCTGATCAATTTGCTTATGCGGTTTTATGATGTAAACAATGGCAGTATCCGGGTAGACGGTAAGGATATCCGCCAAATTAAACGGGCAAGCTTAAGAAAAGCCTATGCCATGGTGCTTCAGGACACCTGGCTGTTTCACGGCACAATACTGGAAAACCTTTCTTACGGCAGGGAAGGGATTACCAGGGAGGAGGTAATACAGGCGGCCAAAGCTGCCCGGATCCATTCTTTTATTATGCAGCTTCCTGATGGATACGATACGGTTCTGAAAGAGGAAGGAATCAACATTTCCAAGGGGCAGAAGCAGCTTTTAACCATTGTCCGGGCCATGCTTCAGGACTGCCGGATGCTGATACTGGATGAAGCTACCTCCAATGTAGACACCCGAACAGAGATCCGGATCCAGGAAGCCATGCTGAAATTGATGGAAGGAAAAACATGCTTTGTCATTGCCCATCGTCTGTCTACTATTCAAAATGCCAGCCGGATCCTGGTGATGAATCACGGACAGGTGGTGGAACAGGGCAGCCACCAGAGCCTGATGGAGGCCAAAGGCCTTTATTATCAGATGTATCAGGCCCAGTTCCAATAGAACTGCTTGCAATAGGCGGCTATATTTGATAGAATCGACTCTGAGAGGCGGAGAAGCAGGCTCCCCTATGAAAGGAGAAACCAGATGAAAAACCCAATTATTACCATTACAATGGAGAATGGCGACGTAATGAAGGCAGAGTTATACCCTGAGGTCGCTCCCAATACGGTCAATAACTTTTTAAGCCTGATAGGAAAAGGATTCTATGACGGATTAATTTTCCACCGGGTTATTAAAGGCTTTATGATTCAGGGCGGCTGTCCCGACGGAACCGGTATGGGCGGCCCGGGCTACAGCATTAAAGGCGAGTTTAACCAGAACGGATTCCAGAACGATCTGCGCCATACTCCCGGCGTACTGTCCATGGCAAGAGCGATGGCTCCGGATTCTGCCGGTTCCCAGTTCTTTATTATGCATGAGACTTCTCCTCATTTAGACGGAGCATACGCCGCATTTGGCCAGGTAATTGAAGGGATGGATGTGGTAAATAAGATTGCAGATGTCCGTACTGACTACAGTGACCGTCCTATGAAGGAACAGAAAATTAAATCTGTCACTGCGGAAACCTTCGGGGAAACCTACCCGGAGCCGGAACACAGCTAAATTATGACAAAGACCTGTGAAATCAGTATAGAAGGACAGATTTATAAGGTCTGCGTATCTGATGAACCAGAGACTCTTCTGGCTGCTTATGCGGCTGGGGGAGCCGTTCTTGGCGTTGGGGAGGACTGCGCTGCTGCCTGCCCGGGGATCCCTGTCTTTATCCAAAGCTGGGATAAGGTCAGCAGAGAGCAGCTGAATCGGATAGCAGAGAGGCTTGTCTGCCGGAAACTGGGGCTTCCCTGGATCATCTGCCGGACAGAACGGCTGACCATTCGGGAGGCCACAGGAGAGGACTGGGAAAAGCTTGGGCCTTTTTGGAACGAGAATGTGTTAACCGGAAGCGGAGCCGCTGCTTTTAATAGTAGAGAGGAGCTGGAAGCTTATATTTCCTGTCAGTATAAGTTCTATGAATATGGGCTGTGGGTTTTGGAGGAAAAAGAAACCGGCCGCATGATAGGAGCGGCCGGGGTCTGGAATCCGGAAGAGGAGGTATGCAGGCGGCTGAAAAATGCCGGAGAGCTTCCGGAAGAATATCTGGAGATGGGATATCAGGTGTTTTCTCCTTATCAAAGAAGGGGCTTTGCCAGGGAGGCATGCCGGGCCGTCATGGCTTATACGGATTGGGAATTAGAATGTAAGCTCTGCCTTCAAATCCATCCTGACAACCATCCGTCTTTAAATCTGGCCCGGAGTCTGGGATTTCGGCCCCTTATTCCTCATACAGATACCGAAGAAACTCAATGGCCGTATCAATTCGTTTGGAGTTGCTGATAAGGCAAAAGCAGGGTTCCTCCATCTGAGTCCCGGACTTTTGGCGGAAATTAGAATGTTCCAGATTGACAGCAGCAGAAAATACGGCGCCGGAGCTGTCCTGAGCTTCATAGACATCTTCCTTTACAAGCTCCCAGAGATCGGCAGGAAGAACCTCCTCCAAATCCAGCAATCCGTCATTTGCCGCATAATGCTCGACGGCATCCTTGTTGGTAATCAGCAGATCCAGATCCTGGCTGGCCACAATGGCAGTTATCTTTGCCAGAGATGCATAATCCAGTTCGGAAGTGGAATTGCCAAAGCTAATATGCAGGCTGGTGTCCGCATCCACCCGCTCCTTGTTTCCGTATCCCATCCGCGCCTTAAAACCATCCGACATTCCTTCATAATCAGAAAAAGAAGCGTAAGGATCATTCATAACAACATAGAAGAGCCGGGTAGTAAAGCTTTTCTGGTAAAAAATAGAACCCAGAATATAGAAAAAGAATAGTATAATACACCCGATAAGCATATGTATTTTGTAATACTCCCATATGTACCAAAGCTTGTCCTGAAAGGACATCTCCTTAAGCTTGGCCCGCTCCTGACGGGCTTCTGCTTTCAGCCAATCTTTTAAAGCCATAATTTTATCCTCATTTCTGCCCCTTAAGGGAATGTATTCCATTGCAGTATAACACAAAACGGGAAAAAATTTTATGAAAAAATTATGAAATCAGAAGGAAAGTTGATTTTTTCTAAAGGATTCGCTATAATGAACACCAGATATTGTACAACCATCAAGAGAGAAACGGGGAATGAATCATATGCTGCAGGGACTGTTTAACTACGACAATCCGGTTTGGCGCTTTATTGGCAAGCTGGGAGATCTGATTATTCTGAATATTTTGTGGATGATAACCAGCATCCCGATCTTTACTGTGGGAGCTTCTACCACTGCGCTCTATTATGTAACTTTAAAGCTGGTACGGGATGAGGACGGTTATACCCTAAAGTCTTATTTTAAGTCCTTTAAAGAAAACTTCAGGCAGGCGACGATTATTTGGATGATAATGCTGGCGGCAGGCCTTCTGCTGGGCTTTGATTTATACTTCTTTCTCTACATGCAGACAGAAGCGTCAAGGTTCCGCACTATTATGGTTACCGTATTCGGTTCCTTAACCCTGGTGTACGCCTGTATCCTGACCTATGTATTCCCCATTCAGAGCCGGTTTTATAATCCTGTAAAAAAAACTCTGTTTAACGCATTTTTTATGTCCATCCGCCACATTTTCCAGACACTTGGAATCCTGGTGCTGGACGGGGCGTTGGCAGTCCTTATGGTACTGAGCTTTTATATGGCGCCCCAGTTTTCCGTACTGTTTCTGCTGTTCGGTTTTCCTCTGACAGCATTTGTAAACTCCTTTATCTTCCATGTAATCTTTAAAAAATATATGCCTAAAGAGGACAGAAGAGACGATAATGGAGAGCTGCGGCCACTGTTTATGGAGGAAACGGAAGAAAAAGAATAAAAGTTGCATTTTAAGGGAGTATCGTAAAAGGAAACCGGACGGCTTTTTATCAGCGCTGTCCGCTGTGGTTCCTTTTGCGATACTCCCTTTTTATAATATTGATTGAATTAGTTCAAAAATTGAAAATACACTACAGCCAGAGCGCTTATGACGATAACCACTGCCGCGCCTGACAAGATTTTTCCGGCAGTTCCTTTTTTTCCGGTCAGATGGGTTCCTGTGCCGGCCAGGACTCCCCAGGGACTGTAGGCTTGCGCCCTTGATAAATAAGAAGAATATTGCCAGCTTCCTATGGCATATAAAAAATTTTGCCAATCCATTTGCAGAACATTAACTCCCATGGCAAATCCTTTTTCGGGATTCAGGTTTTTTTGCAGGGCCTGGAAGAAACCGGAGCCTTTGGAATACTGAGAGGATTTTTGATATGCAGGATCTTTCTGCTTTTCCCGAAACTGCCGGTAGGCATAGTCTTGTCCTTCTTCAATGGCTTTCTGGGGATTCTGCATTTGTTTATAAGCGGCAAGGATGTGGTAATATACTTTGGAGGCCCCCTTTTGGCTCAGATACGGACTGATAATTTTTTCGATGGCATTTTCAAGGGCCAGGGTAATAGAACTGTCCCGTCTGCCTTCCCCGGCGTATACCTGCCCCTTGATGAACATAACGGCGGCCATCAGCCCTGTTACTTCCGCGTTTCTGGCACTGATGCCCGGATTTTGGAATAGATTGCCGCCGCCTTCTATATGGGCGGCAAACCGGTTGGCCCTCTCCAGCTCTTTGCCAGAGCAGGGGGCGGAACCTTCCTGCTTAAAGGCATTTCCGGCAATGCCTTTTCTGGCATCGCGGATGATTTCATCCCGCTGCTTAAGCTGCTCTTTCCAGGAAGCCTGTTGCCTATGATAAGCCTGTTGAAACCGGACATTCTGCTTTCCGGAGGATTGATAAATCATCCCCTCTCTGGAAAAAGAGTATGGAGCGGCAGACCTGCTGCGGGCCTGTTTTCCGTGGGCAAAAAGAGTATGTACGGCCTGAGGGGAGAGAGTCCGTCCGGCAGTCTGGCGGTAAAGGCTGGAGCGGATACTGTCCAGAGAGGTGTTTTGCCCGGCTTTTTCCAGGAGAGATATCAGCTGTTCCAGATTCTGATCCATTATCAAACTAATCTTTTGAGCCAACAGGCCATCCAGACGTTCCAGCTGCGCTATTAGATTTTCCCCTTCTGCATTTTTCAGAGCCGCCTCAAGCAGAGTCAGGTACAGCTTTGACAGCTCCTGAAGCTGTTTTGAGAGGGCAAGGTTGGGATCCGGCTGCCATTCCAGAAAAAGCTCCCAGTCTTCTCCTTCCAGCTCCAGCATCCATCTTAGCTCCTCAGCTGTCCAATCCCTTCCGTTTGCGGAGAGCCGCCTGCGTGACTCAGAGATTTCTGCAGTGTCCTTGGGCTGTTCCTGTTGGTCATCTGTATGGGTTGAATCTGTTTTTTCCTGCTGCTTTGTAACGGTTTTAGAGAGTTTTTGGAACAGAGTCTCACTGGCCCTGATTTCTTGCTGCTGTTTGACAAGCTGAAGTTCTTTTTCTGTACTGACAACTGGCTCGGAAGCCGAATTGGCTGCTTTTATATTTGACATATCGTTTCCCTTTCCTGCTGTGCTGGAAAATGTGCTCTTATTAACATATATCGGCTTAATTGCGAATTATCCTACAAAAACCGGGAAAAATAAAGAACCTTAGGCATTTTTTACAAAGCGGTATTTTTTATGAAAAAACACTTGAAAAATCCGGTGAAAGCGTTTACTATGTATTTATAAAAATACTGTATACAAAATAATGTATTATAAGAAACAATAGAGGGATTTGCTATGACAACTCATTTTAAACTCCGGGCCTATGGAAAAATTAATTTGGGATTGGATGTTTTGAGAAGGCGGGAGGACGGCTACCATGAGGTACGGATGATTATGCAGACAGTGGGACTGTATGATCAGATTGACCTGTTTTTTCGAAAGGAGCCGGGGATTGAGATAGAAACCAACCTGTCCTACCTTCCTGTCAACGAGAATAACCTGGTGTATAAGGCAGCTAATCTGCTGATGGAAGAATTTCAGGTAAAAAACGGTGTTTTTATCCGCCTGCGTAAGCTGATTCCTGTGGCTGCCGGAATGGCAGGCGGAAGCAGCGATGCCGCTGCTGTTTTAGTGGGAATCAACAAGATGTTCCATCTGGGCCTTTCTATGGAGGAACTGATGGAGCGGGGAGTAAAGATCGGGGCTGACGTGCCTTATTGTATTATGAGGGGAACCGCTTTATCGGAAGGCATCGGCGAAAAACTGACTCCTTTGCCCCCTATGCCCCAGTGCCAGGTGCTTCTGGCTAAACCGGCCATCAGTGTTTCTACCAAATATGTATATGAAAACCTTCATGCCAATGAGTTAAGGCCGGAAGAACACCCGGATATTGACGGAATGATTGAAGCTATTGGGAGGAGCGATCTGCTGGGAATATCGGGGCGTCTGGGAAATATATTGGAGCTGGTGACTGCCCGAAGATATCCGGTAATCGAAGAGATTAAAGGGGTTATGAGAGAATACGGAGCTTTGGGAGCTATGATGAGCGGAAGCGGGCCTACCGTGTTTGGCCTGTTTTCTAACCCAAAAGCCGCCGCCGCGGCCTACGAGGATCTGCGGTACGGAGAGCATAGTACCCTGGCAAGGCAGGTATACCTGACCAATTTCTACAACAACAGGAAAACAGAGGAAAATTAGGTGACGCTCTGCGTCGCGTGCCGATTCATAATTATACTAGGAGGAGGAAGTCATGGGAAACGATTTTCGGGTAACAATGAATGAATATCTGCCTTTGCGGGATGTAGTATTTAATACCTTGCGCCAGGCGATTTTAAAGGGGGAGCTGGAGCCGGGAGAAAGGCTGATGGAGATTCAGCTTGCAGAGCGTTTAGGAGTAAGCCGGACTCCTATCCGCGAAGCTATCCGCAAGCTGGAGCTGGAAGGCCTGGTTTTGATGATTCCCAGAAAAGGCGCCGAGGTGGCCAAGATTTCTGAAAAAAGCTTAAAGGATGTTCTGGAGGTACGCCGCTCTTTAGAAGAGCTGGCAATTGAGCTGACCTGCCAGCGGATTTCCGAGGAAGGGATTGCAGAGATGGAGAATATTCAGAAGACTTTTTCGGAAGCTATTCACAAAGGAGATGCTATGGCCATTGCCGAGGCAGACGAGCAATTTCATGAGCTGATCTATAAGGCTACCGGTAATAACCGCCTGGTTCAGATTCTGAATAATTTAAGAGAGCAGATGTACCGCTACCGTTTGGAATATATAAAAGATGCGGGAAAGCGCCAGGTATTGATTGTAGAGCACGAGCACATTCTCCGCTGCATAAAGCGCCACAGTATTATAGAAGCAAAGGCTGCGGTAAGAGAGCATATTGATAATCAGGAAATCACAGTATCCAAAAATATCAAAGAAAGGGCATCATAAAAACTGCGTTAAAAATATAAAAAAATCATAAAAATCGTTGACGAAGTGACAACCTGTCATTATAATAGTGACAGGTTGTCACTTTTTGCTGCCAGGCAAAAGTGGCAAAAAGGAAGGTGAGGAAGGTGAAATTATATGCCTACAGAACGATTTGCCCGTCTGCCGGCAGAAAAGCAGGAAAGTATTCGGATGGCCGCCATATCTGAATTTACCCGAGTTCCTTTCGAAAAAGTATCCATCAATAAAATTATTCAAAATGCGGATATTTCCAGGGGAAGCTTCTATACATATTTTGAGGATAAAAGGGATCTTCTCCAATATGTGTTTTCAGATATTCTGATGCAGGCTCACCAATTCTGCAGGGAGAGTCTATGTCGAAATAAGGGAAACTACTGGAAGATGCTGGAAGAACTTTTTGATGACTGGTTCCAATTAGAATGGAGCGGAAACCTGATGGAGCTGGCCCGTATTTCCATGCTTCAGATCGAAACAGAGCAGTTTATGGAAGGCTGCTATGATCTGGAAAAGGGGGGGCCTCTGGATTTGGGAGACTGGCTTTATGAAAAGGGGGATTGGTCGAATCTGCGATTTCAGGATCGGGAATTTATCCGCCTGACAACGAATTTGGGGATGCAGACTCTGATTATAGCTTTGGGGCAGATGTTTAAATTTCCCCAGAAGTCAGAGACAATCCGCCAGATGTTTATAAAAAAGCTGGAGATTATACAAATGGGAGCCTGCAGTCAATAGTTAGTAGGAAGGTAAATGCGAAGCATTTTCAGGATACCTTCCGACGACATGGCAGGAGTCGCTAAGCGTTGCGTACCGATTCATAATTATTAGGAGGAAAACATGAAAACTAGATATAAAGTCATTATTGGAATTGTTGCAGCCGGAGCTCTGGCCGCAATTGCGGTCCCCAGGCTGCTAAAGCCGGCTGAGACTGTTGAACAGGTCTATACCCCTGTAGTGAAGGCGGAAGCTCCTGCTAAGGGAACGATTACTCTGTCAAAAGAGATTATCGGCACAGTAGAGCCTTCTGATATTATTTACGTAATGCCCAAGGTGGCAGGGGAAATCCTGGAAATCTACGTAAATCCCGGGGATACAGTTGTGGCAGGACAGCCTTTATGCCGCATTGACAACAAACAGATCGACAGCAGCAAAATTTCTTTAGACGGAGCAAAGGTTGCTTTGGATACTGCCAACGCCAATTTGGCCAGAATGCAGGTGCTCTATGCCAGCGGGGATATTTCTGCACAGGCCTTTGAACAGGTTCAGACCAGCGCCCAATCTGCCAGAATCCAGTATGACGGAGCAAAGCTGGCTTATGACCTTCAGGTAGAATACAGCACAGTTACCGCCCCCATTGCAGGAAAGATTGAAACCAGCAGCATGGTTCTCCATAACACCGTGGCTCAGTCCAGCCAGCTATGCGTCATTACGGGAGAAGGAGGAAAGAAGGTAGCTTTTTCTGTTGCCGACAGCCTGAGAAACAATCTGAAGCCGGGGGATGAGATCGTTTTAGAAAAGCAGGGAACCGCCTATACAGGCACTGTGACGGAAGTGGGTTCCATGGTAAATGCTCAAACAGGCCTGTTTCTGGTAGAAGCCTCGGTGGAAAATGCAGATGCCCTGGCTCCCGGGGTAAAAGTCCAGTTAAGTATTACTTCGGACGAGGCAGAAAATGCTATGACCATTCCGGTAGATTGTGTTTATTATGACGGAGGCGATGCATATGTATATACCTACGACAAAGGAATCGTTCACAAGATCCCGGTAGAGGTGGGGATCTACGATTCTGAAAGAGCGGAGATTATTTCCGGCCTTAAGGAAACGGATTTGGTGATTACCACCTGGAGTTCCGAGCTGGCAGAGGGGGTTGCGGTAGATTTGCAGAGCCAGGGGACCGCTGAAACATCCGCTCCGACAGAAACGGAAGCCCAGACAGAAACCCAGGCGGTACAGTAAGGAGGCGGGCTGAATGAATATAACCAAAACCGTATTAAAACGCCCGGTCACCACGGTCCTGTGTGTTCTGTGCCTGATGGTGTTCGGTTTCATTTCCCTGTTTTCCTCCACCATGGAGCTGACTCCGGAAATGAACATGCCTATGATGGTAATCAGTACTGTCTATGTGGGAGCAAGTCCGGAAGATGTGGATGAGCTTTTGACTAAGCCTGTAGAAAATGAGGTGGGACAGCTAAGTGGTGTGGATTCCATTACCTCTGTTTCCAGTGAAAATTCTTCCATGGTGCTGTTGCAGTACGACTACGGCACGGATATGGATAAGGCGTATTCGGATTTGAAAAAGAAGATTGATGCTTTAGAGAGTTCCCTGCCGGAGGACGCTATGGACCCGGTTATTATGGAATTTGACATTAACAGCAGCCCGTCTATGATGATGACGGTCAACAATTCCGGTGTCAATAATCTCTACAATTATGTTGAGGACACCATTGTGCCGGAACTGGAGAAGATTTCCAGTATTGCCAGCGTGGAGCTGTCGGGAGGCCAGGAAGAATATGTGCGGATCCAGCTGATTCCGGAAAAACTGGCGCAATACCATCTTTCTATTAACTCTGTGGCAACTGCAGTCTCCAGCGCCAGCTTTTCTATTCCGGCAGGCTCTACAGAAGTGGGAAGTCAGAAGTTAACCGTGTCTGCCGGCGTTGCCTATGATACGGTAGACAGCCTGAAGGAGATTCCTATTACCATTCCCAGCGGGGACATTGTCTATTTGGATGATATCGCTATTGTAGGCAGCACTGTAAAGGAGACTTCCAGCATTGGGCGCTATAATGGAGAGGACACGGTTTCTGTCAGCATCCAGAAGCAGCAGAAAAGCAGTGCCCAGGAGGTATCAAGGGAAGTTTCCAAGCTTATGAATAAGCTGAAAGCGTCTGACGAAAATCTGGATATGATAGTGGTTTATGATGCCAGTGATCAGATAGAAGGAGCATTGACTTCCGTATTCCAGACCATGATTTTGGCAGTAGTGGTTTCCATGCTTATTATTTTTGTGTTTTTTGGAGATATGAAAGCGTCTCTTATCGTTGGAACCTCTATACCGATCTCCATTATGGCGGCCCTGGTTCTTATGTATTTAATGGGATTTTCCTTAAATATTATTACCATGAGCGCCTTGGTGCTGGGGGTAGGCATGATGGTAGACAATTCCATCGTAGTTTTGGAGAGTTGCTTCCGCTCTACCAAAGGCCATGGATTTTTAGAATACCGCACCGCGGCCCTGGAAGGAAGCGGCGTTGTACTCCAGTCTATTATCGGCTCCACTGCCACCACCTGCGTAGTGTTCCTTCCCCTGGCATTTTTAGCGGGAATGAGCGGTCAGATGTTTAAACCTTTGGGATTTACTATTATTTTCTGTATGGTAGCGTCTCTGATTTCCGCTATGACCATTGTCCCGTTGTGTTATGCGTTTTATCGTCCAAAAGAAAGAGAAAAAGCGCCTGCGTCTGCGGCAGTCCGGGTAATGCAGTCCGGTTACCGGAATATTATGGAGTCCATTCTTCCTAAGAAAAAGACGGTTATGTTTATAACGGTTGGCCTTTTAATCCTTTCCTTTGTTATGGCTACCCAGCTCCGCTCCGAAATGATCCCGGCCAGCGATGAGGGAACCATTAATGTGTCAGTGGAAATGAGGCCGGGGGTTAACATAGAGAAAGCAGAGACAATCCTGACAGAGATTGAGAGCCTGATTACCGCAGATGAGGATCTGGATTCCTATATGCTGACCTACGGCGGATCCGGTATGATGGGCGCGGGCATGGGAGGAGGCGGAAGTATTACTGCCTACTTAAAAGACGACAGAAAACGGGAAACCAGTGAAGTCACAAGGGAATGGAAATCGTTATTAAGTACAGTAGATGACTGCAACATCACAGTAACCGAGAGCAATACCATGTCCAGCTTTACCGTGAGCGATACCTATCAGGTGATCCTCCAGAGCACCGAATATGATGAGCTGAAAAAAGTTTCCGATCAGATTGCAGAAGATTTAAAAGCCAGGCCAGAGATTGCCAAAGTTCACTCAAGCCTGGAAAATGCCGCGCCGGTTGTGAAGCTTCATATTAATTCCGTAAAGGCGGGAACAGAAGGGCTAACCCCGGCTATGATTGCCGGGACGGTCAACCAGATGCTCAGCGGCGTGGATGCCACCACTCTGGAAGTAAACGGCAATGAGGTGGATGTGCGGGTGGAATATCCGGCAGATGATTATAAAACCATTGATCAGCTGGAGGGAATTATGCTGACCACTCCCACCGGCAGTTCTGTGGCATTAACGGATGTGGCGGATATAGCTTTTGAAGACAGCCCGTCCAGCATTACCAGAAGCAACAAGCAGTACCAGGTAACCATTTCCGCAGAATATGCCAAAATGGATGACAAGGGAAGACAGGCAGCCAGGATTGACAACCAGCTTTTTGAAACGGTGGTAAAGCCAAATATGACCCAGGGGATCTCCGTTGCCACCAATGACCTGATTGAGATGATGAACGAAGAGTTCGGGGCATTGGGACAGGCGATTTTACTGGCCGCCTTTCTGGTATTTGTAGTAATGGCCGCCCAGTTTGAGTCTCCTAAGTTTTCCTTTATGGTTATGACCACCATTCCTTTCAGCTTGATTGGTTCCTTTGGGCTTTTGTGGTTTATCGATGTTTCTATCAGCATGCCGTCTTTGTTGGGCTTCCTTATGCTGGTGGGTACAGTAGTAAACAACGGTATTCTTTATGTAGATACGGTAAACCAATACAGGAGTACTATGGATATGAAAACTGCCCTTATCGAAGCAGGCGCTACCCGTCTGCGTCCCATCCTGATGACTACCCTCACTACTATTGTGGCAATGATCCCTATGGCGCTGGCCTTTGGCGACAGCGGCGAGATGATGCAGGGGTTAGGATTGGTAGATGTGGGCGGCCTGGTAGCATCTACCATTTTATCCCTATTGATGCTTCCGGTTTATTATAGTATTATGAACCGTAAGAAAAAGAGGGAACCCAACTATGATTGACGCATGCCCGGTCAGGGGCATGGAGGAGGAGCATATGAAACGTTTACATAGCATGGCGGCTTTAAGCCTGGCAGCGGCTTTGGCCGCGTCGGTAACCGGGCAGGCCCTGGCTGGCAGCCCAGAGTTTGCCTACACACCGGAAAAATGGTCTACTCTCAGGGATAATAAGCTGGAATATGGGGAGATTGCGGATCTGGTTCATGAATATAACCCCACGGTGCTCAACAATCAGGCTTCCTACGAGCAAAACCGGGAGGGAGATTTAGGGCGCAGCGACGGCGATATTGCGGCCAGCTATCGCAACAGCGCTCAGCAGATTTATCAGCAGATTGAGATGATGGATCCGGACAGTCCTACGTATGACACTACGGTCCTTACTCTGGAGCAGCAGGCCAAGGCCCTGGAGGCCAGCGCCACGTCGGCAGAGGTCGGAAACTTTGGTATGCAGACTCAGAATAAGCAGGCAGAGGCCACAATTGTGGCCTCCACCAAGACTCTGATGATCACCTACCACCAGCTTTTGCTGAATCTGGATTTATCTAAAAAGAACCTGGAGCTGCTGAAAAGCCAGTATGAGGCAGTACAACGCAAAGCAGCTGTGGGGATGGCAACACAGATGGAGGTGCTGAACGCAAAAAGCGCTATAGAAAATGGCGAGATGAACATTTTAACGACAGAAAAGCAGATCCGCACCACCAAACAGAGCATGTGTTTAGCAACCGGGTGGGCCTATAACGCTAATCCAGAGATTGGAGAGCTTCCTTCTGTAAGTATAGAAGACATTCTGGCAATCGATTTGGAGGCAGATAAAGAAACAGCAGTAAAAAACAATTTTACTTTGTCTGTAAACCGCCACCGCCTCAGCAGCACCAGAGTCCCGGAATCTAAGGAAACCCTGGAAGAAACCATTGCAAATAATGAATCTCAGATTCGTTCTTCTGTAACCAGCAGCTACCAGGCCCTTCTCCAGGCCCAGGCAGATTATGAACAGGCCCAGACAGAGCTTGCGCTGGCCCAGAAACAGGCAGATACGGCAGCCCTCAATTTGTCTATCGGCAATCTGAGCCAATTGGAATATCAGCAGCAGGCATATGCTCTGGAAGGTGCCAGGATCTCCGCCCGGCTTAAAGAGATGGCTGTGCTTCAGGCTTATGAGACCTACAAGAGCGGCGTGGCAGGACTGGCTTCTGCAGGATAAGGGGGCAGACTATGAAATCAATGAGATTTACCTTCCGCTTTGCGGGGGCAACCCTGGCAGCGGCCGCCGGTTTAAGCCTGTGGGCTCCGGTTAAGCCTTTTTATCTTTTGCAGTCAAAAGCAGCAGTACAGCAGCCGGAAGGATATGACGATGAAAAATGGGCGCGCCTTTTGGACGATACTTTAGAATATGAAGAGATTCCGGATTTAATAGAATATTTTAACCCTTCCTATCGGGCGGCAGCCGATACAGTGGAGAGCAACCTGAAGGATTCTTATGAATTGGTTGAAAAGATGAGGGAGGACGGAAAAGAATACCGCCAGCAGGCCAAAGGCCTGGAGGCAGAAGGGGATCAGATCTATTCTGCCCAGTATAAGGCTATGGGAAGAAGCCTGTCCTCCGCCGCCAGCACCATGGAAAAGGCGCTGGATAAGCAGGCCAGGAGACTGGATCAGAATACCCTGGCTCCGATACGCTACCAGCTAAGCTCTGCAGTCCAGTCCCTGTTTATCGGCTGCAAGCAGATGGAGGTTAACAGAGAGATGTTGGAGAAGGTGGTAGCGCTTTACACAGATATGCTGTCCATGTCCAATACCCAAAGCGGAATCGGTATGGCAACTTCCACGGATCTTCTTTCAGCCCAGGTAAGCTTAACCTCCGCCAAGAACCAGCTTTCTACTTTGAATAACAGTATGGACTCCCTGCGCCGGACCCTGATCATGCTTACAGGGTGGGATTACACCGACAACCCCACCCTGGGGGAGGTGCCCCAACCGGATATGAGCCAGATAGATACCATTGACCGGGAAGCAGATAAGGTACAGGCGATTGCCTATAATCAGGAAATCATCAGCCTGAAAAACACCAAAAAAGAAAACCGTACCATAAAAGATATTCATTCCAAAGAGCGCAGCGTTACAGAGGCAGAAGAACAGCTTCGCAGCAATATGGACACGCTGTACTATAATCTGCTGGAAAAGCGGGCCGCGCTTCAGTCTGCTGAGACTGCCTTTTCCCAGGCAGAGCTGACCTGGCAGGGCAATCAGCGCAGATATCAGCTGGGAATGTTGGGAAGAATTGAATATCTGAGTACGGAAATCCAGTATGTCCAGGCGAAAGCCGCCAGAGACACTGCCCGGATGAATATGCTCCAGGCCCTTAATGAGTATAACTGGGCGCTTAAGGGCGTAGTACCGGCAGAGATTTAGAATGTGCTGTTCCACCATTCTGACAGCCGGAAGGATATTTGAATGTCAGGATGGGAGGCGAAGAGAGAAGAATAGTCTTCTTCCGCCAGCATACCGGCAAGCTGAGCCTTAGAGGAATCCGGCACAACAGCGGCAGTATCGCTTACAAAACACAGAGACGGATAGAGGACGCACCACCAGTTGCGTCCTTTTCCTGTTCCCAGGATCACCCGGACAGCGTCGTAATCCCCGGCAGGAAACAGCATGTCGCCATAGGATTTGGTGGGAAAATGACTGACTCCTACTTCTATGGAGGACTCATAGTCAAAGCCCCGACTATGGATAAAGTCATCTGCTGCTTTTTCCAGTTCAGACTTATGTAAATTAATATAGGAAGTGAGAGCTTCTTTGGAAGACGCCTGGCCGTCTGTACCTTTTTCAATTTCTTTTAACAAAAGTGAGCGGACCTGCAGCTTTAATTCCTGATCCTCCCGGCGGTTGCTGTCTCCAATAACGTGAAAGCGCAGTACATTTTCTCTGATCCTGCCTGCCAGAGCCTGATCCCTGCCGCTTAACTGTACCAGCCACAGCGTCAGCGCTGCCAGAAAAAAAACGGCTCCGATTTTCATATTTTTCATAGGGTAATTTCCTCCTGTCTATTAAGATTTGTATTGTAATTGTTGACACCTGTGGTATAATTTAGACACGTGTGAAATAAAAATAATCACCGGGTCTTGCCGGGAATTCAGATAGGAGATACATAATTATGAAAAAGAAGACAATAGCGGTGCTGTTTGGCGGCCAATCCTCTGAGCACGTGGTATCCTGTATGTCCGCCGCCAATATAGTAGCCCAGATTGATAGAAACAAATACGAACTTTTGCTTATCGGGATTACGGAGGAAGGCCGGTGGCTGAAGGCAGATTCTCCGGAAGACATCCAAAACGGAAGTTGGAAGGAAAGCCGGATTGAAGCTGCTATTCTTCCGGACGCCACCAAAAAATCTGTATTAATAAAGGACGGCGATTCCTGGCAGGAAATCTCCGTAGACGTTGCGTTTCCGGTACTTCACGGACTCTACGGTGAGGACGGTACGATCCAGGGGCTTCTGGAGCTGGCCCAGATTCCCTATGTGGGATGCGGGGTACTGGCATCTGCAGTATCCATGGATAAGCTTTATACGAAAATTATTGTAGACGCGCTGGGAATCCGCCAGGCGGCCTATGAGCCGGTTTTCCGGGGGCAGCTTTCGGAGATGGACCAGGTGGTAGAGCGGGTGGAAAGCCGGTTCTCTTATCCGGTCTTTATTAAGCCCAGCAATGCCGGATCCTCCAAAGGCGTTACCAAAGCGGAAAACAGAGAGGCGCTGATAGCCGGACTGGAGGAAGCGGCCCGCCATGACAGAAAGATTCTGGTAGAAGAAGCCATAGTTGGCCGGGAAGTAGAGTGCGCGGTCTTTGGAGGCGGAGCGGAACCGGTGGCCGCCTCAGGCGTAGGGGAGATTTTGGCTGCCGCTGATTTTTATGATTTTGATTCAAAATATTACAATGCAGAGTCCAAAACGGTTACAGATCCGGAACTTCCTGGCAATGCTTCTGAAATTATCAGTAAAAATGCCGCCGCTATCTTTAAAGCCGTGGACGGCTATGGATTGGCCCGGGTAGACTTTTTTGTAAAGCAGGACGGGGAAGTGGTATTTAATGAGATTAACACCATGCCCGGATTTACCGCTATCAGTATGTATCCCATTCTGTGGGAGGCAAGAGGCATTGACAAAAAGACATTGGTAAACCGCCTGATTGACCACGGATTATCCCGTGGGAAGCAGTGAATATCAGGAGGGAAGCCAAAATGACAGAAAAAAATGAGTCAATCCGAAACGCTCCTATCGGCGTATTTGACTCCGGCGTAGGGGGATTAACAGTAGCGCGTGAAATTATCCGCCAGATGCCGGACGAAGGGATTATTTACTTTGGCGATACTGCCCGGGTGCCCTACGGAAGTAAGTCTAAAGATACTATCATTCGCTATTCCAGGCAGATTATCCGTTTTTTAAAAACCAGACAGGTAAAGGCCATTGTAATTGCCTGCAACACAGCCAGCGCTTACGCTTTAGAGGAAGTGAAGAAGGAACTGGATATTCCCATTTTGGGAGTGATCCGGGCGGGAGCCGTCAGTGCGGTAAAGGCTACTCAAAACGGAAAAATAGGCATTATCGGGACAGAGGGAACCGTCCGCAGCGGGATTTACGAGACTGTAATCAAAGAGATGATGCCACAGGCCAGGGTAACCGGAAAAGCCTGTCCCTTGCTGGTGCCTCTGGTAGAGGAGGGGCTTCTCCATGATTCTGTTACAGATGAAATTGCTTCCCGGTATTTAAGTGAATTAAAAGCAAAATACGTGGACACACTGGTTTTAGGCTGTACCCACTATCCCTTGCTGCGTTCAACTATAAAACGGCTTATGGGGGAAGCGGTGACCCTGATAAATCCGGCATATGAAACAGCCATTGAGTTGAAAAGCCTGTTAGAAAAAGAGGATTTAATCTGCTGCCCGGGTGTGTGCCGGACAGAAGAAAGGTACCAGTTTTATGTAAGTGATCTGGCAGATAAATTTACCAATTTTGCATCCTCTATTCTTCCCCAGCAGGTAAAAGAAACCAAAAAGATTGATATTGAAAATTACTAGGAACGATTTTGAATTATTTCTTCATCAGGAAGGCAGGAAAAAATATGACAAAAGACGTACTCATCACAGTTAGCGGCCTTCAATCCATGGGCGGTGAGAGCGATAATATTCAAATTATTACTCCCGGAAGCTATTACCACAAAAATGGCAAACATTATATTATATATGATGAGGTAATAGAGGGATTTGACGGTATGGTCAAAAATACCATTAAAGTAGGAGAAGATACCATGGATGTAATCAAACACGGGATCTCCAGCGTTCACATGGTATTTGAAAAGGATAAGAAACGCATTGCCTCCTACACCACTCCTATGGGGGAGATGATGATCGGCCTGAATACTACCGATATCCGGGTAGACCAGCAGGAACATGCCTTAAAAGTCCAGGTCAACTATTCCCTGGACATCAACTACCAGCATGTATCTGAGTGCAATATTGTAGTGGACGTCCAGTCTAAGGAACAGGCGGCAATTCATCTTACAAGCTGAGAGGGAAGGGAATCAGGCGGGTGAGAAGTCTGATTCCCGATTTTTGTCAATAATGGACGAAAAAATAACTGAATAAACACTGAATAAAATATTGCTGATGAAGGATAGAAGATACGGCAATTGGATTTGGCTTTGGAAAAGAGAACAAAATTTGTGGGAAACCCGCCGGGAGGTATTCAGAAGACAAACCGGACAAATGCAAAACCGGGGAATGTGAAGAGGCGTGTCTGTTTTTTGAGGATATCTATTACGGAAGAGTGCAACGAAAAGGAGGAAGCGTATGAAATGGGATAAGGAGCTTTACCAAAAATTAGACCAAGTGTATGAGCAAGAACTGTCCCAGTCAGAACAAGGGCTGTATCAGGCTCAATTGAAGGAACTGAACCGAGAATACCTATACGAGACAATGCGTATGTATCAAAGGAAAGAGAAAAGCCTTCTGTATCAGGAATTACGCCAGGGGCAGAAGGCTTCTCTGCTTTTTCGACGAATCGCAGAGAAAAACAGACACATGACGCTGTTTTTAATGGGGGTTTTTGTCGGAATTGTGTATGCGGTGGGCTTTTTGTTTCGGGATATGGAGGATGAAAGAGATTTTACTATTGTTATGGAGGGGATATGTAAAAAAGCTCACTATAGCAATGTCTTAAAGTATCTATATAAAAATCCGTCTGCCCGCCATAAGGATATTGCCCAGGATGAGGGAATCAGCGCCAGCTTTTTAACGGAGATTATGAAAGAGCTTCAGGCGAAGCGGGCGGTTGAGAAATTTTATAGTGGAAAAGCCGCTTTCTATGAATTGACAATAGATGGAAAAGCTTTTGCAAAAGCACTGGATGGAAGAATTAATGAAACAGTTGGAAAAGATAGTAGAGAGATATAATCAGCATGAGCCTGAATGGAGAGAGGAAATAGAAACGGTAAAAAATTTGCCTGAAATTAAAACCCCAGAGCTTAGAAAAATATTGAATGAGGCTGTGGTAGTGATAAGGCAAATGCTGAAAGAACACCCTTTGGAAGAAGCTGAAAGGGAACTGAAAAAGGTGTTGCCGGAAAAGCTGGAGGAAAAGACGGTAAAATTTGCACATCGGTCATTGAAAGGATATTATTCGGTGAGTGCTGTGCGTATTCTGGAAAAAGAGCGGCTGGAAGGAGCTATTAGTTTAATTTCCCTTATATTTAATAAATATATACTGCGTTATGAAAAAGACTTTTTCTTATTTGGTTCTGAATACAGTTTAAAGGAAGAGCAGATGAAACAGACAGCAGACAGCATGGACGCTCTGGTATCTTTTTATATCCAAAACCACTATAGCCGTCGGATGATTATAGCAGATCTGAAGGATGAAACAGGGTTTATGGATGCAACGATAGAGGCTATAGCGGACTTGATTGAAGAAAATTATCAAAAATTACAGTTTAACGAAATGCTGGATCAACTGCGCTATCTGGATGCCCGCGTTTCTGCATTAGAGTCTTAAGACACAAAAAAGCTGTGCCGGGCCTATTGGTCTGATGCACAGCTTTCCTGTTTCAAATTGCACAAATCCTATTTATCCTTTTTCCAAAACATCAGCTTGTCCTTTAAACTCTTTTTAGGAGCAGCCTGAATGGACTTGCCGCGGACGCTTTTAAGTTCGGTAATATAAAGGCCGCTGATTACTACTTTAGCCTCGCTTTTAACCGGAAGAACCTGAAAAACTTTCTCGTCAGCAATGAGAGTTACAATCTTGGGGCCAACCTTGGCTTTGACAATGGGCAGCTTTGCCCAGCGCATATACTTTGGCGTCTGCTCATAAACCATCTTAGGAAGGCCGGACTCTTTGATTTTCAACTTCTTCTTATCAATTACCAGGATTGAGACGGTTTGTTTGGCAGCTTCCATCATAGACTGAGATGCGGCCTGCTTTTTTTCCAGCTTGCGCCCGAAATAGTACAGAAGTCCCAGAATGATTGCTGCGATAAGAAGGATCCAGAGCAATACATTTAAAATTAAGTTCCAGTTCATGGGGCGATACCTCCAAATAGTTTCCTTATGTATAGAAAAGATTATACCATTTCCAAGGAAAAAAGGCAAGCAAAAGAGAGAACTGTAAAAAAGTTGCACTTGACAGATTGACAATGATGTGATAAACTGGAATGTGCACTATTGTGGCGTCCTGGGCTTTAACGGGTCAAGTGCGCCCAAAAATAAAACGTGACAAGAAAAGAAAACAGGGGTGAAACGTCAATGGAGAAAAGCAAGATGCGTCCGGTGCCGGCCGGTAAGAGCGTAAGAATGAGCTTCTCGGGACAAAAAGAAGTCTTAGAGATGCCAAACCTGATTGAGATTCAGAAAAACTCCTATCAGTGGTTCTTAGACGAAGGACTCAAGGAAGTATTTGAAGACATCTCTCCGATTGCGGATTTTGCAGGCCATCTCAGCCTGGAATTTGTAGACTTTACATTGTGTAAAGACGACATTAAGTATACCATCGAAGAGTGTAAAGAGAGGGACGCTACTTATGCAGCACCTTTAAAGGTAAGGGTGAGGCTTTGCAACAAAGATAAAGACGAGATCAATGAACACGAGATTTTCATGGGTGATCTTCCGCTCATGACCGACACAGGTTCTTTTGTAATCAACGGTGCAGAGCGCGTTATCGTAAGCCAGTTGGTTCGTTCACCAGGTATCTACTACGGCGTTGCACATGACAAAGTAGGAAAGGAGCTGTACAGCTGTACAGTAATCCCCAACCGCGGCGCATGGCTGGAGTATGAGACGGATTCCAATGACATTTTTTATGTCCGCGTAGATCGTACCAGAAAGGTTCCGGTGACGGTTTTGATCCGTGCCCTGGGCTTTGGTACCAATGCAGAGATTATTGATCTGTTCGGCGAGGAGCCGAAATTATTAGCCAGCTTTGGTAAGGACACTTCCGACAATTACCAGGATGGCTTATTGGAGTTATACAAAAAGATCCGTCCGGGCGAACCGTTATCCGTTGATAGTGCAGAAAGCTTGCTTAACAGCATGTTCTTCGACCCCAGAAGATATGACTTGGCAAAAGTAGGGCGTTACAAATTTAATAAGAAGCTGGCATTTAAGAATCGTATCAAAGGCCATACTCTGGCGGAAGATGTCGTAGACACTACCACCGGAGAGATTCTGGCAGAGGCCGGTACCAAGCTGGATAAAGATATGGCAGACAGGATTCAAAATGCAGCAGTTCCCTTTGTGTGGATTGAAGGGCCGGAACGCAAGCAGAAGGTTCTTTCTAATATGATGGTGGACATTTCCTCCTATGTTCCCTTTAATCCGGCAGAAGTAGGAATTACAGAATTAGTATACTACCCTGCATTAGAGCCTATCCTGTCAGAAGTTGGAACTTCCGACATAGAAGAATTAAAGGCCACTATCCGCCGCAGCATCCATGAGCTGATCCCCAAGCATATTACCAAGGAAGATATCCTGGCATCTATTAACTATAATATGCATTTGGAAGAAGAGGTGGGAACCGCGGATGATATCGATCATTTGGGCAATCGCCGGATCCGTGCTGTCGGAGAGCTGCTTCAGAATCAGTACCGCATTGGTCTGTCCCGTATGGAGCGTGTGGTAAGAGAGCGTATGACTACCCAGGATATGGAAGGAATTACTCCCCAGTCCTTAATTAATATTAAACCTGTGACTGCAGCAGTAAAAGAGTTTTTTGGAAGCTCCCAGCTGTCTCAGTTTATGGATCAGAACAACCCGCTGGCGGAGCTGACCCACAAAAGACGTCTGTCTGCATTGGGCCCCGGAGGTTTGTCCAGAGACCGTGCCGGATTTGAGGTTCGAGATGTACACTATACCCATTATGGACGTATGTGCCCCATCGAGACCCCTGAAGGTCCCAACATCGGCTTGATCAACTCTCTTGCAACCTATGCGAGAGTCAACGAATACGGCTTTATTGAGGCGCCTTACCGGGTATTGGATAAGAGCGATCCTATAAATCCGGTGGTAACGGATGAGGTAGTATATCTGACTGCTGACGAAGAGGACAACTTTGTAGTAGCACAGGCAAACGAACCCTTAGATGCAGAAGGCCACTTTATCAACAACAACGTTTCCGGACGTTACAGAGAGGAAACTTCCGCTTTCCAGAAGAAAGCCATTGATCTGATGGACGTTTCCCCAAAGATGGTATTTTCCGTGGCAACTTCCATGATTCCCTTCCTGGAGAACGACGATGCAAACCGCGCTCTTATGGGCTCCAACATGCAGCGTCAGGCAGTTCCGCTGCTGGCTACCGAGGCTCCGGTAGTCGGTACTGGTATTGAAGGAAAAGCTGCCGTTGACTCCGGCGTTTGCGTAGTGGCCAAAAATTCCGGCGTGGTAGAGCGCTCCGCTTCCAATGAAATTATTATCAAGAGAGATTCTGATGGAAACCGGGATGTATACCACTTAACGAAATTCAAGAGAAGCAACCAGTCCAACTGTTACAACCAGAAGCCCATTGTATTTAAAGGCAACCATGTACAGGCCGGCGAGGTTATTGCCGACGGCCCGTCCACCTCTCAGGGAGAGATTGCTCTGGGCAAGAACCCGCTTATCGGCTTTATGACCTGGGAAGGTTACAACTACGAGGATGCAGTACTTCTTAGTGAGCGTCTGGTGCAGGAAGATGTTTACACCTCCGTTCACATCGAAGAATATGAGGCAGAAGCCCGCGACACCAAGCTGGGGCCGGAAGAGATTACCCGTGACGTTCCCGGTGTGGGCGAGGATGCATTAAAGGATCTGGATGAGAGAGGAATCATCCGGATCGGCGCCGAGGTTCGTGCCGGTGATATTTTGGTAGGCAAAGTAACTCCCAAGGGAGAAACTGAGCTGACTGCCGAGGAACGCCTGCTTCGCGCAATTTTTGGTGAGAAGGCAAGAGAAGTAAGGGATACTTCCTTAAAAGTACCCCACGGCGCATACGGCATTATTGTGGATGCCAAGGTGTTTACCAGAGAAAACGGCGATGAGCTATCACCTGGTGTAAATGAGACTGTCCGCATCTACATTGCACAGAAGAGAAAGATTTCTGTAGGCGATAAAATGGCAGGCCGTCACGGAAACAAAGGTGTTGTTTCCCGGGTGCTTCCGGTGGAGGATATGCCATTCCTGCCTAACGGACGTCCTTTAGATATTGTGTTGAATCCCCTGGGCGTGCCTTCCCGTATGAATATCGGACAGGTTTTGGAGATTCACTTAAGCCTTGCTTCCAGAGCACTGGGCTTTAACATTGCAACCCCGGTATTCGATGGCGCTAACGAGAATGACATTATGAATACCCTGGATATTGCCAATGATTATGTAAATGGAACCTGGGAAGAATTCCAGGAGAAGTATAAGGATGCAATAGATTCCAAGGTTATGGACTATTTGGGAAGCCATCTGGAACACAGAGCCCTCTGGAAAGGAGTTCCCCTGTCCAGAGACGGTAAGGTCCGTCTGAGAGACGGCCGCACCGGAGAATATTTCGACAGTCCGGTTACCATCGGACACATGCATTACCTAAAGCTCCACCATCTGGTAGACGATAAGATCCATGCACGTTCCACCGGACCATATTCCCTGGTAACTCAGCAGCCTTTGGGCGGTAAAGCTCAGTTCGGCGGCCAGCGTTTCGGAGAGATGGAGGTTTGGGCTCTGGAGGCATACGGCGCGTCTTATACCTTACAGGAAATCCTGACGGTTAAGTCAGATGATGTAGTGGGACGTGTAAAGACTTATGAGGCTATTATCAAGGGCGAGAACATCCCGGAGCCGGGTATTCCGGAATCCTTCAAGGTACTCTTAAAAGAGCTTCAGTCCCTGGGGCTGGATGTAAGAGTGCTGCGAGAAGACAACACAGAGGTTGAAATGACCGAGAATATCGACTACGGCGATACCGATCTGCGTTCCATTATTGAGGGAGACCGCCATAACCGCCAGGATGAGTCCTTCGGTAACTATGGCTACCAGGAACAGGAGTTTAAGGATAACGAGTTGGTTGCCGTTGAAGATGATTATATAGAAGATTCGGATGCAGATGAGGATCCCGACATAGATTTTGACGACAGCTTCGATGCAGAAGACGCTTCTGATTTTGATGAAAACGAATAGAAGGGAGTACCGTTCATGCCAGAGACAAATGAAACTTATCAGCCGTTGACTTTTGATGCCATTAAAATCGGCCTGGCTTCTCCGGAAAAGATTTTGGAGTGGTCTCACGGTGAGGTAAAGAAGCCGGAGACCATCAACTACAGAACCTTGAAGCCGGAAAAAGACGGTCTGTTTTGCGAGAAAATCTTTGGTCCCACCAAGGATTGGGAATGTCATTGCGGCAAATACAAAAAGATTCGTTATAAAGGCGTTATCTGTGACCGCTGCGGTGTCGAGGTAACCAAAGCAAGTGTCCGCAGAGAGCGGGTAGGCCATATTACCCTGGCTGCTCCTGTATCCCATATCTGGTATTTTAAGGGAATTCCCAGCCGTATGGGGTTGATTTTGGATATTTCTCCCAGAACTTTGGAAAAGGTTTTGTATTTTGCTTCCTACGTAGTATTGGATCCTGGCCAGACCAGCCTTCAGTACAAACAAGTTTTGTCTGAAAAGGAGTACCGGGAAGAAACTGAAAAATACGGCTACGGCACTTTCCGTGTAGGAATGGGCGCTGAGGCTATTCAGGAGATTCTGCAGGCTATTGACCTGGAGAAGGATTCTGCGGATTTAAGAAAGCAGCTCAGGGAATCTACCGGCCAAAAGCGGGCCCGCATTATCAAGCGCCTGGAGGTAGTGGAAGCATTCCGCAATTCCGGCAACAAACCTGAGTGGATGATTATGACCGTGATTCCGGTAATTCCTCCGGATATCCGCCCCATGGTACAGTTGGACGGCGGACGTTTTGCAACCTCTGACTTAAATGATTTATATAGAAGAATTATCAACCGCAATAACCGTCTGGCCCGCCTTTTGGAGCTGGGAGCTCCCGACATTATTGTCCGCAACGAGAAGCGTATGCTTCAGGAAGCGGTAGATGCGCTTATTGACAACGGCCGGCGGGGGCGGCCTGTAACCGGCCCCGGAAACCGCGCTTTAAAATCCTTATCTGATATGTTAAAGGGTAAGCAGGGCCGTTTCCGTCAGAACCTGTTGGGCAAGCGTGTTGACTATTCCGGCCGTTCCGTTATTGTAGTAGGCCCTGAATTAAAGATTTACCAGTGCGGCCTTCCAAAAGAGATGGCAATTGAGCTGTTTAAGCCCTTTGTTATGAAAGAACTGGTTTCCAACGGAACCGCCCACAATATTAAAAATGCCAAAAAGATGGTGGAGCGCCTTCAACCTGAGGTTTGGGATGTATTAGAGGATGTAATTAAAGAGCATCCGGTTATGCTGAATCGTGCTCCTACTCTGCACCGTCTGGGAATCCAGGCCTTTGAGCCTATCTTGGTAGAAGGTAAAGCCATTAAGCTGCACCCCTTGGTATGTACTGCATTTAACGCCGACTTTGACGGCGACCAGATGGCGGTCCATCTGCCCCTGTCGGTAGAAGCCCAGGCAGAATGCCGCTTCATGCTGCTGTCTCCCAATAACCTGTTAAAGCCTTCTGACGGCGGCCCGGTAGCGGTTCCGTCCCAGGATATGGTTTTGGGAATCTACTACCTGACCCAGGAGCGGCCCGGAGCAGAAGGCGAGGGCATGATGTTCAGGAGTGTCAATGAGGCAATTTTGGCATATGAGAACAAAGCGGTTACTCTTCATTCCAGGGTAAAGGTGCGGGTTCAGAAGACCATGCCTGACGGCACTGTAAAGTCCGGCATTGTAGAGTCCACAGTAGGCCGTTTCATTTTTAATGAGATCGTTCCCCAGGATTTGGGCTTTGTAGACAGAAGTATAGAAGGCAATGAACTGTTATTAGAGGTTGATTTCCATGTAGGAAAGAAGCAGCTGAAGCAGATTTTGGAAAAGGTTATTAATGTGCATGGGGCAACCCAGACAGCTGTAACCCTGGATGACATCAAGGCTATTGGTTATAAATATTCTACCAGAGCCGCCATGACGGTATCCATTTCCGACATGACTGTGCCTGCGTCCAAAAAGCAATTGATTGCTGACGCACAGGCGACGGTTGACCAGATTGCGAAAAACTTCCGCCGTGGTCTGATTACAGAAGAAGAGCGTTATAAAGAGGTTATTGAGACCTGGAAAAATACCGATGACCAGCTTACCCATGATCTGCTGACCGGCCTTGACAAGTACAACAACATCTATATGATGGCCGACTCCGGAGCCCGTGGTTCCGACAAGCAGATTAAGCAGCTGGCAGGTATGCGGGGACTGATGGCAGATACCACCGGCCATACCATTGAATTACCTATTAAGTCTAACTTCCGTGAAGGTCTGGACGTACTGGAATACTTTATCTCTGCTCATGGAGCACGGAAAGGTCTGTCCGATACTGCGCTCCGTACTGCCGACTCCGGTTACCTGACCAGACGTCTGGTAGATGTTTCACAGGATCTGATTGTCCGGGAAACCGACTGCTGCGAAGGCAAGGAACCTCCGTTTATGGAGATCAAGGCTTTCATGGATGGCCAGGAAGTGATTGAGAGCTTAGAAGAGCGTCTTACCGGACGCTATATCGCAGAGACCATTACGGATCCGGATACCGGTGAAGTTGTGGTTAAGGCTAATCATATGTGTACCCCCAAGCGTGCGGCAGAAGTTATGAAGGTTTTAAAGAAACTGGGAAGAGATTCTGTTAAGATCCGTACCGTATTAAGCTGTAAGTCCCATATCGGTGTATGTGCAAAGTGCTATGGCGCTAACATGGCGACAGGCCAGCCCGTACAGGTTGGAGAGGCAGTAGGTATTATTGCGGCACAGTCCATTGGCGAGCCAGGTACCCAGCTTACCATGCGTACCTTCCATACCGGCGGCGTTGCAGGCGGTGATATTACCCAGGGTCTTCCCCGTGTCGAGGAGCTTTTTGAGGCGCGGAAGCCCAAGGGACTTGCGATTATTTCCGAATTTGGCGGCGTAGTTGCAATCAAAGACACCAAGAAGAAGCGAGAGATTACCATTACTGATAATGAAACCGGAAACTCCAAAACTTATCTGATTCCTTACGGATCCAGAATCAAGGTTCAGGACGGCCAGGTGCTTGAGGCTGGCGACGAGCTGACAGAAGGTAGTGTAAATCCCCATGACATCTTAAAGATAAAAGGTGTCCGCGCCGTACAGGATTACATGATCCAGGAAGTACAGCGTGTGTACCGTCTCCAGGGTGTAGAGATCAACGATAAGCACGTGGAAATGATTGTGCGCCAGATGCTGAAAAAGATTAAGATTGAGGAAAGCGGCGACAGCGATGTTCTGCCAGGCGTATCCATGGACGTATTGGATTACAACGATATGAACGAAAGACTGATTGAAGAAGGGAAGCAGCCGGCAGAAGGCAAGCAGGTTATGCTGGGTATCACCAAGGCTTCTCTGGCAACAGATTCGTTCTTATCTGCAGCGTCCTTCCAGGAGACCACCAAAGTCTTAACCGAAGCTGCTATCAACGGCAAGATTGATAAGCTTATCGGTTTGAAAGAGAACGTAATAATCGGTAAACTGATTCCTGCCGGAACCGGTATGAAGCGCTACCGCAACGTCCATCTCAGCACTGACGTAGAAGAGACGGAAGAGATTATCCTTGAAGAAGAGGAAATCATTCCCGTAGAAACAGAAGGGTTTGATGAGATGGAAGATGCAGAAGAAGTTCTGGATTTTGCAGAAGACGAGATTTAAATAGTTTGAAGAGATAGAATTTAGAAAAGGCATCCGCCGGAATGATTTCCGGGACGGATGCCTTTTTACCTAAATTCCAAAGAGATCTGCATGAGTGCCAGTTCGATCAAGAAGGAGCTCTGTGTCGGCTTGTTTATATATGAGGAGCCAGTCTGGCGCTATGTGGCATTCTCTATATCCAAAGTAATTACCGCTAAGATTATGGTCCCTATTTTTGATAGGTAAAGGAGCAGGAATACGAAGCGTATCAATAGCTTGCTCTAGTAATAACATTTTGTAGCCACGCTTCATACAGATTTTGAAATCCTTTTTGAATTTGGTGGAATACCGTACGTCAAGCATAACTAGCCCTCTGTCAATTCGGCAAATAAAGCTTCTGTAGTTCCGGTAAAGACTGTTCCACCACCATGCTCTAGTTCTTCCATAGAGGACAGAGTTTCTGCATTAGGTATTTCCATAGGAATTGCAGCACCCTGCAAATAAGCAATAATATAATATATTTTACTATCTGGGATCTGATCAATAAGGCTTTTAGCAAATTCTCTATTACTCACGGAATGCACTTCCTTTCTTGGTTATTGTATTCAGCTTTATGACTAATATTCATGCTTAAGTATCTTTCTTAGGCCCTGTAGTCACAAAGGGCGGCAGCTCATCGCTGTTGTAATTGCTGCTTCCGGAGCCTGGCCGGCTGCCGGAGGTTCCAGAACTCCCATTTGAGCTGCCAGGGCTGTTAGAATTTCCGCTTGAGCCTCCGGGCCCATTGGAATTATAATTTCCTCCGGAACTGCCAGGTCCGCCGTAAGAAACATTATTACCGGAACTATTAGGGGAAGAGGCCTGAATGTTTCCAACATTTTGACATACGCCGTTGGCAGCAAAGGTATAGGTAACGCCGTCCAGTGTCAGAGATGTATTGGCATACATTTGCCCGGTAGAAGGATTCAAATAAAAATATTGTCCGTTAATCTGGATCCACCCTGTAGCCATGTGCCCGGAGTTATTAAAATAATAATAACCATTGTTAATCTGCGTCCATCCCTGGGCCATTTTACCGCTGGACACATCCAGATAATATCGGTTTGTACCATCTGTCTGCCAGCCAGTCAGCATTCTTCCGTCTGTATTGAGGCAATAATAAGCGCCGTTAATTTGCTGCCATCCAGTAACCATCTTGCCGCTGGATGCAAAGTAATACCATTGTCCGCCCAGCTCATACCAGCTGTTTACCAGACAACGTCCGTCATTACGGAAATAGTACCAGGCGTTATCCATCTCCCGCCATCCGGTAACCATACTGCCGTCGCTCTTAAGATAATAATAATTATAATCATTGCCGCTGCGGATCTTCAGCCACCCGGTAACCATAACTCCAGTTGTATCATAGAGGTAATACCATTTATTATCCACCTGCTGCCATTGGGTAGCCATTAAACCATTGGCCTTAAAATAATACCATTTCCCGTCAATCTGCTTCCACCCTCTGGTCATCAGGCCGGTAGAAAGATCCATAAAATAATACCCGTCTGTGGTATTAATCCAACCTTTGTGGACAGAGCCGTTACTTTCGATAAAAGTGTAATTACCGTTGTTATTATTCCAGCCGTAAGTGACGGCCAATGCGTCACGTGCCGGAGTTATAGTCAGAAGCCCCGTCAGGCCAGCCAAAGCAAAAGCCCGGATATATCTGTTGTGCCTCATACAAACCCTCCTCCAAACATCCTGCCGCTCTGCCAAAACCTGACAGAATCGTATCTTTTACCAGTATATCACAGAATAACCAAAAACACCTAACATTTTCCTTACATTTTTTGCAAAATATTGTAACAGTCTGAACTCCTATAAAATATCAGAGAATATTTTGCGGTA
The DNA here is from genome assembly GCA_910577645.1 of uncultured Lachnospiraceae bacterium. Lineage (GTDB taxonomy): Bacteria > Bacillota > Clostridia > Lachnospirales > Lachnospiraceae > UMGS1370. The sequence goes on from CAJTOL010000001.1 coordinate 283,969, forward strand.
ACAATTTTTGGCATAGCGGTACATAATAATCGTATATTCGCCAAATTCCTGGCCCATATTCGCCTTATAGACAGCCCATAAAGCCCACAAAAAGCCTCCCAGCCCCATGTAAGCGTAAAAAATAAGCTGTTCCTTGCGGGTAGGATCCCTGTCCAGATAAACCTGAAGCAAATCGTAAGCCTGCTCCAGAGTATAATAAGAATAAATTGCACACATGGCCACATCAATGAGGGGATCGCACATCCCAGCATATTCCCAGTCAATTAACCGGACAGAGCCGTCAGAAAGAAAAAGAAAATTATCTGCAACACTGTCAATGTGGGCCAGAACTTTGACGCGCCGCTGCTTGCCCAGGAGCTTTAGCAGCTCCTCCATCCATTCAGAAACCATATCATAATCATCAAAGGGGATTGTCCCCTGTTTATAACAGAGTTTTTCATAAAAAGCGATACGCTCCTTTAAGTCAAAACTATGGTCTACCTGAAGTCCGGTATCATGAAATTGACGAAGCAGAGCCATACACTGTTTCATATCCTGGGGATTGGCCGGATCTGCATTGCGGGAACCTTCATAAAATTCAGAGATTTTATAGCCGGTTTCTCCATCGAAATAGATAACATGCTCGGTGATTCCCAAAGGCGCCACTACATCATAAACATTCTTCTCCTGCCTGCGGTTAATCAAAAATTCTGTTCCGGGACCAGGGATCCGACAGAGATAACGAGTTCCCTGAACCTGAAATAAAAAGGACTGGTTGGTCATTCCGGATTTTAAACAGCGGATATCGCGGATCTCCGATTCCGGAATCTGAAATACCCGGGAAACCAGCTCCATAGCCTGGTTGTCCGATTTACTCTGATATTTGGGATCAAAAAGGCGAAGTTCCTCCAGATTTTCAAACTCATATACCTGGTTAGCCGGTTGTCTGTTTATATACATATCCAGCTCCGGCTCCCCGGCCTTTTTTTCCAAAACTTCCGGCAAAGGAAGGCCGGCATTGATAATCCGCCTCCTTGCATCTCCATTTAAAAGGTCTGTATAAACCTGTTCCCAATAAAACTGCTGGGTACCGCCTATTTGATAGTAGCTTTCCAAAACAGGCAGAAACTGACGGGAAAACTGTTTAGAGAAAAAAACAGGTCCGTACATTACCCAGCTGTCCCGGCCGCCTATATGGCTTTCCGTAATGCGTCCCTTCTTATTAAAAGAAAGACACCATTCAGAAGTATCGCCTTCCATAAAAACAGAAGAATACCAGCCGCCGCACTCATAGGTATGGTACATATTCTCCCGCATCCAGTTATCAGACGATAAAAGATAAACATTCCGCTCCCTCAAAACTTCTCTGGCCCGGTATACAGTAGCCAGGGTATTCTTACAGGAATATTCCGGATTATACAGAAGTTTTACCTGGTACTTATCAATAAGATATTCAAATTTTTCTTTCAAATATCCCACCACAATGGTAATATCCCGAATATTTGCGGCATGAAGCTGTTTAATCTGCCTCTCAATCATCCTTTCTCCGAAAACTTCCAGAAGCCCCTTGGGAGTTTCAAAGGTCAGAGGAACGAACCGGGAGCCGAAACCGGCGGCAATAATCAGGGCCGCTTCCACCCGGAACTGTTCCATAAAAGCCATACCCGCAGAAGTTAATTCATAATCTCCTTCCGAATTAAGAGCCAGATAGGCTTTTGCGGTACATTCCTTAATTAATGTATTGACAGTTCCCAGAGAAACGTCTAACATAAGAGCCAGTTCTCTCTGGGTAACCTTGGGATGTTCCAGAATACAACGGCATAAAAGTCCATAGCGATTCATAAAAGAGAAGCTCCTTCCTAAAGAAATAGCAGAAAATTTGTTCAGAAAGCTAAAAATATGGATAATTATGAACATTATACCATGAAAACATTAAAAAACAACTCTTTTCTTTGCGCTCCAGACGGATCCTTTTTTGGGAAAATTAAGAAAGTCCTAAGAAAACAGTGGAATTCCCCAGGTTTTTTTACTGGATTGTACACATATAAAAACAAAAAGAGGCTAAAAAGATATTTTCGTAATAATTACGTAAGGAAATGAACAGAGAAAAGTTATAGCATTTTTTCTGAGAGTGTATTATACTATGGGTGTGATGGAGGTAATGTACTCCTGAAGAGAGGTTGTAAATATTTTATTACATAATCAAAACATAAATTTTGTAAAAAAGTATTGATAATTTCCCCTATTAGAAGTATAATTGCCTCGTAATGCAAAAAGGATTTCGAGAGAGATTCAAAAAGAAAAAGGAGAGTGCATTTATTATGAGAAAGCAGACAAAATTAGTTGCAGTGTTATCTGCAACCGCATTGTTCGCTATCGGTGCGTCTATGACCTCTTTCGCTGCAACCGCTCACTGGGAGCAGGAAGGCGAGGATTGGGTATATCTGGACAGCGATGGCGACCGTGTAACAGACACCTGGAAAAAGAGCGGAAACAACTGGTTCTACTTAGACAGTGATGGTTATATGGCAAAAGATGCGATTGTAATTTCCGGATCCAACGATGACAAATACTATGTGGACGCTAACGGCGTAAAAGTTACCAACACCTGGGTATCTGTAGATAACGAAGGAGATAACGAGTGCTCCGACCAGGATGACATCTCTACGGTATGGTACTTCTTTGGATCTGACGGAAAGGCCAAGAGAGGAGATGGTAAGAAGATAGTAAAAACCGGTATTCCTTATGGGGCAAACATGGAAAATAAGGGTACCTTCGGTTTTGACGAGGACGGCCACATGTTAAGCGGCTGGCAGGATATTGAGCTGAGCGTCGGGGAAAAGACTTATTACTTTGGCGATGAGAATGAAGGCTGGGCAGCATTGGGTTGGAAGTATTTAGAAAAGCCGGATACCGCTATTGATGAGGACGATCCTTATGAAGATGAAGCATGGTTCTGGTTCGGAACTAACGGCCGTGCAGTAAAAAATTCCACCAAATACATCAACGGCCAGTATTATACCTTTGACGCAGACGGCGCTATGGATGACACCTGGGTAACCGGCACTCCTGGCGTATCTGATTCCACTGCATCTGTTGCAAGCGGAGCCAGCGCATTCTATACCGAGGATATCGGACATAGAAGAACCGGATGGATTTACACCTACGCTCCTGATGATAAGGACGAGGAAGGCGACCAGGACTGGTACTACTTGAATACCAAGGGCGAGGCGTTCAACAGTGATGCTAAAGATTCCAAGGATTACGGCGCAGGAGCTGAGGACATGTTTGACAGCGACAGCTATGACGACGTAGCCGCAAGGGTTATTAAGAATAAGACGTACCTGTTTGACGGCGACGGCAAGATGATCACCGGCGTTGTGCAGATTACCGATCATACCGTAAACCGTGTAGGCGGAACCGAGCTGGCGCTGGGAGGTATTTATTACTTCAGCGAAGACGACGGTTCCTCTAAGGGTCAGATGGAAACCGGCAAGGTTACCTATGATGACGATGGGGAAGAGATTCACTTCTACTTTAAGAAAAATGGCCAGGCTTACATCAATGCTTACGTAAAGGGCTGTATCTACGATGAGACTGGTAAGAGAGTGGATGCAGAAGATGGCAGCAAGTACATGCTGTACACCACCAGAGAAAATATTTATGTAGACGGCAACACCGCGGGAGAGCCTGCAATCAAGGCTGGTACGCAGGTTGTTGTGAATACCAGCGGTACTGTGAAAAAGAGCGGTACTGTAGAGGTTGACGGAATCAAATATGAAATTGGCAAAGCAAATGATTTCGAGGCCACAATGAAACCAAGTCAAGACTAATCTTTGAGACAGAATAAAATCTAATTGCTAAAATAAGGGAGCTGATGTCTGGCAAATCTGGCGGCGGGTTTGTCAGGGCAGCTCCTTTTTTTGCCAGAATTAATAGTTGACAAAAGGCCTCCTTTGGTTTATACTCACTTTCGTAACAATATTTAATAATTTTGTAATATATGAAATAATTTGTAACAAAAAGTAGAGATAAGTCGAACAGGAGGAATTTTCTATGAAATCATATAAAAGTATAAAAAAAATAGGCCGGGCTTTGATTGCTGCTGCGGCTGTCAGTATCTTTTCTTTATTGCCCTCTGCAGGAGGCGGGGCTGCTTACATAACGGCGTATGGGGCTCCTGTCCAGGCGGACCCGGAGAAGGAAGTCAGCGTTGAGACCAGAATCCAGTATGTGTGCCAGATAGAAGCTGAGGAGGTTTTGGTTTACGGCAGCGCCAGTGAAGGACTTCCTTCTATATATATAGCAGTGAGAGGAGAGGAATTTCCTATGTCCGGGCAGGCCGAAAACGGATGGGTTCAGGTAGAGACTCCGGCGGGAACCGGATATCTGAAATTAGACGGACAGGCCTGTGTATTGGAAACTGCAGTGGAAATGGTGGATCAGAGCGCGGAAGCCAGAAACAGAGTAGTAGACTATGCCCTCCAGTTTGTGGGCAACCGGTATGTGTACGGAGGAAATGATCCCAATACAGGAGTGGACTGTTCCGGATTTACCAGATATGTGCTGCAGAGAGCGGCTGGAGTAAATATTGACCGGACTGCCGCCAGTCAGGCTGCTCAGGGGAGAACTGTAAGCTCCAGCCAGATGCGTCCGGGAGATCTGGTATTTTACGCCAAAGGAAGCAGGGTAAACCATGTGGCCCTGTATATTGGAAATGGTCAGGTAGTCCACGCCTCATCCCCAAAAAGCGGAATTAAGATTTCCCATTGGACTTACCGGACTCCGGTTCGGATTGCCAGTTTTTTATAGGATTCAGGCGGGCTGTAGCAAGATAATATGGAGAAGGGAGAAGGACGATAAAAAATTTGTGAATTTCAGGCAGATAGTTGCTGAGAATAAAAATCCATGATAAACTAAAACCGATACTTAGGATTCGCCACCGCACTGGCAGATTGATATTATACGATATAGAAAAAAATGGGGAGAAGGTATCTATGCTTTTTTTGAAAATTGGAGCAGCGGTTTTATTTTCGCATTTTGTAGAAGGAATATCTGGATTTGGCTGTATGATTCTGGCGCTTCCTGTAGTATCCGCGTTATTAGGAATGAAAGCGGCAGTCCCTATGCTGGTTATATTGTCCACTCTGTTTGATTTGATGCTGGTTTGGAAAGACAGACATCAGATTTTATGGCGTGAAGTATTAAAAATGACTATACTGACCAGTATTACTATGCCGGTAGGATTATTGGCACTTCAATATTTGCCGGAAAAAATCCTGGAATTTTGCCTTGGGGCTTTTATGATAGTGGTAGCAATTTACGGTATTGCTACATCAAGAAAAGATGAGAGCAGGCAAAATAAGGAGCCAAATTCTTATGATAAGTTGAAAGTTTTATTTTTACCATTAGCGGGTTTGATTCAGGGCGCCTTTGGCGGAAGCGGTCCCTTTATGATTTTATATGCAAAAAGCGTATTGAAAGATAAAACCGTATTTCGAGGGACCATGGCCATGATATGGGTATGTTTGAATACCATCAACCTCATTCAATATCAGGTAGGCGGTTTGATAGACGCCAATGTTTTAAAAAATGCTGCGGCTATGATTCCGTTTTTGGCCCTGGGGTATGTGGCAGGTACGTGGGCCCATAAAAAGATGGACAGTCATCAGTTTAATCTTCTGATATATGCAGTGGTTTTTATAGCTGGAATAACTATGATCAGAAACAGCCAGTTAATATAAAAGCAGGTTTTATGAAATTGCTCATTCACGATCAAAGCGGCTTCGCTTAGGTATCCGATTGACCTTGCCGGGTTAATAGATCTAAGCGGGGCCTTTTTGGGTATAATGAGGGATGTCGCAAAATGAAACAGACTCAGGCATCTATAACTCCAGTTTATAAAGAAGATTCCAAATTTCTATATGGCAAATCCAAGAAATCCCTTAAGAATAGTTGAAAGTACTGAATAAATGAGGTATTATGAAAAGAAATATCCCCGCCCTCAGTGGACAGGGATACCCAAAATACGACATAAGGGCGGAGGAGACAAGATTATGGAATGTAAGATTACGCTAATTCCCGGCGATGGCATTGGCCCGGAGATTGTCCGGGAGGCAGTTAAGGTATTAAATAAGATAGGAGAGACCTTCAACCATACTTTTCAGTACACAGAGGTTTTAATGGGAGGATGCTCTATTGACGCTTACGGCGTTCCCCTGACAGACCAGGCTTTAGATACCGCCAGGGCCGGGGATGCAGTGCTTCTGGGTGCAGTAGGCGGCGATGTGGGCAATTCCAGATGGTATGATGTGGCTCCTGATTTACGGCCGGAAGCAGGACTCCTGGCAATCCGAAAGGGCTTAAATTTGTTTGCCAATATTCGTCCCGCATACCTGTACAGCCAGCTGGCAGATGCCTGCCCCTTGAAGAAAGAGATTATCGGAGACGGCTTTGACATGGTGATTATGAGAGAGCTGACCGGCGGCCTGTATTTCGGCAAGCGTTACACCGAGGAGGTAGACGGCGTAATGACCGCCGTAGATACCCTGACCTACAATGAAAAGGAGATCCGCCGCATTGCCGTCAAAGCATTTGATATTGCCATGAAGCGCCGTAAGACGGTTACCAGCGTTGATAAGGCAAATGTGCTGGATTCCTCCCGGCTTTGGAGAAAGGTAGTGGAGGAGGTTGCAAAGGATTATCCGGAGGTGACCTTAACCCATATGCTGGTAGACAATTGCGCCATGCAGCTGGTAATGAATCCGGGACAATTTGATGTGGTTCTTACAGAGAACATGTTCGGCGACATCCTTTCTGATGAGGCCAGTATGATTACCGGATCCATCGGTATGTTATCCTCCGCCAGTTTAAATGAAAGTAAATTCGGCATGTATGAGCCCAGCCATGGTTCTGCGCCGGATATTGCAGGAAAAGATGTTGCCAATCCCATTGCAACGATTCTCTCTGCAGCCATGATGCTCCGCTATTCCTTTGATTTGGATAAGGAAGCTGCCGCTGTGGAAGAGGCGGTTAAGAAAGTTTTAACGGAAGGTTACCGTACCGCGGACATTATGGCGGAGGGATGCACAAAAATTGGAACTACCCAAATGGGAGATTTGATTGCGGAAAGAATCTAAGGAGGCAGCCATATGAAAAGCGATGCAGTAAAAACCGGGATGCAGCAGGCACCCCATCGTTCCCTGTTTAACGCTCTGGGAATAACAGAGGAAGAGTTAAAAAAACCTTTGGTAGGTATTGTAAGTTCCTATAATGAGATTGTTCCGGGGCATATGAATCTGGATAAGATTGTGGAGGCCGTAAAGCTTGGGGTTGCCATGGCAGGAGGCACCCCTATTGTGTTCCCGGCTATTGCAGTCTGCGACGGTATCGCCATGGGCCATATAGGCATGAAATATTCTCTGGTTACCAGAGATCTGATTGCCGATTCCACGGAATGTATGGCTTTGGCTCACCAGTTTGACGCCCTGGTTATGGTGCCCAACTGCGATAAAAATGTTCCCGGACTTTTGATGGCAGCGGCAAGGGTGAATATCCCCACCGTATTTGTCAGCGGCGGCCCTATGCTGGCCGGCCGGGTAAAAGGGCAGAAGCGCAGTCTTTCCAGTATGTTTGAAGCAGTGGGAGCTTATGCGGCGGACACCATGACTGCAGAGGATGTCCGGGAATTTGAAGAGAAAACGTGTCCTACCTGCGGCTCCTGCTCCGGTATGTATACCGCCAACAGCATGAACTGTTTAACCGAGGTTTTAGGAATGGGACTTGGCGGAAACGGCACGATCCCCGCAGTTTATTCCGAGAGAATTAAGCTGGCTAAACACGCCGGTATGGCGGTTATGGAGATGTACCGCCGGAATATCCGCCCAAGAGATATTATGACAGAGAAGGCATTCCGCAATGCTCTGACCATGGATATGGCTCTGGGCTGCTCCACCAACAGTATGCTTCATCTTCCGGCTATTGCCCACGAGGCCGGAGTGGATTTAAACGTAGATATAGCCAACGAGATCAGTGCAAAAACTCCTAACCTGTGCCATTTGGCGCCGGCAGGCCCTACCTATATGGAGGACTTAAATGAGGCCGGAGGCATCTACGGGGTAATGAATGAAATCAGCAAGCTGGGGCTTTTAAATCTGGACTGCATGACCGTTACCGGAAAGACTGTAGGCGAGAATATCAGCGGACGGGAAAACCGCAATCCGGAGGTGATCCGGCCTGTGGAAAATCCATACAGCCAGACCGGCGGCATTGCCATCTTAAGAGGCAACCTGGCCCCGGATTCCTGCGTGGTAAAAAGATCCGCCGTTGCGCCTGAGATGCTGAAACACCAGGGCCCGGCCAGAGTCTTTGACTGCGAGGAGGATGCAATTGCGGCCATTAAAGGCGGAAAAATTGTGGCAGGAGATGTGGTGGTGATCCGCTATGAAGGTCCCAAGGGCGGTCCTGGCATGAGAGAGATGTTAAATCCTACCTCCGCCATTGCCGGAATGGGCCTGGGCTCTACCGTAGCGCTGATCACAGACGGCCGGTTCTCCGGCGCTTCCAGAGGCGCTTCTATTGGCCATGTTTCCCCGGAAGCAGCTGTAGGCGGCCCCATTGCGTTAGTAGAAGAGGGAGATATTATCTCCATTGATATTGATAATCATCAGCTTAATATCCAGGTTTCTGACCAGGAGCTGGCAGCCAGAAGAGCAAAATGGCAGCCCAGGACTCCTCAGGTCACTACCGGCTATCTGGCCCGGTATGCCAGCCTTGTTACCTCAGCGGACAAGGGAGCGGTGCTGAAATCAAAATAAATCCAGAAAGGAACCAGCTAATGAGTAAATTAACAGGTGCAGAGATTGTAATCCAATGTTTAAAAGAGCAGGGTGTGGATACGGTATTCGGTTATCCCGGAGGCGCGATTTTAAATATTTATGATGCATTATATAAACACCAGGATGAGATTACCCATATCCTGACCTCCCATGAGCAGGGGGCGTCCCACGCGGCAGACGGCTATGCCAGAGCTACCGGCAAAGTAGGGGTGTGTCTGGCCACCTCCGGCCCCGGGGCAACCAATCTGGTTACCGGAATCGCCACGGCCCAGATGGACTCCGTTCCCGTGGTTGCCATTACCTGCAACGTAGGCGTAAGCCTTTTGGGTAAGGACAGCTTCCAGGAGATTGATATCGCCGGTGTGACCATGCCTATTACCAAGTACAATTTTATTGTAAAGGATGTAAATAAGCTTGCCGGCATTATCCGGCGTGCTTTTACCATTGCCCGCACCGGCCGTCCCGGCCCGGTTCTTGTGGACATTACCAAGGATGTAACTGCGGCAGAATGTGAATACGAATATAAGGAGATGGAAGCGGTAGGCCCCCAGGTGGACACCATCAGCGAGGATGCCATGGACAGGGCCGTAGAACTTATCCGCAACAGCCAGAAGCCCTTTATCTTTGCAGGCGGCGGCGCAGTAATTGCGGGGGCGTCTGACGAGCTGAAGGCATTCGCTCACAAGATCCAGGCTCCTGTGGCAGACAGCCTTATGGGCAAAGGAGCCTTTGACGGTACGGATCCTCTGTATACCGGCATGGTAGGGATGCACGGCACCAAGGCTTCCAACTTTGGCTTTACCGAGTGCGACCTTCTGGTGGTAGTAGGGGCCCGGTTCAGCGACCGCGTAACCGGAAATGCTTCCAAGTTTGCCCCCAACGCAAAGATTTTACAGATCGATGTGGATTCTGCGGAGATCAATAAGAATATTAAAACTTACGCCCATATTATCGGCGATGCCAAGGTGGTGCTCCGCAGGCTTAATGCCCGTCTGGATCCCATGAACCATGACGAATGGATTATGCACATTGACAGATTAAAGGACATGTATCCTCTCCGCTATGACAAGAGCTGCCTCACAGGTCCCTTTATCATGGAAAAGATTTATGAGCTCACCGGCGGCGATGCCATCATTACCACGGAGGTTGGGCAGAACCAGATGTGGGCGGCCCAGTATTACCAGTACAAGGCCCCCAGAACCCTGATTACCTCCGGCGGACTGGGCACTATGGGATATGGACTGGGTGCTGCGTTAGGGGCCAAGATGGGCTGCAAGGATAAACTGGTGGTTAATATTGCAGGGGACGGCTGTTTCCGTATGAATATGAATGAGCTGGCCACTGCCACCCGGTATAATATTCCTTTTATTGAGGTTATTATGAATAACCACGTTTTGGGAATGGTGCGCCAGTGGCAGAACCTGTTCTATGGGAAACGATATTCACATACTGTATTAAATGATACGGTAGACTTTGTCAAGCTGGCGGAGGCCATGGGAGCTAAAGCTTACCGGGTAGAGAAAAAAGAAGACTTTGAGCCGGTATTTAAAGAGGCCGTTGCACTTAATATTCCGGTGGTGATTGACTGCCAGATTCCAAGTGACGACAAGGTATTCCCCATGGTATCGCCGGGAGCGCCCATTTCCGACGCGTTTGATGATGTGGATTTAAAGATTGAGTAATTACCCCGCAGGGGTTTTTATGAGAAAGCCTAAGGCAAAAGAAAGAGGAGGAAACAGGTTATGAGCAGAATATACAACTTTTCGGCCGGCCCGGCGGTTCTGCCGGAGGAAGTATTGAAGGAAGCGGCAGACGAAATGCTGGATTACCGGGGATGCGGCATGTCCGTTATGGAGATGAGCCACCGCTCCAAAATGTTTGAGGAGATTATTAACACTGCGGAAGCAGACTTAAGGGATTTAATGGGTATCCCGTCCGGCTATAAGGTATTATTCCTTCAGGGCGGAGCAAGCCAGCAGTTCGCCATGGTTCCCATGAACTTTATGAAGAATAAGGTAGCGGACTACATTATTACCGGCCAGTGGGCCAAAAAGGCATTTAGCGAGGCAAAGCTTTACGGCGTTGCCAATGCAGTAGCATCCAGCGCTGACAAGACATTCTCCTACATACCGGATTGCTCAGACCTTCCGATTTCTGAAAACGCGGATTATGTATATATCTGCGAAAACAACACTATTTACGGAACGAAATTTAAAACTTTGCCCAATACCAAGGGGAAACCATTGGTGGCTGATATTTCTTCCTGCTTCCTGTCTGAGCCGGTAGAGGTGGAAAAGTATGCCATGCTTTACGGCGGTGCCCAGAAAAACGTAGGCCCGGCAGGTGTGGTAATCGCTATTATCCGCGAGGATATGATTACAGAGGAGGTTCTGCCGGGAACTCCCACTATGCTGCGCTACAAGACCCACGCAGATGCTGCTTCCCTTTACAACACTCCGCCGGCATACGGTATTTATATGTGCGGAAAGGTATTCCAGTGGCTCAAGAGAAAGGGTGGCTTAGAGGCCATGAAGGAATACAACGAGAAGAAGGCAAAGCTCCTCTATGACTTTTTAGACCAGAGTCAGATGTTTAAGGGAACAGTGGAGAAAAAGGATCGTTCCTTAATGAATGTTCCTTTCATAACCGGAGATGCAGACTTAGATGCTCTGTTCATAAAAGAGTCTAAGGCAGCAGGTCTTGAGAATCTAAAGGGTCACAGAAGCGTAGGCGGTATGAGAGCCAGCATTTACAATGCAATGCCCATGGCTGGCGTGGAGAAGCTGGTAACCTTTATGGAGGACTTTGAGAAAAAGAACTGCCGGAAACCGTGACAATCATTTATTTAGAGGAGAAAAAATTATGAAAAAGATTTATTGCCTGAATGCTATTTCCAAATATGGAACAGACCTTTTTACCGACAATTACCAGTTAACCGATAATCTGGATGACGCAAAGGGCGTTCTGGTCCGCAGCGCCGCCATGCATGATATGGAACTGCCGGAAGGCCTTTTGGCCATTGCAAGAGCCGGTGCAGGCGTCAACAACATTCCCTTAGACAAGTGTGCAGAAAAGGGAATCGTAGTATTTAATACTCCCGGCGCCAATGCCAATGCGGTAAAGGAGCTGGTAATCGGCGCCATGGTCCTGGCTTCCAGGGATATTTTAGGAGGCATTGACTGGGTAAAGGCCAACAAGGGCGATGAGAATATCGTTAAGTCTACGGAGAAGAGCAAAAAGGCTTTTGCCGGCGGAGAGATCAAGGGGAAGAAGCTGGGAGTTATCGGCCTGGGCGCTATCGGCGCAGAGATTGCCAATGCCGCCGCCGCTTTGGGAATGGAGGTTTTGGGCTATGATCCTTATATTTCCATCCGTGCGGCGTGGATGCTGTCCCGGGAGGTGCGTCCGGTTAACTCCGTTGACGCTATCTACCAGGAGTGTGATTATATTACCATCCATGTACCGGCATCCGGCTCCACCAAAGGCATGATTAACGATGAGGCCCTGAGCAAGATGAAGGATGGGGTGGTGTTCTTAAACTTCTCCAGAGATGCGCTGGTGGATGAGGATGCCATGGAAAAGGCCTTGGCTTCCGGTAAAGTAAAGAGATATGTGACGGATTTCCCCAATCCCAAGGTTGCCAATATGGAAGGGACAATTGTGATTCCCCACCTTGGCGCTTCCACTGAGGAAGCCGAGGACAACTGCGCCAGAATGGCAGTGGAAGAGATTATGGATTACCTGGATAACGGTAATATTAAGAATTCCGTCAATTATCCTTCCTGCGATATGGGCGTCTGCTGCGGCGCGGCCAGAGTGGCTGTATTCCACAAGAATATTCCCAACATGCTGGGGCAGATCACCGGAATTTTGGCAGCGCAGCATGTAAACATTTCTGACATGACGAATAAGAGTAAAGATAAATTCGCATATACCCTGCTGGATCTGGAAAATGTTCCGGACGCAGACACTATGGAGAAACTAAATGCCATTGAAGGCGTTCTGCGGGTTCGTCTGGTAAAAGGTTAAGGAAAAAGTTATGGCTATCGTAAAACCATTTTATTGTATCCGTCCGGCTGCAGAGGCGGTATCCCAGGTGGCGGCCCTGCCCTATGACGTGTACAGCAGGGCTGAGGCCCGGGAGGCTGTGGCGGGGAAACAGCTGTCATTTTTAAACATCGACCGTCCGGAAACCCAGTTTCCGGAAGACGCGGATATGTACAGCGATAAAGTCTATGCCCAGGCCAGGAAGATGCTGGACGCACGGATCGCGGACGGAACCTTTATAGAGGATCCGGAAGAATGTTACTACATTTATCAGCTTACTATGGAAGGCCGCAGCCAGACGGGCCTGGTTGCCTGCTGCTCTATTGATGATTACCTGTCCGGAACCATTAAAAAGCATGAAAACACCAGAGAAGAAAAGGAGCTGGATCGTATCCGCCACGTGGATGTGACCAATGCCCACACCGGCCCTATTTTTCTGGCTTACCGGGAAGACAGGGCTTTGAGCAGGATGGTGGAAAAGGCCATGGAAGAGGAGCCTTTATACGATTTTGTGTCAGAGGACGGGGTGGGCCATAGAGTGTGGAAGCTTGCCGGGGCCCAGGCTGTGGAAGCAGTAGAGCAGGCATTTGCCGCTATTCCGGCTACATACATTGCCGATGGCCATCACCGCGCTGCCAGCGCTGTAAAGGTAGGATTAAAGCGCCGGGCAGAAAATCCGGACAATACAGGGGGGGAACCCTTTCACTATTTCCTGGCGGTACTGTTCCCGGACGGCCAATTAGAAATCCTTCCTTACAACCGGGTGGTGAAGGATTTAAACGGGCTGGATAAAAAAGAATTTTTAGCCCGGGTAGAAGAGAACTTTGCAGTGGAAGAAGTGGGAACCAGGTTTTCTCCAACCGAAAAAGGCCAGTTTGGTATGCTCTTGGACGGCAGCTGGTATAAGCTGACTGCCCGGCCCCGGATCTGTACTTTGGACCCGGTGGCAGGCCTGGACGTATCTGTACTTCAGGATCACCTGCTGAGCCCTATCCTGGGTATCGGAGATCCCAGAACCGATAAGCGCATTGACTTTATCGGAGGTATCCGTGGGCTGAAGGAACTGGAACGGCGGGTAAGTCTGGACATGACCGTGGCATTTTCCATGTATCCCACTTCCATGGATGAACTTCTGGCAGTGGCGGACGCAGGACTCCTGATGCCGCCTAAGTCCACCTGGTTTGAACCAAAGCTTCGAAGCGGAATTTTTATTCACCGGTTGACAAATACTTCCAAAGGTGTATAATAAAAAGCACAAATAAATGAAAGGAGGTAGCACTGATGAAACGCAGCAACACATTCACAACTATCGCTCAATTACATATGGATCTACAGCCTGCCGGAACTTTCGGATTCTTTGAGATGGGCGGAGTTTAACACCGCGCCGTTTTGCACAAAAATCTCTGCCGCAGTCTGTATGGACTGCGGTTTTTTAGTATCTGGAAATGGGCCGGATGCTTTGCGATTGCAGGGCATTGCGGCCTCTTTCTATGTGCAGGCAGCGCAAAAAGGGGGAACTTATGAAATACCTTTGGAACTACACAAAAAAATACCGGCGCTTCTATTTCCTGGCTGTTGCCGCTATGTGCGTCAGCATCGGTCTGGACATGATGGCGCCTCAAATCATCCGTATGCTTATCGACGATGTTATTACTGCCGGCCGGATGGAACTGTTTGGAGGCCTTTTGCTGGGGTTGATTGGCATTGGGCTGGGCCGGGCAGTATTTCAGTATGTGAAAGAATATACCTTTGACTGTATTGGAGCCAAAATCGGCTGCAGCATCCGGAAAGAATTATTCGATCATATCCAGACTTTATCCGTGGAATACTTTGACAGCCACAACACAGGCGAACTGATGGCCAGGGTGAAAGATGACGTGGAAAAGATATGGAACGCCATGGGGTTTGTGGGAATGTTGGCCATTGAGTGTGTAATCCACACCGTGCTGGTTATCATTTTCATGGCAAGAATCAGCCCTGTACTGACCTTGCTGCCTCTTGTAATCATGCCGGTTATCGCCTGGTGCGCCATCCGTATGGAGAGCCAGATGGGCCAGATTTATGAGGAAATCAGCGAAGAGACCGCAAGGCTCAACACAGTGGCGCAGGAAAACCTGGCCGGAGTCCGGACCGTTAAGGCCTTTGCCAGAGAACGGTATGAGCTGAAGAAATTTCACCGGAGAAATGAAGAATATTACCGGCTCAATATGAAGCAGGCCAGGATGATGGCTTTTTATCAGCCCCTGATTTCTGCTCTGGGCCAGGGATTTCTTATGGCAGTGGTGCTTTTAGGCGGTATCCTGGTTATCCGGGATTCCATGACCCTGGGGGAGCTGGGAGCTTTCCTGGACTATGCAAACAACATTATCTGGCCCATGGAGCTGGTAGGGTGGCTCAGCAATGATCTGGCGGCTGCCGCGGCATCTAACCGGAAAATCCAGAAGGTTTTAAAAGAAACGCCCAAAGTAAAAGAACAGTCAAATCCCCAGGTTTTGCAGGAAGTAAAAGGAGAAATACGTTTTGAACATGTAGGGCTGACTTTGGGAGACAGGGAAATCCTGACAGACATTAATGTAAACCTGCAGCCGGGGAAAACCTTAGGTATTATGGGGATGACCGGATCAGGGAAAACTTCCCTGGTCAGCCTGCTCCAGAGATTCTATGATGCGGATCAGGGGCGGATCTTATTGGACGGCGCAGACATCCGAAACCTTTCTTTAAATCAGCTGCGCGGAAGTATGGCGGTGGTGATGCAGGATATATTCCTGTTTTCTGACTCTGTCAGCCAGAACATCCGCACCGGCCAGAAGGAGACTATGGAAGAACCTACCGTAAGCTGGGCGGCAGATAAGGCCGGCGCCCATTCCTTTATCCATCGCCTGAGCCTGGGGTATGATACGGTTATAGGCGAGAGGGGCGTGGGGCTTTCCGGCGGCCAGAAGCAGCGTATCAGCATTGCCAGGGCCCTGGCCAAAAAGACGCCTGTCCTGATTCTGGATGATTCTACGTCCGCCCTGGATATGGAGACGGAGCGGGAGATTCAGCAGAAATTAAAAACAATAGAAGGCGTCACCAAGATTATCATTGGTCACCGGATCTCATCAGTAAAGGATGCAGACGAGATCCTGATTATGGAAAACGGCAGGATAGCCGAGAGGGGGAATCACAAATCCCTGATGGAGCAAAGAGGACGATATTACGACACCTGGTGTGTCCAGTACGGAGAGGAGGAAACAGCATGGCAGTAAATTCCATTCGCCAGGACGAAGAACAGCTTCATGTCAGCAAGCTTTCTATGATGAAACGGCTGTTTGCTTACCTTCTGTCCTACAAAAAGGATTTGGCCCTGGTGGCGGCGATTATGGCGGTAACCTTAACGATCAGCATGACCTGGCCGCTTTTGATGGAGCTGGCAGTGAACCGGTATGTGGCTGCAAAGGATATCCGGGGACTTTTGAGGCTGGGAGTCGGGGCCCTTTTGATGGCGGCAGTATTTGCCTGGGGCAGCCGGACACGGATGATCATTATGGCAAAGCTGTCAAACCGGGTTTTGATGACTATCCGCCAGGAGCTGTACGCCCACATCCAGACCCTGAGCTTTCATTTTTTTGACAGCCGTCCTACAGGAAAGATTCTGGCCCGGATTATCGGGGATGTTAATTCCTTAAAAGATGTGCTGTCCGACAGCATTACCAAGCTGGTGCCGGATCTTTTGACGGTTGCCGGTGTGGCGGCCATTATGATAGGAAAAAATATATATCTTGCCATGGCAGCCCTTTTAACAGTGCCTTTGCTGGCAGGAGGAATGCTTTTCATCCAGACCAGGGCGTACCCTATGTGGCAGTTTTACCGAAAGAAAAATTCTAACTTAAATGCCTTTGTCCACGAGGATTTTTCCGGCATCCGCCTTGTCCAGAGCTTTGCGGCGGAGGCGGAAAGCCGGAAAGATTTTTACCAGCTTGCCGACCAACAGAGAGATTCTTTCTGTCAGGCAGTACGGTGCGCCGACTGTTTCGGGCCGGTGGTGGAGGTGACATGGGGCCTGGGGGCCTTTTTCCTGTACTTTATCGGAATCCGCTTTTTGGGACGGGATGCAGTGGAGGTAGGCACCTACCTGGCCTTTTCCACCTACCTGGCCATGTTCTGGAGTCCCATCCGCAACCTGGCAAGCTTCTACAACAAGCTGACGACCAACCTTTCGGCGGCAGAGAGGGTTTTTGACATTTTGGATACTCCGGCGGAGATTACAGACAGGGAAGGGGCGGGGATACTGCCTCCCTTAACAGGAAAAGTAGAGTTTCGCCATGTAAGCTTTGCCTACGAGGACGAGCCGGAGCGGCTGATTTTAAAGGATGTGAACGTTACGGTAAATCCAGGCGAGACCATTGCGCTGGTAGGGCCTACGGGAGCCGGAAAGACTACCATTGTCAACCTGATTGGCCGCTTTTATGAGGTGACGGACGGAGAAATTCTTCTGGACGGAACCTCTGTCCGGGAGGTGACCCTGGAAAGTCTTAGGAGCCAGATGGGCATTATGACTCAGGACAATTTCCTTTTTTCCGGAACAATCCGGGATAACATCCGTTACGGCCGCCTGGATGCTACAGATGAAGAAATTGAGGCGGCAGCCAAAGCGGTCAATGCCCATGAATTTATTATGGGTCTGGAAAATGGCTACGAGACAGAGATCAGCGAAAGGGGAAGCAGGCTGTCCATCGGCCAGCGTCAGCTTTTGGCCTTTGCCAGAACTATGGTTTCCAATCCCAGGATCCTGATCCTGGACGAAGCCACCTCCAGCATTGACACCCACACCGAGAGGCTGGTACAGCAGGGGATTGAACACCTGCTGGCAGGACGCACCTCCTTTGTGGTAGCCCACCGCCTGTCAACCATCCGCAAGGCAGATCGGATTTTCGTCATTGACCAGGGAAACATCCTGGAACAAGGAAACCACAGAGAGCTGATGGAGAAAAAAGGAGCTTATTACCAGCTCTATCAGAGTCAGTTTGAATAGTCAAATAAGGGGAAACACATGGGAACCGCCAAAGCCTTCCAGCTTGGAGAAAAGTTCCATTAACCGGGTCAGGCAGGCGTCGATCTCAGCCTTTTCCCCATCATCAAACACAGCCATGGCAGCAGCAGCGTGCTCTGCCATGGCTTTTTTTACCTCGTCCAGCATAGCAATGCCCTCCGGGGTAATGTGGATGTAGACCTGGCGGCGGTTGACAGGATTGTGGATCCGCTCTACAAACCCCTGATTTTCCAGATCATTGACCAGGCGGGTAAGCTGCTGCTTGGTAATCATCATCTCCTGAGCCAGCTCTGACATGGTCAGTTCCTGTCTGGAAAGAATCTGGAGGTTAATCAGAGCGTGAAATGCCAGGGAACCGGCCCGCAGCTCATTTTCTTTGCGGAAATGGGTCTTAGTAAAAGATAAAAATCGAATGGAAAATTCTAAAAAATGCCGGATTTCCGTATCTGAGTACATGGTCTCCTCCTGAAATATTTATAGATCATATTGATTTTGTTTTACCATAAGTATAAATAAAAGTCAATAAAAGTAAAAAGTAAATAAATATTTATTATAATCTATTGACAAATAATAGAAAACAGTCTATTTTAAAGCTAATCCAAAAGAAAAGGAGACGAATTCATGGAAATAAAGGAACGCAAGCCGGGAAACGGCGGCCCAGACAAAAATCCGATGAAAGTGTTTTTGTATTACTATGTGATTATTATGGTAATTACATTTCTCATCAATGCTATGGGATTTTCTTCTTTATTTAAGACCCAGGTGCAATTGGTTACCTACAATGAATTTAAAGAGCAGGTGTATGCAGGCAATGTTACTACTGTGTCAAAGGAAAATGAAAACACCCTGATTTTTATTGCTAACAATGAGAAGGGGGAGCCCAGGGTTTACAAAACCGGTATCTGGGTGTGGCCGGATGAAGAGCTGAATAAGGAGTTGCAGAAACAGGGAGTTATTTTCGCTGCCGAGATTCCCACGGAGCCGAACCCGGTGGTGAGCTTTATCCTTTCATGGGTAATGCCCATTCTTATGTTTGTGATAATCGGCGCCATCATGTCCAGAATCATGGGTAAACGTATGGGCGGAAACGCCATGACCTTTGGAAAATCCAACGCCAAGATTTACGCGGAGAATGAGACCGGTAAAACCTTTGCCGACGTAGCCGGGGAAGAAGAAGCAAAAGAGGCACTAAAGGAGATTGTAGACTTCCTTCACAATCCTCAAAAGTACGCTGACATCGGCGCCACCCTTCCCAAAGGCGCTCTGCTGGTGGGCCCTCCCGGAACCGGTAAAACCCTCCTTGCCAAGGCAGTGGCAGGAGAAGCACATGTGCCCTTTTTCTCCATTTCCGGTTCCGAGTTCGTGGAAATGTTTGTGGGAATGGGGGCGGCCAAGGTTCGGGATCTGTTTAAGCAGGCTAACGAAAAGGCTCCCTGTATTGTTTTTATCGATGAGATAGATACCATCGGAAAGAAAAGGGACGGCGCAGGCGGCATGGGCGGAAATGACGAGAGAGAGCAGACTTTAAATCAGCTTCTTACAGAGATGGACGGGTTTGACGGCCGTAAAGGAGTGGTGATTCTGGCGGCAACCAACCGGCCGGAATCCTTAGATAAGGCGTTGCTGCGGCCCGGCAGGTTTGACCGGAGAATTCCGGTGGAGCTGCCGGATATGAAAGGCCGGGAAGCGATTTTACGGGTTCACGGCGGCAAGGTGAAGCTGTCAGACGACGTGGACTTTAATGCGGTAGCCCGGGCAGCCTCCGGGGCCAGCGGCGCAGAGCTTGCCAATATTGTCAATGAAGCGGCTCTTCGGGCAGTCCGAATGGGGCGGAGCGTGGTGCTTCAGGAGGATTTAGAGGAAAGCGTGGAGGTAGTCATTGCAGGCTATCAGAGAAAGGATGCCGCTGTTTCGGAAAAAGAGCGGAAGATTGTTGCATATCATGAAATCGGCCATGCCCTGGTGGCGGCCTGCCAGAATCATTCAGCCCCGGTGCATAAGATTACTATTATTCCCAGAACCTCCGGCGCACTGGGTTACACTATGCAGGTGGAGGAAGGGGAGAGAGTATTAATGAGCCGGGAAGAAGCCTTAAATAAAATTGCCACCTTTACCGGCGGCCGGGCGGCGGAGGAACTGATTTTCCATTCCATTACCACCGGAGCCAGCAATGATATTGAACAGGCCACCAAGCTTGCCAGAGCCATGGTGACCCGGTACGGTATGAGCGGCCGGTTTGGCATGGTAGCGCTGGAAACCGTAACCAACCAGTACCTGGGAGGCGACGCTTCTCTGGCCTGTTCGCCGGAGACTGCCAAGGAAATTGACGATGAGGTTATTGCCACCGTAAAAGAACAATATGAGAAGGCTAAGGATATCCTATCTCAAAATGAGGAGAAGCTCCATGAGCTGGCCGCCTGTCTGCTGGAGAAGGAGACCATTACCGGACAGGAGTTTATGAAAATTCTGACAACCTGATTTCTTTGGCATGAAAGGCTGTTGTTTCTATTTTGCAACATCCCTGTAATATTTTGTATAGAAAAGGGGCTGCACACGGATTATTTCCTGTAGCAGCCCTAATATTTTTGCTTTTTTAAAACACTTGACACAAAATGGAAGAAGAGTTATAATGTGCTTGTAATAAAGTTAACAATTACGTAACAAAATAAGACAAAAGTGTAATTATTATTAGGAGTACATATGAAATATACATTAAGACAAACAACAGGAATCTTCGCTTTTTGCTCAGTATTTGCAGCTACATCTATGACATCATTTGCAGGAACCGTTAATCATACCACAGCTATTCAGCACGGGCCGGGAACCGGGACATCCCAGTATTTAGTTAAAGTAGTAGGAGAATCAGCGGTTATCAATACAGATCCGGTAAACGGAGAGCTCCTTATGGAAGCAGAAATGGATGACAGCTTTCCGCTGATGGAGGAAACAGCGGACGGCTGGCTGAAAATACAAGTCGGAGAAGAAGAAGGTTATCTTTCCCCAAAAGAAGCGGTAGAGCTGGAAGCCGCCGGGGAAGAAGAGCTGGCGGCGGCAGCGGAAACAGCGGCGGCTAGCCTGGAAGAATCCAGGAGCGGAGAAAACACGGCAAACCGGAGACAGAAGGTAGTAGACTACGCTATGCAGTTTTTGGGATGCAGCTACCGCTATGGCGGCAGCAATCCTTTAACCGGCGTAGACTGTTCCGGCTTTACCAGTTTTGTTATGCTTAATGGCGCAGGCGTTTCCCTCCCCAGAACCTCTGGAGGTCAGGCCGGCGCAGGAATTGCTATTACGGATGTTCAGATGCAGCCGGGCGATTTGATTTGCTACGGCAGCGGCAGCTCTATTAATCATGTTGGAATGTATGTAGGAAACGGTCAGATTATCCACGCTTCCACAGAAAGAACAGGAGTAAAGCTTTCTCCCTGGAATTACCGCACTCCGGTCCGGATTGTTAATGTGCTGGGATAATTTTGGCGGGGATGCCGCAAAATGAAATCAAAGAGCTTGTGATTTCGTTTTGCGGCATCCCTATAATTTTTGCATATTTTCCGAAAGAAGAGCCATACTAACCTCGTAACAAAAATTAGTTAGGAGGTTATGACGATGAACAACAACTACCGTGATATGGAAGACAACACTTCTAAGAACTGCCGCAACAATACGGAGAACTCAGGCAAAAACAAAGCAGACAACTCCAGTAAGAACAACAGCCAGAATTCCAGCAAGAATTCCAGCAAAAACAGCAGCAGAGATTAAGCCGGAAAATTAACAGGCAGAAGATTTTAGAAACAGACAAAAAGAGGAGAAGGGCTTGCTGCGCGTATGCGTGACAGGCTCTTTTTCTGTGCCTGAAAATGGCAGCGGGAGATCAGATGGACATTCTTGCCCTGCCTGAATATACTATACTTATACAGGAAAGACAAGGAGATGAGCAGATGGGCGTAGGCATGATTTCCCTGTGGGATCTGGAGTACCGGTTAAATGCCGGTATTCCCATGCAGCTTGTGGACTTGAGGACACCGTCTGATTACCAGGCGGGCCATATCCGGGGGGCAGTAAATATCCCTTATTCCAATTTAGCCAGCCGGCTGCCGGAACTGGCCTCGGGACCGGCTGTGATTTTTTACTGTGCCAGAGGCGGCATCAGCCTTCAGGCTGCCAGAATGGCTGCCCAGAGAGGAATTCCGGCAGCGTCGGTAATGAGTGGAATTACTTATTACAGAGGCGCTCATATGATTCGGAATTGACAAGATTAGACCTTGGCTATAAAATAAAACCACGAGACAAAAAAAGATTAGGAGAACCGTCGATGAAAGTACTGTTTGCTTCTGATATTCATGGATCTGCTTATTTTTGCCAAAGGCTTTTGGAAATATACGGGCAGTCCGGCGCGGACCGTTTGATACTTCTTGGGGATATCCTGTACCACGGCCCGCGCAATGATTTGCCCAGAGACTATAATCCCAAGCAGGTAATTGCCATGCTGAACCAGTATAAAGATCAAATTTACGCCATTCGGGGAAACTGTGACACTGAGGTAGATCAGATGGTGCTGGAATTCCCTATTCTGGCAGACTATGCACTTTTGGCCTTAAACAATAAAACTTTTTACGCTACCCATGGACACAAGTATAATCAGGATAATCTGCCTCCCATGATGCCGGGGGATATTTTGATTCACGGCCATACTCACCTGTTAAAAGCGGAAAGGACAGAATCGATTACGGTGCTGAACCCCGGCTCCGTTTCCATTCCCAAGGGAGGAAACCCTAACACATATGCACTGTTAGAGGATACGCTTTTTACCATTTTTTCTCTGGATAAAGATGTGGTAAAGCAGATGGAGCTATAAAAAGCCGCATTTATTTGAAAAGAGGATAATCAGTTGAAAACAATAGAATTAATTGCACCCTGCCACTTTGGCTTGGAAGCGGTGCTGAAAAAAGAAATCTATGATTTGGGATATGAAATCTCCCAGGTAGAGGACGGGAGAGTTACCTTTATCGGAGATGAAGAGGCAATTTGCCGGGCCAATGTATTTTTGCGTACAGCAGAGCGTATTCTGTTAAAAGTGGGAAGCTTTTCTGCAACTACCTTTGAGGAGCTGTTTCAGGGAACCAGAGCCATTCCCTGGGAGGATTACCTGCCTCAGGACGGCAGGTTCTGGGTGGCCAAGGCATCTTCCATTAAAAGCAAGCTGTTCAGCCCGTCGGATATCCAGTCTATTATGAAGAAAGCCATGGTGGAGAGGATGAGATCCCATTATGGCATCACCTGGTTTCCGGAGACAGGAGCCAGCTTCCCGCTGCGGGTATTTTTACTGAAGGACGTGGTTACAATCGGCATTGACACCAGTGGAGAGTCTCTTCATAAAAGAGGCTACAGGACCTTGACCAGCAAAGCTCCCATTACCGAAACCCTGGCTGCCGCTCTTTTGATGCTGACTCCCTGGAACAAAGAGCGGATCCTGGTGGATCCCTTCTGCGGAAGCGGTACCTTCCCCATTGAGGCGGCTATGATGGCGGCCAATATTGCGCCGGGGATGGAGAGAAGCTTTCTGGCAGAAGAATGGAAGGGCCTGATTTCGAAAAAACACTGGTATCAGGCTATGGACGAAGCAGGGGATCTGGTAGATCGATCTGTGGAGACAGACATCCAGGGCTATGATATTGACGGAGATATTGTAAAAGCTGCCAGAGCCAATGCCCAGGCGGCCGGAGTGGATCACCTGATCCATTTTCAGCAACGGCCCATAAGCGCTTTAAGCCATCCCAAGAAGTATGGCTTCCTTATTTCTAATCCGCCCTACGGGGAGAGAATTGAGGAAAAGGAGAATCTGCCGGCCCTGTACCGGGAAATCGGGGAGCGTTACAGGGCTTTGGATTCCTGGTCTATGTATCTGATTACGGCTTATGCCGGAGCAGAAGGAGCTATTGGCCGCAGGGCAGATAAAAACCGAAAGATTTATAATGGAATGATGAAAACATATTTTTATCAGTTTATGGGGCCAAGGCCTCCCCGGCGGGATGGCAGCCCTATAAAGAAAGCAGAAGGTGCCGGTGATTAAACAATATAGAAAAGCAGCCTTGGCAGGCTTGATTTTTCTTGCCCTGGCAGTCTTTTTTGGACTAAGCAGAAGGGAAAAGCCGAGAGAAATTCGCTCCGGGCCTTTCATAGGGAAACTACAGGCAGAATCCACGATTCCCCTGCCGTCTGTCTATGATTCCCGAAAGGAAGGACGGGCTCCGCAGGTAGAAGATCAGCAGGATTTGGGAACCTGTTGGGCATTTGCCTCTCTTACCGCCCTGGAATCTGCGCTGCTGCCGGAGGAAAACTGGGACTTTTCGGAAGATCACATGTCCATTCGCAACAGCTTTCATATGGGGCAAAATGCCGGGGGAGACTACACCATGTCCCTTGCATACCTTCTGGCCTGGCAGGGGCCGGTTACAGAAGAAGAGGATCCTTATAATGACGGTATTTCCCCGGAAGGGCTTACTGCGGTTAAACACCTGCAGGAGGTTCAGATCCTTCCGGCCGGAGATCTGCAGGCCATTAAACAGGCGGTTTATGAAAACGGAGGAGTACAAAGTTCCCTTTATACATCCCTGAAAAATTCCCAGAGCCAGTCTGCCTATTACCAAAAAGAAAACCGGGCATATTATTACAATGGGGATGCAGAACCAAACCATGATGCAGTGATTATGGGATGGGACGATAAGTATCCAAAAGAAAATTTTACCATTCCGCCGCCAGGGGACGGAGCTTTCCTTTGCGTCAGCAGCTGGGGGGAATCCTTTGGGGACGAAGGGTATTTTTATGTATCCTATTATGACTCCAATATGGGACAGATTAACCTGACATATACCAGGATTGATGATAAGAATAATTACGACAAAATTTACCAAACGGATCTGTGCGGCTGGTCCGGCCAGGCCGGTTACGGCTCTGATACTGCTTACGGGGCCAATGTGTATCAGGCGGAGGAAAGAGAACTTCTGGCGGCGGCGGGCTTTTACGCCGTAGGGCCGGACACCCGGTATGAGATCTATGGAGTGACAGGGCCGGTCGGGCTTTCAGAGCCTGAGGCTGGGGATGCCGGAGACTTGACCTGGCCGCCGGAGTTTAAAAGCCGGCAGCTGCTGGCTCAGGGATCTTTAAAGTATGCAGGCTACTATACCATTGATTTCAGCCAGCCTATGGAAATTGAAAAAGGCCAGCGTTTTGCTGTGATAGTAAAACTGACTACCAGAGACAGCGTTCAGCCCATTGCTATCGAATATCAGGCTGATTCGTCTCCGGGCACAGTGGACATTACAGACGGAGAAGGATATTTAAGCTATGACGGCATCCGTTTTCAGCGCACTGAGACTACCATGGAATGTAATGTCTGCTTAAAAGCATATACGAGGAGAATACCATGAAGGAAACCATAGTTTTTGCCACAGGCAATGAAGGAAAAATGCGGGAAGTGCGAATGATCCTGGCTGATCTGGGGATGAAGGTTCTGTCTATGAAAGAGGCGGGGGCGAATCCGGATATTTTGGAAGACGGCAGTACCTTTGCACAAAATGCGGAGATAAAGGCCAGGGCAGTCTGGGAGTGCACCGGCGGCATTGTATTAGCCGATGATTCCGGGCTGGTGGTAGACTACATCGGCGGGGAGCCGGGAGTCTACTCCGCAAGGTATATGGGGGAGGACACTTCCTACCTTATTAAGAACCAAAACATTATCCAAAGGCTGGAAGGAGCGGTGGGAGAAGAACGGGCGGCCCGGTTTGTCTGCGATATTGCCGCAGTTCTCCCTACAGGAGAGGTGATTCACACGGAAGCCGCCATGGAAGGAAGGATTGCCCTGGAACCGGCCGGTCATGAGGGGTTTGGTTACGACCCGATTCTTTATATCCCGGAATTCGGGGTTACCAGCGCAGAGCTGACCCTTGAACAAAAAAATCAGATCAGCCACAGGGGAAAGGCTTTGAGGGCTATGAAGGAAGAGCTTTTTAAAAGGTACAAAGGAGAAAAGTGATGAAAATTTTAATTGTCAGCGACACCCATCGGAAGGATGATAATCTGAAAAAGGTGTTGGAAGAGGTAAAGCCCATTGACATGTTTATTCATTTGGGAGATGCAGAGGGCAGTGAGCAGTTTATACCAGAATGGCTGAATCCGGAATGTGAGGTACAGATGGTACGGGGAAATAACGATTTCTTTTCTGACCTGGACAGAGAGCGGGAAATCCGGATCGGCCAATACCAGGTTCTTTTGACTCACGGTCACTATTATAACGTATCTCTGGGTACAGAGACTATCAAAAGGGAAGCGGTAGAAAGAAAGGTAGACATGGTGATGTTTGGCCATACTCACCGGCCCTGCTACGACGTAAAGGATGACCTGGTGGTTTTAAATCCGGGAAGCCTGTCATTTCCACGCCAGGAAGGCAGAAAGCCTTCTTATATGATTATGGAGCTGGATGAAAGCGGCCGCATCCATGTGGATCTTCGCTATATAGGGGCAGAATGGTGAAGGCGGCGGAAGAGATTAAGAAAGCATTGGCAGAGAATTTGGAAAGCTTATCTCTGAATCCCTTCCATTATGAAGTATCCGGCAGAACGCGCCGCTGACGCGTTTTGTGGGATTTTCAGAGTTCTGTTTTCAGCCTTTTAAGAAAGAATACCTGGCAGAAAAATAAAAAAACAAAAAATTAAAAAAATAGTTGACTTTTGAGAGCACATAGGATATAATAACTCTTGCGTCGCCGAGAGGTGACAAGGAATCGGCAGGTTCCCAGGTAAGACGGGGTGTGGCTCAGTTTGGCTAGAGCGCCTGGTTTGGGACCAGGAGGCCGCAGGTTCGAATCCTGTCACCCCGATGTATTCCTTATTAAAAGCTTTATATTTTTATTATGCGGGTGTAGTTCAATGGTAGAACACCAGCCTTCCAAGCTGGATACGTGGGTTCGATTCCCATCACCCGCTCTTTTTATTTGTGCGGAACCCCTTTGAGTTCATAGGGGATTCCGCTATTTTTGTATATATGTATTTTGAGTATTTCCGGTTATCTTTTCTTTGCAGAAAGAAACTGCTTTTTGTTAAAAAATTATCCATTTCATTGTAGACAGAAGAATTAACTTATGTTATAATGTCCACGGTTCGTTAAAGTTTTAGCAAATTCAAGAAAAGGGGAAAAGATGAAAGAGCAAACAAAAAAGACAGAAGTACAAGATGATGTAGTAGTAGCGGAAAAATTTCACATGTCCGATTTGCTGCACAAGGAAGACTGGTTGTCCATTTGGGGGGCATTTATTGTAATTGCAATTGCTTCTGTGGGCGTAATCAGCGGCGCATTCCGGTTTAAGGGCGTTACCTTTGGCAAGTGGGGCGGAGAGAGTGGTTCTATCGTCCGGTTTTTTGACGGAAGTGAGGCCTGTGTGACTACCTGGACAGGCTTGATTGTAACCTTTGCGGCTCTGGCAATCATTTTTGCAGTATGTAACCATTTGATGGGGAAGGATGCAAAGAAATACTTTATTGCCTTTTTAAGCGTATTTGCGCTGACTGCGTTGGTTCGTCTGATTTCTTCTCAGGTTACCTTCAGCAAATACTTAGAGTATGCATTCTGGGCACTGCTGATTGGACTGCTGATTTCCAATGTTTTAAAAGTTCCGGAATGGTTAAAGCCGGCTATCCAGACAGAGTTTTACATTAAAACGGGCCTGGTGCTGATGGGAGCCAGCGTTCTGTTTTCCAATATTCAGAAGTTCGGCCTTTACGGTCTTGGCATCGCATGGCTGGTAACTCCTGTTGTTATTATTTTTATGTGGATCCTTGGAACCAAGATTTTAAAGATGGACAATAAGCCAATGGTTATGACCATCTCTGCCGCCACCTCTGTGTGCGGTACTTCTGCCGCCATTGCCACTGCAGCAGCCTGCAAGGCAAAGAAAACCGATTTAACCTTCGCGGTTGGTATTTCACTGATTTTCACTGTTTTAATGATGGTTGGTATGCCGTTATTCTGTAGAGTCATTGCTATGGATCCTATGGTAGGCGGCGCATGGATTGGCGGAACCGTAGACTCTACCGGAGCCGTTGTTTTAGCAGGCAACGCATTAGGCGAACTGGCAGGACAGGTTGCTGCTCTGGTAAAAATGATTCAGAATATTTTAATTGGCTTTGTGGCATTTGCAGTAGCAATTTTCTTTACTACAAAGGTAGACAAAACCAGCGGAACCACTGTGGGCGCTTCTGAAATTTGGCACAGATTCCCCAAATTTATCTTAGGATTTATTGGCGCATCCCTGTTTTTCTCTTTTGTATTCCAGGGAACCATCGGCGTAGACTCTACTGCTGCTATCCTTTCTGATTTAAAGGAATTCCAGACCTGGTGTTTTGCATTGGCCTTTACCTGCATTGGTCTTGAGACCAACTTTAAGGAGATGGCTGAACAGTTCCAGGGAGGTAAGCCGTTTGTGCTTTACATCATCGGACAGACCTTTAATCTGGTTCTGACCTTTGTTGTAGCATGGATGTTGTTAAGCGGCCGCTTCTTCCCGATTCCCAATATTACTGTTTAATTCCCGGGATAATGGGCCAGGCAGCCGTCCACTGCACAGAGAAAGCAGGTGAATGAAGATGACAGAAACGAAATCCCAAAAAGCAATGAAAATCGTGTGTGCCGCAGGAGTGATCCTGTTTCTGGCGGCGGTTTTTACAGCGATATACATAATGGCAAAAGGTATGGGCCATGTGCCGGGGATTGATTTTGGCCCGGGACAATATTACTATACCGATATACCTGGATGGCAGAAATACTTCCTTCCCGATCATTATGAAAATCATGTTCCTATGGTGGTGCTGATTGGATTATTTTTTGCCTGGGGATATCTGATGTACCGGTTCTGGGTGTTTGTGGATAAAAAATGGAAATAGTGAAATGATAGAAGGACCGCCTCTCTTTATTTCGGGAGGCGGTCCTTTGTATGAAAACCTGCTGAAAAGGCGGAAAAATATTTTGAAAAAGAAAAAAAGTGCTTGCCTTTTTAAATAAGCTATGGTAGAATAATGGACGTTGACAACAGTGGGGGTCAAACATGAGTCTGTAGCTCAGCTGGATAGAGCAACGGCCTTCTAAGCCGTGGGTCGGGGGTTCGAATCCCTTCAGGCTCGCTCTCTGCAAAGCAGCGCAGAGCATATGGTGGGTATAGCGCAGTTGGTTAGCGCGCCAGATTGTGGCTCTGGAGGCCCAGGGTTCGAGTCCCTGTATCCACCTTAATAAAACCGTTAAGCCAAAGCTTGGCGGTTTTTAAGCATTTTTCTTTTATATTGGGCTATCGCCAAGCGGTAAGGCACAGGACTTTGACTCCTGCATTTCGTTGGTTCGAATCCAACTAGCCCAGCTAAAATAACAGCCTGATAAAAATCAGGTTTTATGCGGGTATGGCGGAATTGGCAGACGCGCCAGATTTAGGTTCTGGTGGGAGACCGTGCAGGTTCAAGTCCTGTTACCCGCAGTAAAACCATATAATCCGAATCCGTTTCCTATAGGGATGGGTTCGGATTATTGGTTTTCTTCGTGCAGTTTAACGGGCCCGCTTTTGATTCCCGGATGAAAGGCGCTGTGTTATACCGATTGCTCAATCGGAATTTTCGGGGGGAATTTATATTATGAAAGTGATGATAGCGGAACTGGAAGCCTATTTGCTTGACTGTTACAGGGATGACGGAATCGACCAGGGTTTATTTATGAAACTTGTGGAAGAAATCGGTGAAGTGGCCGAAGTTCTAAATAAAAAAGCAGGAAGAAAACAGTCTGGCAGTGAGGATTTACAGACTCAACTGGGTAATGAACTGGCGGATGTGATACATTACGCTGTTGCCATTGCCGCACTGAATGGCCTTGATATAAATGAAATCATTATACAAAAGGATAAAACAGCTTCCATAAAATATAACCATAAAATGAATTTGGAGCAGTTTATCATGAATAAGAGGAATGAGAAATCAGACTGTTAAATTCCATAATTCCGGTTTGGCGGCAGTAGATACAACCATTGTAGATTCGTATTTTGGCGGAGATACAATGGTTTTTTTGTACAGTATCCACATCGTTCTAAACAACCCGGCTTTTGCCGCCCTTTTATGAATGGTAACAATAAAAACAAAGGGGATGACAGTTAGATTGAAAATACTGGGAGCATATGCTAGAATAGTAGATATTGATGGAAAAGGAGGAGATAAATCCATGAAAGAGAAGGAGAGATTGACAAAACGTATATGCCTTGCGGCAGCATTGACTTTTTCTTTGACAGGATGTGGAAATAAAAGTCTTCTGGATCCCGGAAATCCGGTGTCTTTAACAGTATGGCATTACTATAACGGTTCCCAGCAGGCGGCCTTTGATTCTCTGGTGGAGGAGTTTAACACCACTGTAGGCAGGGAAAAAGGGATATATGTTCAGGGTTATTCCCAAGGCTCCGTTTCCGATTTGGAGACAGCGGTGAGAGATGCCATCGGAGGAAAAGTAGGGGCAGATCCTATGCCGGACATTTTTTCTTCTTACGCAGATACGGCCTATGAGGTGGAACAGGCAGGGGCCTTGGCAAATCTGTCCGATTATCTCGACGAGAAAGAACTGGAAAAGTACGTGGATTCTTATATTGAGGAAGGATGCATTGCTTCTGACGGTACTCTCAGAATTTTCCCCACGGCAAAGTCCACAGAGATTATGATGATCAACAGGACAGACTGGGAGCCTTTTTCCCAGGCAGCCGGTGTTTCATTGGAGGATTTGGAGACGATAGAAGGGGTAACGAAGGTTGCTCAGGCTTATTATGAGTGGACGGACAGCCAAACCCCTGATATACCGGAGGATGGAAAGGCATTTTACGGAAGAGATGCTGTAGCAAATTATTTTGTGGTGGGGATGCAGCAGCTGGGGGTAGAGATCTTTCAGGTAGAGAACGGGAATGTGACATTGAATCTGCCAAAGGAGCAGATAAGGCGTCTTTGGGAAAATTATTATGTGCCTATGGTGAAAGGGTACTTTGGGGCTTATGGTTCTTTCCGCTCTGATGATGTAAAAACGGGAGATCTCCTGGCTTATACGGGTTCCACCACTTCTGCCATGTATTTCCCTGACCAGGTGGAGCTTGACAACGGCAGTCATGCGATTGATTATATTGTGACCACAGCGCCTGTATTCGCAGGCGGCGAGCATTATGCCGTACAGCAGGGCGCTGGCATGGTGGTTG
Organism: uncultured Lachnospiraceae bacterium; assembly: GCA_910577645.1. Taxonomy (GTDB): domain Bacteria; phylum Bacillota; class Clostridia; order Lachnospirales; family Lachnospiraceae; genus UMGS1370. The sequence continues at coordinate 315,119 of CAJTOL010000001.1, forward strand.
GCAAATCAGATGAAAAGCACGAATACGCTGCTGTGGAATTTTTAAAATGGTTTACAGAGGTGGAACACAATCTGCAGTTTGGCTGCGTTTCCGGTTATTTGCCGGTAACGAAGGAAGCAGGCAGCCGGGAAAAGCTGGATCAGGTTATTGAGAAGTATGAGCTGGAAGTGGCTCCTAAGACCTATGATTGCCTGACTACTATTTTTGATGAATTGGAAGGTATGACACTGTATACAAATAAAAGCTTTCAAAATGGTTCTGCGGCCAGAAAAGTGCTGGAATATAATCTTGCAGATAAAGCCGCCGGAGATCGGGAGGCAATTGTAGAAGCGATTAGCCAGGGGAAGAACCTGGAGGAAGCGTCGGCGCCGTTTGTTACAGACAAGGCTTTTGAGGAATGGTATACTTCTTTTTGTAATGCACTGAATGATGCTGTGGGCGAGCAGGAATGAAATGGAAGATAAAAGGCAAAAAAGAAAAAAATTAACGATATTCAGAATGTTTCTGGTTCCTTTGATTATGATTATGCTGATGCAAAGTATGATCATTATCGGTACTCTGGTGGTCAGAAAAATTGGGGGAATGCTGCAGGAATATTCCAGCAGTATGATGAGCAGGCTGGTGGAAAACAGAAAAGTGATTCTGCAAAATGATATGATCCAGCGGTGGGCTTCTGTCCGCCTGGAGGAGGATCTTATCAACCAGAAGCTGAAGGAGTTTTTGGAAAGCAGGGAAGTGGGGCTGGAGGAATTTTTCGCTTTGGAGGAAATGCAGAGCGAATTTTTAGAGCAGCTTTTTCCGGAATGTCTGGATGTGCTGCAGAGTAATTCCACGACCGGAGTATTTTTCATCCTGACAGGAAAGGATATGTACAGTGAAGAAGACTATGCCGGATTTTTTATCAGGGACTCTGACCCCAATACAAATTCTGTAAACTATACGGATCTTCTGCTGGAGCGTGGAAGTAAATATCTGTCCAGAAAATGGAATATCCCTTTGGATACGAACTGGACTACCAGTTTCCACATGGATGGACAGGGACAAAACGATTCGGATAATTATTTTTATGAACCCTGGAGAGCAGGAGAGGAATATGGGGACGCAGATACAGAAGATCTGGGCTATTGGTCGCCGCCTTTCTTTCTGGGAAAGAGAGCGTCTGACTCTTATGAAATGATTACATATTCGCTTCCCCTTCGGTATGAAGGACAGGTATATGGTGTCCTGGGAGTGGAGATTTCTGTCAGAGAACTGTATGATTACTTTCCGGTTGCAGAATTAAATGAATCCCAGCAGTCCGGGTATATGCTGGCGGTTCGGGAAAATGACAACAGCTATATGCCTCTGGTAGGAAAAGGGGTTCTTTATGACCGGATTCGGTCTATGAACAGCACATTTATTCTGAAGGAAACCAGTTACGATAACCTTTTTCTGGTTCAGGATGTCAGGCTGGATGGCCAGGGGACTTATGCAGTGGTCTGCCCGTTGAAAATTTATAGCAATAATGTGCCTTATAAAAATACAGAGTGGGTGCTTCTTGGCCTGAATACAGAAGAAGAGCTGTTTGGGATGGGACACAAGCTTTATATTTGGGTAGTTGCGGCAGTTTTAATCGGATTGGTATTCGGTGTATTGGGCATTTATTTATTAGTAAAGCATCTGACAAAGCCGGTTCAGCGTTTGATGAAGAGTATCAGCAGGGGAAGAGAGGGGCTTCAGGAGTTTGAGGTTTCCAATATTCTGGAAATCGATGCCCTGTATGATGTGGTAAAAGATCTGACAGAGCGGCAGAAAGAAGCAGAAAATATTCTTCTGGAAGAGAAGGAACGCTACAGAATCGCGCTGGAATCCTCAAAAGATATCTTTTTTTCTTATAATCTTCAGAATTATACACTGGATATTGTAAACCATAAAACTATGAGCGGACAGTGGCAGTGTGAAGCATTTGAGAGCGGCTTTATCAATCCTGATTATATTCATGAGGAAGACCGTGAGAGAGCCATTAAAGTGATGCAGCGCAAAGAGGACAGGCTGTACGTAGAGTTTCGGTTGAAATGGCCTATGGATGCGGAATTTTTGTGGGTGGCTCTGGCAGGAAAGGCGGTTTATGACACAGATGGAAGAAGATGGAAGATAGTAGGAAGTATCCGGGATATTCAGGAACAAAAGGAAAAAGAGGCAGAGCAGCTTAAGAAAAATATCACAGACGGAGTTACCGGCCTTTATACATTCAGCGCCGGTATGGAGGCTGTCAGGGAATGTCGCAGAAACAGATGGGACGGAGTTATGGTCAGCCTGTTTCTGGATCACCTCAAGGAGACAAATGAAAAGAACGGTATTGTGTTTGGAGATATGATACTTGAGGAGATGGGAGTTTTGATACGCGGCAGCGCCCGGCAGATAACAGAAGCTACAGGATGTCGGACTGTGGCGCTGCGGCTTGACGGAGACGAGCTTGTTATGTGGCTGGAAGGCCAGTCCAGAGATCAGGCGGAAGGATTGATAAAGGAGCTGCTGGAAAGGATAGAGAACGATTTCGAAGCCGAAAAATTCCGGATTGATGTTTATGCCGGTCTGGCTTGCGGAGAAAAAGGGGCAGATGCAGAGAAACTGGCCCGCATGGCAAAGCAGGCCAGATGCCAGGCCCTCTCTGGGGGGACAGGGCGTTATAGCTTTTATGAGGATATTCCTGTGGAAGAACGTGAGGAACTGCCTGCTTTGCAGGGGCGCAGGATCAATACCCTGAATTATGGCGAGGATGTGAGCCTGGTATCTACAGTGCTGAATCTGTTTGGCAGAGGGGACAATTTCCCGGCGCAGATGATGCTGATGATACGTAAAATTGGCAGGCTCTATCAGGCTGAAGATGTTCTGGTGTCTATTCTGCGGGCAGACTTTAACTCCAACTATCTGGCATACCAGTGGCACAGAGACGGAGAAAACACCGCAGAAAATGTAAGGAAATACAAGGAGGAGGAAAAAGAAACTTTCTTCAACTGGCTGGGACAAAAAGAAGTGAGATATTTTTCGGAAGAGGACAGCCGCCAGAACAGCATCCGGTGTTTTTTAAACGTGAGAGAGGGGAGCCGGGGCATTCTGCTTCCCATGTATGACAGTGGAAGCTATATGGGAAATATTTGTATTCTTGGCATTGAGAAAGAGTTTTTGGAGGATCCGGAAGAGTATCAAAATCTTGCGGAGCTTGGAAGCGTAATTCAGAGTCAGTTAAACCAACAGCAATCGGATATTGCCAGTAAGGCCAAGTCAGAATTTCTCTCCCGTATGAGCCATGAGATCCGTACTCCCATGAACGGTATTATTGGTATGACAGCTATTGCTCTGCAGAAGAACCAGAATGAGGAACGGATCATAGACTGCCTGCAGAAAATACAGTCTTCTTCTGATTACCTGTTAGGGTTGATAAATGATATTCTGGATATGTCTAAGATTGAGAGTGGTAAGATGCGGCTGGAGCCGTTTAATTTCAATATCTACGAAATGCTGGATACTATCAAAGAGCTGATTACTCCTCAGGCAGCGGGAAAGGATATTAATTTTGTGCAGGCAATAGAACTGACGCACAACTGGTTTGTGGCGGACAGGATGCGGATTAGCCAGGTGCTTATCAATCTGCTGGGAAATGCGGTGAAATTTACTCCGGCAAAAGGCCGGGTGACGTTGACGGTAAGGGAGATGGAAAACCGCGGGGAGCAGGTTCTTGTTTATTTTGCCGTGTCTGATACAGGAGTCGGAATTGCCAAAGAGGATCAGGACAGAGTGTTCCGCTCTTTTGAACAAGCTTCTGAAAGAAATCCGGCAAAACAACAGGGAACAGGCCTGGGGCTCTCTATCAGCAGCCGGCTGATCCAGATAATGGGAAGTAATATTCGCCTTGACAGCGAGCCGGGGGAGGGCAGTACCTTCAGTTTTTCCATTCCTTTAAAGCTGGGAGAAAGCGTAGAGACGGAGGAACAGGAAGAGGAGCTGTCTTTTGACGGATGTCATATTCTGGTAGTAGAGGATAATGAATTGAATTCCGAGATCGCCAGGAGCCTGCTGGAGGAACGGAATTTCCAGGTAGACTGCGTTTATGACGGAGCTCAGGCGGTAGAGAGAATCCGAACCACGGAGCCGGGAACCTATGATGTAATATTGATGGACATTATGATGCCGGTGATGAACGGACTGGATGCCACCCGCACGATCCGAAGCATGGAACGTGAGGATTGTCATACCATCCCCATCGTTGCCATGTCAGCCAATGCCTTTGATGATGATCTGAAAAAATCCGTGGAATGTGGAATGAACGGGCATTTATCAAAACCTGTGGAGGTGGATAAACTTTATCAGACATTGGATAAGGTGATCCGTAAGAAAAGGAAGTAAATTTTAAAGAATTTCTTGACATTATACCAACTATAACCCTTATAATGCGGCTAAAGAAACACATAATAGAATGGGAAGTAGGAGGTTTTGCTATGATGAGCATAAAAGAAGCTGAGAAAATTACCGGTATTACCAACCAAAATATCCGCTATTATGAAAAACAGGGCCTGCTGGCTCCGGCCAGAAGAGCGGAGAACTCTTACAGAGAGTATTCCCAGGAGGACATCCGGCGGCTAAAGCTGATCAAACTTTTCCGCAAATTAGGGATGCCTATTGGGGATATTAAGCGGCTGTTAAACGGCGAGACGACTCTGAAGGATGCGGTTGCCCTTCAAAAAATCCGCCTGGAGACAGAACGGGAAACTGTAACGGCGGCTTTGGAATTTTGCGAAAAAATTCGGGAATCCCAACTTGCAGATTTAGATGAAGATTTATATCTGAAGGAAATGGAAGCCGAAGAGAAGTCCAAATCTGTATTTGTCCAGTTTGCAGATGATTATATAACGGTAATGAAGGCTGAGATGGACCGGGAATTTTCCTTTATGCCGGACGAGCGCTGCGATACTCCGGAAGAATTTTCGCAGGAGCTGCTAAAATATGCCAAAGAGAACAACCGGAATATGGTAATTACTAAAGAAGGCATGGCTCCGGATCTGATGATTGATGGAGTAGAATACCACGCTTACCGCACATCCTCCCGGTTTGGAATTGTGGTTCACTGTAAAATGATCCACCAGGAGGACTATTTCCCCAAGGAGATGACAGAAGAAAAGTACCGGAAATACAGAGCGATTTCTCTGGCAGCATTGCCGGTACTAATCTTTAGCATTATGTCGTTGTCTGTCCTGTGGAGAAATGGAGCTGCAAATGCCGCTACCTGGCTGATGATTCTGGTATTCGGCGTAATGCTGATTGCAGATATGTGTTTTGTGTACTATTGTTATGGAAGAAACTTTCAATAACAGGCGGTCAGATCCATCCGCCGTCAAGCCCGATGACCTGCCCGGTCAGATAGGCATTTTTGTATCCCAGGTGGTAGACTAAGTCTGCCACCTCTTCTGCTTTCCCCAGCCGCCCGGCAGGGATTTCTTCTACCAGGGTGATAAACTCTGATTCGTCCATCCATTGATTCATCTCCGTGTCAATGGCTCCGCAGGCCACGGCATTGACCTGAATGCCGCTGGGGGCCAGCTCTTTTGCCAGGGCTTTGGTAAAGGCGTTGACAGCTCCTTTGGTGGCTGAATAGGCTACTTCGCAGGAAGCGCCTACATTTCCCCAAACAGAAGAAATATTAATAATCTTCCCCTGCTTACGGGAAACCATGCCGGGAATGGCTAATTTGCAGCAATTAAAAACAGAGCTTAAATTTGTGTGGATAACCCGGTCCCAATCCTGAACAGACATGTCCTGCAAAAGTCCGATGTAGGAGACTCCGGCATTGTTAACTAAAACATCCAGGGAGCCAAATTGTTTGCGGATTAATTCAAATAATTCCTCACAGGCAGCCATATCCCCCATATCGCCTACATAGGCCAGGCAGGAAACCTGATAGGATTCAATTTCTTTTTTTGCCTGCATGAGGCGCTCCTTACTCCGGACACAGCTGATGGCTACGTTGTAGCCTTTTTTTGCGAATTTAATTGCAATGGCCTTTCCGATTCCACGGGAAGCGCCGGTTACCAATACAGTTTTTTGTGCCATAAATTATTACCTCCTGAAAAGAGTATACCATATTTGCCGGAACTTGTAACAGAATCGTAAGAAAATGTTTTGAATTATGGTAAGGACTTGTGTTATACTGATTAAGAATAGAAGAGTGAATAAAAGTAAGGAGGAAGGCAAATGCGAAGCATTTTTAGGATGCCTTCCGACGACATGGCAGGTGACGCTAAGCGGCGCGTGCCGATTCATTATTATATTAGGAGGATGGAACAGATCTATGGCGCAGATATATGACTTAGTGATTGTAGGATCCGGGCCGGCTGGCCTGGCGGCGGCGATCTACGCGGAAAGAGCCAGAATCAATACTCTTGTAATAGAAAAAGGTATGGTTAGCGGAGGGCAGGTGCTGACTACCTATGAAGTTGATAATTATCCGGGAATGCCGGGAGTAGGGGGATACGATTTAGGAACCAAATTCCGGGAGCATGCAGATAACCTGGGGGCTCAGTTTGCGGAGGATGAGGTGATCCGCATTGAGGACGGCGGCAGTGTGAAGAGGGTGATCTGCGATCACGAAACCTATGAGGCCAGAGCCGTGATCATCTCTACTGGCGCCAGCCACAGAAAGCTGGGGATACCTGGGGAAGAAGAGCTGGCCGGAATGGGAGTTTCCTACTGCGCCACCTGTGACGGAGCGTTTTTCCGAAAAAAGGTGACCGCAGTTATCGGCGGCGGCGACGTGGCGTTGGAGGACGCGATTTTTCTTTCCCGCATATGTGAAAAGGTATATTTAATTCACAGAAGAGATGAGTTCCGGGGAGCTAAGAGCCTGCAGGAGCAGGTTTTTGCCAAGGAGAATATTGAGGTAGTCTGGGACACGATTGTGGATGGAATTGCAGGGACGGATCGAGTGGAAGCCCTGGCTGTAAAAAATGTAAAAAGCGGCGAAACCAGAGAGATACCGGTAAACGGAGTATTTGTTGCGGTGGGAATTACGCCTGCCAGCCGGGCCTTTGAGGGGCTGGTGGAGATGGATCACGGTTATATTAAGGCCGGCGAGGATTGCAGAACCACCTGTCCGGGTATTTTTGCGGCCGGGGATGTGCGGACCAAGCCGCTTCGCCAGATTATTACGGCTGCAGCAGACGGAGCCAACGCGGTAACCAGTGTAGAACATTACCTGATGGAAAACTAGAACGAGGAAATAGGATGAAGAATTGGAAAAAGGTACTGATTGCCAGCGTAATCTGTATGGCCAATATGGGTGCGATTCCTGCGCTGGCCTCTATGAATCCGGATACGGAAGCGCCTATTGCCGGGATATCTGTAGCCTTGAACAATTATTATACAAGAAACGAAGAACCACAGAAAACTCTGGCAGAGGAGCTGGACAGCCGTGCCCAGAAGAAGGCGGATGGCTGGGAAGAACTTTCTGAAAAATCCGGAGAAAGCCAGCCTTCTTTGGAGACAGCGCCGGAAGACGGGAACAGCCAGGAGGAAACGGCTTCTTTGGAGGAGCCGCAGGCTACTGTAACAGAAAAATCGGCCCCTGCTGTTTCCGCAAAGGCCAGCCCTTATGAAAATGTGGCGGTTTCTCAAGTCAGCGGGTATGTCAACGTCCGCAAGGAAGCCAATACCAAAAGCCAGGTTGTAGGCAAGATTTATAACAACTGTGCGGCAACGATTTTAGAGACAGTTTCCGGGGAAGGCGGCGATTGGTATCATATTCAGTCAGGAAGCGTTTCCGGATATATAAAAGCGCAGTATTTCGTAACCGGAGACAAGGCGGAGAAACTGGCCAAGGAGGTAGGCGTAGAATACGCCACCATTAATACCGCGTCTCTGCGGCTTCGGGCAGAACCGAATTTAACCAGTCAGACTCTGACCTCTCTGAGCCAGGGGGCGCGTTATGAGGTTCTGGGTGAAGAAAATAATTTTGCAAAACTGGCTGTGGATACGGACCTTACCGGTTATGTGTCAATGGATTATATAAAGACTACTGTGGAGTTTCAGCAGGCGGTTTCTCTGGAAGAGGAAGCGGCCCAAAAAGCAGAGGAGGCGAAACGCAGGCAGGAGGCGGAAGCGGCAATCAATCAGCTTAACGCAGTTCTTAAGACAGAGTCAGGCGAAACGGGACAGAATCCGTCCTCCGGTCAGGCAGGGACACCTCCTGCAACAACTGCCGCTTCCAGGCCGGCTTCCACTACGGCTCCGGTAGGAGTCAACGGGACCATTGCTGCCAACCCGGCCGGAAATGGAGCAAATGCATCGGCAGAAGCCCCTGCTGTCCAGACACCGGCAAAAGAAACTTCTGCCGCCGTTCCTCCAAACTCCGGCGCTGCCGCACCGGCAGGAACGTCAGACTCTAAAGCTACAGAGAATGTGTCAGGGCCCAACGTTTCTTATGGCCCGGGAGGAAATGCATCCGATCAGGTGGTATCGGCAACCAGAACTGCTATTGTAGCTTATGCAAAACAGTTTTTAGGAAATCCTTATGTGTATGGAGGCACCAGTTTGACAGACGGTGCCGACTGCTCCGGCTTTACTATGAGCGTGTACAAGCATTTTGGGATTGATATTGGACGCAGTTCCAGGGATCAGGCGGCGAAAGGCCGGGAGATTTCACAGTCAGCCATGCAGCCGGGAGATCTGTTGTTCTATGCCAGCGGAGACTATATTAATCATGTTGCCATGTACATAGGAGGCGGGCAGGTAATCCACTCCAGCACTCCGGCAACAGGCATTACCCTGGCTCCGGTTGATTACAGAACTCCCTGTAAGGTGGTTACGTTTTTGGATTAGAAGAATAGTAATAATATTAAGCTTCCCAGCGCCCGGATGCCCCGCAGGGCAGTGTCAGCCCGTTTCCGGAAACCGGAAGCCCTACCTCCTGAGCCATTGTCTGGCCGCCAAAGACAGGGGCGATTTCTGTGCCGATAAGGTAAGAGAGGACAGAAGGAGCCAGCCCGGTGGTGTAGGAATTGATGAGGAAAAACAGGGGCTCCCGGGATAGAAGCTTTGAGCAAAGCTTAATAAAGGGGTGAATGGAGTCCTCGATTTTCCAAATTTCCCCTTTTGGCCCCCTGCCGTAGGACGGGGGATCCATGATAATGGCATCATAGTGGTTGCCTCTGCGGATTTCCCGCTCTGCAAACTTTACACAATCGTCAACGATCCAGCGGATAGGGGCGTTTTCCAGACCGCTGGATTTTGCGTTTTCTTTTGCCCAGCCTACCATGCCTTTGGAGGCGTCTACATGGGTGACTGCAGCTCCGGCAGCGGCAGCGGCCAAGGTAGCGCCTCCGGTGTAGGCAAACAGGTTGAGAACCTTTACAGGCCGGCCGGCAGTGCGGATTTTTTCGCCGAACCAGTCCCAATTGGCGGCCTGCTCCGGAAAGAGGCCGGTGTGCTTAAAGCTGAATGGCTTTAGGTTGAATGTTAAAGAGCCATAAGAAATAGTCCATTGCTGGGGCAGATTGAAGAATTCCCATTGACCTCCCCCTTTGCTGCTGCGGTGGTAGTGGCCGTTGGGATGCTTCCAGCCGGATTCCTTTTTAGGAGTGTCCCAGATTACCTGGGGATCGGGACGGATTAAAAGGTAATCTCCCCACTTTTCCAGCTTTTCTCCTTTGGAACAGTCAATAACCTGATAATCCTTCCAATTACCTGCAATCCACATAGATATATCCTCTTTCTTTGTTTATGTATTCACATTAGGTTCGAAAATACCTCGTTAAGTGTTCATATTATACCACTCCCACTAAGCTGGAAAGTACCTCCCTAAGTGGTCGGGCATATATTCACACTAGGCTCGAAAGTACCTCGCCAAGTGTTCATATTATACCCAACGGGGCGGGGGGAGTCAAGAGAATGGCATTTTTGTCCTTTAGAAAACGTGAACCATAATAAATGAAAGATTATAAAGGTTGAATATTTAGAAAATTCTTGATACAATAAATAAAAATGTTGCTGTACAGGAATATTTTTTGTACGATTCAGAGAAGGAGTGGTAGATTTTGAAAAAGCGCATAGGATTAACCGCCTTAGGACTGTGGGCCGCCCTTTCTGTGGGCAGTGCTTTGACTGTTTACGGAGCAGGCTGGCAGCAAACATCCGGAGGCGCTTGGGAATATTATAATGAGTCCGGCAGGAGAGAAACCAATGTCTGGCGCAAGGGCGCAGACGGGCTCTGGCGCTACATTGACGGAAGGGGCTACATGGCTGTCAATACCTGGGTAGATGACACTTATTATGTAGACGGAAACGGCGTTATGGCTTCCGGCAAATGGCTGAAATTAGAATCTTCGTCCGGGTTTCATGACGGAGAAGTATGGTATTACTTTAATACCGATGGCAAGCGGGTAGAAGAAATTTGGAAAAAGATTAATGGCAAGTGGTATTATTTTGATGATGAAGGCGTTATGCTTACCGGTTGGCTGTTAAATGATATGTATTATACAGATGAAAACGGCGTTATGCTTACCGGCTGGCAGAAGCTGCCCCCGCCTGAGGACAATTATTATGAGGATTATTATAATCAGGCTAAAAATGAACCGGTTGATACCAAAAATGAAGACGGAACCTATTGGTATTATTTTGGAAGCAATGGCAAGAAGGTGATTCCGGAAAATATGTATGGTTCCGACTACCAGGAGAAAAAGATCAATGGCTCTTACTATTGCTTTGATTCCAATGGACAGATGCAGACTGGCTGGTGCAACGTAAAAGGGGATTCTTCTATAGATAGCTATAAGTATTACGATGAGAATGGAAAAGCGGTTGTAAATACCTGGCTGTCTCTGGAGGCGCCGGATGAATTTGACAAGTACGGAGAGGTGGAGTGGTTTTACTTTACCAGTAACGGAGCTCCCAAGGTTGGACCGGAGGCAGGACAGGCTACATCCAGGGACTTGATGCGGATTAAGGGGTTAACATTCCTGTTTAATGAGAAAGGTAATCCGGTATATGGCCTTCAGAAGGTTGCCACAGGGTCTGGCGGAGAAGAATACACGGCATACTATTTCGGCAGCAACAAGCGGAATTGTGCAATGCTTACCGGCAAGCAGAAGGTGGAAGAGGCGGACGGATTTGTCTCAGAATACTTCTTTCTGGACTCTGGTAAAGGCTACACCGGTGTGAGAGACGGCAGTCTGTATTATATGGGCAAGCTTCAGGTTGCTGACAGCGGAATCAAATATATGCCCATTACCTTGAACACCGGCGGCTCCAGTAAAAATTACCTGGTAAATGCCAGCGGACGTACAGTGAAGAACACTACGGTTCGTGACGCGGAGGGAACCAAGTATAAGACCGGCAGCAATGGCATTATTTTAAAGATAAATGATGAGGATGTGTCTGGCGAGACCTTCAGCAATCCGGTAGAACCTACCTGGTGGGACAACTAAGAGAACAATCATTTTGAAAATTGGAAACCGCACACCTGCGGCTGCTCTAAAAGTTTAGACATGCAGCAGGGGCGGTTTTTTTGTAGGGAGAGTGAGGGCTTATGACGAAAAAAGAAACCAGAGAAAATGGCAGTGCAGCCTGGGGACAAATTCCTGTTCTGCTCTGGATAAAAAAAATACCGGGAGGTCTTCTTCTGGTACCTATGATGATTGTAGCGGTAATCAATACCTTCTGCCCGGAATTAGTGCGGATCGGAGGGGCTACGGAAGCCCTGTTTACCAATACTAACACTATGTATGCAGTGGGACTGATGCTGTTTTTTTCCGGAACCCAGTGTATGGTGGGGCAGGTGAAAGAGATGGTAAAGGTGGGCGGGCTTTTGTGCCTTTTAAAAATCCTGATTATGGCAGCTGCCAGTATTATTGTTCAGAGATTTTTTGGCCCGGACGGATTTTGGGGGATCTCTCTGGTGGCTTTTCTGGCAGTGCTTGCCAGTACCAATCCAGGGCTTTATATTGCCCTGGTGACCGATAATCCTACGGCAGTCAGCGTGTTCAGCCTGCTTAATCTGCTGGTAATGCCCATTGCGCCGGTAATGGCGCTTAATCTGGCTTCCGGCTATGGTATGGACTGGAACAGCGTTCTTTCTATATTAATACCGTTTTTTCTGGGAATGTTGCTGGGGAACCTGGACGGGGAGATACGCCGGCTGTTTTCCAACGGCTGTACTCTGGTTCTTCCTTTTATGGGATTCTGCCTGGGAGGCAGTATCAATTTAATAGCAGCTATGAAGGCGGGGGCGGGTGGTATCCTGTGTGCAGGTTTATTTTATCTTCTGACCTGGATTCCCTTATATGCAGCAGAGCGGTTTATCCTGAAAAGAGACGGACTGGTGGCTACGGCTATGAGCGCTATTGCCAGCTTTACTGCCACTGCGCCGGGGATGGCGGCAGCTGCCAATCCGTTTTTTGAGCCTTATGTGGAAACTGCAGTGGCCCAGATCGCTTTGGCGTCTCTGGTAACCAGCTTGATTACGCCTGTGTTGGTGGGGCGGATTAGGGGGAAGATGGGGGATCGGAGTTAGGACGGGAGAGCGAGTTTAGAGGGGGAGAATGAGCTTGGAGGGGGGAATGGGCTTGGAGGGGGGAATGAGCTTAGAGGGGGG
>CAJTOL010000002.1 GCA_910577645.1 uncultured Lachnospiraceae bacterium
CGCAGAGATACCGTGGATGGGATCAGGTATTAAATCAGCTGATCGTGTTGTACGGGGAACGGCTGACACAGCATTTATAAAAGGAAAAAGCCAGGGCGGCCATGTCCAAACACGGGCCACCCTGACAAATACCTTATTCCGTCGGCATTGATAGTATTGCCAAAAAAATCCAGCCTTATTCCGGAGGCCGGGTGTGGGCAGAGCCCACGAAAAAAGCAGTCAGTCAATGCTTTTATTTTTGATGCAAAAAAACCAAATAACCTGTATAAAAAATGAAGTAATGGTTATACTATTAATAGAAAAAGTAATCGACAATAAAATGTTCCCAAAATCGACAGCAGGATTATACATATCAGACTCTTATCAGAGGAATTTTATTTCCCATAGACACAGAATTTTTTACGGCCTCCCGCTTTTTGTCCATTCCAAGAAGTTTTATGTCACAGAGGCCTGCATTTCCTGCCAGAAGTGTGTGGGATTTTGTCCCATGAAGAATATCGGGTTTACAGGCGGAAAACCTGTCTGGGGTCACAACTGTACCCACTGTATGGCGTGTATCTGCCGCTGTCCGGCAGAAGCAATTGAGTACGGAAAGCACTCTAAAGGATTGCCGCGCTATGTATTTCCTCATGATGATTTCATGTAAATATTGCTTTTTATCCAATCATGCCAGTAAAGGTTGAAGGGGATGTTGCAAAATAAGGTGGTCTTCCATTGGCAGATGTCCGCCTTATTTTATTTTGCAACATCTTCATTTTTTACCGTTTACTACAAAAATATATTATTTATATGTCTATCATAATTCCAATCTCATATAAATAACTTCTTGAAATCCTGCTAATCGAGAATTAAAGCCTTTAGGATTTCTGCCATATTCAACAAACCCGGCTTTTTTATATATGGACAATGCTCTTACATTGTCGGCAACCACATTCAGTTCAAGCTGGACATATCCCGCAACCTTTGCACATTCAATACACGCTATAGTTAACGCTTGTCCAATTCCCAGCCCCCAAAATTCTTTAGCAACACTGATACCAAATTCGGCACGATGTCGTATCTTATATTTTTTCCCTACTGCTTCAATTCCAGCGGTTCCCACAACTACATTATCGACTATGGCAACTATTTCAATTTCATTTCTACTTTCAGATTTCTCTTTTAGGAATTGACTTTCCTGCATAATATCAAAGCAATTTTCGTCTGGATAGGTAAGTAAATAATCGGTTTCTCCATGTGTCAAATTAAAATTGTCAAATACAGCTTGCCCATCACATTCCATTCCATTTCTTAAACAGCATTCAATACCATTTTTTAACATTATCACTTTATTATATTTCATCGCTGATACCTCACAAATTGCGGTTGTTGTTGCATTCAGCTTAGCACATTTATAGAACATCTACAAGATTCCGTGTATGAAAAAGCAAAAAGAAAGCTGAATTGACATCAAAAATAGGAGAGGCGATTTCTCCTGATGAGATAAAAGCCGTGCAGCCCATGGCGGAGGATAAACCAAAACTACCATAACATACACGGCTTTGTTCAGCAACTTTATGCCAGATCGCTGTCTTTAATCAATAACTTTGTCACCACAAATCCCCCTATATAGGCAATTATCAGTCCAATGAGGAAATTCATCATTCCGGATGCGCCCTGCATCAGAGGGATTGCCACAAGGCCGCTGGGGCCCCATGCGTTTGCCATAACCTGGGTAAGCATAATGTATGCCCCGCCAAATCCGGCTCCGATTCCGGCGGTGATAAAGGGCTTGCCCATGGGAAGGGTAACGCCATAAATCAAGGGTTCGCCAACTCCCAAAAAGCCAGCAGGTAAAGCTCCGGCGATGACTGCCTTCATCCGGTTATTCCCTGCTTTTTTTGCAAGGAAGTAGATTGCGATTGCAGCGCCTACCTGACCTGCGCCGCCCATGGAAAGCACCGGGAAAAGGGATACGCCTCCCATCTGCTCCAGCTGCACTGCATAAATTGGAATCAGGCCATGGTGTAAGCCCAATAAAACCATGGGCAGGAACAATGCGGCCAGAAGGAATCCGCTGATAATACGGATAACCGGGTTGGCTGAATTAATGATAAGGGTTAAAACCGAAACCAGCCCGTCGCTTGCAAAGCCGGCTATTGGCATAATAATAAAGATGAAAATAATGCCGGAAATCAACAGGGAAGTAAAAGGAGTAACGATAAGATCCAGAACATCGGGAACTCGTTTCCGGATATTCTTTTCCACTACAGATAAAATCCATACTCCAAGGATGACGCCGATAATGCCGCCCTTTCCTGTGGTCAGTACAGATTCCAAAGGCACTGCCTCATTATAAAGTCCTATCATCTTAGAGATCTCTACAATATTGGATCCGATACTGACTCCACCGATAATGCCGCCAAAGGCAGGGGTTGCGCCAAATACTTCAGCCGCGCGGATTCCGGTGTAAATGGCGAAATAGCCTAAAAATGCGCTGCCCAACAGTGACAGAATTAATTGGAGCATCACAAAGAAATTACCGGAAACAACGCTGTCGGCAATCAGCTGGCTTAACAGGCTTCCGAATCCGTTAAACAATCCGGCTGCAATAATTGCGGGGATGATAGGAACAAATATCTCAGAAATTAATTTCATAAAATCTTTTATTTTACTTGGTTTCTGAGCGTTTTTAATCTGTTCCTTATTTGCCTCCCAGCCGGAATCGCCGATATTTCTGGGAAGTCCCAATTCTTCTATGCAGATATCTGTGACTTTTTTTACCTTCCCGGGACCTAAAACGATCTGAAAATTATTTCCTTCCACTACCAATCCCAAAACGCCTTCGGTTTTTTTGATTTCCTCCGTATTGACCAAAGCGGAGTCCCGGCAGGTTACTCTCAACCTTGTCATACAGTTAGCGGTTTTTGTAACATTATTTTTGCCGCCTAACAATTCCACAAGTACTTTCGCAAGATCTAAATTAGACATATGTTCCTCCTAAACCAGATTCTGGATACGGCCGTTTACCTTTTTCAATGCGGCTTCTGCTTCTTCTTTTCCGCAGTTTAGTAAAATCATTACGATTGCAGTTCTTACTCCGCCTTCTGACCTGTCCAGAGCTTCTCTGGCGGTTTCTCTGGAACAGCCGGTTACAGCCGAAACGATATTGGTTCCACGCGTGATTAGCTTTTCATTTGACATTTTTACGTCAACCATATAATTCTTGTAGATTTTTCCGATACGGACCATGCTGATTGTGCTGATCATATTAAGAATCAGCTTTGTGGTGGTGCCTGCTTTTAAGCGGGTGGATCCGGTGAGTACCTCGGGACCCGGCTGAGCCTCAATGGTCAGAGGACAGATTTTCTTGATTTCACTGTCCTTATTGCAGACAACTGCACAGCACTTTGCCCCGATTTCCTTTGCATATTCAAGTCCTCCGATTACATAGGGAGTCCTTCCGCTTGCGGCCAGGCCGATTACCACATCCCCGGAGCTTAGATGGATGTTCTTTAAATCCTGTGCCCCAAACTCTTTGGAATCTTCCGCGCCTTCTACAGCTTTGACAAAGGCATTATCGCCTCCTGCAATGAGCCCCACTACCGTGTTGTAATCAACGCCGAATGTAGGCGGACATTCCACCGCATCTAAAAGGCCGATGCGCCCGCTTGTTCCGGCCCCCATGTAGATAATCCGGCCGCCGTCTTCCAATACCTGGCTGGTGATTTCAATCACTTTTTCCAGGACATCAAACTGTTCTTCAATACATTTTACAGAATGATAATTTTCCTGATTGAATACCTGAATGGCCTGGCGGATACTCATGGAACTGAATTCTGCTGTGTTGGGATTTACCTGTTCTGTTGACATTTTGCTTAAATCGATCATGTTCATCTACCTCCTGAGGCCACTATAAACTTTTTTAGATTTATTTACAACATATTAAGACTAATATGAAACTTTATTTCTAAGCATGAAACTTTTTCCTTGCAAAATCCGGGTTTGTTACAAAAGGTTACCCTCAGTGGACAAGGGGGCGTGTGTGCCCTTGTCTACTGAGGGTAGTCTTCCGTTTTTTCTAAAAGCTTATTGGTGGAAAGGATTCTTTCCATGGATTTTTCTTTTTCTAAAGAGATATAGGTATTATATAGAATATCCACAACAGAGAGCTGGGATACTCTGCTGGAGCTTGCGCCCACCCGCAAAGGCTTTTCCAATGTAGGGACAAAGAGATTATAATCGCTGAGGGAGCTTAGCTTGCTGGCTCCATATTTGGTGATAGCAATCACTTTTCCGCCGCACATCTTTACGTTTTTTGTAATTTCAATGATTTCCTTTGTCTGTCCGGAATAAGAGACAATAATGGCAATGTCATCCTTTTCCAAATTTGTAGAGCTTACCAGCTGCAGATGGATATCCTCGTATAAAAAGGTTCTTTTATTAATACGCTCAAATTTCTGCTGAAAATCCTTGGCTACCAGAAAGCTTGCGCCGATTCCGTAAAGATAGATATAGCGGCCGGAAAGAAGCAGCATGATAATCTGATTTAATTCCTCAAAATCCAGTAAATTATAGACATTTTGGATAGCGGATATGTTGGCGTTTAAAACCTTTGCAACCATATTGGGGATTTTTTCATCTGCAGATGAGGTTAAATTTATCTGATTTAATTGACTGGAAAAATTAATATCATTTTGTAAGGCGTGTTTTAAATCTTTAAAACCGGAAAAACCGTTTTTCTTGCAGATCCGAATGATGGTGGCAGGGCTGCAGAAACATTTTTTGGCCATGGTATGGATGTCCATTTGGACGGCTTCCCTGGTGTTGTTGATCAGATACCGCAAAACTTCTTTTTCGCTTTCTGTTGCATTTTGCCTATAATATACTTCTAATCGGTATAACCCTTTTTTCATAATCGATACCCTGGACTGCCTTTCTTAGGTGCTGGCAGGAGCTTATGGGCTCCGGCAAATTTTCTATATCAGCTTTAGTATAATTGGAATGGAAAAAAACCGCAAGTATCCCCGGCAGACAAAGCGCGCGCCTCAACTGCCGAATTTCCGGATTGAATTTCAACGTTAGCCTGTGGTACAATAAAAGAAAAATATTTTGAGAAAGAAATCTGGGCCAATCTATGAGATACATAAGAAGAATGATCGGTGGGGCCATTGTGTTTACGGCAGCGAATTCTGTATTTTTAAAGGAATATTTGGACACCTGGGTAATTTGCGCCGCCTTTTTGGGACTGGCATTGATCCAGATAATACCTCAGTGGGAAAGGAAGAAAATTCCTTTGAGAAGGCATCGGATTTGCATTGGCGGATGCGAGCTGCTGATTTACTTTTTAATATCCGTGGCAGGAACGACAGCATATATGCTGGCATGGCTTCCGGAATTGATTTCCGGCCACAGAGGGCTCTGGATAGGAAACCTGTTTCTTTGTATTTTGCTGGAAGGAATTACTTTCTGGAATGGGATCCTGCGGATTTACGCTTGTTCTGCCCAAATCGGCATTAAATGGCGGGTAATAGGGCTGCTGTGCGGCTGGATTCCGGTGGTGAATCTGTTTGTGCTGGGAAAGCTCCTCCGCTTGGCATTGGAAGAGTGCTGGTTTGAGAGTGGGAAAATCCTGGAAAACCGAAGGAGAAAGCCAGACAGGATTTGTCAGACCAGGTATCCTGTTCTTATGGTACATGGGGTGTTTTTTCGGGATTTCCGGTATCTGAATTACTGGGGAAGGATCCCGGGAGAGCTGGAAACCAATGGGGCGCATATCTACTATGGAAAACATCAGTCCGCAGCTTCTGTGGCAGACAGCGGAGCGGAGCTGTCCGCGCGGATACGGGAGATATTAAGGGAAACCGGGGCAGATAAAGTCAACATTATCGCCCATTCCAAAGGAGGCCTGGACTGCCGTTATGCTGTCAGCAAGCTGGGGATGGGAGAGTATGTGGCGTCCCTGACTACCATTAATACTCCCCACAGAGGCTGCGTATTTGCAGATTATCTGTTAGGGGTAATACCGGAAGGAGTAAAAGAAAAGGTAGCGGCAGGATACAATGCTGCTTTAAAAAAGCTGGGGGATGAGAATCCGGACTTTTTGGCGGCAGTTACAGATTTGACTGCGTCAAATTGCAGGGCCTTTAACGAACAGGTAAAGGATGTCAGAGGCGTCTATTACCAGAGCGTAGGTTCCCGCCTAAACGCAGCGTCAGAAGGACGCTTTCCCTTAAATTTTTCCCATGACCTGGTGAAATATTTTGATGGGCCTAACGACGGCCTGGTGGCAGAGGATTCCTTTTCCTGGGGAGAACGCTTTACCTTTTTAACTACCAAAGGAAAGAGAGGAATCTCCCATGGGGATATGATTGATCTGAATCGGGAAAATATTCCGGATTTTGATGTGCGGGAGTTTTATGTAAATTTGGTCAGAGAGCTGAAGGAAAAGGGATTTTAAAAGGTACTAGTCCGGGATGTTGCGGTATGCCATAAAATCGGCTAAACCGGATTCCTGAAACAGGCGCAGGAAGTCCGCGGATCAAGGGAGGATAGGATATGCAGCTTTTGTATGCAGCGAAAACAGAATATACATTAGAGGAGTACCAGAAATTTAACCGGATAGTTCAATATGAAGTTAATCATTTAAATTGGACTATGGGAATTATGATGGGGCTTTTGTGTCTTTTGGCTTATTTTCAGGAGGACTTTCTTTTTGTGGGAATGGCGTTTATGGTTCCGGTTATTTTTCCTTTGGTACTAAGGTTTCAGTCAAAAAAAGTATACCAGTCCAATCGTTCTGTTCAGGGGACGGTTACTTACAGCAGATTTTATGAAGATCATTTTGAAACTACCAGCTCTATAGGAATTTCACGCTTCCAATACGAAGATATATTTCGAATCCTGGAAACCAGGACCAATTTTTATATTCTCGTGGCTAAAAATCAGGGTATTATTATTGTAAAAGCCGGCTGTGAGCCGGGACTGATTGATTTGTTAAAAAAGCAGAAGGAAGTAAGCGCCGGGAGAAGAAAAAAAGTAAAAACAAGACAGGAGAGAACTCATGGATAACCAGGAAAGTCAAAAACAGAATGTTCCGGCATCCCGGGAAAACCGGCAGGAGGAAGGGACTCACAAGCGCCGCGTCCGCTACAGCGGTGCTTATCCAAAACATTTTAATGAGAAGTATAAGGAGCATCAGCCGGAAAAATACGGGGATACCATAGAAAAGGTTATGAAAAAAGGGAGTACCCCGGCGGGGATGCATATTTCTATCTGTGTAAAGGAGATTATAGAATTTCTTCAGATTCAGCCGGGACAAAAGGGGATTGACGCAACTCTAGGATACGGCGGGCACACTTTGGAGATGCTGAAATGTCTCAATGGCCGGGGCCATATTTACGGACTGGACGTAGACCCCATTGAGTCGGAAAAAACCAGGGAGCGCCTGGCTCTGAAAGGCTACGGGCCGGAGATCCTGACAGTCAGGCTGTTAAACTTTGCGAATATTGATGAACTGGCCAAAGAGCATGGAACCTTTGACTTTGTGCTGGCGGATCTGGGGGTGTCCTCCATGCAGATCGATAATCCGGAGAGGGGATTTTCTTATAAAAATGACGGTCCTTTAGATTTGCGGCTTAATCCGAAAGCAGGAATTTCTGCGGCAGAACGGCTGAAAAGCATCAGCAGGCAGGAGCTTTTGGGGATGCTGACCGAAAACTCCGACGAGCCCTATGCAGAAGAAATTTCCAGAACCATTGTAACCGAGATCAAAAAGGGCCGGCCTGTAGAGACAACCGGAAGACTGAGGGAGGTCATTGAAAAAGCCCTTGAAAAGGTTCCGGAAGCCCAGCGCCGGGAGGCGGTAAAAAAGTCCTGCCAGAGAACCTTCCAGGCTCTCCGGATTGATATTAACAATGAATTTGAGGTGCTGTACCAGTTTTTGGAGAAACTTCCCCATGTGCTGGCGCCGGGAGGCCGGGCCGCCATCCTTACCTTCCATTCCGGGGAGGACAGGCTGGTGAAAAAGTCCTTTAAAGATTTCTATAAAGAAGGGATTTACAGAGAGATTTCCAGGGAAGTGATCCGCCCCTCCGCAAAGGAGTGCGCTGCCAACAGCCGCGCCAAATCCACCAAAATGCGGTGGGCTATTAAAGCGTAGAATAAGGAGACAACTATGAGATATCCAGAATATTTAACAGATAATGGGGCCATTGGATTTGTAGCCCCGTCTTTCGGATGCGCCACTGAGCCATACCGGACAGCCTTTGAAAACGGGCAGAGAATTTTTAAGGAAAAGGGCCACAGCCTGGTTTTAGGCCCCAATTGCTATGAAGCTTCCGGAATAGGGATCAGCAGTACGCCAAAGAGCTGCGGAAAGGAGCTGACGGACAGCTATGTAAGCCCGGACAGCCAGATCCTGATTTCCTGCGGCGGCGGGGAGCTGATGTGCGAGATTTTGGATTATGTGGATTTTGAGAAGCTCCGCAATGCACGGCCAAAATGGTATATGGGTTATTCCGACAATACCAATTTTACCTATCTGTCCCCTACCTTGCTGGATACAGCCGCTGTCTATGGGCCTTGTGCCGCCGCTTTTGGAATGGAACCGTGGCACCCCTCCCTGGAGGATGCCTACCGGCTGCTAAAAGGGGAGATCCGTCAGGTAGCAGGATACGAGAAATGGGAGAAGGAATCTTTAAAGGATGCCGATCATCCCCTGGTTCCCTATAATGTTACGGAACCGGCAAAACTGCGCTGCTTTTTAGGAGCAGAAGAACAAAACAGCTGTCAGACAAGGCTTGAGTTTTCCGGAAGGCTTATTGGAGGATGCATGGACTGTCTGGTAAACCTGCTGGGGACGGTTTATGATAAGACGGAGGATTTTACGGAAAAGTATAAAGAGGACGGATTTATCTGGTTTTTGGAGTCCTGTGACTTAAACGTATTTGCTGTCCGCCGGGCTGTGTGGCAGATGAAGCATGCAGGATGGTTCCGGTATGTAAAAGGATTTCTCATCGGGCGGCCTTACTGCCATGGGCAGGAGATGATGGGGCTTGATCAGTACCGGGCTGTCACCGGGCTTTTGGCAGAGTATGAAGTGCCGGTTATTATGGACATGGATATCGGCCATTTAGCGCCTATGATGCCTATTATCTGCGGCGGCTACGGGAGAGTTTCGGTTTGTGGAAATGATGTGAGGATTGTGTATGAGAACCGGTAAAACAGGAAAGGATGAATCCCCAATGGACATGATTGAATACAGGTCTTTGATGAAAGATGAAATTACCGCCCGGCTTTTCACCCATTTTATCCGACGCCAAATCGTAACCAAATGTTGGAGAAAAGAAGCTGGAAAGTGGGTTATAAAGGACGACCCGTTTATCGACGACTGGAGTCAGGAGGATTATGACTTTTTAGTAGAATGTCTGAAAAAAACCGTAGAAAAGGGCGGTTTGGTTCTGGGAGGATTTTTACAGGGAGAACTGAAGGGCTTTGCCTCCGTGGAAGCAGCAGCCTGGGGCAAAGAAAAACAATACCTGGATCTGACCAGTCTCCATGTATCCCAGGATATGCGGGGAAAAGGGATAGGAAAGGCATTATTTTTAAAAGCTGCTGCCTGGGCAAAGGAAAAGGGAGTCAAAAAGCTTTACATTTCCGCCCACTCCGCCGTGGAGACCCAGGGCTTTTACCGTTCTTTGGGCTGCGTAGACGCAGAGGAAGTAAACAAAGAACATGTGGAAAGAGAACCTTTTGACTGCCAGTTGGAATACCTTTGCTGAAAGATGTGAGACTTTTATGGCCTCTGGCCCATAGCCCCTTCCAGAGTAATGGTCTCGCCGGACATATATTTAAAATCCGGAGAACCCAGATGAACACAAACCCGGCCGATATCCAGCTCCGGATCGCCGAAACGGCCCATGGGAACGGCCTTTAGATTCTTTTCATAGGCCTCAGGATAGCTCTGCTTGAAGTTTTCCAATTGTGAGGTCATGGCCAGGGGGCATACCACATTTACATTGATGTTGTCCTTGCCCCATTCGGTGGCCGCAACGCGGGACAGGCCGCGGATGCCTTCCTTGGCGGCTGCATAAGAGCATTGGCCCGCATTGCCAAACAGCCCGGCGCCGGAAGCAAAGTTGATAACTGAGCCCTGGGTTTCCTTCAGGTGGGGATAGCAGGCCCGCATATAGTAGAAGGTGGCATACAGACCGGAATAAATCCCCAGGTCAAAATGGTCTTTCATCTGCATACTCAGCGGAATGCCGGAGGCGGAAGCCTGAGCATTGTTGATGAGAACATCAATGCGGCCAAAGGTTCGGATGGTTTCATCCACTACATGCTGCACCCGATCCTCGCTGTCATCGTCAGGGGTGACATCTGCCTGCATAGGCAGAACTTTTATGCCGTACAGACGTTCCAATTCCTCTTTTGCGTCCAGCAGCTTCTGCTCATTGCGGCCGGTAAGAACCAGATTGGCTCCTTCTTTTGCGTAGGCTACCGCAATGCCGTAACCGATGGACTTAGCCTTGCCGCCGCCGGTAATAATGGCCACTTTGCCGTCAAAAATTCCCATAATAAAATCCTCCTTACATTTATAGGGTACATCAGTCCCGCTTTCATAAAACAGTATAGACGTCTATCTGGCAGTTTGTCAAGAATAGGGCAACATTCTGTTGGTTAAGCCTGTCATAAATCAGACAAGGCCTCATATATTAGGGTAAAGGAGTGAGGCGCTGATGGACAAGAAAGAAGAAATTCTTCGTTTGTTTCCCGGAAAGCTAAGAGAAATCTTAGGACAGGTTCCAGGAAATTTTGAAGATATTCAGGAAATAAGGCTGAGGGCCGGAAGGCCCCTGCTTCTGGTAAAGGGAAACGAGGAATTTTTTCTCTCCCTTTCCGGAAAACCGGTGACAGCCATAGATCGGGCGGTTTCCATAACGGCTTCTCAAATCCGGGAGACCGTGGAGTATATGGGAAGCTATTCTCTGTATGCCTTTGAGGAAGAGGTACGCAGGGGGTTCTTAACTCTCCAGGGAGGCCACCGGGTAGGCCTGGCAGGCCAGGCAGTGTTGGAGAGCAGGCCAGGAGCCGGTTACGGACAGATAAAAACTCTAAAATACATATCTTTTTTAAACGTGCGTATTGCCCATGAGAAAAAGGGCTGCGCTTCTAAGCTGCTGCCGCTTTTGCAGGACAGCGGAAAAATCCAATCTACATTATTTATTTCCCCGCCCCGGTGTGGGAAAACCACGATTCTCCGGGATTTGATCCGGCTGGTTTCAGACGGAGGGCCTTCTTTTTCCGGCATGACAGTAGGGGTAGTTGACGAGCGTTCTGAGCTGGGGGCCTGCTGCCAGGGGATTCCCCAAAACGATTTGGGGATGCGGACAGATGTGCTGGACTGCTGCCCAAAGGCAGACGGCATGATGATGCTGATTAAAACCATGGCCCCTCAGGTGGTGGCAGTGGACGAGATCGGCAGTGAAGAGGACTTTCGGGCAATCGAATACGCCAGAAGCTGCGGCTGCCGCCTTTTGGCCACGGTTCACGGCGACTCCATAGAGGATTTAAAGGAAAAGCCTATCTTAAAAAGGCTGGTGGAGGAAAAAACCTTTTCCAGATACGTGGTGCTGGGAAATCTTCCTCTCCCCGGCACAGTCCTTCAGGTTTACGGCAGGGATCAAAGCCTGCTGTATGGAAATCCGGCAGAAAAAAGAACAGAAAAACGGCTGGCAGGACGGATAAGCTTATGAAAGCAGTGGGAGCAGTATGCCTGATTTTAGGAGCTTCCGGGTTTGGCTGGCATCTGGCCTCTTTGTGGAAGCAGCGTCTGGCACTTCTGGGATCTTTAAGGCAGCTTGTGTATTTTTTAAAAGGGGAAATTCTGTACAGCCATGCAACTTTGGCCGAGGGGCTTTCTCAGGCCGGGAGAAAGGGGGGCGGCCCTTTTGGAGAACTATTTTTGGAGGCAGCCAGGCGGCTGGAACAGAGGGATGGAACGCCTTTTTCACAGATCTGGCAGGAAGAGGCCGGGAAGGTTAAAAACCTTCCGTTGGCGAAAGAGGACTGGGAAAAGCTGGAAGCCCTGGGAAGCAGCCTGGGATATCTGGATATCAGTATGCAGGAGAGAACGATTTTGCTTTACCTGGAGCAGCTGGACGAAACCATCCGTTTTTTAAAAGAACATAGCCGGGAGAGATGCCGCCTGTATATGAGCTTAGGAGTAATGGGCGGCCTGTTTCTCACCATTGCGCTGCTTTAAAAATTAGGAGGAAGGGAAATGCGAAGCATTTTGAAGATCCCTTCCGACGATATGGCAGGAGACGCTAAGCGTCGCGTGCCGATTCCTTGTTATTAGGAGGATTTATGGGAGTTAATCTGATATTTAAAATTGCTGCTGTGGGAATCCTGGTGTCGGTTATCTGCCAGGTTTTAAAGCACAGCGGCCGGGAGGAACAGGCGTTTTTAACCAGCCTGGCAGGTCTGGTGCTGGTGCTGTTCTGGATGGTTCCATATATTTATGAATTGTTTGAGACCATAAAAAACCTGTTTTCCCTTTAAAATGGATACATGGTAAAACAGCTCCTGGGAGGAAAGGAGAGCATCAATGAGCGTAATAACCATGGCGGCGCTGGGAATTGTGGCGGTGCTTTTAGCAATTCAATTTAAAACTCTCAAAGGAGAGTACGGCGTATATTTGGCTGCGGCTGCCGGCCTTTTTATCTTTTCTTACGGGATAGGCAAGCTGGAAACCATATTGGAGGCAGCCCGGAAAATCCAGGAGTACATAAAAATTAACCAGGTCTATTTAACGGTTTTAATGAAAATGATCGGGATTGCTTATGTGGCCGAATTTTCCTCCGGAATCTGCCGGGACGCAGGCTACGGTTCCATCGGAACCCAGATCGAGATTTTCGGAAAGCTGTCAATTCTGGCAGTGAGTATGCCGGTGGTGCTGGCCCTTTTGGAGACAATGGAAGGATTTTTGGTATGAGGGAGAGAGGGAAAAAAGCAGTCAGGCCCGGGAAATGGACGGTATGGAAAATTGTCGTGGGGGCTGTGTGGACTCTGGCCTTTTCTGACACAGTCCTGGCAGAACCTGGCCCGGATTTCTCTCAGCCTGTAGTTTCCAGCAGCCAGCCTTATGAAGAGGAACAGCCCGGGGCTTCTTTCCCGGAATCCCAAAAGGAGGATCCTGCTCCCTTAGATTTCTCTCAATTTAATCTGGACTCTATTGACGAATATTTGGGACAAAATCAGCCGGAGGGAATTGAGCTGTCTTTTACATCCCTGGCCGCTTCCATAGCCAGGGGTCAGTTTGGCCAGGCGGCAGAGGAAATCGGCCAGGCGGTGAGGAAATCCCTGTTTTCCCAGGTGGAGGCGGGGGGACGGCTGCTGGGACAGGTAGTGCTGCTGGGGATTGTGGGAGCCCTGTTCTCTGGATTTTCGGGAATATTTTCCAGCGGCCAGATATCCGAGACCGGATTTTTTGTCACCTATCTGCTGCTGTTTACCTGCCTGGCAGCCGGATTTTTCCAAAGTATCCAGATTGCTTCCGGAGTGCTTGAACATTTGATGGAATTTATGAAGGCCCTCCTTCCTTCCTTTTTCCTGGCAGTGGCTTTTGCAGGGGCCGGTATGGCCAGCGGGGCGCTGTATGAGACCACCTTAGGGATGATTGCCATTTTTCAGTGGCTCTGCCTTACTGCAGGGCTCCCTTTGATTAAAGTGTATGCCCTTCTGGTTCTGGCCGGGAAAATCACCAGGGAGGACAGCCTGTCAAAGCTTACGGAGCTGGTGAGTCAGGTGATCCGGTGGGGATTAAAAACCATGGCAGGTCTGCTTTTAGGATTTCAGCTTATTCAGGGGATGGTATTGCCCTGTGTGGACGCTGTGGGAAAAGGGGGCCTCTTCCACCTGATAGAAGCAGTTCCGGGAATCGGAGCCGGGGCAAGAACCGTAACCCAGGCAGTTCTTGGCGCTGGAGTTTTAATCAAAAACTCTCTGGGTGCAGCGGCAGTGGTAATCCTGGCGGCAATTGGGGCGGTGCCCCTTATTCAGCTTGGAGCTCTGGCTCTTCTTTATCACGGCGCCGCCGCACTTTTAGAGCCAATATGCGATAAGCGGGTAGTAGCCTGTATCCATGGGATTTCCACGGCTCATCAGCTTTTAATCCAGCTTGTTTGGACAGCCCTGGTGCTTTTTGCCGTAACCCTGGCCATTCTCTGCGCTTTTACCAATGTGACTTATTACGGGGGGTGATCCATGGAAAAGCTGCTAGAATGGGTGTGGCAGATTACCTGCTACCTGATATTTATTACAGTACTGATGAACCTGCTTCCTAAGAAAAGCTACGAGAAATATATCCGGCTTTTTGCAGGGATGATCCTTATCCTTCTGGTGATAAAGCCGGTGACAGGCGCCTTTCGCCTGGATGAAAAGCTGGTATTACTGTTTGAAAATATAACTTTTCAGGAAGAAGCAGAAGAATTCCGCCGCCAGCTTTCCGATATGGAAAAGGAGCAGCTGTATGCCCTGGTGGATCAATATGAGAACCAGGTGGGGGAAGATGTGACGGCTATGGCAGGGGCCATGGGAGTTAAGGTGTCAGAGGCAAAAGTAGAGGTAGACAGAAATCCGGATGGAGACTCTTACGGAAGGATTCTTTCTATTGTAATAGAAGTAACGGAAGATAAGGAGGCAGAAAAAGAAGACGGGATTGCTCCTGTAGAGCCGGTAGAAATTTCCATTTCCAGGGAAGAGGGGGAACCTTCTTCCCCGGAGGACAACCGTCCTGCTTTTGCAAGCCCTGTGAAAGCCCGGCCAGAGGAGGAAAAGGCTTTAAAACGCAGGATTGCAGATTATTATGGAATGGAGGAAAGATATGTGGAAATTAAGTGGAAAGATTAAAAAAGAGCAATGGCTGCTTTTGATACTGGCCGGAGCTGCGTTAATGCTGCTTTCAATGCCGGGGAAAAAGAGGGAAGACGGGAGCGGAAGCTTTTACGAAAGCGGACAGGGAACAGAGAAAAAAGACAACTGGGGAACAGAAGGGGGAGGAAGTTTGCTTTCCGGGGAAGAAGGAGGAGAAGAGGCGGCGGCCTGGGGCGGACAGGACAGTGTAAAAGCAGCCGGCAGTTCTGCCGGCTCATATGAAGTCCAAATGGAAGGGAGGATTAAGGAGATTTTAAAAAATGTAGACGGGGTGGGGGAGGTGGACGTTATGGTAGTCTTAAAATCCTCAGAGGAAAAGGTTATCCGGGTGGATCAGAATACCTCCTCCTCGGTGACAAAAGAACAGGATTCCGGCGGAGGGCAAAGGGAGATCTCCCAGTCTGACAGGGAGGAAACCACAATTATGACAGGAACAGGGGGGACGGGACAGAGCCAGCCGGTAATCGAAAAGGAAATTTGTCCGGAAATCTCAGGAATTATTATCAGTGCATCGGGAGGAGGAAGTCCCCAGATAAAAGCAGAAATTTCTGAAGCCATGGAAGCATTATTTGGCCTTCCTGCTCATAAAATAAAAGTGTTAAAGCGGGTGGAATAAAGGAGCGAGGGAAATGAAATTAAAAAAACGGGACATCAGCAAAGCAAAGACAGAGTTAAATATGAAGCGTCTGTTTCGCAGAAACCAGATCATCATTACCACGCTGGCAATTATGATTGCGGCAGCCGGATATCTGAATTATGCGGGAAAAGAGGATTTGGGGGCAGGCGGGGCCTTTGAGGCCGGTTTAACGGATATCTCAGAGGAAGACCTTCTGGCAGAAAACCAGATTGCGGGTACGTATCCCGGAGACGGACAGTATCAGGAGATCGCAAGCCTGGATCAGGATGCAGAGGATATCGACAGGCTGGACGGGGCAGGAGAGGTGAATACCGGAACGGATCCGGTGGCTGCCGCAGACCTGGCGGCAGGAGGGACCTCTCAAAATCTTCAGAATACAGAAGGAGGAGCCCAGACAGAAAATTCAGATGCATCCCAGACCGGACTTGACAATCCGGGGGAGGCGGTTCTTACCAGCGGAATCAGTGTTTCTGATTACATAGCCAATGTTCAGTTAAGCAGAGAGCAGGTCAGGGCGAAAAATAAGGAAGCTTTAATGGAGATTGTCAACAGCCCCACCATTGAGGAAGCCGCCAAGCAGCAGGCTATCCAGAATATGGTAGCCCTGACGGAGATTGCGGAAAAAGAAAATGCCGCCGAGACTCTTCTGATGGCAAAAGGCTTTTCCGATCCGGTAGTCAGCATCAGCAGCGATAAGGTGGACGTGGTGGTAAATGCCTCCAGCATTACGGATCCCCAGAGGGCGCAGATTGAAGATATTGTGAAGCGCAAAGCGGAAGTAGGGGCGGATCAGATTGTGATTACCCTTTTGAATCTGGCAGAGTAAGCCCGGTTATAGCCGTGACACAGGCTGTATACAGGGAAAAAACGTGAAAAGACCTTTCCAAACAGATTTGTTTTTGCTATAATAGAACGTAACAGTTGAGACGGCGGGGAATTTGACAGGAATTTTGATGTCAAGCTTGCTTGTAAGTCAAAATTCCTGTCAAATTCCCCATCGGATGGACATCCGATGCTTCTTGCCCGGCACAGCCGGCCAAGAAGCCCCCCCTGTCTAAACTGTTATAATAGATCTAATTTTAAGATCTAATTCTAACGGGATAGGAGGAAACTATTGTGGCAGAAGCAGAGAATCGCAGTACCCATAAACTATATGAAAAAGATAAAATCGGAGAAGTTCAGATTGCAGATGAGGTAGTGGCGATTATTGCAGGCCTTGCCGCTACTGAGATAGACGGGGTAGACTCTATGGCCGGCAATATTACCAACGAACTTGTAGGAAAGCTGGGTATGAAGAACCTGTCAAAGGGCGTTAAGATTGACGTGACAGAAGAGCATGCCTGCGTGGATCTTTCCCTGTATTTAAAATACGGATACAATATTCCGGATGTCAGCGCCAAGGTTCAGGAACGGGTAAAAAATGCCATTGAGAACATGACAGGGCTTAACGTTTTAGAGGTTAACATTAAAATTGCCGGCGTCAATATGGAAGAAGAGAAATAAAATGTCGAAAAAAGCTGCTGCCGTTTTGCACTTGAGACGGAACAGCTTTTTTTCTGCCCGGAAATGCGAAGCATTTTCAGGCCCCTTTCCGACGTCATGGCAGGTGACGCCCTGCGTTGCGTACCGATTCATGATTATTATATCAGGAGGAAACTTACTATGGAAAAGAAACGACTGGCCCTTGTAGGCTGCGGCTATCTGGGAACCGTCATTGCCCAGGCATGGAAGGACGGGTTTTTAGAGGATTACCATCTGATAGGGGCCATGAGCCGTACCATGGAATCTGCAGAGAAAATAGCGGCTCTTACAGGCTGTAAGGCCTGCCGGGATATGGATGAGCTTCTGGAGCTAAAGCCGGATTTTGTGGCGGAGGCCGCCAACCCTCAGACAGTAAAGGAAATCGGGAAAAAGGTTCTCTCCCGGGGGGCAAACCTGGTGGTGCTGTCCATGGGAGCATTTGCGGACAGCGGGCTTTTTGAAGAATTAAAGGAGACAGCCGCCCGGGAAGGGACAAGGCTGTATCTGTCCAGCGGAGTCATCGGCGGTTTTGACGCTCTGCGTACCTTGTCTCTTATGAGCATGGCCAAAAACCAGCCGGCAGCTTCCGGCATTTCCACTCACAAAGGCCCGGGCTCCCTAAAGGGTACGCCGATTTTTACGGAAAGCCTGATGACGGAAACAGAAGAAAGGCAGGTGTTTTCCGGAAATGCCAGCGAGGCGATTGCCCTGTTTCCCACTAAAGTAAATGTAGCCGTAGCTACGGCCCTTGCCAGTACCGGGGCGGAGAATACCGGAGTAAAGATTACCAGTGTTCCCGGCTTTGCAGGGGATGATCACAGAATTACCATGGAGACAGAAGGGGTAAAAGCAGTTATTGATATTTACTCCAGCACCTGCGAGATGGCGGCCTGGAGTGTGGTATCCCTTCTGAGGAATGTAAGCTCTCCGGTAGTATTCCAGTAAGGAGATATGAGATGAAAAAATTTAAAAAATTAGTGGCCATTGAGCCGGTAAGCCTGATCCCTGAGGCGGAAAAGGAGCTGTATCAATACGCGGAGGAAGTGGTCTTTTATCCGGACATTCCCGGAAGTGAGGAAGAAATTATAAAGCGGATTGGCGATGCCGACGGGGTGTTGGTCAGCTATACCTCCCGGATTCCCGGGGAGGTAATGAAGGCCTGCCCTTCTATCCGCTACATTGGCATGTGCTGCAGCCTGTATTCAGAGGAGAGCGCCAACGTGGATATTGCCTGGGCCAGAAAGCAGGGGATCCAGGTTCTGGGGATCCGGGATTATGGGGACAGAGGTGTGGTGGAATATGTGCTTCACCAGCTTATCGGATTTTTACACGGCTTTGGCCGCCCTATGTGGAAGGACGAACCTGTGGAGATTACCGGCTTAAAGGTGGGAATCGCAGGCCTTGGAGTATCCGGAAGGATGATCGGGGAGGCCCTTCAGTTTATGGGGGCAGAAGTTTCCTATTACAGCCGGAGCCGCAAGGAAGATGCGGAGGCAGCAGGGATGGCCTACAAGCCTTTGAAAAGTCTGTTAAGAGACAGTCAGGTGGTATTTACCTGCCTAAATAAAAATGTCCTCCTTCTCCAGGAGGAGGAATTTAATGCCTTAGGAGACGGAAAAGTACTTTTTAACACTTCCATTGGCCCGGGATTTGACTCCGCCGCTTTAGAAAAGTGGGTGCGCCGGGAAGGGAATTACTTCTTCTGTGACACCAAAGCGGCAGCCGGAGATGTGAGCGGGGACTTTTTTGACCTGACCCAGGTATCCTGTCCGGGGATTTCCGCAGGAAGGACCAAGCAGGCTTTTGTGCTGTTAAGCCAAAAGGTGCTTGCCAATATTCGGACATTTTTGGAGGAATAGGATTTTCTGGTCTTGTGAAACTTGACGGCTTTTGTTATAATAAACCCAAATGCCTATGGGAATTTCAGACAGTCCATAGGAAGCTTACAGTGCAGGAGGACTTTATATGACCAGAAGAGAATTGAGGGAGCATTGCTTTAAGATGTTGTTCTGTGCGGATTTTTATCAGGCAGAGGAGAAGGAAGAGCAGCTTAAACAGTATTTCCAGGCTCCGGAGGAGGACGAGACAAGCCCAGAGGGAGTTAACGAGATCCTGCACCGGGTAGAGCTAAAAGAGGCAGATGAGGAAGTGCTTCTAAAAAGGGCAGAGGGTATTATGGTGAAGGTGCCGGAACTGGATGAAAAGATTGATGAGGTGGCCAAAGGCTGGAAAACCAGGCGTATGGGTAAGGTAGAACTTGCCATTCTCCGCCTTGCGGTTTATGAGATGAAATATGACGAGGAAGTCCCGGAAAAGGTGGCCATTAATGAAGCGGTGGAGCTGGCTAAGAAATTTGGCGGCAGCGACGCCCCTGCCTTTGTAAACGGAATCCTGGCAAAGCTGGTGTAAAATGGCGGGAGTTTACAGCGTATCTCAGGTAAACAGCTATATCCGAAGCATGTTTTCTCAGGATTTTGCCTTAAGCCGTATTGCCGTAAAGGGAGAAGTGTCAAACTGCAAATACCATACTTCCGGCCACATCTATTTTACCTTAAAGGACGGAGGCGGCTCCATTGGGGCCGTTATGTTTGCCGGTCAGAGAAAGGGGCTTGAGTTCAGGCTGAGGGACGGTCAGCAGGTAGTGGCCAAGGGCAGTATTGATGTGTATGAACGGGACGGAAAATATCAGCTTTACGCCAGGGAGATTACACTGGACGGAGCCGGGGATTTGTTCCGGCGCTTTGAAGCTCTGCGGGACGAGCTGGAGGAGATGGGAATGTTTGACGCCCGGTACAAGCGTCCTATTCCCAGATATGCCGGAAAGGTAGGCATCGTAACTGCCAGCACCGGGGCCGCCATCCGGGATATTATGAACATCGCAAAGCGCAGAAATCCTTATGTCCAGCTTATTCTCTGCCCGGCCCAGGTTCAGGGGGAAAAGGCAAAATACAGCATTGTAAAGGCCCTTGAGAGACTGGACAGTATGGGATTGGATATAATTATAGTAGGAAGAGGCGGCGGCTCCATAGAAGATTTGTGGGCTTTTAATGAGGAAATAGTGGCCAGGGCGATTTTTGCCTGCAAAACTCCCGTAATTTCCGCAGTGGGCCATGAGACCGACGTAACCATAGCCGATTATGTGGCAGATATGCGGGCCCCAACTCCGTCGGCAGCGGCAGAGCTGGCGGTGTTTGATTACCTTCAGTTTGCGGAACAGACAGCCGCCTTTAAAGAGGCTTTAATCCGATCCGTAGAGCGCCAGGTGGAGAAAAACCGTTACCGGGCAGGAGAATACCGCTACCGTTTAAGTCTGAACCATCCTCAGAAAAAGCTGGATGACAGGCGGCAGAGGGCGGCGGATATAGAGTCCGAAATAAACCGCCTTGTCCGGGACAGGCTTTTAGAGGACAGGCACAGGCTGGCCCTTATTTCCGGCCGCCTGTCGGGAATGTCCCCTTTGGAAAAGCTGAGCCAGGGCTATGGCTTTTTAGGGGACAGGGACGGAAAGAAGGTAGTTTCCGTCCGCCAGATAAAGCCGGGGGACGTGTTGAATATCCATATCCGGGACGGCAGAATCAGAGCCGTGTCCGAGGAAGTGGAAGAGATAGACCGCATTGCCGGTGAGGCAGGAAAGAGGAACCTATGAATGAAGAAATCACCATTGAAGAGACCTTTGACCAGCTGGAGGAAGTGCTGAAGCAGATGGAGGCCAAAGAGATTTCCCTGGAGGAAAGCTTTGTATGCTATGAGAGGGGAATGAAGCTGGTAAAGGCTTGCAATGACAAGCTTGATAAAGTAGAAAAACAGATTATTGTACTGAGTGAGGAGCAGGGAGATGAAGGAATTTAAGCTGGAGCTTGAAAAGAGAACCAGAGAAGTGGAGGAGATTGTATACCGTTATCTTCCCCAGGAAACCGGACATCAAAAAACCATTTTTCAGGCCATGAACTACAGTATGAAAGCCGGAGGGAAGCGCCTGCGTCCCATGCTTTTACAGGAAGTCTGCCGGTTATTCGGCGGTTCACTGGAATTGGCGGAACCTTTTATGGCAGCCATTGAGATGATCCATACTTCATCTTTAATTCATGACGATCTGCCCTGTATGGACAATGACCAGTATCGCCGGGGAAAAAAGAGCACCTGGGCAGCTTACGGGGAAGATATGGGAGTATTGGCAGGGGATGCCCTGATTGTATACGCCTTTGAGACGGCTTGCCGGGCCTTTGCCCTTTCCTGCTGTCCGGAGCGGGTGGGGGAAGCCATCCGGATTCTGGCGGTAAAAACCGGAATCTACGGGATGATTGGCGGCCAGACGGTGGATGTTGAGCTGGCCGGAAAGCCGGTTCCCAGAGAAAAACTGGATTTTATCTACCGCCTGAAAACAGGAGCCCTTCTGGAAGCGTCTATGATGATAGGCGCAGTATTAGGCGGAGCGGATGAAGAATCTGTAAAAAGGGTGGAAAAAGCGGCCGGCCGTATCGGAATTGCTTTTCAGATCCAGGACGATATCCTGGATATTACCAGCAGCCAGGAGGTTTTGGGAAAACCGGTCTTAAGTGATGAGAAAAACTGCAAAACCACCTATGTAACTTTGGAAGGCCTGGAAAAGGCCCGGGAGGATGCGGCATCTATCTTTAAAGAGGCTTTAGAGGATATCCGGGCCCTTCCGGGGAAAAACCTATTTTTAGAAGAACTGGTGACTATGCTGGTGACCAGAGAAAAATAAGGAGCGCCATGATACTGGAACAGATAAACAGCCCTAAGGATGTGAAGAAACTGAAGCCGGAGGAGTTAACCGTTCTGGCCGAGGAGATCCGTACCTTTCTGATTGACAAAATCAGCTGTACCGGCGGCCATTTAGCTTCCAATCTGGGAGTGGTGGAGCTGACTATAGCCATGCACCGGGCATTTGATCTTCCGGAGGATAAGATTATCTGGGATGTTGGCCATCAGTCTTACACCCATAAGATCTTAAGCGGGAGAAAGGATGCTTTTGATGAGCTGCGCCAATACGGCGGCTTAAGCGGTTTTCCCAAACGAAAGGAAAGCCCCTATGACGCATTTGACACCGGACACAGTTCTACCTCTATTTCCGCCGGACTGGGAATTGCCCAGGCCAGGGATCTGATGAATGAGGACTACAAAGTGGTATCGGTTATCGGAGACGGCGCTCTTACCGGAGGAATGGCCTATGAGGCTCTCAACAATGCGGCCAGGATGCGGAAAAACTTTATCATTGTGCTGAACGACAACAAAATGTCCATCTCCGAGAATGTAGGGGGCATATCCAAATATTTAAGCGGCCTCCGGACAGGAGAAGGTTATAATGATTTGAAAAAATGGGTTACCGATGCCCTGGACAAGATCCCAGGAGTGGGGCAGCCCATTATTGATAGAATCAAGCGTACCAAAAACGGTATCAAACAGCTTATTATTCCCGGTATGCTGTTTGAAAATATGGGGATTACCTACCTGGGCCCTGTGGACGGCCACGATATGAAACAGCTTTCCCGCATTTTTAAGGAGGCAAAGCGGCTGGATCACGCTGTGCTGATTCATGTAATTACCAAAAAAGGAAAGGGATACCGGCCGGCAGAAAAAAATCCCTCCCGTTTCCATGGGGTGGAGCCTTTTGATATTGCCACAGGAAAACCTTTAAAAAAGAAAAAAAATCCCTCCTATACAGATGTATTTTCCAATACCATATGTCAACTTGGAAAGACTCATCCCAAAATGGTGGCAGTTACTGCCGCCATGCCGGACGGCACAGGGCTCAAGGCTTTTGGGGAAAAGTTCCCCAGCCGTTTTTTTGATGTGGGAATCGCCGAGGAGCATGCCGTCACCTCAGCAGCAGGAATGGCGGCGGCAGGACTGAAGCCGGTGGTGGCGGTCTATTCCTCCTTTTTGCAGAGAGGCTTTGACCAGATCCTTCATGACGTGTGCATCCAGAACCTGCCGGTGGTGTTTGCGGTGGATCGGGCCGGGCTGGTGGGAAGCGACGGGGAAACCCATCAGGGGATCTTTGACTTAAGTTATCTGACCCCTGTCCCCAACATGACCGTTATGGCTCCCAAAAACCGTTGGGAGCTGGAGGACATGATCCGTTTTGCTGTGGATTATGACGGGCCTGTTGCGGTGCGCTATCCCAGAGGGGAAGCATACCAGGGACTTAAAGATTTTCGAAAGCCCATAGAATATGGAAAAGGCGAGATGCTTTATGAAGAGAAGGAAATCGCCCTTTTGGCGGCAGGAAGTATGGTCAGCACAGGAGAACACGTCCGGGAAAAGTTAAAGGCAGCGGGACATTCCTGCTCTCTGGCAAATTTAAGATTTATTAAGCCTGTGGATACCGGGCTTTTGGACAGGCTGGCCTCAGGCCATTCCACCATTGTGACTATGGAGGAAAATGTGCTTCAGGGAGGCTTTGGACTTAATGTCTCATCCTATCTTTACCGTCATTATCCAAAGATACGGGTAATCAATATATCCCTTCCGGACGCTTATGTGGAGCATGGCAATGTGTCTGTCCTCCGGGCAGGGCTGGGGATTGACAGCGATTCTATTGTAGAAAAATTATTGGCAGCGGAGCAATAAAGCTATGAAAGAACGATTAGATGTGCTATTGGTAAAACAGGGCCTGGCAGAATCCCGGGAGAAAGCCAAGGCGGTGATTATGTCGGGAATTGTCTATGTGGATGGACAAAAGGAAGATAAAGCCGGAGCTTCTTTTGAGGATACCGTGAAAATAGAAGTAAGAGGAAACACCTTAAGATATGTAAGCCGGGGCGGACTGAAACTGGAAAAGGCCATGTCTCATTTCGGCCTGGAGCTGGAAGGAAGGGTGTGTATGGACGTGGGAGCTTCCACAGGAGGCTTTACGGACTGTATGCTGCAGAACGGCGCGGCGCGGGTATATGCGGTGGACGTAGGCCGGGGCCAGCTTGCCTGGAAGCTTCGCAATGACACCAGGGTGGTCTGTATGGAAAAGACCAATATCCGCTATGTTACGGACGAGGATATCAAAGAGCCTGTTGACTTTTCTTCTATTGACGTGTCTTTTATCTCTTTAACCAAGGTATTAGGCCCTGTAAAGGCCCTCCTTAAGCCCCAGGGACAGGTGGTATGCCTGATTAAGCCTCAGTTTGAGGCAGGACGGGAAAAGGTGGGGAAAAAGGGTGTGGTCAGGGATAAAACGGTCCATCTGGAGGTAATCAAGATGGTAATATCCTATGCAGAAAGCATTGGATTTGACATATTAAACCTGGAATATTCCCCTATCCGGGGCCCGGAAGGAAATATTGAATATTTGCTGCATCTGGGAAACCGTCCGGAGGGACAGGAACCGTCCGGAGCCGGGGGATTGACAGATCCCGGGGAAATAGTGGAGAAATCCCACCAGGAGTTAGAAACATAAAAGGCGGGAGAGCCTGGAGGAACATGAATAATTTTTACATCATAGCAAACTCAAACAAAAAGGATTGTATCTGGGAAACGGTAGAAGAGGTGGAGGGATACTTAAAGCGCCATGGCGCCCTGTGCAAGGTACAGCAAAATGACGTAAAGGCCGATTCCGGCCGGTATACCGACAGATCCCAGGTGCCCCGGGAGACAGACTGTATTATTACAATTGGCGGGGACGGAACCCTTATTCAGGCGGCCAGGGATTTGGCAGGCAGGGATATCCCTTTAATTGGCATTAACCGGGGGCATCTGGGATATTTAACCCAGGTAAGGCACAAAGAAGATATTAAGGAAATGGCGGATGCCCTTTTGGCGGATCGGTATCAGATTGAGCAAAGGATGATGCTGAGAGGAAAAATTATACGCCAGGGTCAGAAGATTGCGGAAGACATTGCCCTTAATGAGATTGTACTGACCCATCAGAATACCATTCAGATCCTGCGGTTTTCCGTATATGTAAACGGAGAATTTCTGAATCAATACACGGCGGACGGGCTGATAGCCGCTACTCCAACCGGATCCACAGCCTATAATTTATCAGCAGGAGGCCCCATTGTGGCGCCCAATGCTTCTATGACCGTTTTAACCCCTATTTGTTCCCATGCCCTAAACGCCAGAAGCATTGTGCTTCCGGCGGAGGATGAAATATGCGTGGAGGTTCAGGAGGGGCTTCAGGCTGCCGTATTTGACGGAGACACTGTTATAAAGCTTCAGCAAAGGGACCAGCTGATTATCCGCAAATCCGGTCAGGTTACCAGGTTGGTGCGTTTAAAGCAGATATCATTTTTGGAAAATTTAAGCAGTATGTTGAATTTGACCTAGAGTGTGTCTTCAGACACGCCCTAAGGCCCAGGGCATAAGGTTAAGATACAGGAGGATTGGGATGAAGGTAGAAAGACACAGCAAGATTGTAGAGCTGATTGGAAAATATGCCATTGAGACCCAGGAGGAACTGGCAGATTATCTGAATCAGG
Source organism: uncultured Lachnospiraceae bacterium (assembly GCA_910577645.1). Classification (GTDB taxonomy): domain Bacteria; phylum Bacillota; class Clostridia; order Lachnospirales; family Lachnospiraceae; genus UMGS1370. The sequence continues at coordinate 25,510 of CAJTOL010000002.1, forward strand.
CAGGCTTTAACGTAACTCAGGCCACGGTTTCCAGAGATATCCGGGAGCTGAAGCTTACAAAGATCCAGGGAGAAAACGGAAAGCAGAGGTACATGGTTTTAAAACCTCAGGGGAATTTCAGCGATAAGTATATCCGGATTTTAAGAGACGGATATGCAAGCATGGATATGGCTCAGAACATTCTTGTCATCAAAACCGTATCCGGTATGGCCATGGCGGTTGCAGCGGCCCTGGATGCCATCCGTTTTCATGAGATTGTAGGATGTATTGCCGGGGATGATACCATTATGTGCGCGGTAAGAAGCGTGGATGATACCATCCTTGTGATGGACAAGATCCGCAGGCTTATTGCAGAATAGGAGGCGCTTATATGCTGTTGGAACTACATGTAAGGAACCTGGCCCTGATTGAAAAGGCAGATGTGGAGTTTGCCGGGGGCTTAAATATTCTCACCGGCGAGACAGGGGCCGGAAAATCTATTATTATCGGCTCCGTCAACATGGCTTTAGGCGGAAAAGCATCCAAAGACAGCATCCGCCAGGGGGCGGACAACGCCTATATTGAACTGCTGTTCTCGGTTACGGATCCGGAGAAGCGTCAGGCGTTAAAAGCCCTGGACGTAGAACCGGATGAGGACGGAACCTTAATCATTTCCAGAAAAATCATGCCTTCCAGAAGTACTTCCAAGATTAATGACGAGACGGTGACGACCAGCCGCCTAAAGGCCATTACCGGCCTCCTTCTGGATATTCACGGCCAGCACGAACATCAGTCGCTTCTTCACAAATCCAGGCACCTGGAGATTCTGGACGCTTATCTCAATGAAGAAACCCACCAGATAAAAGAACAAATCGGAGAAGAATACCGCCGCTATCAGGCTTTGACCAAAAAGCTGGAGAGCTTTACCCTGGATGGGGAAGGACAGATCCGGGAAGCGGATTTCTGCCGGTTTGAGATCGAAGAGATAGAGGACGCTGCCATTAAAGAGGGGGAGGAGGAAGAACTGGCGCTTCAGTACCGCCGCTATTCTCATTCCAGAAAGATTATGGAGGGGCTTTCCGCTGCCTACGAGGCAGTCCATGACGACGGAATCAGCCGGGCCCTGCGGGAAATTGACACCATTTATCAGTATGACGAAGAGGGGCTGAAAAATATCCGCAGCCAGCTTGGGGATCTGGAAAGCCTGCTCAGCGATGCAGGGTGGGAAATTTCGTCCTACATGGAGAATATGACCTTTGACGAGGAAACTTTCCGCCAGATAGAGGAGCGATTAGACCGGATCCGGGGGCTGATGGCAAAATACGGCGGCACCCTGGATATGGTTGTAAAAAATTTGGAAGAAAAAAAGAAGAGGCTGGAAGAACTGGAGAATTATGACCAGGCCCGCCGGGAAGTGGAAACGGATCTTGAAAAATCCAGGCATCAATTAGAAAAATTATGCCAACACTTATCAAAGATACGGAAAAAGGGCGGGGAAGAATTAAGAGGAAAAATTTACCAGGCCCTTCAGGATTTAAACTTTATTAATGTAGACTTTGCCATTGAGATTACCAGGCTCACTCATTTTACCGCAAATGGATTTGACGAGGCGGAATTTAAGATCTCCGCAAACCCTGGCGAGCCGGTAAGGCCGCTGAAAGATGTGGCTTCCGGCGGCGAGCTTTCCCGGATTATGCTTGCCATCAAAGCAGTTTTGGCGGATACGGATCAGATTCCCACCTTGATTTTTGACGAGATTGATACAGGAATCAGCGGACGGACTGCCCAGAAGGTGTCGGAAAAGCTTTCTTATATTGCAAAAAGCCATCAGGTTATCTGTATTACCCATCTGCCTCAGATTGCTGCCATGGCGGACAGCCACTTTGAGATTGCCAAGGCTGCAAAGAAGGGACGGACAGCAACTACGATCCGCCGTTTAGGGGATGAGGAGGCAATCCGGGAGCTGGCAAGGCTCTTAGGCGGAGCCGAGATCACGGAAGCTGTTTTAAACAATGCAGCGGAAATGAAAAAATTGGCAGAACAAACAAAGCAAGGTTGACAAACTCTGACAGATTACAATTTCTGTTTTGACCCATACTAGAAGGTGTAGGCGTAAATCGATGAAAGCGCCAGACACAAGAAGAGGAGGTATGGTCATGACAGAAAGGAAACATTTCTATCGTGTGCTGCGCCGGACATTCTGTGCAGCACTTTTCTTTTTGGCAGGGTTTTCCTGGTATTATGCAGACAGGTCGATTCCGGACGAAGTCAATATTGTGGCGGAGGAGGAAGAGCTGTTCCGGCTTAATCTGCCTTTTACCACCAGCTTTGAGAGCGAGAGCAAAGAGGTGGTGCTGGGAGGGAAATCCAATATTCCCAAAGGACAGGTGCGAATCACAGGAAGTCAGCCCATATCCTTGTATTCCGATACCCAGGGAAGCTACAAAGTAGGTGTCAAGCTCTTTGGAGTGTTCCAGTTAAAGGAAATGCGGGTTAATGTAGTGGACACCCATTATGCGGTGCCCTGCGGGATTCCGGTGGGGATCTACTTAAAGTCTAACGGTGTTATGGTAATCGGAACCGGAACTATCACTGATGCAGCCGGAGCAGAGATTGAGCCTGCCAACGGGGTATTAAAATCAGGAGATTATATTGAAGCCGTAAATGGAAAGCCTCTGGAAACCAAGGAGCAGCTGATGGAGGTAGTAAACCAGGCCGGGGCCAACGGTACCGGAGTGGTGAATCTGACTATCCGCCGGGATGGTCAGGAGATTGACGTTAGCCTAGATGCGGTAGCAGCCCAGGACGGAACCTATAAGCTGGGAGCCTGGGTCCGGGACGATACCCAGGGAATCGGCACCATGACTTATATGGATCTTAACGGTAATTTCGGAGCCCTGGGCCATGGCATCAGCGATATGGACACCGGACAGGTGGTATCCATTGAAGGAGGCGCGCTATATGAGACTCAGATTATGGGGATTGAAAAGGGGGCTGCAGGAAAACCCGGCGTCATGAGCGGTATTATTTACTACGGCCCTCAATCCGAGCTGGGGACTGTTACAGGAAATACAGAAGAGGGAATCTTCGGAACTGCAGGAGAAAAATTAAAGAGCCGCGTCCAGGCCGAGGCTCTTCCCATCGGCTACCGTCAGGATGTCCAGCCTGGAAAAGCCACTATCCGCAGCAGCATTTCCGGGGCGGTAAAAGATTACGATATTGAGATCCTGAAGGTGGATTATTCCACCACTCACAAAAGTAAGGGCATGGTAATTAAAGTGACGGATCCGGAGCTTTTGTCCCTTACCGGCGGAATCGTTCAGGGCATGTCGGGATCGCCGATTATACAGGATGGGAAGCTGATCGGGGCGGTGACGCATGTGTTTGTGCAGGATTCGACCAGAGGGTATGGGATATTTATTGAGAATATGCTGGAGCATTGAGTCCGGGCGGGATATAGTGAAAAGGAAGGTGTTGGGAGCTTGCTCACATAAGCCTTCCTTTTTGCTGTGGCCTATGAAGTTCGCTTACAGTCGAGCTTTCTTTTTATTAAATTTAACAAAAGAAAGAGGTTTTATAATCATTTATGTAAAGCATGTAATTCTTATTTGCAACTGCTAAACGGAGTTCTTGGACAAAGTGAACAAGAACATGGACAAGAACATGGACAAGAACATGGACAAGAACATGGACAAGAACATGAGCAAGATATTACAAAAAAAACCGTATAGGTCATTGACGGTTGTTTTTTGAGATACCGGATGCTATAATGACATACAAAGAGATGCATTTGAAATAGAGAAATATGTTGGAAGATTCATAACCAAATACCGCAACATCTTCTGCCGTGCAGCAATAAAAGGAGGAAGAAATGGATGAACAATTAAAGACAGATTTAAACATAGCGGACATCATGGCAGAATATGATGAACATGCGAAGAATCTGTTGGCTCATAAAATCGTTTTAGCTCATATTTTGTCTGGTACTGTAGCAGAATTTAAGGGTATGAATCCTGAAAAAATCGTTCCTTTGATTGAAGGAGAGCCTAAAGTATCCAGGATAGCTGTAAGACCTGGAGAAACAAATAAAGGGCGTAAAATCACAGGTACATCTCAGGAGAGTAAAATTCCCAATGAAGGTATGATAACTTACGATGTTCACTTCTATGTTTTTACTCCCAATCACAGGGAGCGGGTGAAAATTATTGTGGATGTGGAAGCACAGAAACAGAAACCGGCGTATGATCTTGTTACCAGAGGTATTTTTTATAATGCCAGGCAGATTTCAGCGCAATTAGGGACGGAATTTGAAATCCCCAGGTATAACGATATTAAAAAAGTTTATTCCATTTGGATTTGTATGAACAGTCCGGAATACTTGGAAAACACAGCTGTAGAATATGCTGTTCATCCCCAGGTTTTGGTAGGAAAGGTGAAAGATTATGGAAAATATGATTTGCAGTCAGTTATTATAATCAATCTCTCCAAAAAATTAGCGGAAAATAGAGAGGAACTATATCTTCACCGGTTTTTGGGAGCATTATTGTCCCCAGATTTGAAAACAGAGGAGAAGATGGAAATATTGGAAGGCGAATACCAGATTCAGACAGCAGGAGATATGGAAAGGAGAATGAACATAATGTGCAACCTGAGCGAGAGTATTGAAGAAAAGGGCCGTGCAGAGGGCCGTGCAGAAGAGAGAGTTGCTTTGGCTTTAAAAATGTTGCGTGCAGGGAAAGCAGAAGATGAGATCTTAGAATTTACAGAGCTGACAAAAGAGGAATTGGGCTCTTTGAAGAAACAAGTATGCACTGCATAAGTTAAATCAAGCAGAAACGCCAATTAGTAATAAAAAGACTTGTAAAAATCCTGCTTTTCATGTACAATTTTAGTTATGCAGGCAGGCTGGGCATTATCCAAGTTAGCAGCAGAGGGATTATTATATTGCAGGCCGCCGCTTTGAACAATCCCAACGAGGCATGTAAATATGGAAAAAATACTGATTGTTGACGACAGCCTTTTGCAGGCGACCCAGATAAAAGCGATTTTAGACAATGAATATGACATTACCATAGCGCAGACAGCAGAGGAGGGGCTTACCCGTGTAAGCAAGGAAGATTATTCTTTGATCCTTCTGGATGTGGTGATGCCGGGAATGGATGGTTTTACACTGCTGAAAAAATTGCAGGAGGAGATTCGAACCCAGAGTGTTCCGGTCATTTTGCTTACAAGTCTTTCTGATGTGGCAAATGAAGAGTATGGGTTGATATTAGGCGCGGTAGATTACATTACGAAGCCGTTTAATCCGGTGATTGTAAGGGCAAGAGTCAATACGCATATTAAGCTGTATAACTACCGGAGACAGGTTGAGTATCAATCCAGAACCGATCAGCTGACCGGAATTGCCAACCGGTGGCAACACGACAGTTACAGCATTACCAAGTGGAATGAAGCAGCCCGGCTCCAAATCCCGTTTTCTATCTGTATCTTTGATATTGATCGTTTCAAAACTTATAATGACACCTTTGGCCATCTGGCAGGAGATAAAGCGATTGTAGCTGTGGCAAAAAAGGCGGCTTCTTATCTGAAGCGCACCACAGATTTTATTGCCCGTTACGGAGGAGAGGAGTTTGTGGCGTTTTTTGTGGGAGATTCTTCCGTGAAAGCATTTAAGCATGCGAAAAAAATCCGACAGGCAATAGAAGACTTACATATTCCTCATGACCCTTCCGTCTCAAAATGGGTTACGGTTAGTATTGGAGGAGTCACCGTTATTCCTCAGTTTGAAAGTTCCTACCAGACATATTTAAACATTGCGGATACCATGCTGTATGACGCGAAAAAGTATGGCCGGAACAGGGTAATTTGGGTGGATGAAAAGATGAGGCAGCTGAAGGAGTATTAATACAGACTTAACTGGGAGCAAAGTATGTTTAAGATCCGGAAAGAATCCGTAAACAGAAGGGTTCTTTCCGGATTTTTTCATACACAGGATAAGAAACAGTTCCCGAAATCAATCGGTATATATTCAACTTACCAAAAAAGTAACTAAGTAATAAAAAAGTGCGTACTTTTTTTCTGGAAAATGATCAGATAAAATAGAACTGCCAGCAAAAAGACGGAGGATTGGATATGAACCAGACAGAGAGACGCTATTTTCTTATCAGGGAGCTTTTGAAAGAACAGCCGCAATATAGGCAGATAGAAATACCAGAGGATTCTCAGGGGCAGAAGCAGCTTCTCAGAAGCCTTATGAATATACGTTCCCCTCACCCCATAGGAGAGGAATTTCTCAAAGTACAGGATGAGTATTTAAGTACAGAGGTCAGAGAAAAAGGGATTATGGACAGCGGCGCCCTGCCGGCATCCCCTGTTAACAGCCGCCTTGTTCTCTGGCGTGGGGACATTACCACATTAAAGGTGGATGGGATAGTCAACGCTGCTAACAGTGCCTTAAGAGGATGCTTTATCCCCTGCCACTCCTGTGTGGACAACATGATTCACAGTGTCAGCGGTATCCGGCTGCGTTTAGCCTGCCATGAGCTGATGACAAAGCAGGGACATGATGAGCCTGTAGGAAAAGCGAAAATTACGCCTGCCTTTAACCTTCCCTGCCGCTATGTTCTGCACACGGTAGGCCCGATTGTCCATGGACAGCTTACAGAAAAGCACCGCAGGGAGCTTGCAGGCTGTTACCGTTCATGCCTGGAGCTTGCCGCCTCCAGCGGACTGAAAAGTATTGCGTTTTGCTGTATCTCTACAGGAGAATTTCACTTTCCTCAGAAAGAAGCTGCTGACATTGCAGTAAAAACAGTTACAGAGTATTTGCAGGCAGACAGTCAGATGGAAAGGGTGATATTCAATGTTTTCAAACAGGAAGACTACGACATTTACAGAAGGCTGTTGGGATAAAGTACAGCGTTTTGGACAACTTTTGCAGGAAGCAGAAGCGGTTATAATTGGAGCAGGTGCAGGGCTGTCTGCTTCGGCAGGATTTACATATACAGGACAGAGATTTGAAGACAATTTTTCCGACTTTATCAAAAAATATGGTTTTAGAGATATGTATTCCGGCGGCTTTCACCATTTTGAAAGCCTTGAAGAACACTGGGCGTACTGGAGCCGGTACATCTGCATCAACCGGTATATGGATGCGCCAAAACCGGTCTATCATACATTGTATGACTTGGTTAAAGAGAAAGACTACTTTATACTGACAACCAATGTGGATCATTGCTTTCAAAAAGCAGGATTTGACAAGAACCGTTTATTCTATACCCAGGGAGACTTCGGCCTGTTTCAGTGCAGCAGACCGTGCCATGAAAGAACTTATGATAATGAATCGGTTATTCGGAAGATGATTAAGGCGCAGGGATTTGTGACAGAAAGGGAAGGAAAGCTGATCCTGCCGGAAGGCATGACCGCCGAAATGACGGTTCCGGAAGAACTGGTTCCATATTGTCCGGTATGCGGGGAGCCAATGGCAATGAATCTTCGGGCTGACAGTACCTTTGTGGAAGATGAGGGCTGGCATTTAGCTTCACAACGGTATACAAAATTTTTGCAGAGACATCAAAAGGGAAAGGTATTATTTTTAGAGCTGGCAGTGGGGTTTAATACCCCGTCTATTATCAAGTATAATTTCTGGCGCATGGTACAGGAATGGAAGGATGCTTCGTATGTTTGCCTGAACCATGGAGAAGCTTTTGCACCCGGGGAGCTGAGAGAGAAGTCTGTCTGCATTAATGGAGATATTGGGGAGATTTTGAATCAGCTTTAAGATAAAATAATATTTTGTTATAATTTGAATGGATTTCTCAGAGACAATCGTATTATAGATGAAGCCGGAAACAGCTATCAAAAATAATGGAGGATTTATCATGAGAAAGGTATTTTTAGGAGCTTTAGCAGTAATCGTATTATCAACTGGAACAATAAGCGCATTTGCGGCAGGGCCGGGGACTGGACGGTATTATGTTGATGAGAACGGCGACGGCATTTGTGATAACTGGGACACACATTCCGGGTGCATCCAGGCCGGGATTCAATGCGGCAGCTATTATGCAGATGCAGACAATGACGGCATCTGCGATCATTATGCTTCCGGCCAGAGCCGGGGAAGAGGGCACGGACACGGCTTCCGGTGCGGACACAGCAGATAAAAAGGAAAAACATTATGCGGAGTGAGCAAGAGGTAAACAGAGCAATCCAACAATATTCAGATATTGTTCGAAGGCTTTGCATGATACATTTGAAAAATTATGCTGATACCGAGGACATATTTCAAACAGTGTTTTTGAAGTATGTCCTTAGCTCTATTTCATTCGAAAGTGAAGAACATGAGAAGGCGTGGTTTATTCGGGTTACAATCAATGCCTGCAAAGACTTGCTCAAAAGCTTTTTCCGCCGCTGTACAGTATCTTTAGATGAAGTTATGGAACAGCCTGACGAGCAGCCGTTGGATCACAGAGAGGTTTTAGAAGCGGTGCTCTCACTTCCTCAAAAATACAGAGTTGTGGTCTATCTCCATTATTTTGAAGATTATACGGCCCCTCAAATCAGCAGTATTTTAGGCAAGAATGTAAATACAATTTACACACTTCTGACTCGTTCCAGGCAAATGCTCCGGGAAAAGCTGGGAGGTGATGAATATGAATGGTAAGATAAAAGAGGCCTTTAATCAAGTACAGGCAGAGGAAGCATTAAAAAGCAGAACCAAAGCTTTTCTCGCGCAAAAGACACGGGGATATACAAAACCGGCAAAGCGGCCGTCCCGTATTTACGCCGTCGCCTGTGTATGCTCGCTGCTTTTTCTGATTGGAGGACGCTGGCTTTATTTTACGCCTACATCAGAAATCAGCATAGAGATAAACCCATCATTTGAGTTAAGCATCAACCGGTTTGACCGGGTTTTCTCTGTCAACAGCCTTAATGCTGACGGCCAGGAGATTATCAATGCCCTTGATTTGAAATTTAAAAATTACGCAGATGCCATTGACCAGATACTGGAAAATCAGGATATTGTAACGTTATTATCCAATGGCGAGATTATGACAATTACGGTTATGGGCCCAAATGAAACTCAGTCTGCTAAAATATTTTCACAAGTTGAAGCCTGTACGGCAGGACACAGAAATACCTATTGCCATTTTTCATCTTCGGAAGAAGCCGCAGGCGCCAATATAACGGGGCTTTCCCATGGAAAATACAGAGCTTTTTTAGAAATACAAAGTCTTGATCCCGGTATTACCCCTGAAGAAATACAAGGTATGACCATGAGGGAAATTCGCGATTTAATGAATGAGCTGTCAGCCGGAAATGAGAGTGAGACATCTCCAGCCGGAGATAAAGAACATGGACGCCACAGACATGGAAGAGAGAAAGAAACACAGGCATGTATTCAGTAAAGAGGAGACAGGGATAATGTTTGAAACTGCTTATAAAGAAAGCTTTCCCTTTTGGGATAAGATATCAGAAACAGACAGGAGCTATATCTGCCAGAATTCTTATACGTTTACTTATCCAAAAGGAAAAAATGTTCATGATGGCAGCGAGTGTTCCGGTGTGATCCTGGTTCGTTCCGGAAGCCTCAGGCTCTATATGATGTCAGAAGAGGGAAAAGACATCACCCTTTACCGCCTGTACAAAGGCGATATGTGCATGCTGTCTGCTTCCTGCGTATTGAAGGCAGTTACTTTTGACGTTTTTGTAGACGCAGAGGAGGACAGTGAGTGTTTTGTGATCAGCGGTCCTGCTTTTGCGGCAGTTTCGGAACGGAATCCGGATATTAAGATATTTGCCCTTGAAACTGCAGTTAGCCGGTTTTCAGATGTAATGTGGGTGATGCAGCAGATCCTGTTTATGAGTATGGATAAACGGCTGGCAATTTTTCTTTCTGACGAATCAGCAAGGAACGGTTCTGATCTCATTGCATTAACACACGGGCAGATTGCACGATATATGGGATCTGCCCGTGAGGTTGTATCCAGAATGTTGAAATATTTTGCCAGCGAGGGGATTGTGGAGGTTTCCAGAGGAGGGATTAGGATCCTTGACAAGAAACGCCTCCGCAAATTAACTCTCTGACCCGGATTCCTGTTTTGGAGAGAAAGCCGCGTTTCTTGCTTTGCATATAAGCTGCGTCATGGTACCCATGGGGCAGTATACGCACCAGGAGCGGGGTTTGAATAAGATCATGGTAAGAAATCCCAACACGGTGGAAGTAAGCATTACACTGTAGAAACCGAAGGCAAACTGTGCCACGCCGTCAGAAAACAGAGTGCCGTGATAAGCCCAGTGCCAGGGAAGCTTAAAGGTCCAAAGGAGGGTTACCACAGTCCCTAAATCTTTCGTTCCGGCAAATACCAGCCAGGTGTTCCAAAGCATAAGAAAAAACATGGCAAAGAAGAAAATCAAAAATCCGTACCGGAAATAATTTGACCTCATCCATTTGGGAATATCTTTTTTTCGGGAGAGTCCGAATCTGCCGCCTGCAAGGGCAAACAGCTGCCCTCTGCCGCAATATTTATTGCAGTAGCCCTTATTGCCTTTTACAATGGCTATGAAAAGAGGGATAAAAAAGCAAAGAAGTCCCAGCCATGCAAAAAGGATATTAAAAAATCCCAGGATCAGATAAGTAAGCGAAAGGATCCAAAGATAATCATACCACTTCTTTTTCATTTTCATTATTCCGCCTCCTTCAGTGTGATAACGCTTGCGGGGCATTCTTTTACACATTTTCCACACCCGACACATAAATCCTGATTGATTTTAGAATAGATTCCATTTGGAATGGAGATTGCGCTTCTGGGACAAACCTTTATGCAGCATCCGCAGGCAACACATTCCCAAATGTTGACAACCGCTTTTCTTTTTATCATAATACATCTCCTTTTGCGTTTCCTTCAGTATACAAGAAAGAATGGGTTTATTCAGTGACAAAGTCACAGAGCACAATTGTAAAAAAGCATAAAAAACCCCCTCTAAGACCAATGATTCCCCTCTTATTTGCACAAAAAAACTTTGCTATAATAAGGATATGCTAAACGTAATGAATAAAAAGGGAAAGACAGGTGTTAAAAATGAGTGAAACCATTGTTTCTATGGAACATATCAGCAAGAGCTTTCCGGGAGTTAAGGCGCTGGACGACGTGCGGTTTGATCTGCGATCAGGGGAGGTAATGGCGCTTCTGGGTGAAAACGGCGCAGGGAAAAGCACTCTCATGAAAATTCTCAGCGGGGTTTACACCAGAGACGGGGGTTCCATGGAGATTTTCGGTAAAGAGTACGGGGATTTGAACCCAAAACTGGCCCAGGAGGTGGGAGTGGCCATTATCCACCAGGAGCTGAATATGTGCAAACATCTCTCTGTGGCGGAGAATATGTATCTGGGGCGGGAGAAAACCAGGGGAGTCATGCTTTCCAACAGTGAAATGGAGGCAGAGGCCAAGGCGATTTTGGATGAATTAAATATCGGCCTGGAGCCGCAGCAGATAGTGGGGGATCTTCCGGTTTCCAAGCAGCAGATGGTAGAGATTGCCAAAGCTCTCTCCACCAACGCCAGAATTCTGATTATGGACGAACCTACATCGGCGCTGACGGCCAGGGAAATTGAAGATTTGTTCCGGATTATTAAAGATCTGAAAGCTAAAGGCTGCGGAATTGTATACATATCTCACCGTCTGGAGGAGCTTCAGCATATTGTGGATCGGGTAACCATCATGCGGGACGGACAGTACATTACCTCCATGAATTTCCAGGATGTAACCATGGATGAAATGATTGCCCATATGGTGGGACGGGAGATTAAGGAGAAGTTTCCCAGAGTTTCCTGTGAGAAGGGGAAGAAGGTTCTGGAAGTAAAGCATTTAAATGCAGGCCCTATGGTCCGGGACGTGTCCTTTGACCTTTATGAGGGGGAGATTGTAGGGTTTGCAGGGCTGATGGGAGCAGGGCGCACGGAGACCACCAGAGCCATTTTCGGTGTGGATCCCAAGACCGGCGGAGAGATTATCCTGGACGGCAGGGAAGTAAAAATATACAAGCCGGAGGATGCCATCAAGGCGGGGATTGTTTTGGCTCCGGAGGACAGAAAGAAAGACGGGCTGTGCACCAAGCTCAGTATCCGTAACAATATTGCCCTTCCTAATCTGGATCTTATCTGCAGCAAGCTGGGGGTGGTCAGCAGTGCCAAAGAGCAGGAAATGTGCAGCCGGGTGGTGAAAGATCTGAAAGTCAAGACTCCCAATGTGGAAGTTTCTGCAGGCAACTTATCCGGCGGAAACCAGCAGAAAATTGTAGTGGGAAAATGGCTTGCCAGAGATTCCAGGGTTGTGATTTTTGACGAGCCTACCAGGGGCATTGACGTTGCGGCAAAGGTTGAGATCTATAATCTGATGAACGATTTAAAAAAGCAGGGAATCGCGGTAATGTTTGTTTCCTCAGAAATGCCTGAGGTAATGGGGATTGCAGACAGGATTATTGTCATGTGCGACGGCCGGATTACAGGAGAGCTTTCTGCCCAGGAGGCCACACAGAACCAGATTCTTACATATGCAACACAGTTTGAGAAAAAGATTGCCGGTTAGGCGTAAGGGGGATATTTAACATGAATCAGAAATCAGGAAACGCTTTCAGAAGGATGATGAATGTCCGCGGAATGCGGGGCGCTATGACCGCCTTTGCCGGACTCATTGTGATTTACCTTGCATTCGGTATTATTAATCCGACTGTATTTTCCGGACAGAACGTGATGAACCTGCTGCGTTCCATGTCCAAGTACTTAATCATCGGTATCGGCCAGAGCTATGTGCTGATTACCGGAAACATTGACCTTTCTATCGGTGCGGTTGTGGGGATGAGCGCCATGATTGCCGCCAAGCTTATGACTATGGGAATCAGCCCGGCAGTGGCTATTTTAGTAACATTGGGATGCTGTCTGTTGATTGGCGTGGTCAATGGCTTTCTGGTAGGGAAATGCCAGCTTCCTCCGTTTATCGCAACCCTGGGCACCATGTTTGTGGCCAGAGGCGTGGCCTATATGGTCAACGGCAACAGAAATACAGATGCTATCAGTTCCGGAATCGGCAAGGAGGCGGCGGATCAGTTCCAGAGCATTTTCTATTACGGAAAGACCGCCGGGATTTACAACACCTTCTGGATCGCCCTGATACTATTTACGGTTTTCTTTTTCCTGCTTTCCAAGACCAGAACCGGACGTCATATTTATGCAATCGGTTCCAACATTGAGGCGGCCAAGCTTTCTGGTGTCAGCGTGTTTTTCACCATTACCAAAACATACCTTGTCAGCGCATTCTGTTCCTTTGTGGTTGGTTTAATCCTCTGCGGGCAGGCCAACATGGGTAACATGGAAGCCGGAAATATGTATGAAATGTATGCGGTTGCTGCCGGTGTTATCGGCGGTATCTCCCCTCTGGGAGGAACCGGTATCCTTTTAGGAACCTTTGCAGGGGCCGCTGTATGGCAGACCCTGGAAAACGGCCTTAACATGATTGGCGTGCAGGTTGGAATCCAGAGACTTGTCATCGGCGTAATCGTTGTATTTGCAGTTCTTTTGGATGTGGTTTTCAGAAACGGACTTTTAAAAAAGAGACCGGCGGGAAATAAAACGAATTAGACGTCTGAAGGGGCGCTAAGATATTATTTTTCAAATGAAACAAGGAGGAAATAACATGAAAAAAGCATTGGCAATGTTTTGTGCATCTGCTATGATTATGGGTTCTCTGGCTGGATGCTCCGGCAAAACACAGGCACCGGCAGAGTCTGCAGGGGCTCCCGCAGAGACAAAGCAGGCTGCAAATGAAGCAGCTTCCGGCGACACATTAATTTCACTGATTACCATGGACTCTATTGACCAGCACTGGGTAACTTTAAACGAGGGCGCTCAGAAGGCGGCATCTGAGCTGGGGGTAACGGTTCAGTTTATGGCCCCCAATACCAAGGACGATGCACAGCAGATTGAATGTGTAAACAATGCGGTATCTGCAGGCGCTGCTGCAATTATTGTTGCGGCAAACGGCCCTGACGCTATCTCTTCTGCGCTGACAGAAGCGGCAAATGCAGGCGTTAAGATTGTATACGTAGATTCTCCTGCAAACGTGGAGGCAGAGGCAACCTTCTCCACTGACAACAAGGCGGCAGGTGAGAAAGCCGGAAAAGAGATGTTAAAGGCTTTTGAAGCGGCAGGGGTAACCCAGGGAACTATCGGCATTATCAATGTAAATGCGGCAACCGATTCCTGTGTAATGCGTGAGGAAGGCTTCCGCAGGGCATTTGAGGGAACCGGATTTGAGATTTTAGAGACACAGTACGGCGAGGGAGATGTGGCCAAATCTCAGAGCATTGCGGAAAACTACATCACCCAGGGTGTAGTTGGTATTTTCGGATGTAACGAGGGTTCCACAGCAGGAGCCGGAAACGCCATTAAGGCAGCCGGAAACGGCGCGGTTATCGGCGTTGGTTTTGATAAGTCCGACGCAATTATGGGATTAATCCAGGACGGGCACCTTCTCTGCACCATGGCCCAGAACCCGGATATGATGGGCTCTATGGGTGTTGAGGCCTGTGTAAAGGCTCTTGAGGGCCAGTCTCTGGGCGGAGCCGTTGAGGATACCGGTGTCTCTGTACTTAAAAAATAATTATCCTCAGTGGACAAGGGTACTTTGGCATTATTAACCAGGGGATGTCGCAAAATGAAATAAAGGGACTTTCTATTAGCAGATGTCCGCATCCACGGCACACATGTACCGGATAGGACGGATGTAATCCGTTATAGACGTACAGGTGTTAGCGAGAGTTGGCGGACAGCGCTAATAGAAAGGCTCTGGTTTCATTTTGCGACATCTCCTTCTGGTATCACGTTGCCTTCAGTGGAAAAGCTGCAGGTTTTTCAGTGGCCGGTGTTCTTCTGGCGAAAGTATGATATACTAGATACATATTCTGGAGCAAACACGCTCAAAAGTTGCAAAAACACAGGAGGGTAAGGAAAATGAAGAGAAGTGAAATTAATCGTGCATTAAAAGAGATGGAGGCTATGGTGAAGGAGTACCGCTTTGCCCTGCCGCCATTTTGTGATTTTACACCGGAGGAGTGGCAGGAGAAAGGCCGCGACTACGATGAGATCCGGGACAATATGCTGGGTTGGGATATTACCGATTACGGACTTGGCAATTTTGATAAGGTAGGATTCTCCCTGATTACCATTCGGAACGGGAATTTAAAGATGAAGGATAAGTACACCAAAAGTTATGCGGAGAAGCTTCTTTATATTAAAGAAGGACAGTATTCCCCTATGCATTTCCACTGGTCCAAGATGGAAGATATTATTAACCGGGGCGGCGGAAATGTGCTGATCCGTGTATACAATTCTACAAAAGACGAGGATTTGGACAAGGTAAATGATGTCCATGTTCATGTGGACGGCCGGGAAATGGTGGTTCCGGCAGGGAGCCAGGTAAGACTGACGCCAGGTGAGAGCATTACCATTTATCCTTATATGTATCATGATTTTGAAGTGGAGGAGGGGTCCGGCCCCGTCCTTTTGGGAGAGGTAAGCCAGTGTAATGATGACAACACGGATAACCGCTTCTACGAAAAGATGGGCCGTTTCCCCGGCATAGAAGAGGACGAGCCGGCCTACAGGCTGCTGTGCAATGAATATCCGGCGGCAAAGGAATGAATAGAGGAAGCTTTCGGGAATCCTTTTGAGAGGCAGCGTGAGGAACAAAGATGTTGAAGGTGATTATTGCCGATGACGAGAAGCTGATCTGCAGGCTGGTGCAGGCCCTGGCGGACTGGGAGCTGCTGGGTATGGAGGTGGTAGCCGGGCACCGGCTGGTGGTGCTGGAGGACATGGGAAATTTTATCAGTGACCAGGAGCTTAAAAAGATCCACGGTATTCTCAGACATTATGCGGCTCAGGGGATGTCCTTCTTATATATAGCGTCTCATTTTGAAGAAGTAAGGCAGATTTGCCATCGGACTGCTCTGATGATGAACGGGGTAATTATCAAATGCTTTCACCAATGGGAGCGGGTGCCGGCCACATTTCTTTTGGACTGTGTGGAAGAATTTGAGCGAAAGGTAAAGGGACAGCTGGAGAAGAAGCCGGAGCAGCCCGGACAGCCGGAGGCTGTCTTCCAGGCGGCAGACTTGTGCCTGGACGGGGAGGAGCGGCTGAATTTTTCTGTGGCTCCGGGGGAATGTCTGGTGCTCCAGGATTTGGACAACGGGATATTTCCAGGGCTTATAGAGGTACTTTCGGGAAAACAGAGGCCTAAGGGGGGCTGCGTTTACGTGGACGGGGCGCTGTTTGGCGGCAGGGGAGATCGGCGGATTGCTGTGGTTCAGGAGCTGGCCACCCAGACGATGCTGTTTCCCAATGTAAGTTACCTGGATAACCTGTGCTTTACTCTGGATCACCGTTTTCCCGATGTTTGGATGCGGAGGCGGATTAAGAAGAGTATCCGTCAGGAGTATGGAGATTTCCTGGGAGAGGAGGTTTTTGACCTTTCGGTGGAGGAGCTAAGTGAGAAACAGAAGTATGAGCTGGTCTACACAAGGATTCTTTTACAGAACCCGCGGGTGGTATTCTGTGTGCAGCCCTTTAAAAGGGCAGAGGTGGCTATGCGGCTGCGGGTATGGGAGCTTTTGGCAATTCTTTTGGGCCGAGGGATCGCCGTGGTGGTTTTGGCTGTGAATCTGGCGGATTCCCTGGCTCTGGCAGACCGTCTGATACAGGTGCGCCAGGGGCGGGTGGAGGCTGAGTATGATCGGGCAGATTTTGCAAATCTTCCGGTGGATACTCCCTGGCTTTATCTGTATCAGTAACGGCCTATGAGCAAAAAAGGACACTTTTTTTATCAAAAGGTGTCCTTTTTTTCTTTGTCAGGAAAGGGTAGAATAGTGGTAAGTAAGAGGAAGGGGCGAGGAATATGGTTGAGTATTATCTGGCTGTGGACATAGGGGCTTCCAGCGGAAGGCATATGCTGGGGCATATGGAAAACGGGAAAATGGTTCTGGAGGAAGTCTACCGGTTTGCCAACGGAATGAAAAAGCAGCAGGGAAAGCTTTTCTGGGATCTGGAGATGCTGTTTGGGGAAATCAAGACAGGAATCAGGGAATGTAAAAAGATTGGAAAAATCCCGGTTTCTATGGGAATTGACACCTGGGCGGTAGATTATGTGCTGTTGGATGAAAATGACAGGATTTTAGGAGAGACCTGGGGATACCGGGACAGCCGGACAGAAGGGATGGACCAAAAGGTTTATGAGAAAATCCCGGAGCCGGAGCTTTACGCCCGCACCGGGATTCAAAAGCAGATTTTCAATACCATCTACCAGCTTATGGCGGTAAAGGAGTCAAACCCGGAATACCTGGAGCAGGCAAAGACTTTTTTAATGCTGCCGGACTACTTTCATTTTCTGCTGACCGGAAAGAAATGTTCTGAGTATACCAACGCCACATCTACCCAATTGGTAAATCCGAAGACCTGCAGCTGGGACTGGGAATTAATAGAAATGCTGGGATATAACCGGCAGATATTTCTGCCCTTAAGCCTGCCGGGGACGATAGTGGGAGAGTTCAGCCGGGAAATTGCAAGAGAGGTGGGATTTTCCTGCCAGGTGATTCTCCCTGCCACCCACGATACAGGATCCGCGGTAATGGCAGTGCCGGCGAGGGAGGAAAGCCCTCTGTATATCAGCTCCGGCACCTGGTCCTTAATGGGAATTGAAACTGCACAGGCTGTTTTAAGCCAGGAAAGCAGGGAGAAGAACTTTACCAATGAAGGCGGCTATGATTACCGCTTTCGATATTTGAAAAATATTATGGGACTGTGGATGATTCAGTCTGTGCGCCATGAATTAGATGATTTATATTCTTTTGCACAGCTTTGCAGGATGGCGGAAGAATCCAGGGAATTCCCTTCCAGGGTGGATGTAAATGATAAAGGGTTTTTGGCTCCGGAAAATATGACGGAGGCCATCCGGAATGCCTGCAGGATGGGAAACCAGCCAATACCGAATACCCCGGGAGAGCTGGCGGCAGTGATTTATGAAAGCCTGTCGGACAGCTACAGCCGGACTATAGAGGAGATAGAAGGAATAACCGGAAAGCATTATGATACCATCTACATAGTGGGAGGAGGATCCAACGCTTCCTATCTTAACCGGCTGACAGCAGAAAAATCCGGGCGGAGAGTTCTTGCCGGGCCGGGGGAGGCAACTGCTGTGGGAAATCTTATGGCACAAATGATTCAAAAGGGTGTGTTTTCAGGGCTTGGGGAAGCCAGGGAATGTGTAAGCAGGTCTTTTGAGATTTTAGAATATAACCCGTTAATAAATATAGAAGGAATTTAATAAAGAAATAAGGAGAAAACCGCTTATGAAAAACCAACGCTACCAATTTGCAAAAGAAATCTACCAGTCCATAGGTGTGGACACGGATAAGGCTATTGAAAAGCTGAAATCCATTCCCGTGTCTCTCCACTGCTGGCAGGGGGACGACGTAAAGGGATTTGATCAGGACGGCCCTTTAACCGGAGGAATCCAGACTACCGGAAATTATCCGGGAAGGGCCAGAACTCCCGGGGAGCTGATGGAGGATATGGAGAAAGCCATCAGCCTGATGCCTGGCAGGAAAAAGCTGAATATTCACGCCAGTTATGCCATTTTTCAGGGGAAGGACCGGGTGGATCGGGATAAGCTGGAGCCCAGGCATTTTGCAGAATGGGTGGAATTTGCCAAAAAACATAATATGGGGATTGATTTTAATCCCACTTTTTTCTCCCATGACAAGGTAAAAGACGGATTAACCCTGTCAAGCCCGGATGAGGAAACCAGAAGATTCTGGATTGATCATGGAAAAGCCTGTATCCGCATTTCTCAGTATTTTGCAGAGGAAACGGGGATTCCCTGTGTGATGAATATCTGGACCGGAGACGGCTACAAGGATATCCCGGCGGATCGGATGGGGCCCAGAATGAGATATAAGGATTCTATTGAGCAGATTTTATCTGAGCCTTATGACAAAAACCTGGTAAAACCCTGTGTGGAATCCAAAGTATTTGGCATTGGAGTAGAGTCTTTTACCGCCGGATCCGCAGAATTTGCCCTGTCCTTTGCGGCAACCCATGAAGGAGTCCTGCCTTTAATGGACAACGGCCATTACCATCCTACCGAGATGGTGTCTGACAAAATCCCGGCCCTTTTGTGCTTTTTCCCGGAGATTGCCCTTCATGTCACCAGGCCGGTGCGCTGGGACAGCGACCATGTGGTATTGTTTGACGACGAAACCAGAGAGATTGCCAAAGAGATTGTCCGCAGTGACGCTTTGGACAGAGTGTATATTGCATTGGATTATTTTGATGCCAGCATCAATCGGATTTCTGCCTGGACAGTGGGATTTCGGAGCTTTCAGAAGGCCCTTTTATCTGCTTTGTGCACTCCCAATGAACAGCTAAAGAAGCTTCAGGAAGAAAATCAGATGAGCCGCCTTATGGTAATGCAGGAAGAAATTAAGCTGTATCCTTTTGGGGATGTGTGGAGGGAATACTGCCGCCAGTGCGGCGTGGAGGCAGATGAGAGCTGGTTTGAGGAAGTGGAAAAGTACGAGAAAGAAGTGCTGAAAGCCAGAAAACAGCAGGGATAACGGCAGGAGGAAGGCAGATGCGAAGCATTTTCAGGATGCCTTCCGACGATGTGGCAGGAGACGCCCTGGGGGCGCGCCGGTTCCTTATTATAGATTCATTATTATATTCAGGAGAGGAAAAGATGAAATTTTTAGATGCAGAATTTGTACAGGGATTTATCCGCATGGCCGATGACGGCTGGAAACAGGGCTGGCACGAGAGAAACGGCGGAAACCTGTCTTACCGGGTAAAAAAAGAGGAAGCAGATCTGGTCAGGGAAAGCTTTACCCCAAAGGAGTGGCAGCCTATCGGAACTGAGGTTTCAGGGCTTTCAGGAGAGTATTTTCTGGTAACCGGAAGCGGGAAATATTTCCGCAATATAATCCTTAAACCGGAGGAATCCATTTGTATGATTGAAGTGGACGAAAAGGGAGAAAATTACCGTATTGTCTGGGGAATGGAAAAGGGAGGCAGGCCTACCAGCGAGCTTCCTTCCCATCTGATGAATCACGAAGTAAAAATGCTGGAAACAGGAGGAAAATACCGGGTAATCTACCACGCCCACACTACCAATATCATTGCCCTTACCTTTGTTCTGCCTCTTAAAGACGAAGTGTTTACCAGAGAATTGTGGGAGATGGCAACGGAGTGCCCGGTGGTATTTCCGGGGGGAATTGGAGTGGTTCCGTGGATGGTGCCGGGAGGCCGGGATATTGCGGTGGCAACCAGCAGGCTTATGAAGGAATATGATGTGGCCATCTGGGCCCACCACGGTATGTTTGCGGCAGGGGAGGACTTTGATCTGACCTTTGGCCTGATGCACACTGTGGAAAAGTCTGCTGAGATTCTGGTAAAGATGCTGTCAATGAGGCCGGACAAACTGCAGACCATTACACCCCAGAATTTTCGGGATCTGGCAAAAGATTTTAAAGTGACTCTGCCGGAGAAATTCTTATATGAAAAGCAGGATGGAAATTAGAACCTGTCAGGAGGGATCTGTTATGGTAAGAAAAGGATTTAAGATGTTTTTATATCCGGGAATGGAGCAGGAATATAAGCGCCGCCATAACCTTTTATGGCCGGAAATGAAAGAAATGATCCGTGAATACGGCGGACACAATTACTCCATCTATCTGGATCGGGACACCAATGTGCTGTATGGCTATATTGAGGTGGAGGATGAAGAGCGTTGGGCCATGTCCGCCGATACGGAGATTAACCGGAAGTGGTGGGATTTTATGGCAGATATTATGGAGACCAACCCGGACAACAGTCCGGTATCCGTGGATTTGGCGCCGGTATTTTACTTAGAGTAATACTTGTGGCTTTTTGCCTGTCATCCTAAAGCGCAAAACATTTGTTCGATTTTGCTTGCGAATTTGATTAACATGTGATACAATTGGTGATATTATCCTTAAGATTATCCTATAGAAGGAGTATTACCATGGCAAAACAGTACATTAAGATTCGGGGAGCAAATGAGCACAATTTAAAGAACGTGACCCTGAATATTCCCCGCAATGAACTGGTGGTTTTAACCGGGCTTTCCGGCTCCGGTAAGTCCTCTCTGGCCTTTGATACTATTTATGCCGAGGGACAGAGACGGTATATGGAGTCTTTGTCTTCCTACGCCAGGCAGTTTTTAGGACAGATGGAAAAACCGGATGTGGAGAGTATTGAAGGGTTGTCCCCGTCTATCTCCATTGATCAGAAATCTACCAACCGTAATCCCCGCTCTACCGTAGGCACAGTGACGGAGATTTATGATTATATGCGTCTTTTGTATGCCCGTATCGGAATTCCCCACTGTCCCAAATGCGGCCGGGAGATCCGCAGGCAGACGGTGGATCAGATGGTGGATCAGATTATGGCTCTGCCGGAACGAACCAAGATTCAGCTTTTGGCTCCGGTGGTCCGGGGGAGAAAGGGTGAGCACGTCAAGGTTCTGGACAGCGCCAGAAAGAGCGGCTATGTCCGCGCCCGGATTGACGGCAATCTCTATGAGCTTTCCGAGGAAATTAAACTGGAGAAAAATATTAAGCACAACATTGAGATTGTCATAGACCGTCTGGCGATTCGGGAAGGCATTGAGAAGCGTATGACCGATTCCATTGAGGCGGTTATGGCCCTGTCTGACGGACTGATGATTGTGGATGTTATTGACGGACAGCCTATGAATTTCAGCCTGAGCTTTGCCTGTCCGGACTGCGGTATCAGCATTGAAGAGGTGGAACCCAGAAGCTTTTCCTTTAATAACCCCTTTGGAGCTTGTCCGGACTGCTTTGGCCTGGGTTATAAGATGGAGTTTGACGAGGATCTGATGATCCCGGACAAGTCTTTAAGCATCGCAGGGGGCGCTATTGTGGTGCTGGGCTGGCAGTCCTGTACAGACAAGGGAAGCTTTACCAGGGCTATTTTAGACGCCTTGTCAGAGGAATACCATTTTAGCCTGGATACTCCCTTTGAGGAATATCCCAAGGAGATCCAGGATGTATTGATTCACGGCACCGGAGGTCGGGAGATCCAGGTTTCATATAAGGGTCAGAGAGGCGAGGGCGTCTATCCGGTGGCGTTTGAGGGGTTAATTAACAATGTGGCCCGCCGTTACCGGGAGACTTTTTCTGAGACTTCCAAGGCAGAGTACGAAACATTTATGCGGATCACCCCATGTCCTGTCTGCAGGGGGCAGCGTTTAAAAAAAGAATCCCTGGCAGTTACGGTGGGGGATAAAAATATTTCTGAAGCTACCAATATGTCCATTACCAAATTCCGGGAGTACTTGGATGATCTCAGGCTGACTCCCATGCAGGAGGCCATTGGCGCTCAGATTTTAAAGGAGATCCGCGCCCGTGTTACCTTCCTTATTGATGTAGGGCTGGATTATTTATCCATGTCCCGGGCAACGGGAACCCTGTCCGGCGGCGAGGCCCAGAGGATCCGTCTGGCTACCCAGATTGGCTCCGGTCTGGTAGGAGTGGCCTATATTCTGGATGAGCCCAGTATCGGCCTTCATCAGAGAGACAATGACAAACTTCTCCAAACCCTGATTCATTTAAGAGATTTAGGAAACAGCGTGCTGGTGGTAGAGCATGACGAGGATACCATGCGGGCGGCGGATTTTATTGTAGACATCGGCCCGGGGGCAGGAGAGCATGGAGGACAGGTGATTGCCACCGGAACGGCCAACCAGATCATGAAATGTAAAGAGTCCATTACCGGGGCCTATTTAAGCGGCAGGATCCGGATTCCTGTTCCAAAACAGCGCAGAATCCCGGTTAACTGGCTGACAGTTCGGGGAGCCAGAGAAAATAACCTGAAAAATATTGACGTGAAGATTCCGCTGGGAGTTATGACCTGCGTTACCGGCGTATCCGGATCCGGGAAATCCTCCCTGGTTAATGAGATTTTATATAAGGCGCTGGCTAAGAAGCTGAACCGCGCCAGAACCATTCCCGGCAAGCATAATAAGATCGAGGGAACAGAGCTTCTGGATAAGATTATTGCCATTGACCAGTCCCCCATAGGGCGCACGCCCAGATCCAATCCGGCTACTTATACCGGCGCTTTTGATCTGATTCGGGATTTGTTTGCCTCCACTACCGACGCCAAGGCCAAGGGATACTCCAAGGGCCGGTTCAGCTTTAACGTAAAAGGCGGCCGGTGTGAAGCCTGTGGCGGCGACGGAATTATTAAGATAGAAATGCATTTCCTTCCCGACGTTTATGTACCCTGCGAGGTCTGCAAAGGCAAGCGATACAATCGGGAGACCCTGGAGGTAAAGTACAAGGGCAAGAGCATTTACGATGTTCTGAATATGACGGTGGAGGAAGCGCTTAAATTTTTCGAAAATGTACCCACCATAGCCAGAAAGATCCAGACCCTTTACGATGTGGGACTGGCCTACATCCGTCTGGGCCAGCCTTCCACAGAGCTGTCCGGCGGCGAGGCCCAAAGGATTAAGCTGGCCACAGAGCTGAGCAAGCGGGGGACAGGAAAAACCATCTATATTCTGGACGAGCCCACCACTGGCCTTCACTTTGCAGATGTCCACAAGCTGATCGAGATTCTCCGCCGCTTGTCTGACGGCGGCAATACGGTGGTAGTAATCGAGCACAACCTGGATGTGATTAAAACAGCTGATTACATTATTGATATTGGCCCGGAGGGAGGCGACCAGGGGGGCACGGTTATTGCATCGGGAACGCCGGAAGAGGTTGCGGCTTGTCCCCAATCCTATACAGGCCAGTATGTGAAGAGATACCTGGAGAAAAAATAATCTGTAAGGCAAAAACACTTCCAGAAATTGGATGGTTTTTGGAGAAGAATTATCTTGCTATTTCGACAGGTATCGCGTATAATAAGAACATACCAAAGATAAAGAAAGAGACTGTACCTTGCGGGGGCAGTCTCTTTTATGCTGTGGAGAATCCGGTAAAATGAAGCCGGACACATTGACTTATCACAGGATTTTGTTATAATGACAAAAGGCAGTTGAATTTATTTTAAATGTAAGAGTGAGGTGAGATTATGGACGGCAGTAGTAGTCGAAGTACAGGCAGGGGCTTTTCATATAGTCATAGTACCATCAGTGGACAAGGATTACGATACCAATGTCCGTAATCTGTAGTAAGCTGCTGTGTCAATATGTTGAGGCCATTGTCTGACTCTAACGCTATACTGCATTGGCAAGTCGAGTGCAGAATGAAAGGTTTATGAGCGGCAATGGTATTTTTATGCCCTTTTTGCTGAATCTGCCTTTTGCACCCGCCTTTATCTGTGGCTTGTGATATACAAGTCCAATGAGGAAAGGAGGAACATGCAATGAATGGAAAAGACAATGTTCAGAATCAGATTATGGAGATGAAGCAGCATCCGGACTACAAAGCAGAGATTGTTGAGATATTTCGCAGCAATCTGACTCCTAAAATTAAGCAGGAGAGGATACTGGCATACCATGAGAGGGATATTGCATCCGCATTAGAGCTGCTTAACCAGGAAGAACGGAGCAGACTATATCATGTCTTTCATGGGAAAACGCTGGCGGATATACTGGAATATGCCGAGAATAAGGCCCAGTATATAGGAGAACTCAGCGTTCAAAAAAGAATTGCCGTACTTTCTCAATTTGAAGCTGCTGAAATAGCAGAATGCCTTCGCCAGATGAATAAAGCGGATCGCACTACGATTATTGAATTACTGGGAGATGAACTGAAAGGCCAAATTATGCTGCTGGATTCCTTTGGGGAAGAAGAGATCGCCAGCAAAATGACTACAAACTATGTGACAGTCCCTTCCGGAATTGGAGTAAGAGAGGCTATGGGCAGTCTGATTGAACAGGCGGCAGATAACGATAACATTTCCACTATCTATGTCCTTGACGAGAATAAAGCCCTTCTTGGAGCAGTGGATTTAAAAGACCTTATTATTGCCCGTGAGGGAACCTGGATTGATGCCATTGCCGTGACGTCATACCCGTATGTTTATGCCAATGAGCTGATTGACGATTGCCTTGGCCGCATCCGGGAGTATTCAGAAGATTCCATCCCTGTTCTGGATTCAGAGAATAAGCTTATAGGAGTATTAACCTCCCAGAATATCATGGAACTTATTGGTGATGAAATGGGGGAAGACTATGCAAAGCTGGCCGGCTTATCAGCAGAAGAAGACTTAAATGAGCCTTTAAGGAAAAGCATCAGAAAGCGTTTGCCCTGGCTGATTGCCTTGCTTGGATTGGGAATGGCTGTTTCCGGCGTTGTGGGCATATTTGAGGCAGTGGTTGCCCAATTGCCTTTGATTATGGCTTTCCAATCCCTGATCCTTGATATGGCAGGAAATGCGGGAACACAGTCCCTTGCCGTTACGATACGTGTTTTGATGGACGAAAACATTAGCGGCAGGCAAAAAGTTTTCCTGGTTACAAAAGAAACCAGGGTGGGACTTATTAACGGGGTGATACTTGGCACATTGTCCTTTCTATCGGTTGGTTTTTATTTAACAGCATTAAAAAATCAAGAGGCAGCCACAGCATTTGCTGTATCTGCCTGTACAGGCATTGCGCTGCTTTTGGCAATGGTGCTTTCAAGCCTGTCCGGAACATTAATTCCACTGATGTTTAAGAAATTAAAAGTTGATCCTGCTGCCGCCTCCGGCCCTCTGATTACAACAATTAACGACCTTGTGGCAGTGATTACATATTATGGTTTGGCATGGATATTGATAATTAATACTCTATGATATATTGAAAATTGATTCGGACGCTGTTTTTATACATAGGGAAGGATGGCACTTAATCCTTTTAAGGATTCTGTGCTGCCCTTTTCTTTTTTATTTGCCCTGAAAGGGTGTCTTATGAAATGGAAAACGCTTCCTGCCAATGGCATTGGGACAAAGTAGAATTTTTTGCAAATTCAGTATTGACCGTACTGTTACTGTATGGTTTATGATAGGGGTAGAAAAGAGAGGAGAACTTATATGAAAAGAATTAAAATGCTTTTTACATCCCTTAACAGCTTTAAGGATGAAAATCTGGGCCATTGCCAATGGAATCTCGTAAAAGCACGGTGGCTTTAGGGGGAGGAATATGGCGGGCAGCTATCCCAGAACAGGGATTTCAATCTGGACAATATAGTCCTCGATCCGGTCAATGACATTTTCATTGATTCCGACTTCATAGGAAAACTCATAGAGTACCAGATTGTGTTCCTTTGCATAATCAAAAATTTCCTGATACCGTTTTGGCATCAGATCCCAGCTCCCTTTGTGGAAAGCCCTCAGATATTTTCCGCCGGGTGTGATATGCATCCCGGTTTTACAGGTGAGGAAGGGCATTTCAATAAAGAGCCTGGAGTAATCGTCAAAATTGCCGCTTTGCAGGCTGGAAACGGAAATCATGGAGCCGTAGGAAGCATCATGGAGGCGGCCCAGATGGTATTTTTCTGTTTCGGCTGTGATTAGCTCCACTTCCTCCTCAAAGGAGATGTCTTTGCTGATCTCTACTGTGACCAGACAGCGCGTTTCCCTTTCTATGATGCTGATCCGGGACAGATCCATGGTCAACAGGGTATCCATATTTTGACGGTGGGTACACAAGGTGGTTCGGATCGCCTGCAGGTGGGTCATCTGGCGGTCAAGATCTGCTATTTTTTCATCCAGAAGGCATTTTAAGCTGCCGGCAGAGCGGTTTTTCATAAATTGCTGTATGTCATGGATGGAAACGTCCAGCTCCCGCAGCAGAAGAATCGTTTCCAAAACAGGGCTCTGATGGTAATTGTAACAGCGGTATCCGTTTTCGGGATGAATGGCGGCAGGCTTAAACAGCCCGATCTCGTCATACCACATCAGGGTTTTTTTATTAATCCCGTGCATGGCCGCAAACTGGCCGATGGTGAGAAGCTTGTCTTTTTTATTCATAAAATTTGTCTCCTGAGATTTTGAATTTAGGGAGAAAGCAGGACAATAAGGAGGAATTATGGAAAATCAAAATGTATATGAAAACCCGGTAGCATTGGGGAATATCTTAAAATTTGCCGTGCCGACCATTGCAATGACAGTGTTTATGTCTTTTTACACAATGGTTGACGGCCTGTTTGTATCCAACCTGATTGGCACTAATGCGCTCTCGGCAATTAACCTGACAGCGCCTGTTATCCAGCTTGTCACGGCGATCTCCACCATGCTTGCCACCGGAGGCAGCGCAGTCATTATGAAAAAGATGGGGGAGCAGAAACGTGAGGAGGCAAAGGAAGACTTTACCTTCCTGATTTTAGTAAATACCGTTGTGGGAATCATCATGTGCGGAATGGGATATCTGGCAATGGATCACATTTTTGCAGGTATGAATCTTTCGGCAGATGTGGAAGGGTACTGTGTGGAGTATTTAAGCCGCTATCTGGTGTTTACGGTACCGATCCTTCTGATGAACAATTTTACCCTTTATATGATTGCCAGCGAGAAAGCCACCCTTTCCCTGATCTGCTCCGTAACAGGCGGTATTCTGAACATGGTTTTGGACTATGTGTTTATTGCCGGATTTGATATGGGGATTGGCGGAGCGGCAATAGCAACAGGGCTTGGGTATTCCGTGACAGCGGCGGCGGGCCTTTTTGTGTTCAGCCGGAAAAAAAGCCTGCTGCATTTTAAGAAACCGAAAATCCGGCTTAAAGTCCTTGTAAATGCTGCTTCAAACGGATGTTCGGAAATGGCTACGGCCCTTGTCACCGGGATCATTACAATGATGTTTAACTGGACCATGCTTCGCTACGTTGGAGAGGACGGGATTGCAGCGGTTACGATTATCATGTATGTGCTGATGTTTGCAAGCTCCCTGTATACCGGGTATTCCTATGGAGTTGCACCTATGGTCAGCTACTATTATGGGGAACAGAACCATGGGAAGCTGAAAAAGCTGGTTGGGATCAGTATGAAGGTAATCGCAGGAATCTCTCTGGCAACAGCAGGCGCTTCCCTTATGCTGACAAGACCGCTGGTATCCGTCTTTGCCCGGCCGGACAATCCGGTTTATGACCTGGCGGTAACCGGAAATCGGATATGTACCATTGCCCTTCTCTTTATTGGCTTTAATATTTTTGCCAGCGGGATGTTTACCGCGTTATCCAACGGGGTGGTTTCTGCAGTCCTTGCATTTTCCAGATCTTTTGTATTTATGCTTATTACCATGCTGGTGCTGCCAGTGTTCCTCGGAGTTAAGGGGATCTGGCTGGCAACACCTGCTGCGGAGCTGATGGCCCTTGCTTTGTCCGCTTTTATGCTTTTGAAATACAGAAAGAGGTATGGATATTAAAAGAGGGCTTGCCCACTGAGAGTACTCAGCGAATAAAACTAGTCCGGCATCCTCTTTCCTGTTCAGGGAAAGATATGCCGGATGCCTTTCCGGCTTCTATCATTTTCAGCATCCAAGCCATATTCCGGCCAATATTACGCATGGTCTGCATACCTTCCTCATCCTTTACTACTTCCTCGGCAGTATTTCCATGAACCATGTTCCAATAAGTAGAGGTTACAATAGGCATGGAGGTGATGGAGAAATATTTATTCAGCACATCGAAAGAGGCAGTAGTTCCGCCTCTCCTGGCAGAGGCAATTGCGGCCCCTGGTTTGCCCATAAAAGCTTTTTTTCCGGAAGAATAAAAGGCCCTGTCCAGAAAAGAGAGAATCCGTCCGCTGGGATGGGCATAGTATACCGGGGTTCCAAAGACAAAGCCGTCCGCTTCCATAGCCTTTGCGGTAAACTCGTTTACCTGATTTTCTGAAAAAGCGCATCCGTCTCCGGCGGCGCACTGACCGCAGCCAATACAGTCCATAACGGGGTTAGAGCCCAGTTGATAAATTTCATAGTCAATACCATTTTCGCTTAAAACTTTTCCAATCTCTGTGAGAGCAGTGTAAGTACAGCCTTTTAAATGAGCGCTGCCATTGAGCATTAGTACCTTCATTTGTGTGAGAACCTCCTTGGCTTTTCTTCCATTATATAAAACCCCATGATTATTTGCAAGCACTGTCCCCTTGCAGGCCAGGGGAAAATAGATTATAATACCCTCAGTGAACAAGGGCGCACCCTTGTCCGCGGAGGGTAATCTTCATCTTATTAATTAAAGAAAGGAATCAGAAAAATGGGGATTTTTTCTATGTGGAACCGCTCTGCCGGAGCAGAAGACCTGGATCAGGGGGTTTTAAAAGCCCAGTCCACTCCCGGGGCAGTGCTGTTGGATGTCCGCACGGAGGCGGAGTATTCAGAGGGCCATGTGCCTGGCAGTATTAATTTGCCTCTGGATCAGTTGGAGTCTATCCATTACAGCAAAGATACTCCTCTGTTTGTCTATTGCCGAAGCGGCGCCCGCAGCGGCAGAGGGGTAGAATATTTAAAGAGGGCAGGGTATGAAAAGGCAGAGAATATCGGCGGTATCATCACATACCATGGCCCTATGGAACGTTAAGGGTGAAAGGAAGCGCTACTATGGTAAAGACTAATGCAATGCGCCTTTTAGAAGCGGCTAAAATTTCTTATCAGGCAAAAGAATATGAGGTAGACGAAACCGATTTGTCCGGCAGCCATGCAGCCGATATGATGGGGGCGGATCATGATACTGTTTTTAAAACCCTGGTTCTGAAAGGGGAAAAAACAGGGTATCTGGTCTGCTGTATTCCGGTGGATGAAGAATTGGATCTGAAAAAAGTGGCCAAAGCCGCCCATGACAAAAAAGTGGAGATGATCCCAATGAAGGATCTGCTGCCTCTTACCGGATATATCCGGGGAGGCTGCTCACCTATTGGGATGAAAAAGAAATTTCCTTTATATATAGAAGAAACAGCCCGGCTTTTCCATCAGATTGCCGTCAGCGCAGGGCAGAGGGGAGTCCAGATTATATTAGATCCCAATGACCTGTGCGCCTATGAAGAAGGGACTTTTGCACCCCTAATCCAGTAAAAGTCTGCCGCCGGATTTATGGATTTTAGGATAAAAAGTTTACATAAGGGTTCGACGGAAAAATTCGACAAAGAATATGACATGTTATAATTAACAAAAATGTAATATTTTTGTAAAAATAAAAGCGACAATATTGATAAAATATTAAATAATATTTAAGTAAAAAATACGCTATCTGCACAAAAATACAGGTAGCGTATTTTTTTCGCCATGGAATAAGTAACAAACTTATCTGTATTCCATTGACATTTGGATACCTATTCCCATATAATGTGCCATATCAACCCGTAGAAATAGCAGAAAGTGGGGGAGAACCCTCATTTCTGCACCAAAAAGAGGAAGAAAAAGGAGAGTATCTATGTTTCCATTCTATTCTTTTCTTCAGGTAGCATTGCAGTTTGTCAGAGGATTTTTTGCCCCGGTGGTGCAGGCAGCCAAGTGGATGTACCGTTCCGCGGCCGTTATTACAAGCGGATGTATGGTAATTGCCATAGTGGTATTTACCGCCGCCGGATTTGGGGCAGGAGGAAAAAGCGCCCTGACGGTATTTGCAGAAGGCCGGTTTCAGGAAAGTGGCCAGGCCCTGGAGGAATCCGAAGCCGAAGAAACGGATTTGATTACAGAAGCAAAAATACAAGCCGAATTCACCGCCTTTAAACAGGAGAGCCGAATAATCGGTCAGAGCCTGATTGAAGATACCATAAGAAGGCAGCAGAAATCTGAAGAAGCAAAAGCAGAGCTTGCGGTGAAACAGCAGGAAATACAGGAAGAAAAAGAAGCCCAGGCCCAGGAGCTTGAAGAAGAGATAAAAAAAGAAGAGGCAAGAAAAGAAGCAGAGGAGGAAAGAAAAGATGTCCGCCAGGTTTCCTGTTCCCCCTCAGACTATCAGGTGCTTTTAAAGATTGTCCAGGCAGAGGCCGGGATCTGCGACGCAAAAGGCCGTATTTTGGTAGCCAATGTGATTATGAACCGGGTGGGGAGCAAGGAATTTCCCAATAGTATTACAGAGGTAGTCTACGAAAAAGGTCAGTTTTCCCCGGTAATGGATGGGAGAATCAACAGCGTGCAGGTGACAGATTTGACCGTGGAGTGCGTCAACCGGGCTCTTTCCGGGGAAGACTATTCCCAGGGCGCTCTGTATTTTATGAATCGAAGCCGTTCTCAGGCCGGAGCCGTCAGCTTTTTTGACAAGAAGCTTACTTACCTGTTTTCCCATGACGGACATGAATTTTTTAAATAACAGTTTAACAGACGGGGAAGTTGACCGGCTGGCCGTCAGATTTTTTAAGTAATCTCACAGGAAAAAAGATTGAGTTTTCCCATACTATGACGTATACTGGAAGGAAAGGATAAGAGTTTCCCGGCAGGGAAGATTCCTACATAGGAAAGGAGAATGGGACATGATTTTTGATGAGAAAAAGAACTTGAATTTTTACAGAAATTTAGGGATTGAGGGGCGGTATGCCAAAGCAGTGGATTTTCTGCTGAATACGGATTTGGAAGCCTTAGAGCCTGGCAGGCATGAGATCGACGGCGCTGACGTTTATGCCAATGTGGTAGAGTATACCACTGTTCCCTGGGAAGAGGCTAAATTTGAGGCTCATGAGCATTATACAGATATTCAGTATGTGATTAAGGGGACAGAGGCAATGACCTATGCTCCGGTTGGAGAGATGACGGTGACCACTCCTTACAATCCGGACAAGGATGTGGTATTTTTCGATAACTCTAATCCAGGTATCAAACTTCCTGCCAAAGAGGATCAGTATGCTATTTTCTTCCCCTGGGATGCCCACAAACCTAAGGCAGCCAATGGCCAGCCGGCTCCTATTAAGAAAGTGATTGTAAAAATTAAAGAAGACTAAGAACTTTAAGAATTTTGCCGGTGCATTTTGGCGCCGGTAAAATGAAATGGATACAGATGCTGCAAAAAGAAACCGGCGGTCGTTCTAATTAGATGCCTGCCGGTTTCTTTTTACAGTATTCTTTTTTCAAAACCTTACCTGTCAGACTCTTCCGAAGCGCCCCCCCCATTTTGGGAAGTCAAAAACAGACTGGATTTTTTCTCCTGAATCAACCAGATACCAAGTAAAATGATCCCCACTGCTACTACCATCTGAGGCGCTCTTTGAGTAAACCAGAAAAGCATATCCCTGAAAGGCTCTGGAATCGCCAGATATCTTCCTAAAAACCTGTGGAAAAAGTTAATGGCATTTTGCCAGACAACGGCAGCCCCCAAAAAGATCAGGCAATAAGAAGTCAGCTTACGATACTTGGTCAGCAGCAGATCCCGATTGCGGATCAAAGCGTCTATATGGAAGAAATAATCGTCTTCAACCATATAAAATTCATCATCCGGCAGTGTAACCAGATGGTTCACATGGAAAAAACTGTAAAACCACAGCACCGGCGACAGAAACATAATAGGCGGAAACAAAGCGCCGCTGCAGGTGAGGAGCAGGAAAAACAGGGACATAACACTGATTCCGTGTTTAAAAAAGCCCAAATACATTTCACCGGCTCCCGGAAGCAGAGAGCAGCAAAACGTAAACAAACGATTTTTCTTTCTAGTCATATCAGATTACCTCCAATTAAAAATATCATAAGAAAAATTCAGGATAGAATCAGAAAGCCTTTGGGTGCTGTCGGATACCTGGGATTCCACCCGCTGCCCGGAAATCCTGGTCCGGGCCCCGGGCCCTGTAAGGCTGGGCAGGGAAAACAAGAGGAAGAGAGCTCCTGCCACCGCGGCGCCTACTTTCAGGCTGTAGGTGAAAAGCTGAAGCTTTTTGGAGGCCTGGCGGGTCTTCACCGCCACCTGGACATCCAAATTATGGCTTTTCTTTAAAACAGCCTGGGAAAAACCCATGGGAGCAGATATGGAATAATAGCGCTCTGTCTCATCTGCAAAGGCATTTAGAAAATCATCAGATTCTGCGATTTCCTCCAGGGATTCTAAATAGATTCTGGCTTTGGGATTATTTCTCATGCCAGGTCCTCCTTTCGATATAATTTTTTCAACATACCTTTAGCCCGGTAGATCTGGGTCTGAAGGGTCTTAATATTTTTGCCGGTTTTATCTGCAATCTCCCGAACTTCCATCTCATGGTAATAATAATCCAGGGCTACCTCCCGGTAAGGAGGGGAGAGCTGGCAGCAGCAGTCATAGAGCCGATTTTTAACCGATTCCTCCAGACAAAGCTCCTCCGGAGAGGATCGGGCGTCAGGGATGGCGGTAAAATATTCATCTGCTGTGGGGACGCTGCGCCGGCCGGCCCGCTTTAAATAGTCAATACATTTATTAGTGGCAATGCGGCACAGCCAGGCCCGCTCGTTAACCCCGTCAAAACGCCCCAGATTTTTATAAGCAGAGAGGAAGGTATCCTGAGCCAGATCTTCTGCGTCAAAATAGTCTCCGGTCAGGCGGAAGCAGATGGAGTAAATCAGATTTTGATACTGGCGGATCAAACGTTCCAGCATTTCTTCATCAGTCAATGGTTCCCCTCCTTATCTGTTTCTGATGTACCCTCAGGACAAAATGCGTATGCGCTCCTGTCCGCTAAAGGTATATTCTGCGATGATTCCGTCTTATTTATTATAACGGATAAGGAGGGGAAGTGTCTTCAATAACATTTTATCTGGTTATTTGGAAAAAAATATGATAGACTAATACCATCATGATTTGGAGGTGCTTTCATGGAAAAATTAATCCGTTACCACGTCATTGCCAGAGGACGGGTACAGAATGTAGGATGCCGCTTTTTTGTATGCATGGAAGCCAGAAATTTGGGAATAACCGGTTATGTGGAAAATCTCTATGACGGTACGGTCCAGATGGAGATTCAAGGGGATCCGGTTAAGCTGACCATGCTTTTGGATGCGGTCAGGAAGGGAAACGGCTATATGCGGGTGGACGATTTGGATATCAAAGAGATTCCGGTAAAGCCGGGAGAAAAGAGGTTTGGCATGGATTGATGCCTGAGTCACAGCCATAGAAAGGAGTAAACACACATGAAACGGGTATTTTTGATTGTATTGGACAGCGTGGGAATCGGCCAGATGCCGGATGCGGCAGAATTTGGGGATGAGGGAAGCAATACTCTGGGGGCGGCCAGTACCAGCCCTTATTTTTCCATGCCTAATATGAAAAGACTGGGATTATTCAACATTGACGGAGTTACCTGCGGGGAACGGGAAGAGAAGCCGGAGGGCGCGGTAGCAAGGATGACCGAGGTTTCCAAAGGAAAGGATACCACCATTGGCCATTGGGAGATTGGGGGAGTGATTTCTCCGGAACCTTTGCCGACTTTCCCGGACGGATTTCCGCAGGAGCTTTTAGAAGCCTTTGAGAAAGAAACCGGGAGAGGAGTTATCTGCAACAAGCCTTATTCCGGCACTGAGGTCATCAAAGATTACGGCAGGGAACACGTGGAAACCGGTAAGCTGATTGTCTACACCTCTGTGGACAGCGTATTCCAGATTGCTGCCCACGAGGATTTGGTGCCCATTGATGAGCTGTACCGCTATTGCCAGATTGCCCGCCGATTATGCGCCGGAAAATACGGGGTAGGCAGGGTGATTGCCCGGCCCTTTGAGGGAGAATGGCCCTATAAGCGGACTTCCCGCCGCCATGATTATTCCCTGACGCCCCCTAAGGCTACCATGCTGGACGCCATAAAAGAGTCCGGCAAAGAAGTGATTGCAGTGGGAAAGATCAATGATATTTTTGCCGGCCAGGGGGTGACGGAGATGGTTCGCACTTCCGGAAACGGAGAGGGAATTGACCGGACCCTGGAATATTTAAAGAAGGATTTTGAGGGCCTGTGCTTTATTAATTTAGTGGATTATGATATGCTTTACGGCCACCGGAATGACGTGGACGGCTATGCAAAGGCGCTGACTTATTTTGATGAAAGGCTTCCGGAGATTTTGCAGGCCATGAAGGAGGAGGATATCCTGATGATCACGGCGGATCACGGCTGCGATCCCATTACCCCGTCAACGGATCACTCCAGAGAATATACGCCTCTGATTATTGCGGGAGCTCCGGTAAAACCGGGGGTAAACCTGGGCACCAGGGCTTCCTTTGCAGACACGGCGGCCACAATTCTGGATTATCTGGAGGTAAAGGGAGAGATTTCCGGGGAAAGCTTTTTACATATCATAGGCAAATAGATCTTAATGATATGACAAAAGCGGGCCGCCACAGGCGGAGAACTCTTTTTATAAGGTCTGCGCCTTGTAAAAAGGCTGATTTATTATAGATGAAGGGAAAATTGATATGGACAGAAATGACATTTTTAAAACAGTAGACCACACCCTTTTAACCCAGGGGGCCACCTGGGCCCAGATTAAGGAAATTTGTGACGATGCGGTAGCATACGGCGCGGCATCGGTTTGTATTCCGCCTTCCTATGTAAAAAGAGCCTGGGAGTATCTGAAAGGAAAGATGCCGGTATGTACGGTTATCGGCTTTCCCAATGGATACAATACCACCAAAACCAAGGTATTTGAGACCAGAGACGCCATTGAAAACGGGGCGGAAGAGATCGATATGGTCATCAATATCGGGGATTTAAAGGACAGGAATTATGAGAAAATCCAGGCTGAGATTGAGGAAATCAAAGCCGCCTGCGGGGAAAAGGTTTTAAAGGTTATTATTGAAACCTGCCTTTTGACAGAGGAAGAAAAGATACGGATGTGCCAGGTGGTGACAGAGGCGGGAGCCGATTTTATTAAGACTTCCACCGGATTTTCCACGGCAGGCGCTACATTTGACGATATTAAGCTATTTGCGGCTCATGTAGGTCCTGGGGTGAAGATGAAAGCCGCCGGAGGCATCAAGTCTTTTGAAGATGCAGAGAAATTTATCAGCCTGGGGGCATCCAGACTGGGAACCAGCCGGATTGTCAAGCTGGCAAAGGCGGAACAGATCGAGGAAGGCAGCTACTGACAATTGTCTGCTCTTAATAGGGCGGAGGGGGAGAAAAATATAGTGGAGGAGACAGCAGCTTATGAGGATGTATGATCTGATTGAAGAGAAAAAGCGGGGCGGCGCCCTTTCAGACAGGGAAATCGCCTATATGATACAAGGTTTTACTGGCGGGGAGATTCCGGATTACCAGATGGCGGCTATGCTGATGGCAATTTACTTCCAGGGAATGAATGATGATGAGATAACCGCTATGACTATGGAGATGGCCAGATCCGGAGATATGGCGGATTTAAGCGCCATAGAGGGGATAAAGGTAGATAAGCACAGCACCGGAGGGGTTGGGGATAAAACCACCCTGATAATCGGCCCCATTGTGGCGGCCTGCGGCGTTAAGGTGGCCAAAATGTCGGGAAGGGGCCTGGGGCATACGGGAGGGACCATTGACAAGCTGGAGAGTATCCCGGGATTTTCCACCTCCATTCCCAGGGAAGAATTTTTTGATATTGTAAACCGAACCGGAATCGCAGTCGTCGGCCAGTCGGGAAATATGGTTCCGGCAGACAAAAAGCTTTATGCCCTTCGGGATGTAACCGCTACGGTAGACAGTATTCCCCTTATCGCTTCCTCTGTTATGAGCAAAAAGCTGGCGGCGGGAAGCGACGGGATTGTGCTGGATGTAAAGACCGGAAGCGGGGCATTTATGAAAACCCTGGAGGATTCGATCCGTCTGGCTCAGAAAATGGTGGTCATCGGAACCGGGGCAGGAAGAAAATGCTGTGCCCTGATAACGGATATGGATGTGCCCCTGGGCTATGCCATTGGAAATGCCATGGAAGTTCAGGAGTCTATTGAGGTGTTAAAGGGCCAGGGTCCTGACGACCTGCGGGAGGTGGCTCTGGAATTGGCGGCTAATATGCTTTATATGGCGGAAAAGGGAACCATTAAAGAGTGCAGGGCTATGGCAGAAGCGGCTATCAAAGACGGCAGCGCCTTAAAAGCCCTTATAAGGATGGCAGAAGGCCAGGGAGGCGACGCAAGTTATATAGAGGATCCGGAAAAACTCCCCAGAGCGGCATTTTCCTATGAGGTAAAGGGAGACTGCCG
The DNA here is from genome assembly GCA_910577645.1 of uncultured Lachnospiraceae bacterium. Taxonomy (GTDB): domain Bacteria; phylum Bacillota; class Clostridia; order Lachnospirales; family Lachnospiraceae; genus UMGS1370. The sequence goes on from CAJTOL010000002.1 coordinate 62,620, forward strand.
GGGAACCGTAACCCATATGGACACAGAGGCAGTGGGAATCGCTTCGGTAATGCTGGGAGCCGGCCGCAGCCGGAAGGAAGATGTGATCGATCCGGGAGCCGGAATATTATTAAAGAAAAAATATTCGGATCAGGTAGAGGCAGGGGAGGTTCTGGCGGTTCTCTACGCCTCCGATGAGAAGCTGTTTCAGGAGGCGGCAGAAAAGCTGAAAGAGGCCTATACCATAGAACAGAAAACTCCCGCTAAAAAGAAGCTGGTATATGCCAGAGTAACCAAAGACGGAGTGGAACGATATTGAAACAGTATGAAATAGAGGAGTAGGATGAGAGAGCAATATTTTCTTTTCGATACAGGATACTTTGCTGGACATTTTTAAAATAAGTATTCTAGAAAGATATCAGGAGAAATAAGGATGTATAATTTATTTGTAAATACAAGAAAGATTTATTCTGCATTATGTGATGAGATTTCAAAGGAGATTTTTTTGGCACGAGTGAATGCTTCGATAACTGGGGACTGTGGATTTATAGAATCTATTCCTATGCAGTATAGAAATTTGAATGCAGATATTCAGTTGTTTGCCCATAAATTATATGAAAAGAATCAATATCATCTGGTGGTATTTGGGGCGGGACAAAATGGGCAGGATCTGGTGTTTTCATTAAAGAAAGTGCCCTTTTTCTGCTTTGTAGATAATAATAAAAAAGCGGAAAAGGATATGAGAACGGGACTGCCGGTTTATTCCCTTGATGAATATAAAGATAAATATGATATTGAAAATACTAAATTTGTTATTTCAGTTTCCGATAAAGTATATGTTAAACAAATTATTGAGCAGTTGAAGGAAGAAGGGGTAGTAGAAGAATGTATTATTACCATTGCGGATTGGAGAAATAGTTCTTCCCAGTATTTTGATTTATTTACAGCAAGAGAGCATGAGGTTTTTGTAGATTGCGGCTGCTATGATGGAAGTACTGCGTTTCGCTTTGCTGCTTGGTGTGCAGAAGGTGGAGTAACATACGATAGGATATGGAGTTTTGAACCAGATAAAAATTCTTTCATAAAGTGTAAAAAGATTCTCGGTGCTTTGGATAAATGTGAATTATATCCATATGGCATATCGAATAAAGCGGGGAAAGTGGGGTTTTGTGCTAATGGAAATGAAAATGCCCATATAATAAAAGCGGAAGTTAGTGAGGATGCGTTATCAGAGTATATAGAGGTTATACAGTTAGATGAATTTTTGAAGGGAGAGAGGATTACCTTTGTTAAGATGGATATAGAAGGGGCGGAGTATGATGCTCTAAAAGGGGCAGCTCAGATTATAAAGGAACAAAAGCCAAAACTTGCAATTTCTATATATCATACGCCAAATGACATTATTAAGATACCAGAATTATTGTTGGAACTAAGACCAGATTATAAATTTTACATACGGCATTATAGTTTGTTGCCAAATGAGATTATCCTATATGCTGAGTAAAGAAGCTGAATTAGGTGCGGAATTGACGGTTAAGAAACAGAACGATAAGAGGGTAAAACTTAATGGATAAATATCAGGTATTGAAACAATATTTCGGGTACGGTACCTTTCGGGAGGGACAGGAACTTCTGGTTGACAGTATTTTAATGGGCCGGGACGTTCTGGGAATCATGCCTACCGGGGCGGGAAAATCTCTGTGCTTTCAGATCCCTGCCTTAATGCTGGATGGAATTACCCTGGTGGTTTCTCCTTTGATTTCCCTTATGAAGGATCAGGTAGGGGCCTTAAACCAGGCAGGAATCCATGCTGCCTTTTTAAATAGCTCTTTAACAGCAAATCAATATTATAAAGCCTTAGGCTTTGCGAAGCAAGGACGGTATCCCATTATATATGTAGCGCCGGAACGGTTAGTTACAGAAGAATTTTTAGACTTTGCCCTACATAGCAATATTGTCATGGTGGCGGTAGACGAGGCTCACTGCGTATCCCAATGGGGCCAGGATTTCCGGCCAAGCTATTTAAAAATCGTGGAGTTTATTAAAAGATTGCCAAAACGCCCGATTGTCAGTGCATTTACGGCCACGGCTACCAAGGAAGTCAGAGACGATATTATAGACATACTAGAGCTGCAGAGCCCTATGGTGATTACCACCGGATTTGACAGAACTAATCTGTATTTTGGCGTAATGACAGTAAAAGACAGATACAGTGCAATTAAAAATTATCTGGAAACACATAAAAGCGATAGTGGCATTGTTTATTGCCTGACGCGAAAGCAGGTGGAAGAAATCTGTGAGAATTTAATCAAAGACGGATTTTCCGCAACCAGATATCATGCCGGTTTAAGTGATGAAGAAAGAAGAAAAAACCAGGATGATTTTATTTACGACAGAGTACCGCTCATGATTAGTACATCGGCATTTGGCATGGGAATAGATAAGAGCAATGTGAGATTTGTACTCCACTATGGGATGCCAAAGAATATAGAATCCTACTATCAGGAAGCAGGCAGAGCAGGACGCGACGGAGAACCGGCAGAATGTATTTTATATTACAGCAGCAAGGATGTAATCACCAATCAGCTATTTATTGATAATAACCAGGATAATGCGGAGTTAGATCCGGTAACAAGGGCAATAGTAAAAGAACGCGATAGAGAGCGGCTGAAGAAAATGACCTTCTATTGCTTTACTAATGAATGTCTGAGAGATTATATATTAAAGTATTTTGGAGAGTATGGCAGCAATTACTGCGGAAATTGTTCCAATTGCCTGACTCAATTTGAACAAGTGGATGTAACAGAGATTGCAAGGGCGCTGATTGGATGTGTGGGGAGCAGCAGGCAGAGATACGGAACAACCGTAATTATTGATACCGTACATGGAGCCAATACAGTCAAGATAAAGAACTACAGAATGAATGAAAATCCTTATTATGCTGTTTTAAGCAAGGTTCCAACCTACAGAATCAGACAAGTATTAAATCAGCTGCAAATAGAAGAATATTTGTTTATTACCAGCGATGATTATGCAGTGGTGAAGCTGACAATGAAATCCAAAGAAATCATAGAAGAAAATAAACAAATTATGATGAAGCTGGCAAAAGAAGCGGATAGACCAGCAAAAGAATCTCAGTCCAGAAGCAAGAAAAACAAAGCAGGGATACTGGGAAATCAGCAGTTTACAGACAAAGAAGAAAGCCTGTTTGAAAGCTTAAGGGCCCTTAGGATAGAGATTGCAAGAGAAGAAAAAGTGCCCCCTTATATTGTGTTCTCTGATAAGACATTGGCCCACATGTGTGTAGTAAAACCAAAGACAAAAGGGGAAATGCTGAAGGTATCCGGTGTTGGAGAGTTTAAATTTGAGAAGTATGGGCAACGGTTTTTAAGGTGTATAGAAAAATTTGAAAGCAATTAAGCTTCTTTATAAAAGATGGTAAAGTGTGGTACAATAAAACTAAAAGGTGGTGAATTCAGCCATGGTGCAAGTGGCGACTCAACAAAAGATTTATACCGTTGATGATATCTATGCCTTGCCGGATGGGGAGAGGGCGGAGTTGATTGACGGGCAGATTTATTATATGGCTCCGCCAAATACAAAGCATCAGCGGATCAGCGGAAGATTATATCAGGCAATAGCAAATTATATTGATAGTAAAAATGGAGAATGTGAGATTTTTGCTGCTCCGTTTGCTGTATTCTTAAATAAAAATAGTAATAACAACTATGTGGAGCCTGATATCAGTGTAATCTGCGATAAAGATAAGATTACAGAGAAGGGCTGCTATGGAGCGCCTGACTGGATCATTGAGATTGTATCACCTGGCAGCAGAAGGATGGATTATTACATCAAGCTGTTTCAATACAGAACAGCAGGAGTTAAGGAATATTGGATTGTAGACTATGAGAAAAATATTGTAATGGTTTATGATTTTCAGAATAGTGACGGAAATGATTATACATTTTCTGATATAATTCCTGCAGGTATTTATTCGGATTTGGCGATTGATTTCAGTAACATAAAGTGGTAACAGTAAGACGGAAAACGGGACGAAGTATAAGACTCTAACTTTTGCGGAAAAGGTATAGCCCGATTTTCCATGATATGGTATACTGTTTCTATGATGCCGGGGTCAAAATACCTTTTGCTCCAACATCATGAAATAAAACACTTGGACGCAAAGGAGAGAATAGCATGAGATTAGTTACCCGCTCAGATTTTGACGGATTAGCCTGCGGAGCATTATTAAAACAGGCAGGGATCATTGACAGCTGGAAGTTTGCCCACCCCAAAGATTTACAGGATGGCCTGGTAGAGGTAAATGAAAATGACTGTCTGGCTAATGTTCCTTTTGTGGAAGGCTGCGGACTCTGGTTTGATCATCATTCCAGCGAATTTGAGAGAAATCAGCTGGAAGGAAAGTATAAGGGGGAGAGCAGACTGGCTCCTTCTTGTGCAAGGATTATCTATGAATATTACGGCGGGGCAGAGAGGTTTCCACAGTATACAGAGATGATGGAAGCAGTAGATAAGGTGGACTCCGGAAATCTGACCATTGATGAGATTCAGAATCCCACCGGCTGGATTTTAATCGGATTTTTAATGGATCCCAGAACCGGCCTGGGGAGATGGAGACAGTTTACCATTTCCAATTACCAGTTAATGGAAAAGCTGATTGATGCCTGCCGGGTTATGACCACCCAGGAGATCCTGGATATGCCGGATGTAAAAGAACGTATTGAAATCTACATGGAGCAGACCGAAAAATTTAAAGAGATGGTAAAGGCCCACACAAGGACAGAAGGCAATACCATTATTACAGATTTACGGGGAGTGGATCCCATCTATACCGGGAACCGTTTCCTGATTTACAGCATGTATCCGGAGCAGAATATTTCAGCCTGGATTGTATCCGGAAAAGGCGGACAGGGCTGTTCCGCAGCCGTAGGCTACAGTATCCTCAACCGCACCTCCGACATTAACGTAGGAAAGCTGATGCTAAAATACGGCGGCGGAGGCCATAAGGCCGTGGGCACCTGTCAGTTCTCCAATGAAAATATGGATGAAATGCTGCCGAAGATGCTGGAAGAGCTGGTAAAGGGCTGATAAGAGAAAATAAAATAAAGCGGCTTTTTATTAGCGGGCGCCAGTGAGAGCTGGCAGACCGCCATAATAGAAAGCCGCTTTATTTTACCAGGCTAATTTATAGAGGGCTTGATTGCCCTTTATTACCGACGGTTCATCTTGGTTTACTCAGCCTGGCGCTTAATAAATAACTCCATCGACCCTATGTATCTGGTACTCATATCATAATGAATTACTTTCATATTGATATTTTGCAACAACTTATTCAGACTTTCAAAAGACACATATGTATAATGGTTTAACGTATGCCACATGCAATGCGTAAATTTTTCCATTCGTGCATACGCAGAATTATAATTTGGCGTTGAAATCCATAAAATGCCGTCCTTTTTTAACATTTGTTTTACCTTTTTAAGAACCTTAACGGGTTCGATAACATGTTCTAGGACGTCTCCCATAACAATCACATCATATTGCTTCGCTGTCTCATAATTTGTGATATCGCACCAGTGCACATCATCCAGAGCTTTGCCGGAGGAAATGTCTGTTTACCTTCCGGCTGCTTCACCTGGGGAGAGCAATAGTAAGGAGTAATATCCGTCCCTTTTCCGCCGCACCAGGGACATTCTTCTGTAAGCTCTTCCTCCGTCGAGATATTAAGAGTTCCCTGCAAGGATTCTTCATACATTTTCACAGCTGCATAGGAAGCATAAATTTCACCGGCATATTTCAGTCAGTTTTTTTCTTCCAGATCTGACAGATCCCCATTCTTTAATGCCTCCATCATAGGCAACGACTGACGGACAAAGTTATTTTTATCAGTGGATATGTTATGGACCGTATCATATAGTTCCATAAGTTCATGCATATCTTTTGAAATATCAAATGGCATTTCCAATGTCTGATAAAGCCCATTCCATGAATTTCATTTGATTTTTCTTTGGCAGTCGTATATAATACAAGTAGGGAAATCCCTACTTTCCATATTTCAGGAGGTGAAAGATATGTTAGCAAACGCTTTTGTTGATAACGCAAAGGTCATGGCCAAAGGGCAGGTCACAATCCCAAAAGATGTCCGTGAAGTGCTTGGCGTGGCAAGCGGAGACCGTATTTCTTTTATTGTGGAGGGCGGCACTGTCCGTATCGTTAATTCGGCTGTCTATGCCATGCAGATGCTCCAGGGGGAAATGGCAGGCGAAGCAGAGCGGGCCAGTCTTACATCTGACGATGATGTTATGGCGCTTGTAAAAGAATTGAGAAATGAGGACGAAAACGCATGAGGGTTCTGATTGATACAAATATCCTCATATCTGCTGCATTGAGCGCAGACGGTGTTCCCTATCAGGCTTATGTAAAAGCAGCCTCTTATCCTAACCACGGATTGATCTGTGAGCAGAATGTGGACGAAATGAAACGGATATTCAATAAAAAATTCCCAAAACGCCTGGCGGCATTGGACAAATTTCTTTCAATAGCCTTACTGACGCTGGAATTAGTACCCATCCCAACAGACGAAAACACATCGGAATCACAGGTCAGGGATGCAGATGACCGTCCCATTTTAAGGGCGGCGATTGCGGCGAAGGCTGATGTCCTGCTCACCGGTGACAAGGATTTTCTGGAATCAGGTTTGGAGAATCCAATGATTATGACACCGGCTGAATTTCTCAATATGGAATAAAAACAACATTGTATGGCACTCAAAAGAAAGCGCGGCGGAGTGTGTTCACAGGATTACAGGAGGTAGCATGGCACAACATATTATGGAGTGCAGCGGTGCTAATGAAGCAATCCGTTCCTGCCTGGATTTAGTAAGCAACGCAGGCAGGATTACGCTGACTGGCTGGCCTAAAAGGGAAACATTGTTACCTACGGATGTGATTACGCGCAAAGAGCTGGATATTCTGGGAGGACGCAACAGTGTTGGTGAGTTTGAGGAGGCTATCCGGTTGATTTATACCAGAGAGGTAGATGTGACGAAGATTTTAACAAAAACAATCAACATGGATCAGGTTCCGGAAACCATAAAGGATATTGAGAAAAATCCGGGAAATTATATGAAGGTTGTGGTAATGCTCTAACTCCGGAGACTTCATGCAATTTTCTCCGACCACTTCTGACCGAAGCCTGACGACTTTTTCTGCCGTATCCACTTCCAGAAGAAGCGGATGCCTGACATCAAAAGAACTGCTGGGGGTTGTATCCAAAGAAGAATCACAGGCTGTAAAATATAAAATGAAAAAAGTTTGAAGACAACCAGACAAAACAATCGTTATAGGGAAAGAAGGGTACAATAACAGGAGGATTGATTCATGAGTGAGAAGGACAGAGAGCAGGAATTTGACAAACAGATTCAATCGCTTTTAGAGGAAGAACCTGCCGGAAAAAAGAAGAAGGGCAGGCTTCGCCGGATGAGTAAAAAGAAAAAAATAATTTTAGGTTCCGGGGCTGCTGCTATAGCAATACTGGTGGGACTGAAGCTGTTTGGAGGAAACAAAGAGATTATCCCTACAGCGGCGACGGCAGTCCTGGAAAAGGGCAGTATAGAGAATATCCTTTCCGTCAGCGGCCCGGTTTCCGGAACCGACAGTGTGGACGTGGTTTCGAATATTCATGCGGAGATAAAGAGCATTGAAGTAAAGGAAGGCGATAAAGTAACAGAAGGCCAGCTTTTGGCAGAGATTGATGATTCGGATTTGTTAAAAGAGCTGGAGATTGCCCGCAACTCCTACGATTTGGCGGTAGCTACCAGAGATGAAAACCTGCGGGATGCAAGGAATGGCTATGCCAAGGCGCTTCAGGACTATGAGGCGGCCCGGGCAAACTATAACCGGCAGAGCGTTTTAGCCCAGGCAGGCGGGATTTCAGCAGTGGAGCTGGAGGCAGCGGCAAATACCCTTGAGGACGCCAAACGGGCAGTAAACGGCTACACTTTGGAAAACGGGCAGGTGACGGCGGATAAATCTTATGAGCTGCAGATAAAAAACGCCCAGTATAATCTGGATAAGGCGTTGGAAAACCTGGAAGCTGCCAAAATCAAGGCTCCTATTTCCGGAACCGTGGTGAGAGTCAACAGCAAGGTAGGTCAGTTTGCTGACAAGCCGGAGGAAAATGAGCCGATTTTCATTATTGAAAATCTGGACACCCTGGAATTGGAAATTAAGATCAGCGAGTATTCCATCGGCAAGGTAGAGGTAGGACAAAGAGCTGAGATTAGAGCGGATATTTTAGGAGACAACAGCGTTCAGGGGGAGATTCTGTCCATTTCTCCCACTGGCGAGGAAAAAGGCGGCGGCTCTACAGAGCGGGTGATTCCTACGATCATCCGGGTATTAGATGAGGATACCAGCCTGATTGCAGGAATTACGGCCAAAGCGGCTATCGTTCTGGAAGAGGCAAAGGATACCTGGGTGGTTCCCATTTCAGCCCTTCACACAGGAGCTGACGGAACCACTTCCCTGGTAGTGGTGGAAAACGGTATTTGCCGGATGATCCCTGTAACCACCGGGGTGGAGAGTGACATCAGCGTAGAAATTTTCCCGGCAGAAGGAGCGGTCCTTACAGAGGGGATGTCATACATAATCACGCCGGATCCCATGCTGGCCGAGGGCAGTAAGGTGACAGAGCTGCCGTCTGCAGGCCAGCTTGCCAAAGGGCAGGAGGAAAGCGCGGCGCCGGCTGAAAACAGCGATGAGGAATCTGACGCCGGGGCCGGAGAGGAAAGCCCGGCATCCGGCCAGGGCGATGAGGCCGGTTCGGACGCTGAGACAAGCGCCCCTTTGACAGAGTAGGGGGATGCTTATGAAAATAAGATGGAACCTGACAGGATGGAAAAAGAAGCAGCCTGCTTATCTGACGGAGAATGTGGAGGAAGATTTAATCCGCTTGGAAAATCTGGTAAAAATTTATGATACCGGAGCCATTAAGGTGTTGGGTTTAAAAAAAATCAACCTGACCATTAAGCGGGGAGAATTTGTGGCCATTATGGGCCAGTCCGGCTCCGGAAAATCAACCCTGATGAACATTTTAGGCTGTCTGGATCGGCCTACTCTGGGGCATTACTATCTGGACGGAGTGGATACGGCAGCCCTTACCCCTAATGAGCTTTCCGACATTCGAAATAGAAAGATCGGCTTTGTATTCCAGTCCTTTAACCTGATATCCAGAACCTCGGCGGTAAAAAATGTGGAGATTCCTATGATCTATGCTCACAGATCCAAAAAGGCCAGGAGGGAGAGAGCGCTGCTTCTGCTGGAAAAGGTAGGGCTGGGACAGAGGTTTGAGCACATGCCCAATGAGCTTTCCGGCGGACAGAGGCAGAGGGTTGCGATTGCCAGGGCGCTGGCCAACGAGCCGCCTCTGATTCTGGCTGACGAGCCTACAGGAAACCTGGACACCGCTTCTTCTGTGGAGATTATGGAGATTTTCAGCGAACTCCACCGGGAGGGGGCTACTGTGGTGGTGGTTACACATGAGGAAAATATTGCCGCCTTTACCCACCGGATTATCCGCTTTCAGGACGGAAAGGTGGTAAGCGACGAGGAGAACCTCAATCCCACTGTTACCGGAAATGAGAACCATATGGAGGGACTGTACCGGGTTCATGCCCAGGAACCCCAGGGGCATGCCTCTATGCCCGAAAAGCAGGGTAATAAGGAGGAAATACCCAAGGGGCATACCTCTATGCCCAAAAAACAGGGCAATAAGGAGGAAATACATGCTGATTGAGAATATGTTTATGGCGTTTCACGCCATTAAAGCCAACAAAATGCGGGCATTTCTCACTATGCTGGGAATCATCATCGGTATTGGCTCCGTGATCTCCATTGTCTCCATAGGCGATACCATGAGAAGTATGTTTACGGAGATTTACAAAGATGTGGGACTGACCCAGGCCTATATTTTTATCGGCTACTGGGTGGATGATGTGCACCAAAGCGATTACTTTACCCTGGACGATTTGGATCGGATACAGGAGGTATTCGGCGATGAGATTGCCTATATTGACAGCAACGCCTTTGTAAGTTCTAAGGTTCAGGCAGGAAGAACCACCATGGACTTTGATTTTACAGGGATTGACTATAATTATATAGATGTCCAGCCGGTAACCATAGTGGCGGGCCGGTACCTGAACCAGGGAGATATCCTGGGGAGAAAGAAGAATATTGTCATTGAGGAACAGAGCGCCATCAATCTGTTCGGAACGGCAGAAGCAGTGGGAAAGACCTTCCGAACCACGATTTACGGAAATACCGATGAATACAATATTGTAGGGGTTTACCGCAAGGAACAGAGCCCTTTTATGGCGCTTATGATGGGAAATTCGGGAGACAAGGGGACGGCGCTGATTCCCTATACCATTCTTACCTGGCCTAACGATTATTTTTACCAATGCCATGTATTTGCCAAGGAAGGAGTGGATTTAGGGGATTTCTTTACCCGGCTTACCGCATTTATCGCCAAGATGAAAGGGAGGATGCCCCAGGATTTTTATACTATGACAGCTATAGATGAGATGGCAAGCGTGGATGGCGTAATGGGAGGAATTTCTGCCGCCGTGGGAGGAATTGCGGCTATCTCCCTGTTGGTAGGAGGTATCGGCATTATGAATATTATGCTGGTATCCGTCACCGAGAGAACCAGAGAGATCGGCATCCGAAAGGCTTTGGGGGCCAGAACCAGGGATGTTTTGATACAGTTTTTAACAGAGTCCGCCCTGCTGTCGGCCTGCGGAGGACTGCTGGGAGTCAGCCTGGCAGTGAGCCTGGTGAGCCTGGGAGGAATACTGTTTGGAATACCGGTGGTGATAAAGCCGTCAATTGTAATAATGGCAGTGTCTTTCTCCGCTGTGGTAGGTATCTTTTTCGGCTTGTACCCTGCGTCAAAGGCGGCCAAGGCTGATCCCATTGACGCCCTGAGATATGAATAAATATACATAAGGGGGGATGTTGCAAAATAAAATTCAGAGGTCTTCCATTGGCGCTGGATTTTATTTTGCAACATCTCTTTTTGTATTAAAAAACGAAAGGCGAAAACTGTCAGGTTATGTCTGCGAAAAAAATGTAAAAATTTATTCAGATAGGGTCGCCAATATCTGTTAATTGTGGTATACTAAGGTGATATCTTATGGACAGAGGAGCAGATTTTATGTTAAATGAAGAAAAAATCAGGCTAATGACAGAAATCGCTATGTTTGAGAAAAAGGAAGGGAAGCATATTTTTCCCTATCATAAATATTTTAAAAGCGATTATATCGGGAGCCGCGTTATGAGAAGCTTTTTTAAATATACCCTGTGCGCCCTTCTCTGTCTGCTTATCTGGGGGCTTTACAACCTGGACAGCCTTCTCAATACAGTTAATTTAGGAGAGCTTTTTGTCCGGGGAGAGATGCTGACGGAGGTTTATCTGACAGGGCTGTTTCTTTATCTGGTCATAACGGCTGTCGTTGCGGCTGTCCGTTATCGCCGGGCTCATAAAGGAATGAAAGAATATGCAGCCAAGCTGCGGCGCCTGGAGAAGCGCTATGAATTCCAAAGCAAGACGAAAGAAATAAAGGAGGGCTCACGGTCATGATGGGGCTGCTTGTTTTAAAGGAACGATTAAAGGAGTTTTACGGGAAATACGATATTTATATTAATCCGGTATTCCGCTTTTTGTTTGGCCTTTCCGCTATGCTGATTCTCAATTCCAACCTGGGATTTATGGCAAAACTGACTGGCCCGGTGCCGGTGCTGGTGACAGGGCTTGTGTGTTCGTTTCTGCCTTACAGCATTATTTCCCTGCTGATTACCGTGATTATGCTGCTTCATTTATACAGCGCATCTCTGGAGATTGCCCTGATAGTAGGCGTGTTGGTGTTTATTATCATTTTGCTTTACAGCGGGCTTCAGCCTGGAGACAGTTTCCTCCTGGTGCTGACTCCTATGATGTTTTTCCTGAACATTCCTTATGTTCTTCCTATTTTGGTGGGACTGGCCGGAAGCCTGACTGCGGTAATCCCTGTATCCCTGGGAATATTGATGTATTATATTCTCCTGTATATTAAGCAGAATGTAGGGGCTTTAACCGGAACGGTGGCGGCAGTGGATATTACTCAGAAATATGTCCAGCTTATTAAGAGTATGCTTTCCAACCAGACCGCGGTGGTAATGATTGCCGCCTTTGTCTTGAGTATTGTGCTGGTGTACATGATAAAACGCCTGTCCACCGATTATTCCTGGTATCTGGCCATTGCCGCCGGAGTTATTGCCCAGCTGGGGGTAATTTTTATGGGGGATATGATGTTTTCCATAACAGTACCGATGGGAGATATGGTGGCCGGCATGGCAGTGTCGGTTGTGATTGCCTTGGTGTATACCTTTTTTGCTTTTGCGGTGGATTATACCCGCACAGAGTATCTTCAGTATGAAGATGATGATTATTACTACTATGTAAAAGCGGTTCCCAAGATTGCGGTAACCGCCCGGGACGTAAAAGTCCAGAAAATCAATACCAGAAAAAACCGGATGGAATAATCCTAAAAGACTCAAAAAAGGGGGTGCGGTATTGATATGACAGATTTGTTAAATGGTTTATATAACTGGCTTACATTTTTACCTAGAATGACCTTGGCGAATCTGATAGAAATTGTAATACTTTCCGTTTTGATTTATGAAATCCTGCTTTGGATTAAAAACACCAGAGCCTGGACTCTTCTCAGGGGCCTGGTGGTAATTTTAGGCTTTGCAATTTTGGCAGAGCTGTTTAAGCTGACGATTATTTTGTGGATATTGGAAAAATCCCTGACCATAGCTGTGACAGCTCTGATTATCATATTCCAGCCGGAGCTTCGTAAGGCTTTAGAGCAGCTGGGAAGCCAGAATCTGCTCAGCAATATTTTATCCATTGATGATAAAAAGTCCCAGTCAGGTTTTACGGACAAGACAATTAATGAGCTGGTAAAGGCTACTTTTGAAATGGCCAAGGTAAAGACAGGAGCGCTGATTGTTATTAGCCGGGACCTGCCGCTAAAAGAGATTGAAAGGACAGGTATTGAGGTGGACGGTATTGTTACCAGCCAGCTTTTGATTAATATTTTTGAGCACAACACCCCGCTTCACGACGGAGCAGTGGTGGTTCAGGGCAACCGTGTGACAGCGGCAACCTGTTACCTTCCTCTTTCGGATAATATGAATATCAGCAAAGAACTGGGAACCCGTCATCGTGCCGCAGTAGGCATCAGCGAGGTGACGGATACCATGACCATTGTGGTTTCCGAGGAAACCGGCCGCGTGTCCGTAGCCCGTGGCGGAAAGTTAGAAAAGATTGGAAATGCCGATGAGCTTAGGAGTACATTAAGAGCTTTACAGGGGGAGGATAAGGAGGCGGCTGTCAATCGGATTAAGATATGGAAGGGAAGGCTGAAAAATGAAAGAACGATTAAAGAGTAATCTGGGCCTGAAAATCCTGTCTGTTTTCCTTGCGTTTTTCGTATGGCTTTTGGTAGTGAATGTCTCCGATCCCAAACAGAGCGGCGAGAGAAGCGTGCAGCTCGAGATCATCAATGAGGATGCCCTGACAGACGCAGGGCTGACTTATGAGTTAGTAGAGCGGAGTACCGTAACCATTGACTATACCGTGCACATGCGTAACAGCTCTCAGATCCAGCCGGGAGATTTCAGGGCTTATATTGATCTTGCAGACTGCAACGTGCTGGGAGCCGTGCCGGTTCGTTTAGAAGTATTAAACCATAAAGATATGGTAACTAATGTCCGGGCCAATCCCAGTGTAGTTCATGTAGAGACAGAGCCTCTTCAGAGAAAGGAGTTTGATCTGAGGATGGAGCTTAAAGGGAAGGCTGCCGATGGATATGAGGTCAATAGCTATACCCTTGCATCAAAAAAAGTTTGGGTCAAGGGACCGGAATCTTTAGTAGGCCAGATCACTGCAGTGGGAGTAGAAGTGGATATTGAGGGTGCAGAGGGAGACTTGACAGGTGTCGCTTCGCCGATATTTTATGACGCCAATGGAAATCCCCTGAATTTAGGGGAAAAGGTAAGCGTAAATCAGACAGAGGTTAACTATACAGTACAGATATTAAAGGTTCGTCAGCTTACTTTGGACTTTGAGGTGGGAGGTAATGTGGCGGATGGCTACCGGTTTACCGGAATTGAATGTGATGCCAAGACCATTTCCGTTGTGGGCCTTCGGTCCCAGCTGGCTTCCATTACCAGCATTACCATACCGTCTGAGGCTTTAAGCGTAGAAGGATTAATGGCAGGCAAGGTGGTGACAGTAGATGTGAGCCAATTCCTGCCGGAAGGAGTAAGGATGGTAACGGATAATGGTGATACTACCATTCATATCCGCCTTGATGTAGAGAGGTTGTCATCCAGAATATACTCTATTGACAAAAACGATATTGTCCTTACAGGAAAAAGGGAAGGTTATGATTATACCTTTATTCCGGATATTATGGAAGTAACGGTTCAGGGTCTGGAAGAAGATTTGGACAGCCTGGACAGCGCCGCCATTAAGGCATCAACAGATGTATCCCAGCTGGAAGCAGGAGTCCATGAGGCGGCCATAAGTTTTGAAGCCCTGGAGCATGGATATGAGATTTTCGATTATACCCGAATGTCCCTGACGGTCACAGACAGTAACAGGTCTTTTGAATCAGAAGAGGATTTGGAAGCAGGAGCTACTGCCTCTGATATGGGGGAAAGCGGTGAGACAGAGGGACAGGCTGCAGAAGAAAGTTCCGGGTCTGGAAACAATCACTAATTGGGGGAACTACTTATGGTGAAGGCAAAAGCATTGATTAAGAATCCTACAGGGCTTCATCTGCGCCCGGCAGGAATTTTATGTAAAGAAGCATTAAAATATAAGTCGTCTGTTAATTTCCTGTTTGGGAATTCACGCAACAACGCAAAGAGCGTTTTAAGCGTTCTGGGGGCGTGTGTAAAGAGTGGGGACGAGATCGAATTTATCTGTGAAGGCGAGGATGAGGAAGTAGCGCTGGCGGCCATGCTGAAAGCAGTAGCAGACGGCCTGGGAGAGTAAACTTAAGGGGTGCCGGGCCTGCCGCGTTCCAGGCAGGCATGACTATTTTTCTCATTGCTGGCGGAAATAAAGAGAAATACTATTTATTTTAAGGAGGTATAAGGTATTATGTTTAAAGGAACAAGTGCATCAGCAGGTATTGGTATTGGAAAGGTAGCCATTGTGGAGGATGTCCAACTGGTTATCAAGAAGGAGACAGTTGCCAATCCTCAGACAGAGCTGGAACGCTTTAAAGCAGCGCTTATGCAGAGCATCAAGGAGACAGGGGCGCTGGCAGCGGATTTGGCAACCAGAGTAGGGGAGAAGGAGGCTGAGATTTTAAACGGCCACCTGATGCTGTTATCCGATCCCATGCTTACGGGAGAGATTGAAAGCACCATTACCAACGAGTCGGTAAACAGCGAGTACGCTATTGAGCGGACCTGCAATACTTATGCTGATATGTTTGCGTCCATGGGGGATGAACTGATGCAGCAGAGGGCAACTGACATGCGGGATATTAAGACCCGTATGCAGAAAGTTCTGATGGGGGTGGAGTCTGTGGATATCGCTTCCCTTCCGGCAGGCACCATCATTGTGGCAAAAGATTTAACCCCATCTATGACTGCGGGAATTAATCCTCAAAATGTAACCGGCATCGTAACCGAGCTGGGGGGACGGACTTCCCACAGCGCTATTTTGGCAAGAGCGCTGGAGATCCCGGCAGTAGTGGCAGTAGCGGATTTCTTAAGCCATGTAAAGAATGGGGATCAGGTAGTACTGGATGGATCCGACGGCAGTGTTTATGTAAATCCCGATTCGGCTGTAATGGGAGAGTATGAGGCCAAGAGAGATGCCTTTTTAAAGGAAAAAAAGGAATTGGAGCAGTATATTGGCAAGCCTACGGTTACCAGGGACGGAGTCCATGTGGAGCTGGTTGCCAACATCGGTAAGCCTGAGGATGTGGATAAGGTGCTCCAGTATGACGGCGAGGGCGTGGGCCTGTTCCGTACTGAATTCTTATTTATGGATCGGAATGCAATACCCACTGAGGACGAGCAGTTTGAGGCATACAAGAAAGTAGCGGTTGCTTTAAACGGTAAGCCGGTGATTATTCGTACTCTGGACATTGGCGGCGATAAGGAGATCCCCTACATGGGTCTTGAGAAGGACGAAAATCCCTTCTTGGGATATCGTGCAGTACGTTTCTGCCTGGATCGAAAGGAGGACGTATATAAGCCTCAGCTTCGTGCCCTTTTGCGTGCAAGCGCTTTCGGAAACATCAAAATTATGGTTCCTCTGGTAACCTGTATTGATGAACTCCGCCAGGTAAAGGCGATTATTGAAGAATTAAAAGCAGAGTTAGATTCCTGCCACGTTCCCTACAATAAAGACATTCAGGTAGGCATCATGGTGGAGACTGCCGCCGCATCCCTGATTGCAGATATTTTTGCCAAAGAAGCTGACTTTTTCAGCATTGGTACCAACGATTTAACCCAGTACACCATGTCTGTTGACAGAGGAAATGACAAAGTTTCTTACCTGTACTCCCCGTTAAATCCGGCAGTGCTGAGAAGTATTAAGAGAGTTATTTCCTGCGGCCGGGAGGCCGGGATTATGGTAGGCATGTGCGGCGAGGCGGCCAGCGATCCTATGATGATTCCGCTGCTTCTGGCATTTGGCCTCAATGAATTCAGTATGAGCGCTTCCGCTATCTTAAAGTCCAGAAAGCTGATTACCAGCTACAGCACAGAAGAGCTCCAGGCAGTTGCAGACAAGGCTATGAGCTTTGCAACCGAGAAGGAAGTAGCACAGTTTATGAAAGAATTTGTGGAGCAGTAACAGATGATTATTTATTGCGTCTGTTATTTAACCAGCTTTTTGCTGGCCCAGGCCGGATGGGATATCCCATCCGGCCTGATGCTCATTGGAGCGGCCATGTACGTATACTGGAAGGACTGGAGAAAAACCGGAAATCTCATCCATTTAAGGGGGCTGTTCTTTTTAGGCTTTGTGGGAGGGCAGGGAATCTCCTGCTTTAAGCTGAGCCGCCTGCAGACGGAATGGTCTGTCCGGACATGGCTGTGTTTTCTGACAGCAGCCCTGGCTTTTTATGGGGCCTTTTCTTTCACGGAAGGCAGAAGTCCGGGGAGATGGGATGCCGGGGGGATTGCCAGAAGGATGAAAAAGGATCCTGCCGGGCAGACTTTGCGTGAATCCGGCATGAACATGCGGAAAAAAAGGGTAATTGCAGACTCGGGCGGCCTTATGGCGGCTATTTTGGGTATTACGGCAGTATCTGCGGCAGCTTTTATCCTGGAGGCGGCAGTTCTGGGCTATGTTCCGCTTTTTGTGCGGGGAATTCCACACGCATACTCCTATTTCCACATCAGCGGGGTTCACTATTTTACGGTATCCTGTGTGCTGGTTCCTCCACTGACGGTTTTGTTTTATCTGGGAAATCCCAGGGCATCCCACATGGAAAAGGCCGGGGCGGCAGCAGCAGCGGCCGTGAGCCTGGCAATTCCCATTTTATGCGTGTCCCGGTTTCAGCTGATTTTTGCGGTAGGATTGTCAGTGCTTTCTTATATTTCAGTAAAGCGCCGGATAAATTTAAAGGTTATCTTTGGATTGGGTCTGGCTATGATCCCTTTATATATTATCCTGACCATTGCAAGGAGTCATGATGTGGCTTATTTGAACGGGATTTTTGAGATGAAAAACAGCGCCACCCCTATTTTTATTACCCAGCCCTATATGTACATTGCCAATAATTATGACAATTTTAACCGTCTGGTGGAAGATCTTCCTTCTTACTCCATGGGGCTCAGGATGCTGTTTCCGGTGTGGGCTTTGACAGGGATGAAGTTTTTCTATCCTTCCCTGACAGCATTTCCCATTTATGTAACCAAGGAAGAGCTGACTACGGTAACGCTTTTGTATGACGCTTATTATGACTTCGGCATTGCCGGGGTGGTGGGGTTTGCCGCCCTGTTAGGCCTTATCTGCGGTTATCTGGTAAAGAAGTTAAAACACATGCAGAACCCGGCAGAATATCTTTTGTACGCTCAGATTGCCATGTACATGGCCCTGTCATTTTTTACCACGTGGTTTTCCAATCCCGCCACATGGTTTTATCTGGCGGTCACAGGGGCGGTATGGGTGCTTTGTGAGGCTGTTCACCGGGGATAAGGCCTGTAAAAGTGAAAAGGAGGAAGAGAATATGTTTTTAAAAGAGCTGTTTGGCGCAGGAAAGACAAGGGGGCAGGTTTTGGCTCCTGTAAGCGGAACCTGCGTTCCCATGAGCCAGGTACAGGATCCCACCTTCAGCCAGGAAATTCTGGGAAAGGGTGTTGCAATTATTCCTTCTGAGGGAAAAATAGTGGCTCCGGGGGACGGGGAAGTAACCATGGTTTTTGAAACCCGGCATGCCATCAGCGTTACCATAGGCGGCGCGGAGCTGATTATCCATATCGGCCTGGACACGGTAAATCTCCAGGGCCAGTACTTTGAGTCCTTTGTAAAATCCGGCGATAAGGTAAAAACAGGGGAATTGATGATAGAGTTTGACCTGGAAAAAATCAAAGAAGCAGGGTATGACGTGATTACCCCGGTAATTGTATGCAACACTCCGGAATTCCCGGATATGGTCTGCCACACAGGAATGGAGGTTCAGGCAGGGGAACCGGTAATTGAGTTATAGGTGGTTATATTTATAGAAAAGAGGAGAGGATTTATGATTTCAGAAAAGATGAAGCCCTTTGTGGAGAATAATTCCGCCATCCGCGCCATGTTTGAGGAAGGGAAAAAAATGGCGGCAGTATACGGAAAGGAAAATGTCTATGACTTCAGCCTGGGAAATCCCAGTGTTCCGGCTCCGGCGGCGGTGAAACAGGCTATCCTGGCCATCCTGGAAGAAGAGGAGGAAGGCATGGTTCATGGATACATGAGCAACGCCGGTTTTGAGGATGTGAGGGAAACCATTGCCAGATCCTTAAATGACAGGTTCCAGACCAATTTTCATGTAAACAACATTATGATGACAGTAGGCGCTGCCAGCGGCATGAATGTGATTTTAAAGTCCCTGCTGGATCCAAAAGATGAGGTTATCGCCTTTGCCCCCTATTTTATGGAATACGGGGCTTATGTGAGAAACTACGACGGGATTCTCACTGTAATTTCTCCCGACACAAAAACCTTCCAGCCTAACCTTACGGAATTTGCAAAAAAAATCACCCCAAGGACTAAGGCGGTTATTATCAATACTCCCAATAATCCTACCGGCGTGGTATATTCTGCAGCGACCTTAGAAGCGATCAGCCGGATCCTGACAGAAAAGAGCAGAGAAGCAGGCCATCCCATTGTGCTGATTTCCGATGAGCCTTACAGGGAGCTGGCCTATGACGGCGTAGAGGTTCCTTATGTAACCAAGTTTTATGCCAATACGGTAGTCTGCTACTCCTACAGCAAGTCCCTGTCCCTTCCCGGAGAACGAATCGGCTATCTGGTAATACCGGATGAGATGGAGGACAGCAGCCAGGTATTTTCTGCGGCTTCCATTGCCAACCGGGTGTTGGGAAGTGTGAATGCACCTTCTTTGATGCAGAGAGTCATTAAACGGTGTGTCAATGAAAAAGTAAATTTAGAGGCCTATGATAAGAACCGGAATCTGCTGTACAACTCTTTAAGGGATTTAGGCTTTCAGTGCATTAAGCCGGAGGGAGCCTTCTATCTCTTTGTAAAGTCTCCCATGGAGGATGAAAAGGAATTTGTAAACCTGTGCAAGAGCCATCGGGTGCTGGTGGTGCCGGGAACTTCCTTTGCATGTCCCGGCTATGTGCGGATTGCTTACTGTGTATCCTATGAGCAGATTGAACGATCCCTTCCGGCCTTTAAAGAGATTGCAGGAGAGTGCGGCCTATGAGAGGCTGGGAAAAGAATGTGAGAAGGGTGGTTCCCTATGTTCCCGGTGAACAGCCGGTTTTAGAAAACCTGATTAAGCTGAATACCAACGAAAATCCTTACCCTCCGTCTCCGAAGGTTTTGGAGGCCCTGTCCCGGATGGACGGGGAACAACTCCGGAAATACCCGGATCCGGCGTCCTTAAGCCTGACCCGTGCCCTGGCAGAGCGCTACGGGGTGGCTGAGGATCAGGTTTTTGTGGGAGTGGGATCCGATGACGTGCTGGGAATGGCATTTATGACCTTTTTTAATTCCGAAAAACCTGTTTTGTTTCCGGATATCAGCTATTCCTTTTACCCGGTTTGGGCAGAGCTGCTGCGGATTCCCTATGAGACCCGGGAGCTGGACGACAGCTTTGCTATCCGAAAAGAAGACTACCTGACAGAAAACGGCGGAATCGTATTCCCTAACCCTAACGCACCTACAGGGCTTCTTATGCCTCTCTCAGAGGTGGAGGAAATTGTAGCCGCCAATCCGGATACAGTGGTGATTGTGGATGAAGCTTACATTGATTTTGGGGGGCAGTCTGCAGTATCTTTAATTGCCGGATACGACAATTTGCTGGTGGTTCAGACCTTTAGCAAGTCCCGATCCATGGCTGGTATGCGTATCGGCTTTGCCCTGGGCCAGGCCCCGTTAATCAAGGCCATGTCGGATGTAAAATATTCTTACAACTCCTATACCATGAACCTTCCCTCCCAGGTGGCGGGAGTAAAAGCCCTGGAGGACGAGGAATATTTTCAGGAAACCGTGGGAAAAGTCATAACAACCAGGGAGAAGGCCAAGAGCCGTCTGGCCGGGCTGGGATTTACGTTCCCGGACTCCAGGGCTAATTTTATCTTTGCAAAGCATAAGGAAAAGCCGGCCCAGGAGATTTTTCAGGCATTAAAGGAGAAACAGATTTTTGTCCGGCATTTTAATCAGCCCAGAATCAATAACTATCTGCGGATTACAGTGGGAACGGAACAGGAGATGGAGGCGCTGTTTGCCTTTCTTGGGGAATATTTGTCAGAGTAAGGACAGAAAAGAAAGAGCGGGTGATAGATGATGACAAATACGGATAGAAAAAATACGGATTTTTATCATTATATCCGGGTTCTGCTGAATATTATGATTCCTGCCGCAGGCACTCTTTTGATATGCTGGCTCCTGCCTAAATTTCTGCGGTTTTTTATGCCCTTTGTGGTAGGCTGGATCATTGCCATGATTGCCAATCCTCTGGTGCGGTTTCTGGAAAGCAGGCTGAAAGTGGTGCGAAAGCATGGATCCATGCTGGTAGTGGTGACAGTGCTGGCATTGATTATAGGAGGAATCTATCTGCTGGTCAGTAAGCTGGCCATGGAAGCTTCCGGCTTGGCCAAAGATCTTCCGGGACTTTGGGCGGCCTTCCAGACAGAGGCCAGAAGGATTGGGAGCCAGCTTGATCAGACGTTTGCCTTTCTGCCGGATCAGGTAGGGAAAAATCTGGAGGCCGTGGCAGATAATCTGGATTCTTATATAGGAGTGGTTCTGCAAAATATGGCCACTCCCACGGTGGAGGCGGCGGGAAGTGTGGCAAAAAGCCTGCCAAGCCTGCTGGTAAATACAGTGGTGATTATCCTGTCCTCCTATTTTTTTATTGCGGAGAGAGACAAAATCCTGAATCTGTGGAAACGGTATCTGCCGGAAAACAGCAAAAAGCACATGGCTCACATGCGTCAGGATGCGGTTCGTCTGGTGGGCGGCTATTTTATCGCTCAGTTTCGGATTATGTTTGTAGTGGCCGCCATATTAACGGTAGGCCTCTTGATTCTTCAGATTCCTTACAGCTTTCTTTTGGCGCTGTTAATTGCCTTTTTGGATTTTTTGCCGGTATTCGGCACCGGCACCGTGCTGATTCCCTGGGGATTGATTAAGCTTTTGACCGGAGAATATTATCTGGCAGGCGGATTGATTCTGCTCTATATTTTAAGCCAGTTTATCCGTCAGGCAATCCAGCCTAAAATCATGGGGGATACCATGGGGCTTCCGCCTCTGGTTACCCTGATCCTGTTGTACATTGGCTTTAAAGTAAGCGGTTTGGGAGGAATGATCCTGGCCGTTCCCGTAGGTTTATTGTTTTTAAATTTGTACAAATATGGAATCTATGATTCTATGATTGACAATATGAGAATTTTCGTCCATGATATAGATGAATTTCGAAAGCGGCGGGAAGGAGACCAGACCTATGGAGAATAATTTAGATACAGATAAGATAAAAGAGCTGGTATGGCGTCTGGCATTTCCGTCCATGCTGGCTCAATTTGTCAGTGTATTTTACAGCATTGTGGACAGGATGTATATCGGAAATATTAAGGAAATCGGGGATTTGGCACTGGCTGGAGTAGGGGTCTGCGGCCCCATTGTGACCATGATTTCCTCAGTGGCCTTTTGGGTGGGAATCGGAGGCGCCCCTTTGCTCAGTATTCGCCTGGGACAGAAAAATGAAAAAAATGCGGAGGAGATTCTGGCTAACTGCTTTCTGCTTCTTACCGCAATGTCGGTGGGGATTACAATTCTGTCTCTGGCTATAAAGGATTCCCTTCTTAACTGGTTCGGAGCCGGGGGAGCAGTCTTTCCCTATGCAGATGATTATATTACCATCTGTCTGATGGGGACGGTATTTGCCCTTTTGTCCACCGGAATGAACCAGTTTATTATCTGTCAGGGATTTGCCAAGGTGGGAATGAAATCCGTGCTGATAGGGGCCATATTAAATATCATTTTGGATCCGGTATTTATTTTCGGATTCCATATGGGGGTATCCGGTGCGGCGCTGGCAACTGTCATTTCCCAGATGGCGTCATGTATCTATGTGCTGAGGTTTCTGTTTAGCCGCCGGCCTATGATTCGGATTACCTTTGGCGGATATCAGATAAAGGTTATGGGCCGGGTCCTTTTGCTGGGACTTACCCCGTTCCTGATTATTGCTTTTGACAATATTCTGATAATTTCCTTAAATGCCACTATCCAGAAATACGGAGGGGCAGCCAGGGGGGACATGCTTCTGACCTGTAATACCATATTACAGAGCTTTATGCTGATTGTCACTATGCCTCTCTCCGGGATTACAGGGGGGACTCAGACCATTTTAGGCTATAATTACGGGGCCAGGAGACCGGATCGGATTAAAAAGGCCCAGAAGCATATTTTCATATTGGGCCTTGTTTTTACCACGATTATGTTTGGGATTGCTCAGAGCCTTCCACGATATTTTACCATGATTTTTACCAGGGATCCCCAATACATAGATATGACAGTCCGGGCCATCCGGATCTACTCTCTGATGATTATCCCTCTGACTGTCCAGTATACGGTTGTAGACGGATTTACCGGGATGGGAATTGCCGGGGTGGCCATTTCTCTGTCTACTTTCCGGAAGCTGATTTATTTTGCCGGGGTATTTTTGATCCCTCTGTGGTTTGACATTACCAACATTTTTTATACGGAGCCCATTTCGGATTTGGTGGCTGCTGTGGCCTCCGGCATTGTTTACCTGCTTTTAATTAAGAAAATTGAGGAGGGAATTCTTTGAAAATTTTAGTAAGCGCCTGCCTTCTGGGGGTAAGCTGCAGATATGACGGAACCGGAGAGATGAGAGAAGAGGTAAAGGAGCTGATGGAACATCATCATTTAATTCCCGTTTGCCCCGAGATATTAGGGGGATTGAAAACACCCCGCTGTCCGGCAGAGAGACGGGGAGACAGGGTGGTGACAAAAGACGGGGAGGATGTAACGGAAAGCTACCGCAGGGGAGCAGAAGAGACTTTAAAGCTTGCAAAGCTCTTTGGATGTTCCGGAGCCATTTTAAAGGAGAGAAGCCCTTCCTGCGGCTGCGGGAAGATCTATGACGGAACCTTTACCAAAACTCTGACAGAGGGAGACGGAGTCACTGCACAGCTTTTAAAAGCCCAGGGGATCCCGGTTCTTGGGGATAGCAGTTCAGACGGTATGAAAAGCCGCCAACTGTTCCATCCGGAAAATCCGGCTGAGAGAAAATAGTTGATAGTAAGCAGGAATACATGATAAAATGTAACTATTCAGCTATATGTGATGTAAAAATAGAAGGAAAACTAGGAGATTGGTTTGGAAAAAGAAGGATTGGAGAAGGAAAATACCAAAAAGACCATAGAAGCAAAGCTTCTGGTTATTACTATGGGAGCAACGGCGGCTCTTTTTTCCGGAATGGCTTCTTATTACATAGTAAGAGCACAGCATTACAGAGAGAGATTTTTCCCCAACACGGTTATTAACGGCGTTGAGGCAGATGGCCTTACCCCTAACCAGGTTATGGGGCAAATTATCTCTGAACTGGGAGATTATGAGCTGACCCTAAAGACACGGAGCGGAAATGAAAGGATCAGCGGCAGCCAGATTGGGCTTATGGCTCAGTTTGATCAGGATCTGGATACTCTTTTGGAGGAGCAGAACCCCTATGCCTGGGGGATTGGCTATTTTAACCCGGAGGAACACAAAATACCTACGGTTACCGTATTTGATCAGGAGCTTTTGGACAAGGCCTTAGACAACCTGGACTGTTTTAACCCATCCCGGATAGAAAAGCCGGAGAATGCGAAGGTTTCTGACTATATTCCGGGAACCGGCTATGAGATTATCCCGGAGACTCCGGGAACAGAGTTAAACCGGGATCAGGTAAAGGGAGTTGTGGCCAGTAAAATCATGGGAATGGAGCGGGAGGCCGACCTGGATGCTGCAGGCTGTTATAAGACAGCAGAGATCCGGGAGGATTACGCCGGTTTGAAGGAGCAGTGCAGCCGGTTAAATCACTATGTCCAGACAAAGGTTACCTACCAGTTTGGGGAGAAAGAAGAGATTTTAGACGGGGATACCATAAACCAGTGGATTATTCAGGAGGAGGATGGTACAATCTCCTTAGATGAGGAACAGGTAGCCTGGTTTGTGGAGGAACTGGCGGATAAGTACAATACGGCCTACACCACCAGAAGTTTTCGGACCACCTATGGTCCTGAAGTAAAGGTAAGCGGAAGCTATGGCTGGCGGATCAATAAAAAAGAAGAAACAGCCCAGCTTTTGGAGATTTTAAAGTCCGGGGAAAGCCAGGTAAGAGAGCCTGTCTATTTTCAGAAGGCGGCTTCCTATGAAGGAAATGATTACGGAAATACCTATGCGGAGGTGAATTTAACAGCCCAGCATATGTTTTTTTATAAAGACGGACAGATGGTTCTGGAATCGGATTTTGTCTCCGGAAACCAGAGAAGAAATTTTACCACCCCTCCCGGGATATTCGGCCTGACCTACAAGCAGAAAAAAGCAGTGTTGAAGGGGGAAGGCTATGCCAGCCCGGTGGATTTCTGGATGCCCTTTAACGGCGGAATTGGATTCCATGACGCCACCTGGAGAGGCAGCTTCGGCGGAACTATCTATAAGACCAACGGGTCTCATGGGTGCATTAATATGCCTTATGCCAAGGCAAAAGAGCTTTACGATTTGGTATATACCAATGTACCGGTGATCTGCTATAATCTGGACGGAACAGAAAGCGGAAAATCTTCCGGCGGTTCCCAGGCAGGAAAGGGATCCGGCCAGTCCCGGCCGCCGGTACAGCCCAGCCAGCCGGTGATCCAGGAAACGCTGCCAGCGGTACAGCCCAGCCAGCCGGCGATTCAGGAAACTCAGCCGCCGGTACAGCCCGGTTTGCCGGCGCCGTCTGAGACACCGCCCCAGTCCGATGGATCTCTTATTACTCCGGCTCAGCCGGATGGACAGACGCCGGGGGGAGGCCCCCAACCGTCCGAGACCCTTCCGGCAGCGCCTTCCACACCGGAGGCTCAGCCTGACAGTCCGGTGATTACGCCTGCGGGAGAGATTGGCCCGGGACTGGTTTCTACCACTGCCGCGGACAGCCAGCCGGAAATTGGCCCCGGCGTTTAGAGGAAAGGAAATTCAATGAACAGGAAAATATTTATCAGCAGAATGTTGATTTTATCTTTCATAATTTCCGTGATTGGAGGAAATACTGTATTTGCGGCCCCGGCCTGGACCGACGACTCCGGAGTAAGTTTGGAGTCGGAAGCGGGAATTGTTATAGATGCCCAGTCCGGAACCGTTATATATGGAAAGAACAGCAAAGAGCAGTATTTTCCGGCCAGCATTACTAAGGTGATGACAGCTCTTTTGGTGCTGGAAAACTGCTCTATGGATGACATTGTAACATTTTCCCATGATGCAGTTTATAATGTAGAATCCGGAAGCACCAACGCAGGAATCGATGAAGGGGAGCAGATGACGGTAAAGGACTGTCTTTATGCTATGATGCTTAAATCTGCCAATGAGGCGGCCAATGCCCTGGCAGAACACGTATCCGGCAGCAGGGAGGCCTTTGCGGATTTGATGACAGCCCGGGCAAAGGAGCTGGGATGTGAAAATACCAGCTTTAAAAATCCCAGCGGTTTAAATGATCCGGAACACTATACCACAGCCAGTGATTTTGCCCTGATTGTTCAGGCAGCCTGGAAGCTGGAGGGATTTCGGGAGATAGAATCCCAACTGACTTATAAACTTCCGCCTACCAGAAACGATCCGGAAGGTCTGACTATCCGGCAGGAGCACAAGATGATGCTGGAATCCTGGGGGCAGTATTATGACCCTGAGGTAAAAGGGGGAAAGACCGGGTATACTATCCTTGCCGGAAACACTTTGACTACCGTGGCAGAGCGGGACGGAAGAACTTTGATTGTGGTGATTTTAAAAGGAAGCAAGCCGGATCACTATACCACCTATACAGATACCAGAAAGCTTTTAGACTACGGGTTTGATGGATTCATCAATTATAATCCGGCGCAGGAAGAGACGGACCTGGCAGGACTTTTCCAGGAGCTGAAAGGCCTGGGAGCAGATCTGGGAGAGGAATCCAAGATTACGATAGATACAGAAGGCTGCATTACCGTCCCGGCAGGGGCTGCATTTTCAGACGCGGCCCGGAGTATTTCTACAGAGCTGGCCGCTGACGCTCCTTTTGGGGCCATAGCCCGCCTTGACTATACTTACGAGGGAAGGCCGGTTGGAAGCGCTTATATAAAGACGGAGCAAAATGTTTCTATTGTCACAGAGCCGGAAAACCAGGGGTCGGAGGATTCAGAGACAGACGGAACAGGCTGGAAAGGGTTTCCGATTCCCGGCATGTGGATTTTTATCGGAGCCGGAGTTTTTGCTTTTGCGGCTTTGGCGGCCGGTTTGATTTATATGTGGAATCAGCAGCTTAAGAAGGAGAAACAGAGAAGGGAAGAACGGATACAAGCCCGCAGGCGCAGGATGAAAGAGGCAGGGATTTCCATGGAAGAATTTGAGCGCCTTTTAAAGGAGAGGCAGGACAAGCAGAATAAAGAAAAAGGATTGTAAACTATGAGGCAGGAAGAGTATCATATTCCAAAGAGAAAGACTGCCGGAGGAACGGAGACCGGGAAAAAACGGATCCGGATTTACCGGGAGGAAGGATACGATTCCAGACGAAATGTTCATTCGCCCGGCAGCAGGCGGGCTGCCGGCGCAAAGAAAAGGAAGAAAAAGGGCCAATGGGTTAAGTACCTCTTTCTCATCCTTTTGATGCTGGCAGCTGCCGGCGCTTCCGGGCTCTTTTTCTGGACCTATGCCATGATGGGCAGAATTCAAAAAGATCCGGAGATGAAGGTGGAAGATATTACCAATCCCCACATTGATACAGAGACCAGACAAGTTATGAGAGAGAATTGGACCATTGCCGTTTTCGGAGTAGATTCCACAGATGGCAGTCTGGGGAAAGGGGCAAACGCCGATGTTATTATGCTCTGCAATATCAATCAGAAAACAGGAGGGATCCGCGTAGCCTCTGTTTACCGGGATACCTGCATGAAAGTAGGGGAGAAGAATCCCTATAGAAAGATTAATGAGGCCTATGCCAGAGGCGGTATTAAGCAGGCGGTAGAGGCTTTAAATGAAAATCTGGACATTGAGATTGACGACTATGTTGCGGTAAACTGGAAAGCCGTTGCGGATGCCGTTAACCTGCTGGGAGGAATTGAGATAGAGATTACCAGAGAGGAATTCCGCTATATTAATTCTTATATTACCAGCACGGTAAAAGGATCCGGAGTGGGATCTTATCAGCTTGAAGCCTCCGGGCTAAATCATCTGGACGGAGTTCAGACAGTAGCCTATGCCAGGCTGAGGAAGATGGATACCGACTTTCAGAGAACCGAAAGACAGAGAGAGGTTTTAAAACAGGTTCTGGAAAAGGCAAAGACTGCCGACTTAGGCGTATTAAACAACATTCTTATGGGAGTATTGCCCCAAACCATGAGCAGCCTTGAGATGGACAGCCTGATTCCCATTGCGGCAAATTTGAAAAAGTACCATCTGGAGGATACCGCCGGTTTTCCCTTTGATCTGGAAACCAGACGGATTCGGGAAAACGGGAAAGGGATTGACTACGTATTTCCAATAGATTTGGAAAGCAATGTAGTGAAGCTTCACCAGTTTTTGTATGGAACAGAAGAATATATACCTTCACAGCAGGTGAAGGAAATCAGTGCATCTGTGGAGGAAAAGAGAAGGAGCCGTCCTGTCCCGGCAAAGGCGCCGGAGACAACAGCGGCTCCCGGGAAAGAGACAAAGGAGGAATCCCGGTCCGGGATTGAGGAGGAAAAAGAATCTTCCTCCCAGTGGGCTATGCCCACTACAGAGGCCTTCGATCCCACTGCTCCCGAGCTTTTTCAAATATCGCCAATAGATTCACTATTATATTAGGTGACGCCAAGCGTCACGTGCCGATTCATTATTATACCAGGAGGAGATGTTATGTTGGAGATCGGAACAAAAGCCCCGGAATTTACTTTATCGGATCAAGATGGAAACCAGGTAAGCCTGACAGATTTTAAGGGAAAAAAGGTGATATTATACTTCTATCCCAAAGACAATACCCCGGGCTGCACGACTCAGGCCTGTGGATTTGGAGAGCTTTATCCCCAATTTCAGGAAAAGGACGGGGTTATTTTAGGAGTCAGCAAGGATACTGTGGCGTCCCACAAAAAATTCCAGGAGAAATACAGCCTTCCGTTCCCTCTGCTTTCGGATACAGAGCTTTCTGTCATAAAGGCATATGATGTGTGGCAGGAGAAAAATATGTACGGAAAGAAAACCATGGGAGTGGTGCGTACCACTTATTTGATTGATGAGGAAGGAACGATTATAAAAGCTTTCGGAAAGGTAAAAGCAAAGGACAATCCGGCTCAAATGCTGGAACTTTTGTAAGGGCCTTATATGAAAATCATCATTTCACCTGCCAAGAAAATGAATGAAAACACGGATTTTTTTCCGGCAGAAGAAATCCCGGCGTTTACGGAGCGGACCAAAATACTTCTGGAAAAGATAAAATCCCTGACCTGTGAGGAGGCCCGGGAGGTGTGGCAGTGCAACCAAAAGCTGGCAGAGCTGAACTACCACAGATTCCGCCGTATGACTCCGGCCGGCTTGGAAAATTTGTCGGCTATGACCCCTGCCCTTATGGCCTACGAGGGGATCCAGTACCAGTATCTGTCCCCCATGACCTTTGAAGAGAAGGCCTGGCAGTATGCCCGGGAACACCTTCGGATCTTGTCCGGCTTTTACGGGATACTGCGCCCCTTTGACGGGGTTTTTCCCTACCGGCTGGAGATGCAGGCAAAGCTTTCGGCAGACGGATGCAAAAACCTTTACGAATTCTGGGGAGGGAGTCTGTATGACAGCCTGATTTCAGAAGAAAAGGGCACTCGGCCGGTTATCCTGAACCTGGCTTCCAAAGAGTATTCCCAATGCATAGAGCCTTGCCTTAAAGGGCCTGTCCGGTTTATTACCTGTGTATTCGGTGAGAGAAGGGACGGAAAGATTCGGCAGAAAGCTACATTGGCTAAGATGGCAAGGGGGGAGATGGTCCGGTTTCTGGCCGAAAACCAGATTGAGAATCCGGAAGATATAAAGGATTTTCGGGGGCTGGGCTTTGCCTACTCTTCGGAACATTCCGCTGTAAGTGTGGGAAAGTTGGGACAAAAGCTGGAAACCTATACCTTTATAAAAGAAGAAGGAATATTATGTACATAGCAGATTTGCACATCCATTCCAGATATTCCAGGGCCACAAGCCGTGACTGCACCCCGGAATATTTGGATCTCTGGGCGAAAAAGAAAGGGATTCACATTGTAGGAACCGGGGACTTTACCCACCCTGCCTGGAGAGAAGAGCTGGAGGAAAAATTAGAGCCGGAAGGAAATGGCCTGTACCGTTTGAAGAAAGAGTATTGTCTGGAAAACCAAACGGCAGGCGGGGGAGAGGCCCGGTTTGTCATCACCGGGGAGATTAGTTCTATTTACAAGAAAAATGGCCGTGTCCGCAAGGTCCACAGCCTTATTTTACTGCCCGGCCTTGAGGACGCTTTTCTGGTATCTAAGAAGCTGGAGTC
Organism: uncultured Lachnospiraceae bacterium; assembly: GCA_910577645.1. Taxonomy (GTDB): domain Bacteria; phylum Bacillota; class Clostridia; order Lachnospirales; family Lachnospiraceae; genus UMGS1370. The sequence goes on from CAJTOL010000002.1 coordinate 93,137, forward strand.
TATCGGCAATATTCATTCCGACGGAAGGCCCATTCTGGGATTGGACTGTCGGGATCTGTTAGAGATCCTTTTGGAGATTTCCCCCAGATCCATCTATATTCCGGCCCACATCTGGACTCCTCATTTTTCTTTATTTGGAGCGTTTTCCGGCTTTGACACAGTGGAGGAATGTTTTGAAGACTTAACTCCATATATCCATGCCATGGAGACCGGACTGTCTTCAGATCCGCCTATGAACTGGCGGCTTTCTATGCTGGATTCCTACCAGCTGGTATCCAATTCCGATGCACATTCCCCGGGAAAGCTGGGGCGGGAGGCCAATCTTTTTCAGATCCCCTTAAGCTATGATGGATTGTATCAGGCTATCCAAACAGGGGAAGGTCTTCAAGGGACGGTGGAATTTTTCCCGGAGGAGGGGAAATACCATCTTGACGGTCACCGCAAATGCCACCTGTGCCTGACTCCGGATCAGACTCTCCAATATGGAGGAAAATGTCCGGTATGCGGTAAAAAAATTACCATTGGCGTTGCCAACCGGGCGCAGCAGCTGGCCGACAGGCCGGAGGGCTTTATAAAGCCCGGGGCCAAACCTTTTGAAAGTCTGGTGCCTCTCCAGGAGGTTATCGCTGCTTCCACAAAAAGATCAGCCGCCAGCGCCAAGGTTTTAAATCAGTATGAGGATATGTTGAAAAAACTGGGGCCGGAGTTTGCCATTTTAAGGGAAATTCCCATAGAAGAAATTAAACAGGCGTCCGGCCGTCTTATTGCCCAGGGAATTTCCCGTTTGCGGGAAGGAAAGGTAGAGAGGATTCCCGGCTTTGACGGGGAATACGGAACCATTCAGCTGTTTGCGCCTGGAGAAATCGAAAAGACAGACGGGCAGATGGATTTATTCGGCAGCTTTGGTATAGAGATGGTTCAGGCTCAGCAGGTTTCTTCTGAGGTTTCCCAAATCAACTTTTCAGAGGAGGAAGAGCCGGAGAGCCAAAATAATTCTGACGGTACATCCGGCCATCTGGCCAACGAGCTGAATCCTTCCCAGCAAAAGGCCGTGGAGGCGGTTGGCCGGGCGGCTGCGGTGATTGCAGGCCCCGGAACCGGAAAAACCAAAACCCTGGTAGCGCGGATCTTATGGCTTTTGCAGAACCGAAAGGTTAAGCCTTCGGAGATTACAGCGGTTACTTTTACCAATAAAGCAGCGGCGGAGATGAAAGAGAGGCTGAAAGGGGAGCTGGGAAGCGCCCGCTCCTTAAATAGAATGCAGATAGGAACCTTCCACTCTCTCTGCTTAAAGCTTTTAAAGGATAAACGGCCTTCTTTCGCCGTGGCGGATCAGTGGACCAAAATCCAGCTGGCCGGGGAGGCCATAGAAGCGTTTTCCCTGTCCTGCAGGCCGGATCAATTTCTAAGGGAAGTATCTTTGTGGAAGGTTTCAGGGGAAAATGGCCGGGAGGCAGAGAACATTAAGGCCATGGAATACTATCAGGACAACCTGAAAAAAATGGATTACCTGGATTATGATGATCTTCTGACAGAGACCCTGAAACTTCTTGAAGAAGGAAGGGATCTGAACCAAAAGGCCTTTTCTTACCTGCTGGTAGATGAATTCCAGGATATCAGCCCTCTGCAGCTCCGGCTGATTTTAGAGTGGAACAAAGAGGGCAGGGAGCTGTTTGTAATTGGAGATCCGGATCAGTCTATCTATGGCTTTCGGGGAGCAGATTCAGGATGCTTTGAAGCCTTGAAAGCCATAGAGCCAGGGCTTGAAACCATTTATCTCAAGGACAATTACCGCTCGGCTCCGCCTATTGTAAAAGCCGGGGCAGCGGTGATTTCCCATAATCCGGGGGGAACAAGGAGCTTTACGCCCCACCGGCCCGGAGAGCAGAAAATCCGCATTGTCCAGGCGGCAGGGGATCTTGCGGAAGCTATATTTGCCGCAAAAGAGATTAACAGGATGACCGGCGGCATCGATATGCTGGATGCGGCAGACAATATCCGAAGCCGGGAGGGGATGGAAGTGCGAAGCTTTTCCGAGATTGCCCTTTTATATCGGACAAGACGCCAGGGGGCTCTTTTGGAAAAATGCCTGCAAAAAGAGAGTATCCCCTATGTAGTAGCCGGTCAGGATGATTTCCTGGCGGATCCGGCAGTCCAGGGAACCCTTGCATTTTTCCGGTATCTGCTGCAAAAGGAGGATTTGCTGGCTCTGGAGCAGTGCCGGAGGCTTTTGTGGGAGCCGGAAGAAAATGCCCTGTCCCAAATCATATTCCAACAGGCTGTAGAAGAATTTGCGCCGAAAATAAAGGGAGGAAACCCTTCCAGGCTTCTGGACACCTGGATAGAAAGACTGGGAAAGAGCGTCCACAGGGAAGCTTTGGAGCAGCTTCGATCCGCAGCCCTTTTTTACAAAACAACGGCGGAATTTCTGGATGGTATGACCCTGGGAAGGGAAGGGGATATCAGACGGTGCGGCGGCAAATCCTATACCCCGGACATGGTTACCCTGATGACCCTTCATGCATCTAAGGGCCTGGAATTCCCGGCAGTGATTATCTGTGGAGTCAATCAGAAAACCCTGCCTTTGGAGACAGAAAAAGGGGAGTCGGACTTGGAAGAGGAGCGGCGTTTATTTTTCGTGGGAATGACCCGGGCAAAGGAAGAATTGATCCTGACTGTTTCCGGGGAACCGTCCAGATTCTTAGACGAGATTCCACGGGAATTTACAGAAAAGGAGAAAGCCAAAAGAGGGGGCAGGGAAGGAGGAGGAAAGCAGCTGAGCCTGTTTGAGCTGTTTCCTGCTTTTTAGAACAATAAAGAAAGGATATCTTTATGAACAGACAATGGTGGCATGACAAAATAGCCTATCAAATTTATCCCAAAAGCTTTTACGATTCCAACGGCGACGGAATCGGGGACTTGCCGGGAATTATTGAAAAGCTGGACTACCTTTCCTATTTAGGAGTAGATATTCTGTGGCTTTCCCCTATTTATCAGTCTCCCCTGGCTGACCAGGGGTACGATATCTCTGACTATTACAAAATCGATCCCCGGTTCGGCACCATGGAGGATATGGACAGGCTTATTGCGGAGGCAAAAAAGCGAAACATGTACATTCTGATGGATCTGGTGGTCAACCACTGCTCTGATGAGCATCCGTGGTTTCAAAAAGCCATAGAGGATCCGGAAGGAGAGTACGGAAACTTCTTTTATCTGGCTGATATCGGGGAGGAAAAGCCCTGCAACTGGCGCTCTTATTTCGGAGGCTCCGTCTGGTCTCCCCTTCCCGGCACCCAAAAGCAGTATCTCCATATGTTCCATAAAAAGCAGCCGGATTTAAACTGGGAAAATCCCAGGGTGCGGAAGGAAATTTATAAAAACATTAACTGGTGGCTGGAAAAGGGGCTGGCCGGGTTCCGAATCGACGCCATTATTAACATCAAAAAGCCTCTTTTATTTTCTGACTATCCGGCAGACCGGGAGGACGGATTGTGCAGTCCTGAGGCCATGCTGTCCGAGGCCTCTGGAATCGGGGAGTTTTTAGCGGAAATGCGGGATGAAACCTTTGCAAAATATCAGGCTTTTACTGTAGGAGAGGTATTTAATGAGAAGCCGGAAGAGCTGGAAGAATTTATCGGGGAAAACGGATATTTTTCCACCATGTTTGACTTTCACGAGGCAGTGATCGGCCAAAGTCCTAAAGGGGCTTATGACAACCGCCCGGTGACTCCGGAGGAGTACAAAAAGGCATGCTTTACGGCACAGGAAAAAATCGGGAATATGGGCTTTTATTCCAATCTTATTGAAAATCATGACGAACCAAGAGGCGTCAGCCATTACCTGCCGGGCCCGCCCTGTGAGGCGGCTAAAAAAATGCTGGCCGGACTGTACTTTATGCTTCGGGGGATCCCTTTTATCTACCAGGGGCAGGAGATAGGGATGGAAAATACAAAAGTTTCCTCCATTGAGGAGATAGATGATATTTCTGCAAGAGGAGAGTATGAGACCGCTTTAAGAGCCGGTCTTTCCCGGGACGAAGCCCTGGCCGCGGTTATCCCTGTGAGCCGGGATAATGCCAGGACACCTATGCAGTGGGAGGACAGCCCAAATGCAGGCTTTACCACAGGAACTCCCTGGCTTTCGGTAAATCCTAATTATCACCGGATTCACGCGGCGGATCAGATTCAAAAGGAAGATTCCTTGTTTCAGTTTTATCGAAACCTTATCCGGGTCAGAAAAGATCCGGACTACAAGGAAACCCTGGTATACGGCAGCTTTGTGCCCTACCAAAAAGAGCAGAAGAACCTGATGGCCTATTTCCGCAAAGGAGCGGAAAAGACCCTGCTGGTGATGGGGAATTTTCAGGCAGAGCCTCAGGAGGCAGTCCTTCCCGGAAAAGTAACCAGGACGGTTCTCAACAATCTGCCGAATGTAGAAATAAAAGGGAATAAAATAATGCTGGAAGGCTGGCAGTATGTTCTGTTAGAGATGGATTTAACAGGAGGGAAGGTATGAAGGGAAAAATGAAGCAGAATTGGTGGAAAAGTACAGTAGTATACCAGATCTACCCCCGGAGCTTTCAGGACAGCAACGGAGACGGGATAGGGGATCTGCCGGGGATTGTAAGCCGTTTAGACTATTTAAAGGAGCTGGGGATCGGAGCTGTGTGGCTCAGCCCGGTGTGCCGTTCTCCTCAGGCTGACAATGGCTATGATATCTCGGATTACCAAGATATTGACCCGTTATTCGGCAAGCTTGAAGACATGGATCTGCTGATTAAAGAGGCTGAAAAGAGGGGGATTCAGATTATCCTGGATCTGGTGTTAAACCACTCCTCCAACCGGCATCCCTGGTTTTTGGAGGCCAAAAAGAGCAGGGAGAATCCTTACCACGATTATTACATTTGGAGGGACGGAGAAGAGGGCTGTCCCCCCAATGATATGAGAGGCGTTTTTGGCGGCTCTGCCTGGGAGTGGGTGCCGGAAATCCGCCAGTATTACTTTCACCAGTTTACCGTGGAGCAGCCGGATTTAAACTGGGAGAATCCCAAGGTCCGGGAAGAGATTTACGAGATGATTAACTGGTGGATAGACCGGGGAATCGGAGGATTCCGGCTGGACGTGCTGGATCAGATTGCCAAGGAGCCGGATAAAAAGATTACCAGAAACGGCCCCTTGCTTCACACCTACATTAAGGAGCTGAGCCGCCGTACATTCCAGAGAGGGGAGCTGATTACCGTAGGGGAAGCCTGGGGGGCCACCATTGAAAATGCCCCTGTCTACAGCAACCCGGACGGAAGCGAGGTTTCCATGGTGTTCCAGTTTGAGCACATTAATCTGGATCAGAAGCCTGGCGGTGAAAAGTGGGATTTGGCCTCCCTGGATCTGGTGAAGCTGAAAGAAGTCCTGGAAAAATGGCAGAAAGGCCTTTACCAGAAGGGGTGGAACAGCCTGTTCTGGGACAATCATGATCTTCCACGGATTGTCTCCCGGTGGGGAAATGACAAAGAGTATCGGGCAGAGTCTGCCAAAATGCTGGCTACCGTCCTTCACGGCATGCAGGGAACTCCTTATATTTATCAGGGGGAGGAGCTGGGAATGACCAATATAAAGCTTTCCATGGATCAGTACCAGGACGTGGAGACCCTTAACATGTACAAAGAGCGTATGGCTCAGGGATATTCCCGGGAATCTATTATGGAATCCCTTTACGCCAAGAGCCGGGACAACGCCAGAACCCCTATGCAGTGGGATGATTCCCAACATGCCGGTTTCACCGAAGGAACCCCCTGGCTGCCGGTAAATCCCAACTATACAGAGATCAATGCCGCCTCCCAGACCGGGGATCCGAATTCTGTATTTTCTTACTATAAAACTCTGGTAGGCCTGCGGAAAGAATATGAAATTTTGGCAGAGGGAGAGTTTGAGCTGATTTGCAGAGAGGATCCGGATATTTTTGCCTATGTACGCACCCTGGGAAACCAGAAGCTTTTGGTGGCGGCTAATTTCCATGGGACAGAGGTTCCCTTTTCCATCCCTCTGGAATTTGACAAAGAGGAGGGAAAAAGAAAGATTCGGACATTGATCCGCAATTATCCGGATACAGAACCAGGCATGCTAAGGCCTTATGAGACGTTTATGATTTTTGCGGAACAGGGAGAGTGACCCTGCGTATGTAACAGTTCAGCCTTGCATCTTCTTGCCCGCGATACGCGGGCAAGAAGCGTGAGGCGTCCGCCTTATGAAGATTCAAAGTAAAAAATTCTTATGAAAACAAGCTTTCAACATATTTTTTACTTTGAATCTTTGCAAGGCTGAACTGTTACCTGCATATTGGTTATACATTATATAGTGGTATACTTAAGGTGCCCAACAAGGCTGGGAGGAGACCGGTGCTTCCGGCCTTTGGAACAGACAGATTTTCAGCGCCTTAAGTGTACCATTTTTATTTGTATACACTACCTTACAAAAGATGGCAGAAAAAGAGAGGAAATATAAAACAGATTAAGCTATCCTTATTTACAAGGAGGTTAGAAGATTCATCATGGCATTACGCCAAAAGCAGACTTTTCGTATTGTGGGGATCTGGTATATGGACACTCAGAAATGTGGATTGCAGTCAATAAGGAGGACAGATAAGAAATGTATCATTTAAGATTAAAGGGCAGGCACTATGAAATGGGAGTGAAACGCGGAAAAATTTTTAACAGGGGGAAAATATCATTTCCGCTTCAATTAGATGATTTCCAGCTGGAACACGGAAAACAGAGTGAAGCAGTATTAAAAATGTTTTTTCCTGAAGTATGTGAGGAAATAAGAGGAGTAAGCGATACTATAGGCGCGGATTACCTGAATTTTGCTTCATGGATGCTATGCATGGGCTGCTGTATGTATAACCTGGAAAATAATATTCCGGTTGAGATTCGGGGCTGCACTGCCTTTGCCTACGAAAAAGAAGGCAGATTAATATATGGCAGGAATAATGATTTGCCGCCTTACCTGCGGGACGGAAGCAAAAGTGAAATCTATGATCCCAAAAATGGAAACAGATTTAATATTACCACATCTTCTTTTATCAACGGAGAAGAAGGATTAAATGAACATGGGCTTGCTGCTGCAATGACATTTGTAATGACGGATCTTAAAAAGATACAGGCAGGGTTTAACTCTTGCTTTATTGTGAGGTATTTACTGGAAAAGGCCAGCAACACAGAGCAGGCAATTTCCTTGCTTAAGGAATTGCCAATTGCTTCTAACTGCAACATTTTACTTGCAGATAAAGGGGGAAGGATGGCAGCGGCGGAATGTACGCCGTCTGTCAAAAATATTCGGGAAGCAGAAAAGCTTAATAATGGCAGGATCGTTTGTATAGTCAATAGTTTTACATCCGATGAAATGAAACCATATAATGACGGGAATGGGAATGATTATGAATCACGGAAACGGTATGGGGTTGTTATGGACAGCTTTTCTTCAGGACGTATTAAAGACGATTATGTGGAGACGACCAAACAGCTTCTAAGAGGCGATTATGGATTTATGTGCCAATATGATAATGATCCGGACTTTGAAACTGTTTGGAGTTCCATCTTTGATTTAAAGAGTTTGGCTATTTATCGAGCAGAGGGCGACCCGAGAAGGGAGAAATTTGTCAAAGATAACAGGCTGCAACATCCCTATGTGCACCATGGCTTACTGGGACTGCAGGGCCAGATAGAAGGCCGCCAGCTTTAATGCCTTTTCAATTTCCTGAGATGAGTATAGATTACACAGGCTCTCAAACTGCAGGGCCAGGGGGGAGGGGGAGGCAGACGTTTCTCCAAACAATAAATAATCCACAGTAACGTTGCATAGCATGGCGATTTGTGCCAATATATCAATTCCGGCAGTACGTTTCCCTTTTTCTATTAGAGTCAGATAAGAGGTGGAAATGTGTATCTGATCAGCAAAATATTCTTGAGTTTTTCCCTGAGACAACCGGATTTCCCGGATACGCTTCCCCATTGATGTTAAATCAATTACATAATTTGCCATAGTTTATCACCTTCCCAATGCTGTATAGTGTTCATGGTAGCATTTTGTGATAAATGGAATGTTTCTATTAGAAATATTATTATTGACTAGTAGTAATAAAAATATTATAATTATAATAATTTTTTCATTTGTTCCGTTGAATAATGTAAAAAAGAATATGACTAAAAGCAAAAATGCAGGCTGAAGGACAAAAATATTATGAGGAGGAAGTAAAGATGGCAGAGAAGACAACACCAGGTGAATGGAAAAGCAAGGCAGGCCAGATTTACCAGTCTAATGGTCAGTTTAAGAAGGCGATAGAAGATAAGGCAACCACCCGGCAGCAGCCTGTGGAAATAAGGGGAGGCGGAAACAAAGAAACGGTTCAAAATGCCTGCAACAATGATAAGAGCGATATGAAGAGGATGTTACTACGTTTACTGAAATAATATAGAAACTTCTTCCATTTTTCAAGAAACACTGTATAATAAAACTTACCTGTTGCAAAGGATTTTAAGCAAGGAGTTTTATAATATGACAATTGCCGTTTTATCAGACACCCACGGTCTGTTAAGGCCCAAAGTGCTGGAAGTTATCAAAAAATCAGACGCCATAATCCACGGAGGAGATATTAACTCTCAAAATATTATTGACGGGATACTGGCGGCTAAAAAGCCAGAGGCGCCCCTTTATATTGTTCGGGGGAATAACGATAAGGAGTGGGCCGGACACCTGTCGGAAAGCCTTGAGTTTACCATAGAAGGAGTGAACTTTTTTCTGGTTCACAACAAAAAAGATGTTCCGGGAGATTTGCCGGATGTACAGATTATTATTTTCGGCCACTCCCACAAATATTCAGAAGAGACCAAAGACGACAGGCTTTGGCTGAATCCGGGAAGCTGCGGAAAGCGAAGGTTTAACCAGGAGATTACCATGGCGGTCCTTCATCTGGAGAAGGGAAAATGGCGCGTGGAAAAAATGGATATCCCTCCGGAAGCAGGAGAGAAGAGCAAAAGAAAACGGTCGGATAATCTGCTGCTTCTCATAGAATCCATTATTGCAGGAATGGAGAGAGGGTGGACAACAGAGAAAATCACAAAGGATTTGCAGGCAGAGCCGGAGTTTGTTGATCAAATATGCCGCATTTACGTTACCCATCCAGGGGTTACTGCAAATGGGATCTTGGATAAAATAGAGGCGAATCATACCCGGCTGAAGGGATTTCAGTAAGAACCAATAATAAGAGCTGGGGATATTGTAAAATCGGGTGCGGCTTATAGCCGCACCCGAAAACTTTTTAAGAAACAAATTGTAAATTATAACTGAGGACCAGCCGGAACTAAAGCCTTACCAGCGTCGTTACCCTCATATTTAGAGAAGTTCTTAATGAATCTCTGAGCTAAATCCTTTGCCTTTTCTTCCCATTCAGCAGCATCTGCATAGGTATCCCGAGGATCCAGAATGTTGGTGTCAACGCCCGGAAGCTGGGTGGGAATGTCAAAGTTGAAGTAAGGAAGCTTCTTGGTAGGAGCATCTAAAATATCGCCGTTTAAAATAGCATCGATGATGCCGCGGGTATCACGGATGGAGATACGCTTGCCGGTACCATTCCAGCCGGTGTTTACTAAGTATGCCTTAGCGCCGCTTACTTCCATCTTCTTAACTAATTCCTCAGCGTACTTGGTAGGATGAAGCTCTAAGAATGCCTGGCCAAAGCAAGCGGAGAAGGTGGGAGTCGGCTCGGTAATGCCGCGCTCGGTACCTGCTAATTTAGCGGTAAATCCGGATAAGAAGTAGTACTGAGTCTGCTCAGGAGTTAAAACAGATACAGGCGGAAGTACGCCAAATGCATCTGCGGAAAGGAAGATTACGTTCTTGGCAGCCGGAGCAGCGGAAACCGGACGAACAATCTTCTCAATGTGATCAATGGGGTAGGATACACGGGTATTCTCGGTAACGCTCTTGTCATTAAAATCGATCTTGCCGTCAGCGTCTAAGGTAACATTCTCTAACAGAGCATTGCGCTTAATTGCGTTGTAGATATCCGGCTCGGATTCCTTGTCCAGGTTGATAACCTTTGCATAGCAGCCGCCCTCAAAGTTAAATACGCCATTGTCATCCCAGCCGTGCTCGTCATCACCGATTAACAGACGCTTGGGATCGGTGGAAAGGGTGGTTTTGCCGGTGCCGGACAGACCGAAGAAGATAGCGGTGTTCTCTCCGTTCATATCGGTGTTTGCAGAGCAGTGCATGGAAGCGATGCCCTTTAACGGCAGGTAGTAGTTCATCATGGAAAACATACCCTTCTTCATCTCGCCGCCGTACCAGGTATTTACAATAACCTGCTCACGGGTAGAAATGTTGAACATAGCGGCAGTTTCGGAATTTAAGCCCAGCTCTTTGTAGTTCTCAACCTTTGCCTTGGAAGCGTTGTAAACAACGAAATCCGGCTCAAAGTTCTTTAATTCGTCCTCAGTAGGCTGAATGAACATGTTCTTTACGAAATGAGCCTGCCAGGCAACTTCCACAATAAAGCGGATTGCCATACGGGTGTCTTTGTTTGCGCCGCAGAATGCATCCACTACAAATAATCTCTTGTTAGACAGCTCTTTTAAAGCGATATCTTTAACGGTATCCCAAGCTTCCTGGGAAGCCGGATGGTTGTCGTTCTTATACTCATCAGAAGTCCACCATACAGTGTCCTTGGAGTTCTCATCCATAACGATGAACTTGTCTTTAGGAGAACGGCCGGTGTAGATACCAGTCATAACGTTGACTGCGCCCAGCTCGCTGACCTGGCCTTTTTCGAAACCTTCCAGTTCGGATTTGGTCTCTTCCTCGAATAACAGATCGTAAGAAGGATTGTACACGATTTCTGTGGTTCCGGTAATGCCGTACTTGCTTAAATTAATGTCTGCCATAATTCCTTTACCTCTTTTCTTTTATAGTGATAATAACCGCCGACAACTGCACGATCTACCTGAAGCAATCGAAAACCGATTCTTCTTAATTATATTATACATCAAACAATAATAAAAGCAATAAAAAAGTTTTATTTTTAACAAACTTTTTTGCTCTCAGGGACCCTTGCCCGCTCAGGGTATCCTTTCCAGAAAAAGAAACCCCGTCATATTGTATAAAAAAATCAATAATGCTATAATATGAACACTTGGCGCTTCCAAATTTTTTAGAGGAGGAAGGTAAATGCGGAGCATTTTCAGGATACCTTCCGACGACATGGCAGGAGACGCAAAGCGTCGCGTGCCGATTCACTATTACACGAGGAGGAATAGAATGGATTTACTGATACTGATTATCATTATTATAATTGCAGTAAGCCACAACCGGGAACTTGATATTCCGGGACGGCTGAAGAGATTTTTTGAAAAAGCCGTGGAGACTCCGGGCACAGGGGGAATGCGTCCGGACGCGGATTACAGCAATGTGACTCCCCCGGGAGGGCAGGAGCCGGACAGATCAAAATTCTGGCATCAGAAATCACCAGAGAAAGGGAATGAAAATATGGAAGAGAATGGAAGTAAACCTAAGAAAAAAGGAGCCGCCGCAGGCCGCATTGCAGGCCTGGTTTTCCTTTTGGCAATCGCAGTAATCTGCGCCATGGACTCTTTTTATATGCTAAATGAAAATACTTATGCAGTAGTTACCACCTTTGGAAGTCCTTCTGTAACCAAGACGGCAGGCCTCCATTTCAAAGTACCTTTTATTCAAAGAGTGCACAAGATCACCAAAAACATTATGGGTATGCCCATTGGCTATGCAGTGGAGGATGTAAACGATCCGACGGTGGACGAGAACTACCCGGCCACCATATTAAAGGAATCAGAGATGATTACCAAAGACTTTAATTTCGTAGATGTGGATTTTTATATTGAGTATCAGGTGGTGGATCCGATTCAGGCCTTTACCCATGCAGATACTTACCAGGAGATTATTAAAAATCTTGCTCAATCCTATATTCGGGATACAGTAGGCACCTACAATGTGGACGACGTTATCACCACAGGAAAGAGCGAGATTCAGTCCAAAGTAAAAGAAAAACTGTCTACCCGTCTGGAACAGGAGAATATTGGATATGGAATTTATAACGTCACCATCCAGGATGCTCAGCCGCCTACTGCGGAAGTAACCAATGCCTTTAAGGCAGTGGAAGATGCCAAGCAGGGGATGGATACGGCAATTAACCAGGCAAAGAAATATCAGTCCGAGCAGATCCCTACCGCTAATGCCAAGGCGGATAAGGCAATTCAGGACGCCGAGGCTTACAAGCAGGAAAAGATTAACGAAGCCACCGGCCAGGCCGCCCGCTTTAATGATCTGTACCAGGAATACAGCAAGTATCCTCTAATTACCAAAAAGCGTATGTTTTATGAGGCAATGGAGGAGATCCTGCCGGATCTGAAAGTAATCATTAATTCCTCAGACGGAACTCAGACCCTGCTTCCTTTAGAGCCATTTACCAGCGCCGGGGCAGGCGGAGAAACGGGAAAAGTTTCTGCAGCCCCGACTTCTCAGGCAGTTGAAACCAGTGCGCCTGCGGGAGAGCCCCAGGCGGATACCAATGCGGGCGTTTAGAATGGAGGATATTGAAGAGTGAAAAAGACAATAAAATGGACATTGATTCCGGTATTTCTGATAGTTGCCGTTATCCTGCTGGCTTCCAGTATGGTAACTACTACGGCCAGGGAGTATAAGCTGATAACCCAGTTTGGAAAAGTGGTTCGGATCAGCTCCGAGCCTGGATTAAGCTTTAAGATTCCCTTTATCCAGGAGGTGCAGAGCGTTCCCAAATATAAGATGATTTCCGACCTGGTGCCCAGCGATGTTACCACCAAAGATAAAAAGGTTATGACAGTGGACAGCTTTGTGATCTGGGATATTGCAGATCCATTAAAATATCTGACCACCTTAAATGCCAACAAGGAAAACGCTGAGGTTCGTATTGGGAACGTGGTTTACAACTCTATTAAAAATGTTTTGGCCGCCACCAACCAGGAAGACATTATTACCGGCCGTGACGGCAAGCTGGCTCTGACCATTACAGAAAATATCGGAGGGGCCCTGGACAGTTACGGCATCCGCATCTATGCGGTGGAGACCAAAAAGCTGGATCTGCCTGACTCCAACAAGGAGAGCGTATATGCCCGGATGATTTCCGAGAGGAATAATATTGCCGCCGGTTACAAGGCAGACGGAGAGTATGAATCCAGGCTGATTATGAACAAAACTGACCGTACCGTAAGGGAGACCATTGCCAAGGCGGATGCAGATGCGGAGAAGATTAAAGCCGAAGGAGAGGCCGAATATATGCGGATTTTGTCGGAAGCTTACAACGACGAGTCCAAGGCAGATTTTTATAATTTTGTCCGTTCTCTGGATGCATTAAAAGCTTCCATGACTGGTGAGAACAAGACCATTGTGCTGGACTCCAACAGCGAACTGGCCCGGATTTTAAGCGGAAATATTCAATAGACGGACAAAGAAAATAATTTTTCTGGATTTTAGCGCGTTGATGTGCTATACTGTTGGGCAAGCAGCGTACTTACCCCAGAAAACTGCAAAGGAGGAACCTGAAATTGAGTGAAAAGAAGATTATGTTAGGAAATGAAGCCTATGCCAGAGGCGCATGGGAGGCCGGCGTGAAAGTGTCTGCCGCCTATCCCGGCACTCCCAGCACGGAGATCAGTGAGAATTTGGCCAAATACAGTGAGGTTTATGCCGAGTGGTCCCCCAATGAGAAGGTAGCCGCCGAGGTGGCTATCGGCGCATCCATCAGCGGTGTCCGGGCCCTGGCATCCATGAAGCATGTAGGCCTGAACGTGGCGGCAGACCCCTTATATACTGCCGCATATACCGGAGTGGGCGGCGGCCTGGTATTGATTGTAGCCGACGATCCGGGAATGTACAGCTCCCAGAATGAGCAGGACACCCGTATGATTGGCCGCGCCGCCAATGTGCCGGTATTAGAACCTTCCGACAGCCAGGAGGCCAAGGATTTTGTCAAGCTGGCTTATGATATCAGCGAGAAGTATGATACCCCGGTAATTGTCCGCAGCACCACCAGACTGTCCCATTCCCAGGGCGTGGTAACCCTGGAGGAGAGAATCGTTCCTGAAGATAAGCCTTATGAGAGAAACCCGGCCAAGTATGTGATGATGCCCGGCAATGCCAAAGGCCGTCATCTGGTGGTAGAGGACAGGATGAAAAAGCTTTCCGAGGATGCATCCTCCCTGTCTGTCAACCGGGCAGAGTATCAGGAGCTGTCCGTAGGTTTCATTACCAGCGGGATTCCTTATCAGTATGTAAAGGAAGCAATGCCAGAGGCATCTGTATTAAAGCTGGGCATGGTTCACCCCCTGCCCAGAAAGCTTATCGAAGAATTTGCTTCCAAGGTAGATAAGCTCTACATTTTTGAGGAATTAGAACCGGTATTTGAGGAGCAGATAAAATCCTGGGGAATTAAGGCACAGGGCAAGGAGATTTTTACCCTTCAGGGCGAGTACAGCGCCAATTTAATCCGCACCAGGGTGCTGGGGGAGGCCATTGAGGCGGCTGAAGCGGCCAAAGTTCCGGCAAGACCACCCATTCTTTGTCCCGGATGTCCCCACAGAAGCGTATACTCTGTATTAAACCGTCTGAAAATCCATGCTGCCGGTGATATTGGCTGCTATACTTTAGGTGCGGTAGCCCCCTTAAATGTTGTAGATACCACTATCTGCATGGGAGCCAGCATTTCTTCCTTACATGGTATGGAAAAGGCAAAAGGAAGGGAGTATATTAAAAACTGGGTAGCCGTTATCGGTGATTCCACCTTTTTACATACAGGCGTCAATTCTCTGATGAACATGGTTTACAACAAATCTGCGGGAACCGTAATGATTTTGGATAACTCCACCACCGGCATGACCGGCCACCAGGATCACGCCGCCACCGGGAAGACGTTAAAAGGGGAAACCACCTATGCTATCAATCTATATCACCTGTGCAAGGCCATGGGGATTGAACATGTATATGAGGTGAATGCCTTTGATACCGATGCCTTGGCAGAGCTTGTGAAAAGGGAAACAGCAAGGGATCAGGTTTCCGTTATCATCACCAAATCTCCCTGTGTACTGTTAAAGGGAGTGACCTTTGAGAATAAGTGCCGGGAGATTTCCGATAAGTGCAAAAAGTGCGGCCAGTGTTTAAAGCCCGGCTGCCCTGCGCTGACCAAAAACGCAGACGGCACAATCAAAATCAACGCCGCTATGTGCAACGGCTGCGGCCTGTGCAGGAAGCTGTGTAAGTTTGACGCCATTGAGGAGGTAAAAGCGTGATGACAAGGAATATTATGATTGTAGGCGTAGGCGGCCAGGGGACCCTGCTTACCAGCCGTATCTTAGGCGGTATTGCCACGGCAGGCGGCTATGATGTAAAACTTTCTGAGGTACACGGCATGGCCCAGAGAGGCGGCAGTGTGGTAACCTTTGTCCGTTACGGCGAAAAAGTGTCGGAGCCTATTGTAGAAGAAGGCCAGGCGGATGTACTCATCGCCTTTGAGCGGTTGGAAGCCCTGCGTTATATCCAGTTTTTAAAGCCCCAGGGCGTTATTGTAGTAAATGATGAGCGTATTGACCCCATTACCGTGGTAACCGGCGCGGCAGAGTATCCTGAGGGGATTTTAGATATCTTAAAGGAAAACCACACCGTCTATTCCGTAGAAGCCGGAAAGAAAGCCTTAGAGCTTGGCAACAGCCGCACCTTTAACGTGATTGTGCTGGGGGTTGCCGCAAAGCATATGGATTTTGCCAAAGAGCAATGGCTGGAGGTTATTGAAAAGACCGTTCCGCCAAAGACGGTAGAATTAAATAAAAAGGCATTTTTAGTGGGATACGAGATGTGAGTTATTAAGGGACTGGGGGAGAGGTAAAATAAAGGGACATCTGCTGATAGAAAGTCCCTTTATTTTTTGAAATGACAATTTTTTTTGCTATCGCTTCATAGCTTTCAGCCTGTCTTTTGCCGGTTCATAGCCGTCTCCTGCGGCCATGCGGTAATACTTTACCGCGGCTTCTGCCTGTCCTGACACCTCATACCAGGTGCCCAGATTGTAAGCGGCTTTGAAAGAGCCGGTTCCCACTACGCCTCCAAGCTCAGGCTGCTCTCCCAGCCTGAGGCACTGCAGATAACAGCTCTCAATGCGGGGAAGCAGGCCAACATATCTGGCTACATCCGACAGCACCCGTTTCATATAAAAGAGGCCGCAGACAAAACAAAAGTCCGACCAGGAACCGAGAGTTTTCTCTTCTCGTTCCACGATTTCAGCGGCTTCGTCCAGACACTGGGGAGTGCCCAGGTCCAGAAGGGTATAGAGATAAAGAACCGTTCCTCCTGCCCGGTAAGTCTCCTGGGGCTGGGCCAGCCGGTAGAAATTGCGGAAGTATTCCAGGCTCTCTTCCAGCTGCTTCAGATTTCTTAGAGTGGAGGCCAGCTGAAACTGATAGTATCCGTCCTCAGGATACTGGTTTACCGCTTTCCTTAAATAGGGAAGGTTCCTCCCTCCTTTATCCTCATACAGATATCCGTCATGGTCTGCCGCCAGAGGAAGGCTGTAGCAGGGATAATTTCCCTCCGGCTGTTCATGGATAATTCCGGCGTAGCGTACTCCTCTGGGTAAAATTCTGGGAAGGACAGATGTGCTCTGGCTGATTCCGCCCTGATCCCGGTAAGCATCATATAGGGTGATTCCACCCAGCCATATTCCGCTTCGGCCTTTTAAAAGCTTCTCCAGGTTTTTGCGGCTGCAGGGCCGTAAGTACTCGTCTGCATCCAGGATTAGGTTCCAGTCGGCATCGGACTGATCCAGGGCAAAATTGCGGGCAGCGGAAAAATCGTTGACCCACGGAAAGCTAAACACTTTTGCACTCATTTCCTTTGCGATCTCCAAAGTTCTGTCTGTGGAGCCAGTGTCTGCAATGATGATCTCGTCCACCAGCCCCCTTGCGGCCTTCAGACATTTCATCAAAGACCGTTCCTCATTTTTTACGATCATTACCAGATTGAACTTCATAGATTATTCCTCCCCAGCAGATATTATTCTTCTTAATGTACACTAGGTTTCTGCTTTTCGTCAAGTGAAATGTTTTCTTTTATCTTCGATACCCGGAAGCAGAAACCACAGCTATTTTGGTTCCCAGTTCATCGGTAATTTCCGTCTCATAAAAGCAGGCGTGGCGGCCTTCCTTTACGGGCCGGGTAACTGCAGTGAGAATGTTCCCCTTTGCGCCGGACAGAAACTGGATCTGGCTGCTTAAGGTAACGGTTCCCATTCCTTTAAAATTGGCGGCAGCGGCAAAACCGAAATCTGCCAGGGTAAAGAGAGCCCCGCCCATAACGGATCCCACGGCGTTAAGATGGTTGTCCGTAATGGTCATGGTACACACAGCCCCGTTTTCATCCAGCTCCTTTAATACAATTCCTGCTGCACAGGTGGCAAACTTGTCCTGCTGAAAAAAAATTTTTGCTTCTTCCAATGTCATAATGGTCTCCTTTTCGGGGAATATCGAAAAATGAAATAAAGGCTCTGGTTTTATTTTGCGACATCCCCTATAGCTATATTTTAGCACAACTGGGAGAAAAAGTATCTTGAAATTATGAATCTTTTATTGTATACTTAGTTTATGTTAAACATGTGATTCTGTAACACCTGGAATGTTCGACACTCTTACGTATTTGAACCTACACTATGACATCGGGATTCCAATATTTTCAGGCGGATGTCGGGCCTCCTTTGAGTGGATGGCAGAAGTCTGATTGAGGTTGCCCACCTAGCTCTGCTAGGGGTCAATTAGTAAGAACCGGCATTTTGGGGTTACAGAAGAGAAAAGCAGCGAGCAATCGCTGCTTTATCTGTACAATAGGCTATCCAGAAAATGGAAACTTCCAAATCTACCTGGATGATGCAGTCAATGCGTCAGAAAGAGGAAATTATGAACAATCAAAAATTTTACCATTATATCTGCTGGGGAGTGACGGCCTTTTTGGTGATAGCCGCCAGCATTGCGTTTTGCTTTGTACTGCTGAAATTCAAAGCCATAGAGGAAGCCTTTTCCATGCTTTTGGATATTCTGGCGCCGGTAATTTACGGAGCAGTCATGGCCTACCTGTTAAGCCCTGTTTTTAACCGGTGTGTCCTTAAGACAGAGCCTGTATTTACCAAATGGACCAAAAATGAAAAACAGGGAATGGCCCTGGCCAAAGCCGTGGCTACCCTGGCCAGCCTGGTGGTTTTGGCAGCCATTGTGGTAGGGCTTTTTTCCATGTTGATACCGGAGGTAATAAAGAGTATCCAGACGGCTGTCAACAGCCTTCCGGAGAATATGAGAAACCTGTCTTTATGGGTTTCCCATACGCTGGAAAACAATCCGGAGGCGGAGCAGATGGCAATCACTGCTTTAGACCGTATGTACGGATGGGCGAGAGGGGTGCTGGAGCCCAACCTGGATAAAATATTGGGCATTATCGGAAATGTATCCTCAGGTGTTATCAGTGTGCTGATCTGGTTTAAAAACATTCTGATAGGCCTTATTGTAATGATCTATATGCTGAATATTAAGGATCAGTTTGTAGCCCTGGCAAAAAAGATAACCTACGGCATATTTTCTGTGGCCTGGGCCAATCGCCTGATTAAAGAGACGCGGTTTATCCATAAAGTATTCGGCGGATTTATTATTGGAAAAATAGTGGATTCTTTGATTATCGGAGTGCTGTGTTTTGTCTGCCTCTCCTTTATGAAGATGCCTTACACCCTGCTGGTCAGTGTAATTGTGGGAGTAACCAATATCATCCCTTTTTTCGGGCCGTTTATCGGAGCCGTTCCCAGCGCCTTTTTGATTCTTTTGGTAAGCCCTGTTCAGTGCCTGTACTTTTTGATTTTTATTCTGCTGCTGCAGCAGTTTGACGGCAACATTCTGGGACCAAAGATACTGGGGGACTCCACCGGGATTTCCAGCTTCTGGGTGCTGTTTTCCATTTTGCTCTTTGGCGGCCTCCTGGGATTTGCGGGAATGATTATCGGGGTTCCTGCCTTTGCGGTTATTTACCGGCTGGTAGGAGATATTATTAACGAACAGCTGAGGAGGAAAAAGCTTTCTGTCCGGACCTGGGATTATAAAGATTTGGATTATGTGGAGGTCCAGGATAAAAGCTACAAAAAGCTGTAAAAATATTTGATATAAAGAGGAAAATATGAGCAAGAAATCATTCATTATTCGGGTAATGGGGGTTCTTGCTCTCGTTCTTGTATTAATGGCAATTATTGTAATTTTAGAGCCGGACCGGCAGACCACGGGGATTACCCGGGCCCGGGCCGCCAAGGCGGTGGCTCTTATGCTGGATTCCAGGGAAGAGGTGCTTAAATACAGGAAAGAGGCAGGAGGATCCCATTTTTCTCAAAAGGAGCAGAATAATTGGTATGTCCCTTACATGGACTATCTGTATGACAAGGGGATTTTATTGGAAGAGCTGACAGAGCCTACGGCTGCGGCGGCTCAAAAGGAAATTACCTATGAGGAGATAAGCCGTCTTACCAGGGCTATCCAAAAGCCTCTGGAAAGCTCTGTGGGGATGGTGCGTAAAAATCGCAGCCGCCCTTACCCGGAGGAGGACTTCTGGCTTCTTTATGATAAGCTGGCGGAAGCTTTTGCATCAGAAGGGGAGGAAGGAGTCCAAACCCTGGATATCCTTTTATATGGCACGCCTTCTAATATTCATCCGTCAGAGAGCTGGACGGCTTATACCAGCCAGGGAGATTTCCGGTTTGAGGGATTGGCTTTGGATACTTACATAGACTGCCAGATTCGGGTCATGGTACGGGGCAGTGAGATGATTGGGGTCAGAGAGCTTCTGTCAGAGAACATTACTTACGAAAACGTGTGGCTGGACGACAGCGGGACAGATACCTTTCAGGTACATCTGGGAACTGTGGCCCGGACCTTTTCCGGAGAGGGAATTGAAAATCTGGAGCAGTTTCAGAACAATCTGGTGGATCTGGAGTTAAAATCCGGAAAACTCACAAAGATTTCCGTTAAGAAAGATACCATTACCGGGACAGTCCTGGCAGTCAGGGAGGATGCCATTGAGATTGAGGGCTATGGAGAGATCCCTCTGGACTGGAATTTTAAAGTCCATAAAATATACGGGGAGTATGAGGAACAGAAGCTTTCCGACATTTTGGTGGGGTATGATATTCAAGAGTTTGTTACTTCCGGAGGGAAGCTGTGCGCGGCTCTTACCACCAGGGCCTTTGATGCAAAAAAGATCCGGGTACTCCTTTTGGATACAGGATTTCAGTCCCCTTTCCATCCTTCTGTGACCCTTACAGTGGATTCAGATTCCAGGCTTCTTTATGGGAAAAAGGAGGAAACTTTGAAAGCAGGCGAGAGCCTGACTTTAAAACCGGACAGTAAATATTTAAAAGAAGGACGCCTTACCATTATTCCGGGGACGGATAAAGGACATACCGCTATTACTTCCATCTCCAGGGCTCAGGGGGTCCCGTCCTATCTGGGCAATATAGAGATTAAGAAAGAGGCGGAGGGACTTACTATTGTAAATGATCTTTATCTGGAAGATTACTTAAAAAAGGTAGTGCCCAGCGAAATGCCGGGAAGCTATGAATCAGAAGCCTTAAAGGTCCAGGCAGTCTGTGCCCGAACCTATGCTTACCGCCATATTTTAGGAAACAGCTACAGCCAGTACGGCGCCCATGTAGATGACAGTACAAACTTTCAGGTATACAACAATACTGAGGAATCGCCCAGGGCTTCTGAAGCGGTAAATGCCACCTACGGACAGATGATGTTTTATGGAGAACAGGCGGTGGAAGCATTTTACTTTTCTACTTCCTGCGGCCATACTACAGATGGCAGAGCCTGGGGCGGGACCGGGGAAGCCACCCCGTATCTGAAAGCCAGGGAGCTAAGAGACCGGAAAGAATGTCTGGACCTGTCCAGCAACGCGGCCTTTTCGGAATTTATAAAAAATAAAGATTATCCTGCCTACGATCAAAGCTTTCCTATGTACCGCTGGGAGGCAGAGATATCCGCCCGTACTTTGGAAGAGAAGCTGGGAGATTTGGGAAAAATTACCGGCATGGAAGTAAAAAAGAGAGGGGCAGGCGGCATTGCAGAAAGCATTGTCATTGAGGGAACGGCTGGTTCCAAAGAGCTAAAGGGCCAGACCCAGATCCGGAATGTTTTGGGAAGCAGCAGTTTGGAGATTAAGCGGAAGGATGGAAAGAGCCAAAGCGGATTTGCCATTTTGCCCAGCGCTTATATTTCCATAGAAAAGAGAACGGGGACAGACGGCAGCATATCCTTTTATATTTATGGCGGCGGCTATGGCCATGGCGTGGGCATGAGCCAGAACGGCGCTCAGGGAATGGCAAAGGAAGGAAAAGATTATAAAACGATTTTAAACTTTTTCTATGAAGGAGCGGAGATACGGGAGAGCCGGTAATCTGATGATCTCTGTTTTTTTCTGGCAGTGGTTCCCCCGCTGCCAGTTTTTTCAGTATTGCAGTGATCAGAGAAAGATCGTAAGCAAACTGTAAGCAAACTGAAACACAAAACATATTGACAAAATTTCTATCTCCCGTTATACTTTATATTAGTGTGTTACTGATAAAGAAGTTCTATCAGGCATAAACTACCTATAATATGGCAAAGCTTGCTATAGAAAGGGAGTTTATGCCTTTTTGCCGTCTATAGGTAGTTTATGCTGCACAAATTTAAGCAAAGGCAGGTAAAAGAAATGAAAGACAAGATTTTTGGTGTACTGCAGCGGGTTGGACGTTCCTTTATGCTTCCCATTGCGATTCTTCCGGTAGCCGGACTTCTGCTGGGAATCGGCGGTTCCTTTACCAATGGAACCATGATCAATGCGTATCATCTGGAAGCGGTTTTGGGGCCCGGCACAATGTTGAACAGCTTTTTAAACATTTTAAACAGCTGCGGAAACGTGGTGTTTGAGAATCTTCCTCTGCTGTTTGCCATCGGGGTGGCAGTGGGTATGGCAAAGCAGGAGAAGGAGGTGGCAGCCCTGGCCAGCGTTATCGCCTTTTTTATCATGCATACGGCGATTCATGCGATGCTGGTGCTTTCCGGCAAGCTGGTGACAGCTCCGGAGGTGATGGATGCTGCCGGTAATGCCTTAGTTGGTATGGTAGGTTCAGCAGAACAGACCGTAGGGATGCTGGACGGTTCCGTGACAAAGGTTCTGGGGATTTCTTCACTGCAGATGGGCGTATTTGGCGGCGTCATCGTGGGACTGGGAGTTGCGGCCCTTCACAACAAGTATTATAAGATTCAGCTTCCTCAGGTGCTGTCATTTTTTGGAGGAACCCGGTTTGTGCCCATTGTCTGCAGCGTGGCGTACATCTTTGTGGGGATTTTAATGTATTTTGTGTGGCCGGTTATCCAGACAGGAATCTATAGCCTGGGAGCCCTGGTAAACAGCTCCGGCTATTTGGGAACCTGGATTTATGGAATTATTGAGAGAGCCCTGATACCCTTTGGCCTTCACCATGTGTTCTATATGCCTTTCTGGCAGACAGCCGTGGGCGGACAGCTGGAAGTAAGCGGACAGATGGTTTACGGCGCTCAGAATATTTTCTTTGCTCAGCTGTCCCATGTGGGGGAAATCGCTCATTTCAGCGTTAATCCGGGAACCCGGTTTATGACAGGTAAATTCCCATTCATGATCTTCGGACTTCCGGGAGCGGCTCTTGCCATGTATCAGGTGGCAAAGCCGGAGAAGAAACAGGCGGCAGGAGGCCTTCTGATGTCAGCGGCTCTCACAGCCATGCTGACAGGAATCACAGAGCCTTTGGAGTTTACTTTTATTTTTGTGGCGCCGTTTTTATATGCGGTTCACAGTGTTCTGGCCGGAGCAGCTTACATGTTGATGCACATTCTCAATGTAGGCGTGGGTATGACCTTTTCCGGCGGTATTATTGACCTTTTGCTTTTCGGTATTTTGCCCGGCGCAGGAAAGACCAGCTGGTACTGGATCCCGATTGTGGGCGTGGCATACTTTGCCGTGTACTTCTTCCTGTTTAAGTATTTGATTCTGAAGTTTAACTTGAAGACGCCGGGGCGGGATGACAGCGAGGAGGTAAAGCTGTACCGAAGAAGTGACGTGGATGCAAGAAAGGCTTCCGGCGACGGACAATCATCTGTAGATGAGCGTTCCCAGATGATTCTCAATGGCCTGGGCGGAAGAAAAAATGTGGTGGATGTGGACTGCTGTATCACCCGTCTGCGCTGTACGGTCAATAAGCCGGAGCTGGTAAACGAGGGGCTTCTAAAGAAAACCGGCGCTGCCGGAGTGATCAAGAAAGGCCAGGGCGTTCAGGTGATCTACGGCCCCACCGTTCCCAACATTAAGGCAGATCTGGTGGCTTACCTTCCGTCGGCTCCTGATGTGGAGTATCGTGAGGAGGAGCCTGCGGCAGAGGAAAATGAGGCAGGAGGAAATAATGGCGCAGAGAAAAAGGCTTCTGACGGAAAAAAGGTGCCTCTGTACAGCCCCTTTACTGGAAGGGTGGAATCCATTGAACATGCGCCGGATATAACCTTTGCCCAGAAGATGATCGGCGACGGATTTATGGTTATGCCCACTTCAGGGGAAGTGCTGGCTCCCTGCGATTTGGAGGTGGCGTTTGTATTTCCTACAGGCCATGCCATGGGATTAAAGACAAAAGACGGCATGGAATTTATGCTTCACATCGGTGTGGACACGGTAAAGCTGGAGGGAAAAGGCTTTGAGCCCCAGGTGAAAGACGGAGATCAGGTGAAGCGGGGAGAGTGCCTGCTTAAATTTGACCTGGAATATGTGAAAAATAATGCAGTGTCAGAGGCCTGCATGGTGATCTATACAGCTTTGCCGGAAGGCGCGTCTATTGCAGTGCCGGAGGAAAAGGAGCTGAAGGCTCTGGATTATGCCGCGGATCTGACAGGCGTGTAAAGTCTGGAGATACCTGTCTGACGGTAAAGCGTGCTCTTGTTCACTGAGGGTAAAAGTTTTACAGGACAAATTCAGAGAAATATGTTAATATAAAGTATGGCTTAGTTATGCGGCGCTGTTTGATTAAGAGGTTGTATGGCTGGGCCATATTTGTTCAAAAGAGTAATCAGTTGGCGGGGGATATGCAGTATGTATCGTGTAATCAAGGTATTGAACAATAATGGCGTTCTGGTTTACGATATGAAGCGGGAGGAGGAGGCGATCCTTCTGGGAAACGGCATCGGATTTGGAAAGCGGGTAAATCAGCGCTTTGAGCGGGATGAGAATACCAAGCGCTATACGATTGTAGACCGGGAGGAGAAAAAGAGAAGCGGCCGGCAGGTTTTAAGCGGTATGGATATAGAATTTTTGGAGCTGGCTGGCAGAATTGTGGAGCTGGCAAGGGCAGAGCTGGGAGAGCTAAACCCCAATATTCTGATTCCTCTGGCAGATCATATCGCAGTGGCCGTGGAGCGGATGCAGAATGGAATTCTCCTGAAGAACCCCTTTCATGGAGATATCCGAATCCTTTATCCGGAAGAATATAAGATTGCGCTAAAGGGGCGGGATATGATACAGGAGTCCTCAGGCTGTATGCTGTGTGAGGATGAGGTGGGATATATTGCCCTTCATAT
Organism: uncultured Lachnospiraceae bacterium; assembly: GCA_910577645.1. Lineage (GTDB taxonomy): Bacteria > Bacillota > Clostridia > Lachnospirales > Lachnospiraceae > UMGS1370. The sequence continues at coordinate 117,846 of CAJTOL010000002.1, forward strand.
CCGGGCCGGGCGGATGGATGAGAAGCTGGAAGAATCCCTTCAGATGATTACCGTGATGCGGATGGTAGCATTGATGGTGGAAGAGTCTTTGGGAATCAAGCTGGATCCCCATTCCTTTATGTTTGAGCGGTTTATGGCCCATCTGCGCTATCTGGTGGCCCGGATCCGGGACGGGGAAGCCATAAGCCTGGATATGGATAAATATGCAAGAACACAATTTCCTGAGTCCTATGCCCTGGCAGAGCGGATCTGTGCCCGGCTGGGGGAAGAGCTTCACAGGCAGGTGCCCCGTGAGGCAGTAGGCCATCTGGGAATACATATTGAGAGACTGAAGGTATAGCTGAAAAATTCATTGACAGCCCATAATTCCTATGCTATGATAACTAAGTATGAGTAAACGCCAGGACTCAGCCGTCAGGAAGACTCCAACCACGGCTTGGTTTGCGGTAAGTTTTCGTTATAAGGAGGATTTTATTATGATTTCTAAGGAAAAGAAGGCAGCTATTATTGCAGAGTACGGAAGAAAGGCTGGGGACACCGGTTCACCTGAGGTTCAGATCGCTATCTTAACCGCAAGGATTACCGAGTTAACTGAGCACTTAAAGAGTAACCCCAAGGATCATCACTCCAGACGCGGCCTGCTGATGATGGTAGGTCAGAGACGCGGCCTGTTAGACTACTTAAAGAAGACGGATCTGGAAGGCTACCGTACACTGATCGAGAAGTTAGGCATCAGAAAGTAATTTCGGTTCTGTTAGGGTGGAGATTTATCTCCGCCCTACACTTGTATCATAGGAGTTTTTATTAAAAGGAGACACAATATGTTTAAAAGTTTCAGTATGGAATTAGGCGGCCGTACCCTGACCGTTGATGTGGGCAGAGTGGCAGCCCAGGCAAATGGCGCCGCATTTATGCACTATGGAGATACGGTAGTTCTTTCTACCGCTACCGCGTCCGATAAGCCCAGAGAAGGGATTGATTTTTTCCCTTTAAGTGTTGAGTATGAGGAAAAGTTATACTCTGTAGGAAAGATTCCCGGCGGCTTTAATAAGAGGGAAGGGAAGGCTTCTGAGAACGCCATCTTAACCTCCCGCGTAATTGACCGTCCTATGCGCCCCCTGTTCCCCAAGGATTACCGCAATGACGTTACGTTAAATAATCTGGTTATGTCCGTAGACCCGGACTGCAGCCCGGAGCTTACCGCTATGCTGGGTTCTGCCATTGCGGCTACGATTTCCGATATCCCCTTTGACGGCCCCTGCGCCACCACTCAGATTGGCCTTATTGACGGTCAGCTGATTGTAAACCCCACCAATGATCAGAAGCAGGCTTCCGATATGGCGCTGACTGTGGCTTCTACCAGAGAAAAGGTAATCATGATCGAGGCAGGCGCCAAGGAAGTTGCCGAGGAGGTTATGCTGGAGGCCATTTTTAAAGCCCATGAGGTAAATCAGGAGATTATTAAGTTTATTGATACCATTGTAGCGGAATGTGGAAAGGAAAAGCACACTTACGAGAGCTGTGCAGTGCCGGCAGAGCTGTTTGCTGCAATTGCTGAGATTGTAACTCCCGAGGAAATGGAAGCGGCTGTATTTACCGACGAGAAGCAGAAGAGAGAAGAAAATATCCGGGGTATTACTGCCCGCCTGGAGGAAGCTTTTGCGGAGAACGAAGAGTGGCTGCCTTTACTTGGGGATGCCATTTACCAGTATCAGAAAAAGACTGTCCGCAAGATGATTTTAAAGGATCACAAGCGTCCTGACGGCCGGGGAATCAAGGAGATTCGCCCCCTGGCAGCAGAGATCGATCTGCTTCCCAGAGTTCACGGCTCCGGCATGTTCACCCGGGGGCAGACCCAGATTTTAAATGCATGCACCCTGGCCCCCTTGTCTGAGGCTCAGAGATTAGACGGCTTAGATGAGAATGAGACTGCCAAGCGGTATATGCATCATTATAATTTCCCGTCCTATTCAGTAGGCGAGACCAAGCCGTCCAGAGGACCGGGACGCCGTGAGATCGGCCACGGAGCGCTGGCAGAGAGAGCCCTGGTTCCGGTGCTTCCCAGCGAAGAGGAATTCCCTTATGCTATCCGTACCGTATCTGAGACTATGGAGTCCAACGGCTCTACTTCCCAGGCAAGCATATGCGCTTCCACCTTGTCCTTAATGGCGGCAGGCGTGCCCATTAAGAGCATGGTAGCCGGCATTTCCTGCGGTCTGGTTACCGGGGAAACCGATGATGATTACATTGTCCTTACGGATATCCAGGGCCTGGAAGATTTCTTTGGCGATATGGACTTTAAGGTAGGCGGCACTCACAAGGGAATTACCGCAATCCAGATGGATATTAAGATTCACGGCCTGACCCGCCCCATTATCGAGGAAGCAATTGCCACCTGCCGTGAGGCCAGAATCTATATTATGGATAAAATTATGGCTCCGGTTATTTCTGAGCCCAGAAAAGAATTAAGCAAGTACGCGCCTAAGATCCGGCAGATCACCATCGATCCCCAGAAGATCGGCGATGTGGTAGGAAAGCAGGGTAAGGTAATCAACAAGATTATCGAGGACACCGGCGTAAAGATTGATATTGAGGACACCGGCGCAGTCAGTGTATGCGGTACAGACGCAGATATGATTGAGAAGGCAATTCAGATTATCAACAGCATTGTTACAGACATTGAGGCAGGTATGGTGTTTACCGGAAAGGTTGCCCGTATCATGAATTTTGGAGCTTTTGTAGAGCTGGCTCCCAACAAGGATGGTATGATTCATATCTCTAAGCTGGCAGATCGCCGTGTGGGCAAGGTTGAGGATGTTGTCAACATTGGAGACGAGGTTACCGTAAAGGTTATCGAGGTGGACAAGATGGGCAGAATCAACTTAAGTATGCGGCCCAGCGATTTAGCCAAAAAAGAAGAAGCCAATGAAGGACATGGAGCGGATGCAGAATAAATAGTCCAAAAAGCGTCAAGGATGTTTTTACCGGATACTTGGTAATAAAAGGAGGATGTTGCAAAATGAAATAAGACGGTTTTCTGTTAGCCCTGTCCGTCTGGTTTCATTCTGCCGCATCTTCTTTGCTTTTTACAGAAAAGGAAGACAGAATGAGAAGAAAGAAAATTTTTGCAATAGGTGTGACACTGATTCTTACCACAGCACTTCCCTGGCATACGGCTCTGGCGGATACAGGAGATCAGGCGGCTCCACCGGCTCTGGAGGCTCCTTCATCGGAGGAAGCAGGACCGGGGGAAATATTACCGGAGGGGACGGTACCGGGGGAAACATTGCCGGTGGAAACCATATCAGAGGAAGCGTTACCGGTGGAGATGCCGCCTCAGGAGCCTGCTTCTGCCGCAGCGGAGGAAGCAGGACCGGCGGCCGGAGTGGAATCGTTTCAGGGAGGCACCATCTCCCGGGGGAAAAACCTGGGGGAGGATTATTCTCAGGTAGGTCCCGGGATGGGAAGCAGTACTCCCCAGGAGCCGGGCCAGCCGGATTTTACTTTAAATACAGTAGAAAATCCCGTTGTCAAGGTAGTAGAAAAATACTCCTATGAGCAGATGGAAGCAGATATCCAGTCTCTTGAAAAACGTTATGGCACCGCCCATATGCAGGTTAATACCATAGGCAATTCGGCAGATGGCCGTAAGATTTACGACATTATAATCGGCAATCCCAACGCCGGAAAGCATATTCTGATTCAGGGGGCTATTCATGCCAGAGAATATATGAACCCTTTGCTTATGATGAAGCAGATTGAAGATGGGCTGGCATTTTACGATACAGGATATTATAATGGAAGAAAGCTGTCGGATCTGTTAAACCAGGTGGCAGTCCATTTTGTTCCCATGACCAACCCGGACGGAGTGGCCTTAAGCCAGTTTGGCCTGGATGCCATTCATTCTGCCCAGCTAAAAGAAACCATTCAAAATGCCTATGCTTCAGACCTGGCGGCAGGGCGTACTACCCTGGAGTTTGCCCGCTACCTGGAGCGCTGGAAGGCCAATGCCAGGGGCGTGGATTTAAATCATAATTTCGATGCACTCTGGTTTAACACCTCCAGCGTGTGGATGCTGCCGTCATTTTCCGGCTATAAGGGCATGACTCCGGTATCTGAGCCGGAATCCCAGGCTTTGGTAAATTTAATGAATAATGGCCGGCCATGGGCGGCGGTTTTAAATTACCATTCCATGGGAAAGGTAATTTACTGGGATATTGAGGGCAACAAAGAAAAAGCAAAATCTCAGCATCTTGCCCAGATTATGTCCACGGCAACAGGAGGCTACCAGATGCTTTACAGCGGCGGAGGCGGCGGATTCAAAGACTGGGTGCAGCTAAGAGACGGGGCAGTGCCCAGCATTACAGTGGAAACCGGTAAAGCAGAATGCCCCATGCCTATGTCTGAGTTTGACAGTGTTTGGGCTGAAAACCGGGCCGGATGGGCGCTGGTGGCAGATTTTGTCCTGATGTATTAAGGAACAGGCTTTGAAGAGGAAAACATGTTAGAAATTGTAGGAATCCATAAAAAGTACCGAAAAAATACGGTGCTGGCCGGGGTTTCCCTGTCAGCAGAGCCAGGCCAGTGCGTGGGGATTGTAGGCGCTAACGGATGCGGAAAGACCACCCTTTTATCTATTTTGGCAGGAGCCAGAAAAGCAGACGGAGGAAGCCTTAAAGTAGATGGAAAGGAACTTTTGGGCCATCCCTTTTGGCAGGCAGAAAAGATTGCTTATGTCCCGCAGGAAAACCCGTTTATGGAAGAGCTGTCTGCAAAAGATAATTTAAGCCTCTGGTACAGGGGAAATCAGAGAGCCATGAAAAAGGATTTGGAATCCGGGGCAGCGGCTATGCTGGGGATCCATGAATTTTTAAATACCCCGGTGGGAAAGCTTTCCGGAGGAATGAAAAAGCGTTTGTCAATCGCCTCTGCCCTGGCGGGTCATGAGAGTATTTTGATTATGGATGAGCCGGGGGCGGCTCTGGATCTGGTGTGCAAAGAAATTATCCAGAACTATATTAAGGAGTATATAAAACAGGGCGGCCTGGTGCTTTTGGCATCTCACGAGCTGTCGGAGCTGGCAGTCTGCACCAGGATGTATGTGCTGAAAGACGGAAGAGCCCAGGAGATTCCCTGCGGTTTGACGCCGGCTCAGCTTACCGCCAGGTTTTAAAAGGAAAGAGCAGCAAAGGGTTTGGGCAGCGTCAGGCTGCCAAAAGGAAGGAGAAGAGTAGTATGAATTGTTCCATATGTAATGCAGAGATTCCCGAAAACCAGGACCGGTGTCCCCACTGCGGGGCAGCAGCTCAGCCGGCGGCGCCTCCCGAGCCCCCTAAAGAGTCAAAGAACCTGAAAAAGGGCCTTATCATCGGCGGAGGCGTTGTTGTGGCGGCAGCCGCCGGAATCGGTATTTTTATGGCATCCAATACCAAAGATCCCAAGACAGTGGTGATGGATGCGCTAAAGGGCGTATACTCTGCAGAAAATGTAAATCCGGGGGAAGAGGTGTTTGGCCTGGGCCAGATTTATGGAGAATTCAGCAAAACCGGCGGTGAGATGGGAGGAAGCCTGGCATTTGCAGGTTCCAGCAATCCGGATTTAAATATGCTGATGGGAGCCGGCGTAAACATCCATGCGGCATCGGATGTGACCAATAAGAAGTTTGTGGAGACTGTAGGAATCCAGTACAGTGGTATGGATTTGGCAAACCTGACCATTTACGCAGATGACACCTATCTGATGGCGGCTCTTCCGGAATTTACTTCCAAGGTGCTTACTGTGAACTATGCGGACGATCTGGCAGGACAGATTGCGAATTCTCCTCTGGCGGCGGAGATTGAATACTTGTTTACAGAAGAAGAGAAGGAGGCTTTTGAGAATTACATCGCGTATCTGACGGATATATCCGCCGGAAAAAAGACTCCCTTTGATTTAAAGGCCCTGTGGCAGCGCTATAAAGAAGGCAGCCAGGCTATGAACAATTTTAAGGAAGCAATCACGGTGACCAAGGCAGACAGCCAAACATTCTCCTATGATGGAAAGGAACAGAAATGCACAGGCTATGACGTGGTAATCCCCAAGGAAGCAGTGGTTGATTTTGCCAGGACCTCTTCAAAATTTTTCCTGGAAGACGAAAGTTTTAAAAAGGATTTCTTAGAGTATCTGAATGTGATGATGGATTTAAGGGGAATCGGGCTTTATGAAACGATTCTGGACGAAGAGTTTTCCACTACGGAGGAGATGCTTGCACAGATGTGGGAAAACATGGATCAGGGAGCGGAAAAAGCCGTTAATCAGCTGGAGAAATCTTTGGAAGGGGACGTAACCATGAAGGTTTACGTAACCAAGCCAGGCCGCCTTGCATCTTTAGACGGCACATGCAGATTTGTTTTTGAGGAAGAGGATCCCCTGGATGTGAAGCTTACTGCTGTTTTAGAAGGAGGCAGCTATCCAACCCAAAACGGCAATTTCAATTTGATATTGGAGGATGGAACCGATACCCTGACAGTCGAGCTTGAGAAGGCGGGAGAATACACCGATAAAGTATTAAACAGCAATTGGGATCTGAATTTGCAATTTAATAACGAGAAAATTCAGGTGACTTATGACAATGATTATGACAGGGAGACAGGAGATTCTCAGATTCGGATATCCGGCGGAGAAGGAAAGGGAGATATGGTTTCCCTTACCATAACCGGTATTGTAGACGAACTGGAAAAAGGCAAGAATTTCCACTACACATTTGACTCTTTAGAGGTGGCGGAAGAAAACTGGGCAATGTCTCTGAAGCTTAAAGGGGAATTCTATTTAAGAAATCTCCAAAGTGAGATTATTGCTCCCCAGGGAGAGCAGATGGATGTACTGAAAGCTACAGAGGAAGAGTGGGAGGAGCTGGGAAATGAAATACTGATGAACCTGTATTCTCTGATTCTTGGAGGCGGATTCTTCTAAGATGTATAGAAAAGCAGGAGGAGCTATGCGGACATTTCTGGTCTATTTAAAATTGGAATTAAAAAGAGCGCTGCGTATCCTCCCGTGGACCGCTGCAGGGGCAATGGTGCTGGCAGGATTGCTGGGCGCCATTGCCCTTTTTGCAGTCCGAACCCTGGAAGGCGGGGAGGAGCTGAACAAATTAAAGGTGGGAGTCATTCTTCCGGAGGAAGATGCCCTGGCGAAAAAAGCCGTTTCTATGCTGGGGTCTTTGGAAAGTGTAGAAAATATCTGCCAATTTGTTTTCGTAGGCTTGGAGGAAGGACAAACCCGGATGAAAGACGGGGAGCTGGCCTGCCTTATGGCAGTGCCGGATAATTTTGTAGGAAGTATTATAGACGGCAGCAACAAGCCGGTAACCATTCTATTTGACGGCCCCCTGGGGGTGGAAGAGCAGATTTTTAAAGAGCTGACAGAGGCAGGGGCCGAAACCCTTTCCAGTGCCCAGGCCGGGATTTATGCGGCAAATCGTATGCATGGCCTTTATGGAATTCCCGCGGATATTCAGGAAGCGGAGAACTATCTAAATGCCAGATACCTGGGCTACAGCATGGACAGAAGCATTCACTTCAGGAGTCTTAGGGTTTTGGCGGCCGGGGATATTCCACTGGCCTATCACTACGCTGCGGCAGGAATGGTGTTTCTTCTGCTGTTTTCCGGAATTCCGGCTTCCAGGCTTTTTGCAGGGGAGAGCCAGGCAAAGAGGGAGAAGCTGTATCTTTTAGGGATCAGAAGAGGCGGCTGGACGGCAGGAAAAGCAGCGGCCATGATGGCGCTTCTGCTGGCCGCCCTGGCAACCGTGGCGGCAGTGATTGCCGCTGCCGTTCAGACAGGGATTTTTTCGGGAGAAGAGATCATAAAAGAACTGACGGAAAAAAGCAGGGGAACCATGCTGTACCGAACCATACTTTTTACAGGGATTCTTTTTACTGCTTCGTCTTTGATTGTGCTGTGCTACAGCTTATCCGGCACCGGGCTTGGGGGAATGATGCTTCTGTTTCTTGGTTCCTGTATCATGATGGTATTTTCCGGCGGGGTTCTGCCCCAGGTTTTCCTGCCGGAAAGCTTTCGGACAGCAGCGGCCTGCCTTCCTACTACCTTGTTGATGGACGGGGTTAAGCAGTTTTTCCAAAGCGGCAGCGACTGGAAACTGTTAGCCGCCCTTTTGGGAACGGGACTGGCGGCTTTGACGGCGGCCGGGCTTTTGAAGGAGGGAAGGCAATGAGCCGGATGTGGATATGGTTTTTTCTTTCAGTGAAACGGTGGCTGCGGCACAAAGGCTTTGCCGCAGTACTTCTTGCAATGCCGGTGGTGCTCTGGGGAATCCAGAAAATGGAGCCGGAAGAAACCGAAAAAATACGGATTGGGGTGTCGGCCAAGGATCAGGGCCTGGGGGCGGAAATTGCCGGCAGCCTGAGCCAGGCAGATACAGAAGGTATGTTTGAGTTTGTCCTTTACCAGAAGGAGGAGGAGCTAAAGGAGGCGGTTGCCGCCAGAAAGGTGGAGTGCGCCTATCTGTTTCCGGAGGATTTGGAACAGAAGCTAAGGGAAGGAAACAGCAGAAGGAGTATTATAGTATATACTGCCCCGTCAACCGTTCTGGAACCTTTAGCCGGGGAAGTGGTATTTTCAGCCCTGGCAAGTAGATACAACGGAATTATCCTTCAGGACTATATGGAAGCCCAGACCGAGGAGATGGGACAGGAGAAAGGGGAGACAGCTCCCGACAGGGAGGAAGCCCTTTTCTGGTATCACACTTATCTGGAAAACGGAAGTACCTTCCGGTTTGAATACCAGGTGTTGGAGGAGGAAAGGATCCCTGGCTCTGTTTTGGATGCAGAGGGAAGGCAGGAGGCCGGGACGCTGACAAAGAAGCAGGTGTTTCCGGTTCGGGGACTGATTGGGATATTTGTATTCCTGTCAGCCTTTTTCTCCGCCTGCAATCTGAAAGAAGATGAAAAGAAAGGCCTGTTTTTTCCGCTGCCTTTCTATGAACGGCTGTTCTGCAAAGGAGCCGCCCTGGCAGCCCCGGTATTTCTGGCAGTATGCGCCGGGCTTATAAGCTTGTTTGCTGTAGGGGATTTTCAGGGAATCTGTCTGGAAACGGGAGCTTTGGCTGCCTGCGGCTTTTTCTCTGTCCTGTATGGGGCGGCAGTGAGCATGGCAGTTCCAAGGGGGGAGGCCCTGGCCATGATAATCCCGGCTTTGGCCCTGAGCCTTCTGCTGGTATGCCCGGTTTTTATTGACGCTGGGAAATGGTTTGACTTTATCGGAAACCTTCAGAAGATCCTGCCCCCTGCCTGGTATCTGAAGATGTTTTAAAAGGAATGTTGGGGGTGCCGCAAAAAGAATATTTGGGAAAAAACTGCACATCCTATTCCTGAGAGAGGAGAATCCGGATATGAATGGAAATGCAGAACTTTTAAACTTTATTTATCAAAATTCCCAAATGGGTGTGGAGACCATGGAACAGCTGGGAGGGATCACCAAGGACTGTGAGTTCCGGAGTTTTCTGGAAAAGCAGCAGGAGGGATACCTTTTATTTCACAGAAAGGCGAAAGAGCTGCTGTGTGAAAGCGGCTATGATGAAAAGGGCCTGGGCTCCTTAGAAAAACTGCGGACTTACCTGATGATTAACATCCAGACGATGATGGACAAGAGCACATCCCATATGGCGGAAATGCTGATAAACGGCAGCACTATGGGAATTACGGACGCCATTAAAAAAATAAACCAGTACCAGGGAGCAGAAACCCGGATTCTGGATTTAATGGAAGAGCTTCAAAAATTTGAAGAGAAAAGTCTGGAAAAGCTGAAAGGCTTTTTATAGAAACGGAAATAGCTTTGACAGAGAAAAGACGGCCCACTGAGAAATCGGCGGGGCCGCCTTTGCATTATATAATACGATTTACCTTTGGCTGTTTAAAACTCCATCTGCGATCTCCCCGGCCAATGTCCAAAGGACCTCTGCCTGCTCTTCCTTTAAAGCAGACTTCAGGGTGACGGAAGTTTCCAGAATGGTCATATTCTTCATTGTCTCCAGGATACCTCTCATATGCTTTGCCGCTGTGCTTGCCCAGGATCCGTTGTCCAGGAGGGCGACAGTACGGTTTTGAAGATTTAAGGCCTTCATATCCAACAGAACATATTCCATAGCCGGATATAATCCCCCGTTGTAGGTGGGAGCAGCCAGGACAATGTGGCTGGCGCGGAAGGACTCGGCAATGGACTGAGATACATGGGTGGAGGACACATCATAGACAGCAATATTCTTTACCCCTTTTTCTGCCAGCATGGCTGCCAGCACATTGGCGGCATTTTCCGTATTGCCGTACATGGAACCGTAGAGAATCACCACTGACTGCTCCTCCGGGGTATAGGTGCTCCAATGCTGATATTTGTCCAATAAGTAAGGAATCTGGCTTCTCCAGATGGGGCCGTGGAGAGGGCAGATGATTTGAATATCCAGGGCGCTGAGCTTTTTGATAACAGCCTGAACCTGAGGTCCGAATTTGCCTACGATATTGGCGTAATACCGTCTGGCGTCACCCAGCCAATCCCGCTCAAAATCGATTTCATCATTAAAAATAGTTCCGTTTAAGGCGCCGAAGGTACCAAAAGCGTCAGCGGAAAACAGTACTTTTTCTGAGGACTCATAGGCGGCCATAACCTCGGGCCAGTGTACCATGGGAGCCATGGCAAAGGTCAGGGTGTGGCTGCCCAGGCTTAAGGTATCGCCTTCCTTTACCACAACAGACCGCTCTGTCAGATTGGGAATGGCATAAAACTGATTTAAAATCTGGAAGGTTTTGACATTGCCCACTACCTTAACCTGAGGATAGAGGGTCATAATCTCTGCGATGCCGGAACAGTGATCCGGCTCCATATGGTTTACCACCAGATAGTCCAGAGGACGTCCGTCCAGTACATGAGCCACATTTTCCAAAAATTGAGTGCGGATAGAGGGATCAGCAGTGTCCATCAGGGCAGTCTTTTCGTCTAAAATTACATAAGAATTATAAGAAACGCCATTGGGGACGGGAAACAGGTTTTCAAACAAAGCCAGCCGGCGGTCGTTTCCGCCTACCCAGTGGATGGTTTCGGTTATCTTTCTGGTACAAAACATGGGGATTCCACCTTTCTGTAAAAAATTTCTCACTACAAGTGTGATATTATACTATAAGATTTCCAAAATGTCACGGGTTTATCCGTTTTTTTCCTGCAAAAGCCTGCGGGATAAGGTATAATGGAAAAAAAGAGGTATATATGCTCCGGTTTACCATACCTGCAATCGAGTATAAGTAGCTTGAAAAGCCCATCTTTCTATGGTAGAATGGGAAAAATAACTAAATAAGGAACAGTTTAAATAATGCTGTTTTGTGCCTGAAAGGCTGCTTAAAACAAGGAGGAGTCCCCCATGATTCAGAAATTAATAGAAAAAATTCAAAAAACCAAAGCCCCCATTTGTGTGGGCTTAGATCCGATGCTGTCCTATCTACCCGAGTATTTGCTGCAGAAGTCTTTTGACCGGTACGGCGAGACTCTGGAAGGGGCGGCAGATGCCATCTGGGAATTTAACAAAGCAATTGTGGACGCTACATACGATCTGATCCCTTCCGTAAAGCCTCAGATTGCCATGTACGAGCAGTTTGGCATTGAGGGGCTGAAAGTGTATAAAAAGACTGTAGACTACTGTCAGGGAAAGGGGCTGATTGTCATCGGCGATGCCAAGAGAGGAGATATCGGTTCCACCTCCGCCGCCTACGCTGCCGCCCATATTGGGAAAGTAAAGATAGGATCCAATGTATTTTCCGGCTTCGGCACGGATTTCTTAACGGTTAATCCCTACTTCGGCACGGATGGAGTAAAGCCCTTTGTGGATGTGTGCAGGGAAAATGACAAAGGACTCTTTATCTTAGTAAAAACCTCCAACCCTTCCAGCGGCGAGTTTCAGGACAAGCTGGCAGACGGCCGCCCTGTATATGAGCTGGTTGCCGAAAAGGTAGTGGAATGGGGCAGTGAGTCTATGGACGGAAATTACAGCAATGTGGGGGCGGTAGTGGGCGCAACCTATCCGGAAATGAGCCGGATTTTAAGAAAATTAATGCCCCAGACCTATTTCTTAGTGCCGGGATACGGCGCTCAGGGCGGCACTGCCGAGGACTTAAAATATTGCTTTAATGAGGATGGCTTAGGCGCTATCGTCAATTCATCCAGAGGCATTATCGCCGCTTACAAGAAGGCTCCGTATGACAAATTTGGGCCGGAACATTTTGCAGATGCTTCCAGACAAGCTGTTTTGGATATGGCAGCAGATATTAACCGCGTATTATAAACACCGGGAGGAATTTTATGACACAGGTAAAAGGAACCGCAGCAGTTGCCGGCCAGGAAAAACTGGCGGAAGGCGTTTACAGCATGTGGATTGATACAGAACCGGTGGCTGCACAGGCTAAGGCCGGGCAGTTTGTCTCCTTATATTCCGGAGACGGCGCCAGGCTTCTTCCACGTCCCATCAGCATCTGTGAAACGGATAAGGAAAAGGGCCGTATCCGCCTGGTTTACCGGGTGGCGGGAGCCGGAACGGAAGAATTCTCCCGGTATCAGGAGGGAGATACAGTGGATATTTTAGGCCCCTTGGGAAACGGATTTCCTTTAGAGGGGATGGCTGGCAAAAAGGCATTTTTAATAGGCGGAGGTATTGGAATTCCGCCAATGCTTCAGCTGGCCAAAGAGCTGGACTGCGAAAACCAGGCAGTTTTAGGCTATCGGGACGGAGAATTGTTTTTAAAAGAGGAATTTGAATCCTATGCATCCGTGCATGTTGCCACCGAGGATGGCAGCGCAGGGACGAAAGGGAATGTAATAGACGCTATCCGGGAAAATGGCCTTAAGGCGGACGTGATTTTCGCCTGCGGCCCTACTCCCATGCTTCGGGCCATCAAGGCTTATGCCCTGGAGCGCGGTATTCCCTGTTATCTATCTTTAGAAGAGAAGATGGCCTGCGGCATCGGCGCATGTCTGGCATGTGTCTGCCAGTCCAAGGAAGTGGATCCCCACTCTAACGTCCACAATAAGCGGATCTGCAAGGACGGCCCTGTTTTTAAAGCAGAGGAGGTGGAGCTGTAATGAATACCAAGGTAACCTTAGCCGGAGTGGAACTGAAAAATCCGGTAATGACTGCATCCGGTACCTTCGGCTCCGGCGCCGAGTACGGTCAGATGGTGGATTTAAATAAATTGGGGGCCGTTGTGACCAAAGGGGTTGCAAACGTTCCCTGGCCAGGCAATCCCACCCCCCGCATTGCGGAAACCTATGGAGGGATGATCAACGCCATCGGCCTGCAAAATCCCGGAATCGATGTATTTGTAAAGAGGGATATCCCTTTCTTAAAGCAGTATGATACCAAGATTATTGTCAATGTCTGCGGCAAGACCACAGAAGATTATATTGAAGTGGTGGAGCGCCTGGCGGATGAGCCGGTGGACATGCTGGAAATCAACATTTCCTGCCCAAATGTCAAGGAAGGGGGAATCGCTTTCGGCCAGGATCCAAAGGCCGTAGAGGCGATTACCAGGGAAGTAAAAAAGTACGCAAAGCAGCCGGTGATTATGAAGCTCAGCCCCAATGTTACCGACATTGCGGTGATGGCAAAGGCGGCGGAGGCGGGAGGCGCAGATGTTCTTTCCCTCATTAACACTTTAACGGGTATGAAAATCGACATTCACCGGAAAACCTTTGCGGTTGCCAACCGGACCGGAGGCTTGTCCGGCCCGGCTATAAAGCCGGTGGCAGTGCGGATGGTATATCAGACAGCCCAGGCGGTAAAGCTTCCTATTATCGGTATGGGAGGCATTATGAATGCAGATGACGCCATGGAATTTATTCTGGCAGGCGCTACGGCTGTATCCGTGGGAACCGCTAATTTCCATAATCCTTACGCCACACAGGAAATTGGGGCGGGAATTGAAGAATATATGAAGAGGTACCAGGTGGAAGATATTAACTGCCTGATTGGCGCTGTAAAGTAAAATACCCCGCGGCAGTTGGCAAATGGACATGCCGGCATGTCCGCTTGGCAGCTGCCGCGGGAATAAACTGGAAGCAGTTCAGGCGGAAATTGGAGGTAAATAAAATGGAAAGCTACAAACAGGAATTTATTGAATTTATGGTGGACAGCAACGTTTTAAAATTTGGTGATTTTACTTTAAAAAGCGGCCGCAAGTCCCCCTTTTTTATGAATGCCGGCGCATATGTAACCGGTACGCAGCTTCGCAAGCTGGGAGAATACTACGCAAAGGCTATCTACGATAATTACGGTCTGGATTTTGATGTCCTTTTCGGGCCGGCTTACAAAGGAATTCCCTTAGCCGTGGCAACTGCTATGGCTATCAGTGAACTGTATGGAAAGGATGTAAAATACTGTTCCAACCGCAAGGAAGAAAAGGATCACGGAGACACGGGGATCCTTCTGGGAAGTCCCCTGAAGGACGGGGACAGAGTGGTGATGATCGAGGATGTTACCACCTCCGGCAAGTCCATTGAAGAAACTTTCCCCATCTTAAAGGCTCAGGCAAATGTGGAAATCAAAGGCCTGATTGTTTCTTTAAACCGTATGGAGAGAGGAAAGGGAGATAAGAGCGCCCTGGAGGAGATTCAGGATTTATACGGATTCCCCACCGCTGCGATTGTAAATATGGGGGAAGTTACGGAGCATCTGTACAACAAAGAGTACGGCGGCAGGATTGTCATTGATGACGCTTTAAAAGCAGCAATTGACGGTTATTATGAACAGTATGGGGCAAAATAAAAGCAGGAGAGATTGTATGGAGCGAATTTATAAGACTATGAGAAACGTAGGCGCAGGAAGCATTGCCATTGGAATTATTATGGCGGTTACCGGACTGACCGTGGGAATCATTGCCATTGTCAACGGAGCGCTCTTGTTAAAGCGCAAATCAGAGATTGAATTTTAAGCGGGGAATTTATGATTAAAAATACAACAAAGAATCAGAAGCTGGGTTGGGTACTGTTCCTTCTGTACCTGATCCTGCTGGTATATTTCCTGTTCTTTGCAGAAGAATTTGGGCGCACCACCCGTCCTCAGGATACCTATGCCTACAATCTGGAGCCTTTTAAGGAGATCCGCCGGTTCTGGGTGTATCGGGATGTGGTGGGGCTCAAAAGCTTCCTTTTAAATGTTATCGGCAATATTGTAGGATTTGTGCCGGCAGGATTTTTTCTTCCTATTGTCAGCCGGAGAAGCAAAAAGTGGTATAATACCTTTTTAATCTGCTTTCTGTTCAGCTTGTCTGTGGAGACGGTTCAGCTTGTATTCAAGGTGGGAAGCTTTGACGTAGACGATATTATGCTGAATGTAACGGGAGCAGTTTTAGGGTACATTCTGTATCGGATCGTACAGATGGTAAGGAGTAGGCATCGTGTTAAGAAAAAGAGAAGTCGTACAAGAAACGCCTAAAAAGGTTTCCTATATCAGAAAGCCTTTGGCAAAACACAGTAAATGGTCCCTGGGGCTTTGCGCCGCAGGGCTGCTTTTATTTGCCGGGACACTTTATATAACGGTCTGGGAACAGGGACAAAGCGGCATGTATGCAGGGGCTCTGGGTTTTTCCAGTCTGGTATTTTCCATTCTGGGCCTGTGGTACAGCATCTGCGCTCTTTTAGAGAAGGAGAAAAATTACATACTGGCCAGAATCAGCCTTCCGGTAAGCGGGATTCTGTTGATTATCTGGCTGGTGATGATTATTATAGGATTGAGGAGCTGAAATAATGGACTACCGTGAATTGTGGAAAGAGGAAAATCAGGCAGTGCTGGAGCGCTACCAGCTTTCAATGGAGCGGATCCGCCAGATTCCTGAAGAAGGGCTGGCAGAAAAGGCATTTCAGGAGTATTTTATATCCGTTGCCGGATTTATTAGCCGGATAGGGGACCTGACAGAGGAAATTCATAGGGCCGGAGTCAGGGGATATGTGTACTCCCGCAGCCTGAGTGAACTGGCAGAGGAGAACCGCAGGCTGTATGAAGACATTCTGCCGGAACATTACGAGGAAAGCTATGCCAATCCTGCATATGCAGTGAAGAAGCTGGGAGAGGAGTATGGCCGGCTTCTGGCATTTTTATATACGGAAATCCGGGGCCAGATTGTATTTGCTTTTGAGAGCCGTTTATGGAACATTACCGTATTAAATGAGACCTTTATTGAGGTTTATAATTTGTTTGAGGAACAGATTCCGGGGGCTCAGGCTATTCAGGATGTGCTTTACTGGTTTGTCAGCGATTATGCGGATCAAACCGTAGCTTACCGGGTGAGAGAGGGCATTGACCCGTCCTTGTCCTTTGGAAGGGACATTATTATGGAAGAAGACTTTTCAGATCTGCGGTATCTCTACTGCTTTGGCGAATATATTTCAGATGCAGAGCTGGAGATTGCCGGATTTTTAAACGGCCTTCCCCAGGAAACCATAGATAAGATGGCGGATACTTATACGGAAGGCTTTGAAAAGGGCTTTCAGGTTATGGGGAGAGATCTATCCATTAAGAAAAACATTGCCGTCCGCTATGAGCTGGGCTATGAGCGGATGATAAAAAAGGCTGTTTTCAATTTCCGGGCCATGGACAAGGAAGTGATCCTGTTCCGGGCGGCGGTGGAGGCCATCAACCGCAATCCCAACCGGAAGCTGGGCTTTCACGGAACCTCCCCCAACCGGCAGTATGATTACGATCACCGTTACGACAGCGCCCTCTACATGGGCACGGCCCTGAAGGAGAGAAAGCTTTCCGTTATTCGGGGAACTTTGGAGGAATACAAGGAGCTGGCCCGTCTGTATGCAGGCCCGGCGGTGGTGGAGACCTTTGGGGAAGAAGATTTTACTCCGGTAAACAAAAAGGAAGCCTTTGCCCTAAACCGGCATCAGGAGGAAGTAACCATCGCCTACTCCAACGAATATATGGAGATTTTAGATCAGTACCAGCCGGGAGACGAGACCAGCTTTACTATTATCGCTTTCCCAAAACCGGAAATCGGGGAAGATTTCCGGGAAATTTTTGAGGAAACTATCCGCATTAATACCCTGGATTATGAACTGTACCGGGACATGCAGCAGGTGATCATTGATACTCTGGATAAGGCGGAGTACGTTACCGTAAAGGGAAGAGGCAAAAACTCCACGGATATCCGGGTACATCTCCATCCTCTGGCAGATCCGGCTTCCCAGACTAATTTTGAAAACTGTGTAGCAGATGTGAATATCCCGGTAGGCGAAGTATTTACCTCCCCCATGCTTTCCGGCACTGAGGGAAAGCTGTTTGTGGGAAGAGTTTATATCGGGGATATCCGGTTTAAAAACCTTTGGATAACCTTTGAAAACGGCCGGGTAAAGGATTACGGCTGTGAGAATTTTGACAGGGAAGAGGAGAACAAAGCCCTGATAAAACAGGTGATTATGAAAAATCACGACAACCTGCCCCTGGGAGAGTTTGCCATTGGCACCAATACCACGGCCTATGCCATGGCGGAGCGGTTTGGAATTATCCATAAGCTTCCAATCTTAATTGTGGAAAAGATGGGGCCGCATTTTGCAGTTGGGGATACCTGCTACAGCTGGTCAGAGGATGCGCCTATGTACAATCCTGACGGCAAGGAGATGATCGCCAGGGACAATGAAATATCGATTTTGCGGAAAACAGACGTATCAAAGGCTTATTTTAGCTGCCACTGTGACATTACCATCCCCTATGACGAGCTGGGAGAGATTACGGCGGTAGCAGCTGACGGCAGCCGCACCGTGATAATTGAAAACGGCCGGTTTGTCCTGGCGGGGGTGGAAAAACTCAATGAGCCCCTTCAGGAAGATACACCGTCTCAAGGGTTACAAAAATAGGAAAATATCCTATTGACTCTATTTCTAAAATCTAGTATTATACTTAATAAGTACAGTTATATTAATAACTATGACTTATAAAAAGCAAACACCAGAAAAGGAGAACAAATCATGGCAAAAGTCGGAATCGTAATGGGCAGTGACTCTGATATGCCGGTAATGGCGAAAGCGGCAGAGATTTTGGAGGAGCTGGGGGTAGAGTTTGAGATGACCGTCATCTCCGCCCACAGGGAGCCGGATGTATTTTTCGAATATGCAAAGTCCGCAGAGGAAAGGGGCTTTCAGGTGATTATTGCAGGCGCCGGAAAGGCGGCCCATCTTCCGGGGATGTGCGCGGCTATTTTCCCCATGCCGGTTATTGGAATTCCCATGAAAACTTCTGATCTGGGCGGCGTGGATTCTTTATATTCCATTGTGCAGATGCCCTCCGGTATTCCGGTGGCAACTGTTGCCATTAACGGCGGCGCCAATGCAGGGATCCTGGCTGCCAAAATCCTGGCAACCTCTGATAAGGCGTTGTTAGGCCGCTTAAAGGAGTACTCTGAGAAGCTGAAAGGCGATGTGGTAAAGAAGGCCAGGAAGCTGGACGAGATCGGCTACAAAGAATATTTGGCACAGATGAAAAAGTAACCTTTTATGCTGCCTGCCAGGCGGCGGACTTTTATAGTAAGCGGAGGAAAAAAGTATGGACTACAAGAAATCCGGAGTGGATATTGAGGCAGGATATAAGTCAGTAGAATTAATGAAAAAGTTTGTACAGGGGACTATGCGCCCTGAGGTATTGGGAGGACTGGGCGGATTTTCCGGCGCGTTTTCCATGAAAGCCTTTAAAGGTATGGAGGAGCCCACTTTATTGTCCGGCACCGACGGCGTAGGCACCAAGCTGAAGCTGGCGTTTTTGATGGACAGGCATGACACGGTAGGAATCGATTGTGTGGCAATGTGCGTCAATGACGTGGCATGTGCAGGCGGGGAGCCTTTATTCTTTTTGGATTACATTGCCTGCGGCAAAAACTTTCCGGAGAAAATTGCCACCATTGTAAGCGGTGTGGCAGACGGGTGCAAACAGTCCGGCGCAGCCTTAATCGGCGGGGAGACTGCGGAGATGCCCGGCTTTTATCCGGAGGATGAGTATGACTTGGCAGGCTTTGCAGTGGGGATTGTAGATAAAAAGGATTTGATCACCGGCCAGAACCTGGCGGCAGGGGATGTGCTTATCGGAATGGCTTCCACCGGCGTCCACAGCAACGGCTTCTCTTTAGTCCGCAAGGTGTTTGAGAAGGAAATGACTGCCCAGGGGCTGAATACCTATTATGATCAGCTGGGAAAGACTCTGGGGGAGGCGCTGATTGCTCCCACCCGGATTTACGTACAGGCTTTAAAGAATGTAAAAGAGGCAGGGGTTACCGTAAAGGCCTGCAGCCATATTACAGGCGGCGGTTTCTATGAGAATGTTCCCCGTATGTTAAAGGACGGCGTCAGGGCTGTGATTCGGAAAGACAGCTACCCTGTTCCGCCTATCTTCAGGATGCTGGCGGAAAAAGGCGGCATTGAAGAGAAAATCATGTATAATACCTACAATATGGGAATCGGTATGGTAGTGGCTGTGGATCCGGCAGATGCAAAGACTGCCATGGAAGCCATGAGAAAGGCCGGCGATACCCCCTATATTATCGGTTCTGTTGAAGAGGGAGAAAAGGGAGTGACCTTATGCTGAAAATCGGTGTAATGGTGTCCGGCGGCGGCACTAATCTCCAGGCTATTATAGATGCTATGAAAAGCGGCGTCATTACCAACACAGAGATCAAGGTGGTTATCAGCAACAACAAAAATGCCTACGCCCTGGAACGGGCAAAAAATGCCGGCATTGAGGCAGTATGCGTATCCCCCAAGGATTTTCCTGACCGGGCAGCCTTTAATGAAGCGTTTTTAGAGAAAGTAGATGAGTACCATCTGGATCTGATTGTCCTGGCCGGATTTTTGGTGACTCTCCCGGAGGCCATGATTCAGAGATACCGGAACCGGATTATCAATATCCATCCGTCTCTGATCCCCTCCTTCTGCGGCGTGGGATACTACGGCTTAAAGGTTCATGAGGGGGCTTTAAAGCGAGGAGTAAAAATTACCGGCGCTACCGTCCACTATGTGGACGAGGGGGTAGATTCGGGCCCTATTATCCTCCAAAAGGCAGTGGAAGTGAAAGAGGGAGATACCCCGGAGATTCTGCAGCGGCGGGTAATGGAAGAGGCAGAGTGGATTATCCTGCCTCAGGCTATCAATATGATTGCCAACCAATAAGGCTGCCAGCCAGTAAGGAGAAAGCATTATGAAGGTATTAATTGTAGGAAGCGGCGGCAGGGAGCACGCCATTGCCTGGAAAGTGGCACAGAGCCCCAGGGTAGATAAGATTTACTGTGCTCCGGGAAACGCCGGAATCGCAGAGTATGCAGAGTGTGTAAACATTGGCGCCATGGAATTTGATAAGCTGGCGGCCTTTGCAAAAGAAAACAGTATTGATTTAACTATCATCGGTATGGATGATCCGTTGGTAGGCGGCGTGGTGGACGTATTTGAGGCTCAGGGACTCCGGGTATTCGGCCCCCGGAAAAACGCCGCAATCCTGGAAGGCTCCAAGGCATTTTCCAAGGATTTGATGAAAAAATATGGGATCCCCACCGCTGCATATGAAACCTTTGACAGCCCCCAGGCCGCCCTTGAGTACTTAGAGACCGCGGACATGCCTATCGTATTAAAGGCCGACGGCCTGGCCCTGGGGAAAGGCGTGTTAATCTGCAATACCAGGGAAGAAGCCAGGGAAGGCGTTAAGACCCTGATGTTGGAGAAACAGTTTGGAACTGCCGGGGACCGCATTGTAGTAGAGGAATTTATGACCGGCCGGGAAGTGTCGGTGCTGTCCTTTGTGGATGGCAGCACCATCAAGATTATGACTTCCGCCCAGGATCACAAGAGAGCCGGCGACGGGGATACCGGTCTTAACACCGGCGGCATGGGAACCTTTTCCCCCAGCCCATTCTATACCCCTGAGGTGGATGCTTTTTGCAGGGAGCATATCTACCAAAAAACGGTAGATGCCATGAAGGCGGAGGGAAGAGCTTTCCAGGGAATCATTTTCTTTGGTTTAATGCTGACGGAAAAAGGCCCCAGAGTATTAGAGTATAATGCCCGCTTTGGTGATCCGGAGACCCAGGTGGTACTGCCCAGAATGAAAAATGACATTATAGATGTATTTGAAGCCTGTGTGGATGGACGGCTGGACGAAATAGATCTGGAGTTTGAGGACAACGCGGCAGTCTGCGTGGTATTGGCTTCTGACGGCTATCCGGTAAAGTATGACAAAGGTTTTGCCATAAAGGGGCTTAAAAACTTTGAGAATAAAGAGGGCTACTATGTCTTCCACGCCGGTACGAAATTTGACGGCGGCAAAAACCTGGTGACAAACGGCGGCAGAGTCCTTGGCGTCACCGCCACCGGGAAAGATTTAAAAGAAGCCAGAAGCAATGCTTATGCCGCCACAGAATGGGTAGAATTTGATAATAAGTATATGCGGCATGATATTGGGAAAGCGATAGATAACTGCTAAATAGTTTGTGAATCATTATTTTACAAAGAAGAGAGCACACTGCACTGAGGTGTATCGGCTCTCTTTTTTGTCCCTGTTTTGGAGAAGAAATCCCTACACAAAAGAAAAGTCCTGCTGGTCTATTAGGTGAAAATCTGTTAAAATTAAGATAAATATGGAGGGGGTGTAGACATGATTATTGCTTCAAAACAAAAAAGAGCATTATCTGCAAGACATAAAAAAGCCTTGGATTTTGCAATAAATTATCTTCGGAATTCTTCGATTGCTCCATTTGTAAATGCAGTTTATCTATATGGAAGCTGTGCGCGAGGTTTGGCAAAATGGGATAGTGATGTAGATATTTTTTTGGAGCTCAATGACCAAGCATTGACTTCTGAGCAGTTAATGCAAGAAATACGTCTGCTAAAAGGAAGCTTATCTGGAATAGATTTATCAGCGCCAGAAGTGGATCTCAAATATGTTTTTGGTGATGAATGGCGAACAAATAATATGTTGTATTATCAAAAGGTGCGAAAGGAGGGCCTTAATGTATGGCATTAGAATCCTATTTGGATTTTGCAGAAAATGATTATAAATTTATCAAAGATGCGTATGACCGTGGAGCGGTAGGTAATGCAATGGGAGCATTATGCCAGAATACATGTGAAAAATATATGAAACATCTTATTCAAGAATTTTGTGAACCAGAAAATCATATGGAGGCAAGTAAAAAAGAAACTGCTTTAAAATCACACAATTTGCTACGGTTAATGAATTTCATCAAAGAGAATTTACAAATGGAATTTTCAGAAGAAGCACAAACTGCAATGCGTGAAATTGACGGATATTATTTTTCTACGCGCTATCCGGGAGACAACTCTGTTGAATTGTCCATTAAGGATATTACACGTTGTGTAAATGCTGTTAGCTTTTGTCGCCAAGGGGTTTTTGAATTGCTGGCATATATTCAGACACGAGAACAGACTGAGAGTGCAGAAACTTCACAGGAAAGCAATGAGAGGTATTCCTTGACATAACCTGGAAATTGTAATATTGTATTGATGTTGGTAAATAAGCTGCTAAATTTAAACAAGGGGAAAACCATCAAGACAGCAGGTTAATTGTAAGCGGAAGGAAAAAAGAATGGTAAATTTTGTCATTGCATTAGAGTGTTTTGGTATATGTCTGACAGCTGCAGCGTTATTCCTTCTCCTTAACGGGGACGGAGCCAGAGAGCAGAAGTTGCTGATTATGATTATGTGCAGTTCGCTGGTACAGAATGTGGGGTATTTATTGGAACTGATTGCGCCTACGGTGGAAGCCGCTATGATGGCGGTGATTGTGGAAAAAGTAGGTTCCGCTTTTATCCCTCTGTGTTATTGCTGGTTTATCTATATCTATTGTTCGATTACTCCGCCGAAGAGGTTTTTAAGAATTCTTGGCGTGATCAGCTTTTTATCTCTGCCTGCGGTAATTTTTAACTGGCATAGCCTTTTTTATCAGGAAGTCCAGTGGATGGCCAGCGGGGACGGATTCCATTATATTAATCTCAGTTATGGCCCGTTGTATGTATTTTTTATGGTCGCTCACATTATTATTCCGTATGCCCTTTGTATATACACATTGGCGAGAGCCATTTGCGGGCGTCCGGACCGGCAGCTTAACCGTCAGTATTGGACGATCCTGGCGATTTCCAGTCTGCCTGTTATTGTGTTGATAGCTTATGTTTTTAAATTTATAAATATATTTGACTTTACACCGGTAACGCTGACGATTTCCATGTCCATGGTGGTTATTATAATCTGGAGCCGCCGTAATTATGATTTCCGCTACCTGGCGGCGGAAAAAGTTCTGGAGAGCATGGGCGACGGCGTGATTGCGCTGGACGCTCATGACCAGCTGGTTAGCTACAACAGAGCGGCGGCTAATATCTTTACTTGCCTGCCTGACCATAAACGGGGAGAGAATATCCGGGAAGTGGAGGGCTTCCGGGAGGAAATGCTGAACAAGGATATTCCCCAGAGCTTTTCGCTTAACGGACAGCACTATGAAAGCCACAGCAAGCATATTATAGATGAAAACGGCAAGATACAGGGCAGTGTTATTTTGATTCTGGATATGACGGATATGAAGTCTTATATCAATGAGATCAAGCGGGTGCGGCGTCAGGCGGAGAAGGCCAGTATTGCGAAAAGCGAATTCCTTGCCAACATGTCCCATGAGATACGAACTCCGATGAATGCCATTATCGGGCTCAATGATATTATCATGGAGGAATGTGGGGATACCGAGATCTATGCTTATGCCAAGGATGTACAGTCTGTGGCAAAAAATCTGCTGACGATCATCAATGACATTTTGGATCTGTCCAAAGTGGAAGCAGGGAAAATGGAACTGGTGATTGAAAATTACTACATAAAAGTTATGGCGGATGAGATTATAGGAATCATGGATATGGCGGCTTCTCAAAAGGGGCTGATCCTGAAATATGAGTGTGATGAGACCATACCCTGCCGTTACAGCGGCGATGACGGCAGAATCAAGCAGATACTGCTTAATATACTCAGCAATGCCATAAAGTTTACCAAGAAAGGATACGTAAGGGCATATATTACCGGGAAACCCGGAAAGAGCGAGGATGAGGAACTGCTTATTTTCTGTGTGGAGGATACTGGCTGCGGTATTCAGGAGGAAGATCTTAACAAGATTTTCGAGGATTTCCGGCAGGTGAATTCTAAGAGAAACCGGAGCGTAGAGGGCACAGGGCTGGGACTTACCATTGTGAAGCATCTGGTGGAGCTGATGAAGGGCACCATTCAGGTGGAAAGTACCTATGGGAAAGGGACGACAGTCACAATCACGATTCCTCAGAAGATTGTAGAAAGACAGCCGGTTTCAGAGATGCAGCAGCTTCCCCAGACAGAGCAGAAGGTTACGGATATGTTTACCGCGTCTGGAGTGAAAGTACTGATTGTTGATGATAATGTAATTAACCGTAAGGTGGCCAGAGGCTTTTTGAAAAACTATGCTTTTGATCTGACTGAGGCGGAAAGCGGGCCGGAGGCTATCGAAAAGGTGCGTGACAACCGGTATGATCTCATTTTTATGGATCATATGATGCCTGATATGGATGGAGTGGAAGCTGTGGAGATTATCCGCAGAGACTGTGGAGAGAACGGGAATTCCCCTGTTATAATCGCATTGACAGCCAATGCCATGGAAGGTATGCGGGAATATTTTTTAGAACACGGTTTTCAGGATTTTATTGCCAAACCTCTTGACAGGTTAGAGTTGAACCAGCTTTTATTGCGCTGGGTGCCGGAGAAATACCGGCAGACAGAAGATGCGGAAGTGGAATCCAAACCGCTGGATCCGGAGGCATTCCACATCGACGGGGTGGATATGAACGCCGCAATGAAATATTATTCCGGCGATGAACAAGGGTTTGTGGAACTCCTGGATCTTTTCTATATAGACGGCAAACGCAAGACCGAGCTTTTGTGTGAAGTTGTGGAGTCAGATATCTTACGTTATCAGATAGAGGTGCATGGGCTGAAAAGCGCTTCCGCCAATATCGGAGCTATGGAGGTGTCCGCTATGGCTCGTGCCCAGGAAAATGCAGCTGTACAGGGGGACAGGGAATTTATCGACAGGCAATTTCCGCTGCTGCTGGCGGAATACGAAAATCTTCTGGCAAATATCGGACAATTTCTGGAAAGGCGCAGACAGGAGAACGGGAGGAAAGAAAAGCTTCCCTGCTTGACGATACAGGAGCTGAGAGAAGAGACGGCGGCAGCCCTGGAAGAATTGAAACATTTTCGTTCTCAAAAGTGCGGGGAAAGAGTGGAGGCAATGCTGAGCCATGAACTGCCTCAGTACGCCGAAGAGCGTCTTTTGGAGATACAGGAACAGCTGAGATTATATGAAGATGATAAAACGGAAGAGTTGTTAGGTCGATTGTTGAACATACTTGAAAAGGAGGAAGAAGGGAAATGAGTCAAACGGAGGAATGTTTAAAAAAGCGTATTTTAGCGGTGGATGACGATATAATTGTCTTAACGCGAATTTCCAGTATTTTGAGGAATGATTATGATCTGGTCACAGTCAATTCGGGGATGCGGGCTTTGAAATATCTGGAATTGGAGAAGCCGGATCTGATACTGTTGGATGTTCGGATGATGCAGCAGGACGGCATAGAGACGCTGCGGAAAATACGTAATATGGAAGAATGCAAAGATATACCGGTGATCATGCTTACCGGTGTGGAGAGCAGAGAAATTGTTGTGGAGAGCGCTAAGCTGGGAGTTTGCGATTATTTGCTGAAACCCTTTTCTTCTGTAGAGCTGCTTAAAAGGGTCAGCCGGGTTTTTGGGCAGGAGGAACGGGAAGATGAAGAAGAGGAGTCATGATAAAGAGAGGGAGATTATGAGATGAATACTGCTATGTCGAAAGAAGAGCTTGAGAAGATATTGGATCAGGCAGTTCAGGACGTGACGGAGCGCACTGCGGGAGTGCGTTTGCACCAGGGGACCCAATCGCCTGGGGAAGACCTCTGTACGGTTGAGATTACCTTTGACAGAGGGTTCCGTACCAGTCTTACTCTTTGTGCAGATACCGGACTATTGTACCGTATGGCAAGCAATTCCTTTCATGAGGAATCTGTCAGTCCCGAGGATTTGGAGGAATTCAGCAAAGAGTATTTCAATGTACTTTGCGGAAGGATAGCCGGGGCCATGTTTCGGGCTACACAAGTTCCGGCTCATTTTGGTCCGCCTGAATTTTATCGTGGACGCTATGAGCCAGAGGATCGGGAGATACAATTCATGCTTACATATTCTGATGAATACTGCGGAGGCGTGCAGTTAATTCACCATGTGCCGTGTTCTGATGAGGATGGAAACAGTTCAGATGAAGACTAAGAGAGGGGAGTGCAGGAAATGAGTAAACGAGTTATGATAGTAGATGATTCCCGATTAGTACGGGTTCAGCTGGGGGATGTTTTGGAGGGGACGGATTATGAGATCGCCGCATACTGCCGGAGCGGAGAGGATGCGATAGCTCAGTATGATGAAGTAAATCCTGATCTGGTGACAATGGACATTATTATGCAGGGGATGGACGGACTGGACGCTTCTGAGATTATTCTGAAAAAACATCCGGATGCGAGAATCGTGATGATTTCATCTCTGGCATATGACGATACGTATGAGAGAGCTGAGGCCATCGGTGTGAAAGGCTTTGTGGATAAGCCTTTTCATAAGGAGCAGCTGCTTAAGGTATTTGAGCAGGCGCTTAGTTAAAAAGAGAGGGTATCAGGAAGGAATTCTTTGATTTGCGAATTCTTTCCTGATTTTTTATTTTCCAGATACGGAGAAAATCAGCAGGTTCGCTTTGAAATTTTAATGTATTTTGGAAATGTGACAGCGCTATCTGGAGGTGGAAGAATGTTTTGGGGAAAGAGCAGGCAGACCTACTGGCTGGAAATAATTGAAAAAGAACTGGAAAAGCTGGAATCGGGAGACATGAGAGAGCTTTTGATGGTCTATTGTGCCTTTGCGGTGGGAGATAAAAAACGGATGCGGCTGGTCGGACATGTCATACGAAAGCAGTTGGAATGTCTTACTTTGGGGCAGATGATTGGGCTTTATAAGCGTTTCCGTACATTTACTTCTCTGGAATGGAGCATCGACTGGTCTGCATTATCACTGAAACCTATTATGGATGCACTGGATGGGGAAAACCAGAAGGAAGAACGGAAATATGTACTGATTTTAGGAACATTTCATCCTAATGGATATTTCCGGGAACGATGTATGGAAGAACTGGCGAAGGAAAGGGGAGCTCTCCCCTATCTGATGCTTCGGGCTAACGACTGGGTAAAGCCTGTAAGGAAAAAAGCCTTTTCCCTTTTGAACCGTTATATCGTTTCATGCACCATGGAAGAAATTTTGTTTTCTATGCCGGTGCTGGAAAAACTGGAGTGCTCTGGTAGACGTTCCGATGAACAGCTGCAGGAATTGAAGAAACGGATATTTGCCAGCCTGGAGCAGAACTTAAAAGACGAAGGCTGGCAGGACATTTGGCTAGAAGATTTTTCTGTGCGAAAATCTCTGTACCGGATGACAATAGGCCAGGGAATTTTGAGTATGGAGCAAATGGATGAATGGCTTCGAAAGGAAAAGGATTCCTTTGGAATGGCTGTGCTTATTAGAGGGATTTTATCTCATCCTGATTGTACTCTGGAGCGGGCGGAGGAGTATCTTGCCTATCCCAATACCCGGATAAGAAGGTGCGCGTTGGAGTATCAATATGAACATCTGAAGGACAGCTGGCCGGGGCTTGATTCCGTGCTTCTTGATTCAGGCCGGGGTGTGAGAGATTATGCGTCCTATATTCTGGAGAAACATACTCATTTAGATATCAGGGAATATTATCTGAGCCATTTGAAAGATGAGCGGCCCGATTATGCAGTTTTAGGGCTGTCTGAATACAGTCATAGAGGAAATGTGTCAGCGCTGCTTCCAGGGCTTAAGCATCCCATAAGGCGAGTACAGAAATACACATTGCTGGCACTGGGACGGCAGGAAGATTTTGAGGATGAAGAACTTTTGTGAAACTATTTGTTGGATGAGCAGGTGGATCTTTCTAAGGCCGCCTGTATTTCGATACAGAAACGAGGATTTTATCCGGGTGCAGAGAAGCTGTATTGTGCGTATTGCAGTTCGGAGAAGGAACACCAAAAGCGGTACCTGCTGCATCTGCTTTTAAGAGAGAATTCATGGAACCGCCTGCCCTGGCTAATCCGCCTCTATAACGAAGACCTGCCGGAGCAGGAAAAGCAGATGATAAAGGGCGGCATTGGCTGCCGTTTTATGTATGCCCGGGTGTCGGAAATGCAGAAGGAAGAAATCTGTAAAGCATTAAAGGAAAAGGCCGGGAAACTTCCAAAAGGCATGGAAGAAGAAATTTGTTATGACATGAAGTTTGTGTGATTTATAGAACTTGAGTTTATTCAACGCAATAATTAAACGGTGTATTATAAAGATATCATCTTCGGCATATGACGGTACTTATGAGAGGGTCAGAGTTATCAGTGTGAAGAAATCCGGCGGTTGCAGGTTTTATAAAATTTGGTATAATAAGAATTAGAAGAGAGAGGAGAGGATGTATGTCAGATAAAATAAAAACGGATGTTGTCCTGAAAGATTTCTGGCGGGCAAATGACCGTTTTGCGGATTTATTTAATGCCGTGGTTTTCCATGGAAAACAAGTATTAAAGCCGGAAGAACTGCAAGAACTGGATACAGAGATGTCTGGTATCATCCGATTTAAAGATTACGAGGAATCTCTTGTACGGACTCGCGATGTAGTAAAAAAGATGGCATTTGGCGTAGAATTTGCCATTTTAGGAATCGAATCTCAACAAAGGATTCACTATGCAATGCCCCTTCGAACATTGTTGTATGATGGAATGGGATACTTGAAAGAGTATCAGGAGATTTCCCGTTCACGTAAAGAGGAAAAGGGAAGGATGACAGAAGATGAATTTCTTTCCAAAATGAGGAAAGAAGATCGCCTGCATCCAATCATCTCAATTGTAGTGTATTACTCAGAAAAGAGCTGGGACGGACCAATGTGTTTGAAAGATATGATCGTAGAAATGCCGGAAGAGATTGAACGGATTTTTTCGGATTATAAGATGAACTTGGTTCAGATTAGAGAAAGCGAGCAGTATGAGTTCCATAATGAGGATGTTAAGACAGTCTTTGAAGTATCCAGAGAAATTTTTAAGGGTAATTTTGATAAAATCACCACATTATATAAAGATAGAGATATAAAAGCAGAGCTGATTACCGTAATTGGAAAGATTACGGATTCTGCAGACTTAATGAACCAGGGAAGAAATAAGGAGGTGTCAGTCAATATGTGTACAGCTTTGGAAAGGTTAAAGGATGAAGGACGTCAGGAAGGACGTCAAGAAGGACGTCAGGAGGGAATCAGAAAGTTAGTTCTGAGCTGGACAAAGAAAGGATATTCAGTAAAAGCAATCGCGGATCTTTTGGAGGAGTCAGAAGAATTTGTACGCAAAATTCAGGAAGAGTCAGAAGTGCTGGTATAATATAGAGAAACTATTCCTGCCAAACATAAAAGGGGATGTGCAAAGCTAACTTACGTTAGTTACGCACATCTCCTTTTTCATGTCACTTCCGTTCTTGTCCGGTTAATGAAAGGAACTTTTGATAAGTATCCCACTGATGTCCCTCCATAATAGCGGCAGCAAAAGAGACATTTCTTGCCTGCAGCGCAGAGATTAAACGCTCATGAAAAATGATGCTTTCTTTGTACTCAAAAGAGGATGAAATTAAAGTAAAAGATTGTTCAAGGCGCTGGTAAATAATCTCGGAAGCTCTGACGAACACCAGATTTCCGGACATTTCGCAGATTATTTTGTGGCAGGCTAAATCATGGAAGATGGCATTGACCATATCTCCCTTGGCATAATTTTCTTTCAACTGATCAGTATGGTAAATGAAACGGGATAACTGTTCATCAGTGTAACGCAGGCAAGCTAATTTGACACACTCAATCTGTATACCTTTGTGAAATTCAAAAATCTGCAGATTATCTTCGATTTCAAACATAATTGAGGGAATGATATCGTTGAGGGTCAAGGGGGCAACCTGTTTTTTGATAACAGTACCGTATCCCCGTTTGGATTCGATCAATCCCAGGGCTTTTAGCTGTGACATGGCTTGCCGGATAGAGTTCCGGCTTGCATGAAAGGTTTCGGCCAGTTCATGTTCTGTTGGAATTTTGCTGCCGGCTTTCCATTGGCCGCTGGAGATGAGTTCGGTCATCTGGGAATATACGGATTCTACAACATTGTCCATACGTTATCTCCTGTCATTCTGATTTTATTTCAAGCATAATGTGCATAATAAGAAAAGTCAAGTATAATATATAAAAACAATTTGTAGAACAAATGTAGTTATTTGTATGATAAATATATAATTAAAATAGGACAAAAAGTACAAAAATTAAAAAAATATATTGACATTTATAGAGTTAATAGCTATAATTATAAGCACAAATAAAAGAAAACCGGATTAAATGTAGAACAAATATAAAATAAAGTAGCACAAATACTACATTTATGAAGGAAAAACAGGAGGGCTATTTTATGAAGAGATGGAACAGGTTTACAACAATGTTGACGGCTATTGCAGTAATGCTTTGTATGACAGCTTGTGGGAAACAGGCAAATGATACAGCCCCCGCAGAAACAACAGAGCCGGCGGTGACAGAGCCTTCTCAAAAGGAGGAGGAAGTTGAAGCATTGCCGGATTATATCCAACACAATGAAGTGGAGATTAAATACCCGGCAATTATTGAGGTGAATGAAGAAATCTTTGCTAAAGAAGTTTACAAAATCGGATATGCCAACTGGAATGACGAGAATTCAATTTCTATTATTGTCAGAGACTCTATCATTGATGCCTGCAATTATTACGGCGTTGAATATATGATTTTTGACAATAAGCAGGATGCCAATCAGGCTATGAGTAATTGTGATACTGCTATACAGGCAGATGTGGATTACTATCTGAACTTTAATCAGGATGAGTCCATTAATGCGGCAATCGCTGCCAAACTGGAAGCCGCCGGTATCCCTATGATTTCGATTCAAACCAAAGCCAGGGAGGGGATTGATCCGGAGTATCATATTGACAACCGCAGTTTTGGAACAATTTGCGGAGAATTATTGGTTGAAGAATTTCAGAACAGGTGGCCGGAGGAGGAGCCAAAACTGTTTGTGGCAGGACATCCTGAGTCAGGCGTGAATTTTATTGAACGGGCAGAGGGGTGCAAAGATGCAGTAAAAGCAGTAATGCCGGAAGTGATAATTACCGAGATCAGTACAGACGGCGATCCAGAAGTGACCAGACAGAGAACGGCAGACTATCTGACAGCAAATCCGGAAGGCAAGATTATGATGTGGTGCCATATCGATCAAAATACCATGGGAATGTTGGCAGCGGTAAAAGCGGCAGGACGGGAACAAGACGTTATTATCACTTCATGTGGAGCGAACCCGGTGGTATTTGAAGAGCTGCAAAAAGAAGATACTCCGATTCTCGGTACGGTTGCACAATTTTCAGAGCGTTTTGGATGGGACTTATTACCCATGGTACTGGAAGAATTAAATGACGGCATAAAACCGCCAATGGTTACCATGCCTCCTATGGATATTATTACTAAGGACAATTTATATACCTATTATCCGGATACAAAATAAACCGGAAGTAGACAATCGCCATTGATGGAGGGATATATGGAACAGGAGATGGTATTGGAAGTAAAAGATGTTGACAAATCTTTTGGTGATGTCCGCGTACTCAGGGGTGTGAATCTTGGCATTCGCCGGGGGGAAATTCACGCCCTGATGGGCGAAAATGGCGCGGGAAAATCAACAATTATTAAGATTATATCCGGAGCTTACACAAAGGATAAGGGAACCATTATTAGTGGTTACGGAAAAGGGTTATGAGCTGCTGACTCATTTTCCGTTAGGATTGTAAGAGAGGAGTTTATGAAAAATGACAATTCCAGATAAGATGAAAGCAATGGTTTTGACTGGCCCGGGAACATGGGAACTTCAGGAAGTGGATGTGCCGGTTCCGGGGAGGGGTCAAGTGCTTTGCCGCATTGATGCAGTGGCAATCTGCGGCAGTGATCCGGAGATTATCCATGGGGGACTGCCAGGAATATGGCCGCCTTCCTATCCGTTCATTGCAGGCCACGAATGGGCAGGGACTGTGGCGGCAGTGGGGCCGGATGTGTTAGATGTTGAAGTCGGAGACCGGGTTGCCGGTGAAGCCCATAAAGGCTGCGGATACTGCAGCAATTGCTTAAAAGGAAGGTATACCCTTTGTCTTAATTATGGAAAACCGGAGACAGGACACCGGCATTATGGATTTACGTCCCAGGGGGCGTATGCCCAATATAATGTTTACCACCGTAAATGCATTACAAAGATTCCGGAACAGGTATCCTTTACTGAAGCAGCAATGTGTGATACTGCTGGCGTTGCTTTGCATGGACTGGAGCTGGCGGAAGTCATTCCGGGGAGCACTGTGGCAGTGATTGGTCCGGGGCCCATTGGGATGATGGCAATGAAGCTGGCCAAGGCCATGGGAGCAGGCAGTGTAATTGTTGTGGGAAGAATGCCAAGACTAAAAACAGCCATGGAGTTGGGAGCGGATCAGGTTGTGGATTTTTCTAAGTGTGATCCGGTGGAAAAGGTGAAAGCGCTGACAGATGGGTTGGGGGTCAGCCTGGTATTGGAGTGTTCCGGAGCTCCGGGAACGATTATCCAGGCCCTCAATATGTGCGGCAAAGGCGGTAAGGTAGTGATGCTGGGGGTAGCAAAAGATGGTGTTACAGAAGCTATTCCCTTAAAGTTTACGACACATAATGAATTAAGTTTGCTGGGTTCCCGGGCAAATCCAAATACCAGCCAGAAAGTAATCAGAATGATTGCCAGCAAAAGAATTGATGTGAAAAAGATGGTTACCCATGCATTTCCTTTAGAAGAAATCGGAGCAGCTTTCGAAACCTTTGAGAAACGGCTGGATGGGGCCATGAAAGTGGTGATTTATCCAAACGGAGCAGAGTGACAGGCAGGAAGGGAAATGCGGAGCATTTTCAGGATCCCTTCCGACGATATGGCGGGTGACGCCAGGCGTTGCGTGCCGATCATTATTATACCAGGAGGATACATATGGAGAGCTATGTTGCAGTTGTTGGCAGCGGGATGATGGGCAGCGGCATTGCCGCTATGAGTACCTTGGCTGGCCATAAAACGGTATTGGTGGATACTGACAAAATACGAGCCCAGGCAGGAAGAGAAAAAGCGCTCCAATGCATTCGCCTGAGACAGGAGCAGGGGCTGAATACCAGTGAAGAGGCAGCTTTGGCAATTGGGCTTTTGGAAATAGCGGAAGATATTTCTGATATTGGGGAAGCCAGGCTGGTAATAGAGGCAATTATTGAAGAGCTGACAGCAAAACAGAAGCTGTTTCAGCAATTGGATGAAATGCTGCCGGTGGATGTGCCAATTTGCAGCAATACCAGCGGACTGAGGATAACAGAGATCAGCAAATTGTGTAAACACCCAGAGAGAACCGTAACAACTCATTTTTGGCTGCCAGCTCATTTGGTGCCATTGGTGGAAGTAGTTATGGGAGAGTATACAAAAGAAGCAGTTGCATTCAAGGTTCGGGACGAACTGAAGGACTGGAAAAAAGCGCCGGTGCTGGTAAAGAAAGATCTGCCAGGACAGTTGGCTAACCGGGTTTTTCAGGCAATCATCAGGGAAGCTATTGATATTGTGGAATCCGGGGTGGCCAGCGCAGAGGATGTGGATACGGCAATCAGCTGCGGAATGGCTATGAGGTTTCCGGTCTGGGGACCGCTGAAACATTTGGATGCCATAGGCCTTGATTTAGGCCTGTCTGTGCAGGAGGCAGTGCTGCCGGATATTAATGGAGATAAAAATCCGGGTTCTTATTTAAAAGAGTTGGTGAAGGTGGGCAACTTAGGGGTTAAAACAGGACAAGGTTTTTACAACTGGAGCCAACGCCGGATTGAAACGGATATAGCGAAACGAGATCAGTTTATTATTGCTGCGGTGAAGGCTGTTGAGGCTTTGGATAAACAGGGAAAGGGAAAAACGGGATGAAACAATATTTTTGTGTGGGAACTTATACAGAATCAATTTTATTTGGAACCGGAGAGCGGTTTCAGGGAAAAGGAAAAGGGGTTTTGATTTGTTCCCTGGAGGATGGCGAAGTCACAGTAATCTCGACAATCAAAGTGAGAAATCCTTCCTACCTGTGTCTGGATGAAGCTGGAAGAAAGATTTATGCAGTGAATGAGATGAAAGAATATATGGGCGGATTTGGCGGCGGTGTTACGCAGCTGTCATATGATAAAGATTGGAACTTGACAGTTGAAAGGACCGGAAATACCGGCGGCGCTGATCCATGTCATATTTTCCAGGACCCGAATCATGAATTTCTTTCCATTGCCAATTTCGCCAGCGGCTCGGTTACAATAGTACCGGTTAACCGGGATGGCAGCATGGATACAGAACACAGGCTCCTCTTTGGGCATGAGGGAAAAAGCATACATCCTGTCAGACAACAGGGGCCCCATGCCCATGCAACCATTAAAGTCCCTGGAGAAAAACGTCTTCTGGTTCCGGATTTGGGAACAGATACAATTTATTCTTACCGTTATGAAAGGGGATGTGTGGAAGCGGATCCGGCCGGAAAAATCACTGCTCCGGCCGGAAGCGGCCCCAGAACCGGCGTATTTTCCCAGGATGGCAGAAACTTTTATCTGATATGTGAAATCAGTTCACAAGTGATCCACTTTCAATACAAGAACGGGGTTATGGAAAAGCAGGGGATATTCAATACATTGCCGGAGGATAATACAGCAGACAATATTTGTTCAGACATTCATTTGACACCAGATGGAGCTTATTTGTATGCCTCGAATCGCGGACATGACAGTATTGTGTCTTTTAGGGTTTGCGGAGACGGAAGTCTGGAGTTTATTCAGCGGCAGAGCTGCAGAGGAAAAACACCGCGGAATTTTGCCATTGATCCAACCGGAACCTGGCTGCTTTGCGGAAATCAGGACAGTGATACCATCAGTGTTTTTGCCATTAATCCTGACGGAACCTTAAAGTTTAAAAAGAAAGCTGTCTGTGAAACGCCGGCCTGCATCCGCTTTTTTCATGATCCCCCTACATAAATCTCAATATTTTTGTGGGATTTGCGAAAGCCTGACGGGGTCATTCCGGTGACCTGCTTAAAGACCCGGTTAAAATGAGTCAGATTGGTAAATCCCGTCTCCCGGCTGATCTGGGTAATATTTCTGTCTGTCTCCATAAACATCCTCTGGGCGTTCATGATCCGGGTCACATTGACATACTGGATTACCGTGCTGTTGGCATAGGCTTTAAATTCCCGGCACAGGTAAAAGGGGCTGACAAAAAAGCGTTCTGCCAGGTTTTCCAGGGTAATGTTTTCGTCATAGTGCTGATGAATGTAGCGCATAACCTGAACCACCCGCCGCTTCTGCTCGGCCTTTACCGAGTCGTCGGCCCGCTTTTGCCGGGCCAGACGGCATAAAAGCAGGTTCAGAAGGCAGTGACAACATTCGTGGCTGAACTGGCCGCCTTCTCCCTGTTCCTGTAAAAGGTCGGTTAAAATCCGGCGGATCTTCAGGGTTTCTCTGCTGCCTGGCCTGTATATGCCGTTTTCCTGGTCTAAAAGACGGAGAAGCTCCGGGGAATCCACCTGATCCGGACGGAAATAGAGCACGATTCTCTTAAAAGGCATATCTAAATCCCCGTAAGAATAGTGCATGCTGTAGGGGGAGAAGAGTATCAGCTCCCCGGGATTTAACAGATAAAGCTCGTTTTCAATACGGTGATACCGTCCTCCGTCCTCCAGATAGTAAAGCTCATAATAGTTGTGGTAATGAGGCTGGTGCATATTATCATTGACCCCGGCAATTCTCTCGCAGGCCAATGCCGCCCCCTGGGCCATTTGGATACCGGCCTGATCTAACATAGCAGGTTCCTCCTGTTCTTATATTTTTCAAGACCATTTTCGGAAAAAATCCAAGACTACTATAACAAATCCCTTCCAGAAAAGCAAGATATGTAAAGTTTTTGCCAAATCAGTGCAAAAATTGTCTGGTTTTGCATCCTTCTAGTTTCTATAATAATATCAAAATAAAAGAAACGAGGAGGTTCAAGAAATGAAAGTCTGCACCACTGCGTATGCCGTAACCAGACAGGACAATTACTTTTCCGTTGCCACCAACTGTGTGGAGATCCGCATCCTGTTTCTGACGGATTCTATCTTAAGAATCCGGGCCGGATTTGACGGAGGCTTTGAGGAGGAATCCTACAGCCTGATAATGACAGCCTGGGAGGATCGGATGGATGGGTTCTTAAAGAACTACCGGAAGCGGATTACTGCTGCAAAAGCCACTCTGGAGGACGGGGAGGAAAAGGCAGTAATTCAGGGAAGAGAGCTGACCGTGATCGTAGAAAAGTCTCCTTTCCGCATCTGCGTGTATGATAAGGAAGGCGCCCTGCTTCACGCCGATATTGTGGATCTGGCCTACCAGGAGGATTCCAACCACCGCCGCATCCACACCAGTGAGATTTCTCCCCAGGATTGTTTCTACGGTTTTGGCGAAAAAAGCGGAGAATTTAACAAGGCCCAGAAATTTATGGGGATGAGCCCGAAGGATGCCATGGGATACAATCCCAAAGAGACGGATTCCCTGTACAAACACAT
Source organism: uncultured Lachnospiraceae bacterium (assembly GCA_910577645.1). GTDB lineage: Bacteria > Bacillota > Clostridia > Lachnospirales > Lachnospiraceae > UMGS1370. Next base: position 154,704 of record CAJTOL010000002.1, read on the forward strand.
CCCGTTCTACATTAAGCTGAACAAAGATACCAAAAAGGCGGTAGGATATTTCTATCACAACACTTATGAGTGCGATTTCGACATGGGCAGGGAGAAGAGCAATTACTGGAAGATGCACAGCCGCTACCGGGCAGACGGAGGAGATATTGACTTATTCCTTATTGCAGGCCCGGCTGTCCGGCAGGTAGTAGAGCGCTACACCGATCTTACCGGTAAATCCGCCCTGCTTCCCCGTACCGCCCTGGGTTACCTGGGATCCTCCATGTACTATCCGGAGCTGGAGGCAGACTGTGACGATGCCATTACCGGATTTATAGACACCACGAAGGAAGAGCAGATCCCTGTAGACGGATTCCAGCTTTCCTCAGGCTACTGTACTGTGGAAACCGAAAAGGGAATCAAGCGCTGCGTATTTACCTGGAATAAAAAGCGTTTTAAAAACCCTGAAAATTTCTTTAAGGAGATGAAGGACAGAGGTATTACGGTAACTCCCAATGTAAAGCCGGGTATCCTGTTAATCCATCCAAAACTGGAGGAAATGAAAGCGAAAGGCATGTTTGTAAAGGCCAGCGACAGCGAAGAGCCTGCTGTGGGAACCTGGTGGGGCGGCCCGGGAATGTTTGTGGACTTTACCAGGGAATCCACCCGGGAAGACTGGAAAGCCATGCTGAAAGAGAATGTTTTAGAATGTGGAACCAGCTCGGTGTGGAATGACAACTGCGAATATGACAGCCTGGTAGACAAGGACAGCCGCTGCTATTTTGAGGGAAAGGGCGGAACCATCGGCCAGCTAAAGTCGGTTATGTCCAATATTATGTGCCATATTACCGATGAAGCGGTTCATGAGACCTTTGAAAACACCCGTCCTTATATTGTGTGCCGCTCCGGCCATTGCGGCATCCAGCGTTACGCCCAGACCTGGGCAGGAGATAACCTGACCTGCTGGGATTCCTTAAAATACAACATTGCTACTATTTTAGGCATGGGCCTTTCCGGTGTGGCCAGCCAGGGCTGCGACATCGGCGGATTTTACGGCCCGGCTCCTGAGGGAGAGCTTTTCATCCGATGGATCCAGAACGGCATTTTCCAGCCCCGTTTTTCCATTCACTCTACCAATACGGATAACACGGTAACAGAACCCTGGATGTACAGCGATTTAAAGGAAGACATTCGGAAAGCTATCCAGTTCCGCTATGAGCTGAGCCCTTATCTGTATTCCTTAACCGACAGGGCCCACAGGCTGGGACTTCCCATTATGGAACCTATGTGCAGCGCTTTCCAGAATGATCCAAAGTGCTATGAAGAGGGCGTAGATTTTATGCTGGGCGACTCCCTGCTGGTGGCAAATGTGGTGGAAAAGGGGGCAAAGACCCGGACTATTTACCTGCCGGAAGGCTACACTTTCTATGACTTTTATACCAGAGAGGCCTGCCAGGGCGGACAGACCATTGAGATTCCCGTTACCATCAGCAGCATCCCGCTGTATGTAAAGAGCGGCGCAATCATTCCCATGGCAATGAATAAAATGGACAACCTGGCCACACAGCAGGCAACCGGGCTCCGGATTCTCTGTGCTGCCGACAGGGACGGCCAGTTCGATCTGTACGAGGACGACGGCGTCACCATGGATTATGAGAAAGGCAAGTATTTAAGAACTCACATCACGATGAAAGCAGGAGAGCGGACTTATCTGGATTTTGACCAGGAGGGAAGCTATGAGACTGCCGTGGAGGATCTGGCTGTCGATATGATCCATCGGGAAAAATCTCCCTACTGGGTAACAATAGACGGCGTCCGGATTCCCCATTTCCTCCACAGAAAGAAATTTGAGGAAGGGGATACGGGATGGTACTACAGCCAGCGGCTTAAATCTGTCCAGATAAAGTATAAGAATCCCAAGAAGAACCACCAGGTGCTGGTATCTTTTGAACAATTTGATTTAATCGGAATGTAAAGGGGGCAAATCTCTATGAAAAAATTTGCAGCAGTAACACTTGCTCTGGGCCTTTGGGTCTTAGCCCTCACCGGATGCGCCAATACCGGGGCATCCACCAGTGAGGCCGCCACCCCGGAGAATCCTATGGTTTTAACTCTGGCTCATGGGTTAAGCGAGACCCACACGGTACATATTGCCATGACAGAATTTGCGGATAAGGTCAATGAGCGGACAGACGGACGAATCCAGGTTCGGATCCTTCCCAACGGCCAGCTGGGATCTGAGAATGAAAATATGGAGCAGCTAATGGCCGGCGTTATCTCCATGACCAAGGTTTCCGCGCCGGGTCTTGCTACCTACAACGAAGCTTACCACACCTTTGGTCTTCCTTACATTTTTGACAATACCGGGGATTTTTACCACATAATGGATTCCCGGCAGATGAGAGATTTCTTTCTGTCTTCCCAGGATGACGGTTTTATCACGGTAACCTATTATACCTCCGGCGCCCGTTCTTTCTACACTACCGACAAGCCGGTGCGGACTCCGGCAGATTTAAAGGGCTTAAAGATCCGGGTTCAGGATATGAAGTCTCAGACTGACATGATGAAAGCCCTGGGAGGAATCCCGGTTACCATGTCCTACGGAGATGTTTATACCTCTTTACAAACCGGTATTATTGATGGAGCGGAGAGCAATGAAACCGCTCTGACCACCGGCAAACACGGCGAGGTCTGCAAGGTATTTTCCACCGACGAGCATGCTATGATTCCCGACGTGCTGGTTATGAGCGCCAAGGTCTGGAAGAATATCAGCCCGGAGGATCAGAAGATTATCTTAGAGGCGGCTTATGAGTCTACCGAGAGCCACAAAGAAGCATGGGACGCGGCCATCAGTGATGCAGTCCAGGAAGCCTCTGAACAGATGAACGTAGAGTTTGTAAACGATGTGGATAAGGACGCTTTCCGCGAAGCCACCAGCGGCATGGTAGATGAATACTGCCAGGAGTATCCAGGCGTAAAAAATCTGCTTGATATTATTGATTCTGTAGAGTAAAGGGGGATTGTTTCTATGAAAGAAATACTATCTGTTGTGAAAAAAATCATGACAAAGCTTTTAGCCGGAATCGCAACCGTCCTGCTGTCTGTCATGACCCTGCTGGTTTTATACCAGGTATTTACCCGCTATATCTTAAACAGTCCGGCCGCCTTTACTGAGGAGCTGGTGCGCTATTTCTTAATCTGGACCAGTTTTATCGGCGCTGCCTATGCGTTTTTTACCAGACAGCATATGTGCCTGATTGTAGTTCGGGACAGCTTAAAGCCTGCCGGTAAGAAAGCCCTTATGGCGGCAGTAGATTTGTTGATTTTAGTATTTGCCCTGTTTGTTATTACCATCGGCGGCTTTAAGCTGGCAATGAGCGCTGAGAAGGTATTTTCCGCACTCCTTGGAATCCCCAGAAGCCTGGTTTACGCCGTGGCCCCCATTTCCGGAATCTTTATTATTGCAGCCCAGATTATCAACTTGTATGAAGATATTACCGGAATTGTTATTGAAGGAGGGAATGAAGAATGAGTATAGGAGCTACCACTATCATCCTGTTTGCGGTTTTTGGACTGCTGCTGTTTGCCAGCTGCCCCATTTCCGTCAGTATCGTAATCTCTTCCATTGTTGCGGCTGTTTCCTCTCTGTCCTGGGATCAGATTACCTTTATCACCATGCAGAAGATGAACAGCGGAGTAGAAAGTTTTTCCCTGCTTGCAATCCCGCTCTTTATTTTAGCTGGAAACATTATGAACAACGGCGGTATCGCCAGACGATTAGTAAATTTTGCAAAGCTTTTCGTAGGCTGGTTCCCCGGCTCCTTAGCCCAGGCAAATATTGTGGGAAATATGCTGTTTGGCGCTCTGTCCGGATCTTCTGTTGCCGCGGCATCGGCAATGGGCGGCTGTATCTATCCTATTCAGAAGGACGAAGGCTATGATCCGGCCTTTGCCACCGCAGTAAATATTGCTTCCGCTCCTACCGGGCTTTTGATTCCGCCTACCAGCGCATTTATCGTGTACTCTACAGTAGCAGGCGGCGTGTCCATCTCCACTTTGTTTATGGCAGGATATGTTCCCGGTATTTTGATGGGAGCAGGCTCTATGGTAGTTGCGTTTATTTATGCAAAAAAGCACAAATATCCGGTATCCGGAAAAGCCGCTATGTCTGATGTCATTAAGGTTACACTGGAGGCGCTTCCCAGCCTGCTGTTAATTGTCATCGTCATCGGAGGTATTGTGGGGGGGATCTTCACTGCAACTGAGGGCGCAGGCATTTGCGTACTGTACTGCCTGATTCTGTCTCTGTGCTACAAGAGCCTGACCATGAAATCCTTTATGAAGATCCTGGTAAACAGCGCCTGCACCAGCGGCATTATCCTGTTTTTGATTTCCGCTTCCTCCGCCATGTCCTTTGTTATGGCGTATTCCGGAATCCCGGCAGCCATCAGCTCTGCCATTATGTCCGTATCGACCAACAAGTATGTGATTTTCCTGCTGATGAACATTATCCTGATGGTAGTAGGAATGTTTATGGATATTACCCCGGCAATCCTGATTTTTACTCCGATTTTCCTGCCTATTGCAGAGAGCCTGGGAATGTCCAACATCCAGTTTGGAGTTATGCTGATTTTCAACATGTGCTTAGGAAACATTACCCCGCCGGTAGGCTCTGTACTGTTTGTAGGCTGCGGCATCAGCAAGATCAGCATCGAAGAAGTAACCAGGACCCTGCTTCCCTATTTTGCAGTATTATTCCTGATTTTAATGGCAGTCACCTATGTCCCGGCATTATCTTTAGGCGTTCCATCCCTCATGGGGCTCCTGTAACAAAAACTTGACCCGCCTTTCCTGTGTGTTTATAATAGATTATAACCGTTTAGACGGCGGGGAATTTGACAAGAAGTTTTACGTCAAGCTTGCTTGTAAGAAAAACTTCTTGTCAAATTCCACATCGGATGGACATCCGATGCTTCTTGTCCGGCGCAGCCGGGCAAGAAGACCCCTTTAAACTGCTGCAATTGTTCTAAAAGAAAACAGAAGGCAGGTAACTCCTCATGATATGGATTTACAAATACCAATCCCCACTGGGGGCGGTCACCATGGCTGCCAGGGGAAATGCATTGATCGGTCTGTGGTTTGACGGACAAAAATATTTCGGAGCAACTCTTACAGAAGACTGTGAAGAAAAGCAGCTGCCGGTTTTTCATGAGGCAGAGCGCTGGCTGAATACTTATTTTAAAGGGGTGCTTCCGGATTTCATGCCGCCTATTGAGACAGGCGGAACAAATTTCCAGAGAGAAGTGTGGGATATATTAAAAACCATTCCCTACGGAAAAACCATGACATACGGACAGATTGGAGCAGAAATAGCAAAGAGAAGAGGGCTTTCCAGCATGTCAGCCCAGGCTGTGGGCAGCGCAGTTGGGAGAAACCCCATCTCCATCCTGATTCCATGCCACAGGGTTGTGGGAGCTGATGGAAGCTTAACCGGATATGCCGGGGGAATAGAGAAAAAGAGGGCGCTGCTTACCCTGGAAAAGGCAATGTGAAGGGAATCAAATAAAGACAGCATAAAAAGCATTCCTGCCTTTTATGCTGTCTTTCATCTGTGCAACCTCTTATTCATTAGTTAGCAGCCCCATGGCTCTTGTAATACTCATCAAACAGATTATTTACTGCAGTATGGGTCTCTCCACAGATGGAGGGAAGAGATCCGCCCCATGCGGCGCCTGCCTGCTTAAAGCCTTTTTCTACAGCAGCCTGCATTTCCTTCATTTTCTCTACGTCATCCCCTGCAACGGCATGAGCAAAATCAAAAATTCTCTGGGAGGTCTGAGATACGCCCCAGAAGCCGTTCTCGGAAATTGCCTGGGTAGCTTCCTCCTTGGTTTTTGCATCAACGGTATAATTTCCGCTTGCTACAAATTTCCAGAAGTTGTCGCCGCTTGCCATAGCGCCGTTAATACCCTGCTTGTGGAAGGTCTGAAGCATCATATTGGTAAAACGGGACATCTGATTATCTAAATCGGATTTTAAGCTTTTTACCAGAGAAGCACGTTCAGATTTACTCATTTTGGAAATATCGGGAGTACTGCTAATCTCTACGCGGTCGGTATCCGGTTTCTTTGCCTCAGAAGCAGCAGCTTCCGTTTCATTCTTGGGTGCTGCGGGTTTTGTGGAAGCAGTGGGTGCGCTGGTATAGGCGCTCTGCACTGCAGTTGCATTTTTGCTGTAGGTTATGTCATTTAACATAGACATCATACACGCCTCCTTTTAAGATAATATACATTTTTTAACTTCGTAAATGGAGATGCCGCAAAATGGAGCCGGCAGTTTTTTGCTGACAGAAAATTTCTTTCTTTCACTCAGCACATCCCCTTCTATAATTACTATATCGGCAGCTTTTACCAGGAAATAAAGGAAATTGCCATAAATATGAAAAAATTGTAATGGTTTGGCCATGTCAAATTCTTTACGGGCCCGCCGGTATATGATAAAGTAAAAGGAATACCAAGATTAAGGGAGCTCTTTACAATTCGCAGACATAAGAGAGGAAGGATGCAGATGCTGCTTGTAAATACAATCCGGAGGGAATGTTTTTCCGCCACCTATCAAAAAGGGGCCAATCTCTATCTGTCAGATAAAATTGAAAACCGGTCCATTGAGGAAAAGGATCGGGAGAGCCGGATTAAGGCGGATGTCATCGGCAGCGGAAGGCAGAGGTATAAAACCAGCGTTACCATAAGCGATGACGATGATATTATAGAATATTCCTGTACTTGCCCGGCTTATTCCAGCTATTTTGGCATGTGTAAGCATTGCGTGGCTCTGGCCCTGTCTTACCGTGGATACCAGCTTGCAAAGGAAAAGAAGGGCAGGGAGCAGGATCTCAGGCCGGGAAAGACAGGCATTTCTAAAATAGCGGCTCCCAAAGCGGATCAGAAGAAAGTCCGGCCGGTTACCTCAAGCCAGTTAAAAACCATGATTTCAAGCTACGCTTCCATGGGAAAAAGCAGGTTTATGGAAGGATACGGGGGAGAGATCCAGCTGATTCCTGAGTTTGACAGCTTTGGCCAGAATATGTCTGTAGAATTTAAAATCGGGTCTCAAAGGAAATATGTGTTGAAAAACATCTGTAAATTTCTGGACTGTGTGGAAAAGGGGGCCTATGATTCTTATGGAAAGAGTTTAGGCTTTGTCCATACCCGGGATGCGTTTACAGAGGAAGCCCTTCAGTGGATTGACCTGCTGGCTTCCCTTCTTCGGGCCAGGTATCACAATTTTTCCTTTTCCAGCCAAAGCTATTCCAGCAATTTCAGAAAAATTTCTCTCCAGTCCCTGGGGCTGGAAAAGTGCTTTCAGATGTATATGGGAAAGGTTTTCCAGGCAGGAGGGAAGGAATATGAGATAAGGGATGAGAATCCCAGGCTCAGGCTGACGGTGACGGCAGAGGGGGAAAACGGTGTCCGGCTGAAAATGGATCCCATTCAGGCTATTTACGGAAGCTCCAGACGGTATCTGGTATCCGGTCAGACCATTTATCAATGCAGCCCGGAATTTTCCGTGAAGGTATGGCCGGCTCTTTTGGCTCTGAATGCGGTGAAACCGGAAGGGTTTTCTTATCATTATGGCCAGGAAGAGGCTCTTTATCTGGATAAAGAAGATTTCAGGGGATTTTTCGGGAATGTGGCTCCTGTTTTAGAGCCATATCTGGAGATTGTCACCGAAAATTTTGACCCGGAGCAGTACCGGCCAAGGGAGGCGGAGCTTTGCGTCTATCTGGAATATGAAGAGGAAGCCCCCTGTTCCATTCAGGCAAGGGCGGAGGCCGTGTATGGGGATGCGGTCTATGATATCTTTGAGGACATGGACCTGGAGAAAGAGTACCGGGATGTGGAAAAGGAACGGATCCTGACAGAAGAGTTAAGGAAGTACTTTACATTTCAGAAGACAAAAAGCGGATATCTGGGATACTGTCCCGGGGAGGAAGAACTCTATGATTTGCTGAAAAACGGTCTGGAACGGCTTTATAAAATAACGTCCCTTATGATAGACGAAAAGATAAGAGGAATCCGCCTGGTGAAATCTCCAAGGGTGACTGTAGGCGTAAGCCTTCAGGAAGGGATGCTGGACTTTTCTCTGGAATCGGAGGATATGAGCCTGGCGGAGATGGAAAGTATCCTGGCCTCCCTTCGGAGAAAAAAGAAGTTTTACCGGATGAAAACAGGAGACTTTATCAGCCTGGAAAATAACGGGCTTTCCCTGATTTCCGATTTGTCTTCCGGGCTTCAGATTCCGGCAGGGGAGCTGGAGGAGGGACATTTTAAGGCGCCGGGATACCGGGCGGCATACGTTTCCGAGGCAGTAAAGGAGGCAGGGGAAGGAGTCAATATCAGGCGCAGCACAGAATTCAGGCGTCTGATCCGGGACATGAAGAGCTATTCTGACAGCGACTTTGAGGTTCCTAATGGGATAAATGCCAAGCTAAGGGGTTACCAGAAAGATGGTTTTCGGTGGCTGGCCACCCTGGACGCCTGGGGATTCGGCGGAATTTTGGCAGATGACATGGGGCTGGGGAAGACCTTGCAGGTCATTGCGTTTTTTCAGATGAAAAAGGAAAATGGGCTGATTGTATGTCCCGCCTCCCTGGTATACAATTGGGAGAGCGAATTAAAACGGTTTGCCCCGGAGCTAAAGCCCCATATCATTGCGGGAGCTGCAAAGGACAGAAAAGTACAGATAGAAAATATGCCGGAAGAAAAAGGGGGAGAGATTTTTATTACCTCCTACGATCTTTTGAAAAAGGACATTTCTTTTTATAAAGATAAAAAAATTTACTGCGTTATTGCAGATGAAGCCCAATATCTGAAAAATGCAGGAACCCAGACTGCAAAGGCAGTAAAGCAGCTCCGGGCCCAAAGGCGTTTTGCCCTGACAGGGACGCCCATTGAAAACCAGCTAAGCGATCTGTGGAGTATTTTTGACTTTATTATGCCCGGATATCTCTACGGCTACAGCCGGTTTCGGGAAGAACTGGAGCTTCCTGCCGTGGCCAGAAAGGATGAGGACGCTCTCAGACGTCTGAAAATGCTGGTAACCCCCTTTATTCTCCGGAGAAAGAAAAAGGATGTGCTGAAGGATCTGCCGGATAAGCTGGAAGAGGTAGTATATACCCGCATGGAGGAAGAACAGAGAAAGATTTACGATGCCCATGTAAAACGGCTGCGGATGGAGCTGGCAGGCCAGAGCGAGGAAGAGTATAATCAGAATAAGATAAAATATCTGGCAGAGCTTACCAGGCTGCGGATGATTTGCTGCTGCCCGGCTCTGTGCTTTGAAGGTTATAATGGGGGTTCCGCCAAGACCGAGATGTGCATGGAATTAATCGAAAACGCAGTGTCAGGCGGCCACTGCCTGCTGGTATTTTCCCAATTTACCAGGATGCTGGATATCCTTTCAGAGGAACTGAAAAAGCGGAAAATAGAGTTTCTGTACTTGTCCGGACAAAATACCAAGGAGGAGCGTAAGAGTATGGTGGAACGGTTTTCATCAGGAGAGATCCCGGTATTTTTAATCTCCCTGAAGGCCGGGGGAACCGGGCTTAACCTTACGGCGGCAGACATGGTGATTCACTATGATCCCTGGTGGAATAAAGCAGCCATGGATCAGGCCAGCGACAGGGCTCACCGGATTGGCCAGGAAAATGTGGTTACGGTGATGAACCTGGTGGTCAGAGACTCGGTGGAGGAGAAAATTATCGCCCTGCAGCAGAAAAAGGCAGAGATGGCGGATGCAGTTATGGATGGCAGCGGAATTTCCCAGCACAGGCTGACCAGGGAAGATTTGCTGAAATGTCTGACATAGCAGAGTACCGGGCGCAAGGAGGTTTATTATGGCATTGCATGACTATGAATTAAAAAAGCTTCAGGAGGAAGCGGCAAAAAAAGCCGGGCTGGAGCTTAGAATCAGAGAATTAAACAGACAGAAGGAGGAACTGACTGTCAGAGCCCGGCAGCTGGAATGGATAAAATCGAAAGAGCAGTCGGATGTGGACAGGCTGGAAGGGCACAGTCTGGCGGCATTTTTCTATGGGGTTATCGGAAAAATGGATGAAAAGTTAAACAAGGAAAGAGAAGAGGCCTATGCCGCCAAAGTAAAATATGACACAGCCGCCTATGAGCTGATGGCTGTGTCGGAAGAACTGGAACAGTGTCAGGCACAGCTTAGGAGATTAAAAAGCTGCGAACAGCGCTATGAGGAAATGTTAAAGGAAAAGAGCCGGGAAATGAAAAGAGCCGCCGGGCTGCCCGGAAAAGAAATTTTGAAATTAGAAGAACAGGAGACCTATTTGGAGAGCCAGAAAAGGGAAGTACAAGAAGCCATCCGGGCCGGAAGAGAAGCCCTTGACACATCAGAATCTATCCTTGTAAGCCTTGGCAGCGCAGAAAACTGGGGAACCTGGGATCTGATAGGCGGAGGCCTGATGACGGATATGATCAAGCACAGCAAGCTGGATGAAGCGCAAAACCAGGTGACAACCCTTCAGGAAACCCTGAGAAGATTTAAAACAGAGCTTGCAGACATTGAGATTCAGGCGGATCTCCAGGTGGGCGTCGATGGTTTTATGCGTTTTGCAGATGTTTTCTTTGACGGGCTTTTTGTGGACTGGGCGGTAATGAATAAAATCAGCAACTCCAAGTCTCAGGTACAGGATACCAAGGCGCAGATAGAGAGGGTTTTAAACCATCTGCATTCCCTGGACAGGGAAATCCAGGCAGAGTTAGAAGGAACCAGACAGAAACGGAAGGATTTGATTATCAATGCATAATATCAATGTTATTACGGATTTTTCGGCGCCGGAACTGGATATTTATGCCCGGCTTTCTGAGGGCCAGCTGCTCCACTATTATGAGCCGGACAGGGGGATCTTTATTGCAGAAAGTCCCAAGGTTATCGGAAGGGCACTGGATGCCGGATACGAACCCGTCTCCTTTTTGCTGGAGACAAGGCACATAGAAGGGGAGGCCAGGGAGCTTCTTGCCCGGTGCAGGGATATTCCGGTTTATACGGCGGAATTTGATGTGCTCACGAAACTCACCGGTTTTCAGCTTACCCGGGGCGTCCTCTGCGCCATGCGCCGCCGCTGTCTGCCGGATGTGCCAAGTCTTTGCAGGAAAGCTACCCGGATAGCGGTTCTGGAAAATGTAATGAATCCCGCCAATGTGGGAGCAATTTTCCGGTCAGCCGCCGCTTTGGGGATGGATGGGGTATTGCTGACGCCGGGATGCAGCGATCCCCTGTACCGCCGGGCCTCCAGGGTCAGCATGGGAACGGTATTTCAGGTTCCCTGGACTTTTTTTGCAGAGAATCCGGCAAAAAGTTCCGGTGACCCCCTTGGCCAAAGATATGAAAAAGATGAGAGCTGGCCTGAAAAAGGCATGAACATTTTAAAAGAATTGGGGTTTAAAACCGTGGCAATGGCGCTGCGGGACGATTCCATAAGCCTTACGGATCCGGCGCTGAAAACGGAGGAGAAGCTGGCAATTATTTTGGGAACAGAAGGGGACGGCCTGGCAGACAGAACCATAGCAGACTGCGATTATACGGTTCGGATCCCTATGGCGCGAAATGTGGATTCCCTTAATGCGTCCGTGGCAGGGGCCATTGCGTTTTGGGAGCTGGGGAATAAAATTCCGGAGAGAGAAGTGTAAAAAGAGCCACTTGTAAAACAAGCGGCTCTGGTGTATAATCTAATCAGAAAGGTTTATCGGACACGAAGTTCCGATTGCCCTCTGTGAAAATTGTTTATTAAAGAATAAGCATCCTCACTTTAGGCGGTTGGGATGCTTATTTCTTTTTATGATTGTCTATGTAAGACAGAGCCGCAAAAATGCCATAAAAAGAGCACTGGATTTAATTTAAGGTCAAACCAAAAGTCTGCAGCAAAGTCTGACGATTGACGAACCCCTGCTATTTCGGTATAATCTCAGTAACAGGAAACACTTTCAGGAGGATACGCGGCATGGTATTGGAGAATAAATTAGGCGTCACCGACTCGGCAAAGCTTGCCCGGGTGGAGGAACGGATTAGCAAGGCGAAGGCGCTGGAGCTATTTGAAATGGGCTTGTTGGATCAGTTTGAGGTTGGGACGTTTCAGGGGCTTATGAAAATCCATCAATATCTGTTTGGCGAGATATACAGTTTTGCGGGGCAAGTCCGTACCGTGAACATCGCAAAGGGAAATTTCCGTTTTGTTCCTGTCCTTTACCTGCAAGCAGCGCTGGAGCATATCGGGCAGATGCCGCAGTACACTTTTGACGAGATCATTGAGAAGTATGTGGAGATGAATGTGGCGCACCCGTTCCGGGAGGGCAACGGCAGAAGCACCCGGCTCTGGCTGGACGCTATTCTGAAAAAGGAACTCCGGCAGGTCATTGACTGGAGCCGGGTGGATAAAGAAGATTATCTGTTGGCGATGGAGCGCAGTCCTGTGAAGGATTTGGAGATAAAAACACTTTTGAGAGCGGCCCTGACCGACAGGATCAACGACCGGGAAGTTTATATGAAGGGTGTGGACGCCAGCTATCACTATGAGGGCTATGATGTTTACAAGACAGCGGATATAAAAGATGAGTATCCCACCGAAAAAGCTTGACCGGGACGCGCGATAAATACACAGACATAAAAATCCGGAAAGAATCTTTTGAACTATTGATTCTTTCCGGATTTTTTGCGTACTTTAGTGAGAGATAGCATTTAAGGTAAAATAAAAAATTAAGTAAAAATATAAAAAAATCTATAAAATGCAAAGGTGGTAGAAGAAAAACCAACAAAATAGTACAATAATCCATAAAAAATTTTAAAAAAATAGAATTATTTCACAAATGCTATTGACTTTTATATAAAATATTATATAATAATATAAAAATATATAAAGAAAGAGGTGAAAAAATGATAGAGAAAGTAGAGACGGAATTTTCTGTACGCGATGGTGGACATTATACGCCAGGAATAAAGTATCATGGTGTACTTTATGTGTCAGGACAGCTTTCGATTGATCCGGCTACGGGTAAGATTCCAGAAGGAGGGATCAAAGTTCAGGCAAAGCAGGCGCTTAACAATTTGGATCTGGTATTAAAACAGGCCGGAGTGGGCCGCGAGGATGTAATCCAGTGCAGAGTTTATACTCCAGATGTAGCCTATTGGGGCGATTTGAATCAGGTTTATTCTGAGTTTTTCGGTTCACACAAGCCCGCCAGGATTGTAGTTCCTACAAACCATTTATATAATGGCTGCTTAGTTGAGATAGAGGCTGTTGCGGCCTGCAGAAAGGAAGAAAGCCATGCATTATAAAGAGCTTGATACACCGGTTCTTTTGATTGACCGGGAGATCATGATGGATAATTTAAAATTCATGCAGGATTATGCCAGACAGCATCAGGTGGCATTGCGCCCGCATACAAAGACTCATAAAATGCCAAAACTGGCGCTCCTTCAGGAGGAATTGGGAGCTGAGGGAATTACGGTGGCAAAGGTTGGAGAGGCTGAAGTAATGGCTGGAGCCGGGCTAAAGGATATTTTTATTGCGAATGAGATTGTGGGGGAGGCAAAATTGGCAAGGATCCGGAAATTGGCAGAGAGCATAGATGTTTCCTTTGGGCTGGATTCCATTCCTCAGGCGGAGATGATTGAGAGAGCATTTGCAGGAGCAGAAAAGAAGGCGGAAGTTCTGATAGAGATTGAAGTGGGAGAGGAACGATCTGGCGTTATTGAAGAGTCAGATTACAAAGAGCTTTTAAGATATTTAAAGCGATGCAGCAATATTCATCTGAAAGGCATTTTCTCCCATGACGGTAATTCTTATGAGGCAGAGGATGTTTCCGCGTGTCTTGAGATTCATTTGACGGCACAAAAAAGAACCCTTCGCTTTGCCGGAATTGCAAGAGACGAGGGAATAGAGATTGAAACTGTCAGCATCGGTTCTACACCATCCATGATGCACAATTTTCCAATTCTGGAGGGCGTGACGGAGATCCGTCCGGGAACCTACATTTTTATGGATGCATCTCAGGCAAATGCCTACGGTAATTTAAACAGGAACGCGGCGACTGTTCTTACTACGGTTATCAGCCGCCCTACCCCGGAACGAGTGATTACGGATGTGGGAGCTAAGGGAATAACGGCTCAGACCAGAAGCAAAGGATTCTGTGCCACCAGTGGACTGGGACTCATCAAAGGCTGGCCTGATGTAAAGATTTTTGATGTATATGATGAACATGCCATTATCTATCATAAAGAATTCCGCGATCACGTGAGGATAGGCGACAAGGTGGAGATCATTCCAAACCATATTTGTCCGGTAGTAAATCTTCACGAAAACGCTTATCTGGTATCAGACGGCCAGGTGGTGGAAATGATTCCGGTAGAATGTAGGGGTAAACTTTCATAATACAATCAACAAGGAGGAGGGACATGAGTAAGATAAAGGTTGCTATGATGCAGACAAAAGTGTTTGCTGACAAGATGGAAAACATTCGTCAGGCAGAACGTATGCTCAGTGGAATTATGGGAGAGAAACCGGATCTTGTTACGCTTCCTGAGATGTTTAACTGTCCGTATCAGACATCAAACTTCCCGATTTATGCAGAGCCTGAAAAAGGTCCGGTGTGGGAGGCATGTTCTGCTCTGGCAAAGAAGTTTCATATTTATTTTTCAGCAGGTTCTATGCCGGAGATGGATGAAAACGGTAATGTATACAATACGGCATATGTGTTTGACCGGGAAGGCAATCAGATTGCAAAGCACAGAAAGGTACATTTGTTTGACATTGAAGTAAAAGGCGGACAGTGTTTTAAGGAGTCGGATACCCTGACTCCAGGAGACAGGGTAACTGTATTTGATACAGAATTTGGAAAGATGGGGCTGTGCGTTTGCTATGACTTACGCTTTCCGGAACTGGCACGTTTGATGGTATTGGAGGGGGCTAAGGTAATTGTGGTTCCGGCAGCATTTAACATGACTACTGGTCCGGCTCACTGGGAGATCCTTTTCAGGACCAGGGCTTTAGATAACCAGGCATATGTTCTTGGAACGGCGCCGGCGAGAGATCTGGAGTTGGGATATACGTCCTGGGGCCATACGGTAGCGGTATCGCCATGGGGAGATATCATGAAGCAACTAGATGAAAAAGAGGGATACATTTTGACAGAACTGGATCTGGACAGGGTTGAGCAGGTAAGAGACCAGCTGCCGCTTTTAAAACACAGGAGAACAGATCTATATACTTTAATGCATGCAGAATTTAGGAGGGATTGAAATGGCAGAAACGAATAAGAAAGAGACAGCAGGCGACCCTTTGTTAAGTACCAAAGACGGCAGGTGGCCAATTTTTATAAAACTGTTTGCGTTGCTGACTATCGCCAGTGTAATCGCTGAAATGATTGGAACCATTACAATCCCGATTGGTTCCCTCGGAAAAATCAACCTGATTCCGATGATCTTTGCAATGCTTATTGCAGTGATCTTTACGCCGGATGCTCTTGGAAAAGCAGTTCCGGCTATGAAGAAGTTTTGCAGTGAAAAAGAGGTTGAACTTAGTGAGAGTACTATTATGTTAATGCTGCTGATCCTTGGTGCGAAACTGGGAACAAGTGCAGGCCCGAATATTGCTGAGATCATCAAGGCAGGTCCTGCGCTGATTCTTCAGGAGTTCGGCAACTTGGGAACCATGCTGATTGGTTTACCACTCGCTATGATTCTTGGGATGAGAAGAGAGGCTGTAGGCGCTACTGTCAGCATCTGCCGTGAACCGACGCTGGGGCTGATCAGTGAGAAGTACGGCATCAACTCTCCGGAGGGGCTTGGCGTTATGGGAACGTACATGGCAGGCAATTTATTTGGTACATTATTCTTTGGCGTCATGGCATCTTTAGCTGCCAGCACACCAATTCATCCTTATGCGCTTGCTATGGCATGCGGGATGGGATCTGGTTCTATGATGACGGCAGCCAGTACATCTCTGGCAGAGACTTTACCTGCGCTCAAGGACCAGATTCTGGCCTATGCGGCGACTTCAAATATTATGACAAATGTAACCGGACTTTACATGGAGTGTTTTATCGCAATCCCGGTAGCAAACAAGCTTTATAAGGGCTACTCAAAAATGTTGAGACGTAAAGATGCGTAGGAGGGAAAGAATATGTCTACAAAACTCCAAAATACATTAAATCAGTTAAAGGTTTTACTTTTATGCGGCTTAGTAGTGTTGATTACGCAAGCAGTCAATTTAAAAGGCCAGATGGATATCGGCAGGAACGTGCCAGGAATGGCGATTCTGGTAGCAATCTCCTTAGTATCCTTAAAAGTCAAAGAGGCGCTTCCATTACAGATTCCGGCGTTTGCCTGGGCGTCTTTGATTTCCCTGCTCCTTACAACACCCTGGAGCCCGGTACAGCAATTGGTGCTTGACATGACGGCTCAGATCAGTCAAACGGGTACTGTGATTCTGGCTATTGCCGGCGTATCGATTGGATGTAAATTAGGCGATATTAAGAAACTGAGCTGGAAGATCGTATTGATTGCGTTTATTGTATTTATCGGAACATTTTTCGGGTCCGCATTGGTAGCTCAGGCGATCTTAAAGGCACAGGGTATTATCTAAGAAAGGGGAAGTGCAATTGTGGGAGTTGAAGAGTTAAAACAAAGAGTGATTGCATCTGTTGACAAGCGCCGTGACATTTATTTAGAGCTTGGGAAAAAAATTTACGAAAATCCGGAGACCGGTTTCCGTGAAGCAAAGACTACAAAGACCCTGGCGGATGCACTGGAGGCTTTGGGATTAGAGACAGAGCGCAATATTGCCGTGACCGGTTGCCGTGCCCGCGCTAATGCCCACAAAGAAGGACCGAAAGTGGTCGTGATGGGGGAACTAGACTCCGTAATTTGCATTGATCATCCTGATTGTGATAAGACTACCGGTGCGGTTCATGCCTGCGGCCATAATATCCAGACTACAGTAATGTATGGCGTAGCGGATGCCCTTCTTGACAGCGGCGTGATGGAGGAGCTGGACGGCAAAGTAGATTTCATGGCGGTTCCTGCAGAGGAATATATTGAGATGGATTACCGTGAGAGCTTGAAAAAAGCCGGAAAACTTCATTATTTTACAGGAAAATCAGAACTTACCTACCTGGGAGCTTTTGATGATGTGGATATGTGTATGATGGTGCACAATTTTCCTATTAGAGAAGAAGGATATTGCCTGGCTCCGTATAACACAGGTAATGGGTTTATTGGTAAAAAGACCATATTTGTAGGAAAACAAGCCCATGCAGGAGCTGCTCCCTGGGATGGAATTAATGCTCTGAATATGGCAAGTCTCGCTATGACAGGCATGTCTTACCAGAGGGAAACCTTTAAAGAAGAGGATACTGTGCGCGTTCATCAGATCATCAACAAAGGTGGAGACATTGCCAATGCGGTGCCGGCTGACGTTCATTTGGAGACTACAGTACGTGCGGGTAATTTGCCTGCCATGGATATGGTCAATCAGAAGGTCAACCAGTGTATTGAGGGTGCGGTCATTGCTTTGGGTGGCAAAGCGGTGGTGACAGATATGCCGGGGCAAATGCCATTAAAGGCTGATATGAACATGGCAGCATGTTTTAAGGAAAATGCTCTTCGTTTTTATAAAGAAGAGAAGATTCTTCCGTGTATGAAGAGTACAGCTTCCTTTGACATGGGAGATCTATCCCTTTATATGCCGGTGCTTCATGGCATTACATCGGGCATTACAGGGGGCCTCCATTCTAAAGAATACCGCATTGCAGATGAAGAGGATGCTTACATCATACCAATCAAGATCCTGGCATGCACATTGATTGATCTTTTGGCAAACGGTGCCGAAAAGGCGAAATCTGTCAAAGAGAACTTTGTTCCGGTTATGTCGAAAGAGGATTATCTGAAATATTTGGAGAAGACTCAGCAGACATATGTTTTCGGAAATAACGAGCTGTAAAATACAAGCATAACAAAAAACAGGGGATGCGGACAGATGCTAATGAGAGAGCTGGCGGACAGCGCTAATAGAAAGTCTCTTATTTCATCTTGCAACATCCCCTGACCTTTTTAATTCTTTTCTTTTGCTAAAGACATTTTCTTAATATCATCCAAATAGCTGTACACAGTTACTCTGGAGATATTCATCCGTTCTGCAACCTTTTCCAGAGCCCCTTTTATGGAAAATATTTCTTTTTCATTCATAAAGCGAATCAAGGCGATTTTTTGATCACGGCTCATAGCATTTACGTCCTGATCGCCAATGGTTTTATCAATAATGTCGTTTACAATCTCGCGGATAGTGGAAAGGCGCTCGCTGTCGTCCTGGACAGGCAGAGGGGAATCGGCAAATCCAAGTAGTGATCCCAACTCCCCCATCAAAGAAGTCAGACGAGACAGGTCAATATTAACGCATAAAGCTCCAATGACTTTATTATTCGTATCCCGAATCAAAGCAGTAGAGGACTTGATTTTTTTGCCGTCCTTTCCGTCCATAATATAATTGGCGCTGCAGTCGTGATTGAATTTTCTGGACAGGAGAACCTCTTTGACAAAATATTCTGTAAAGCTTTCCCCTACTATACGATTGGTGACGGAATTATTTTCTATGTATACAACAGAGTTCAGCGGCTTTGACAGATCGTGAAGAATTACTTCACAATGGGGACCAAAGGTTTGAGAAATTAGTTTGGCTACAGGAATGTAATTTTCGAGAATGGGATTCATATTCATATGCTCCTTGATGTTCTAAAATAGTGTTGCTGCCAATGCAGCGTTGCTTTTTTTGAAATAGACGGCTTATATTAAAATTATATAGAAAAAAACTATAAATTCAATCAAAAAAATTTTTTGTTAAGAAACCATACTTACTCCGCCGCCAAAGCCTCCTTACGATACTGAAGAGGAGATTTGGAAAAATTCTTTTTAAAAACAGTTGAGAAATAAGATTGATTTCCAAAACCGCAATAAAATGCAATTAACTCAATGGAAAGGTCAGAGTACTTCAGCAGGTTGGCTGCTTTTTTTAATCGTATCTTTAAAATGAAATCCTGAACGGATAATTGAAAGTGTTTGTGAAAAAGACGGTAAAGATAAGTCCGGTCAATGCCGACAAAACCGGCTATGTCATTTACCGACAGGTCGCTGTAAAGATATTTTTCCTGAATATAGTTGACAGCGGTATTTAAATACTGTTCAGATTTTGAGATTGGCTGAGGGTCGTGGGTGTGGATTAGATAAGAAAAAAGCTGGTATAAATTCCCCAGCAGTTCGTATTCACGGGAAATAGAGGTGCGCCGGGGATAGGCCACTTTCCGGAAAATTTCCTCTAATAAGCTGTCCTGCTGATGAGAGATAATTAAATTCGTATCGGAAAATCCGCATAATTTTAAAATATGGGAAGCGTCAGTGCCATTAAAACCTACCCAATAGTAAGTCCAGGGATATAAAAAATCCGCTTGATAGTGAATACTTTCAAAGGGCTTGATTAAAAACAAATCACCCTGTTTAACAGAGTAGGTTTTGCTTGGAGAATAATAGGTGCCGTTTCCATTCAAGACATAATGAATGATATAGTGGTCGTAAGTATTTACTGTAGTATGCCATCCCGGAGGACAGTTAAATTTGTGCCCGCTTTGGTAAACCATCATGTTGGTTGTAGTAGGATCATCAGTTGTAAAATTGTTAAATCGAATATCACAATTACTTTTTCGCATGGATAAATCTGCAAATTTTTGAGAATTATTTTTCATGGAATTTAATCTCCTTACAAGATCTCCTTGTACACTGAGGGTAAGATGATTTTATCATAAAATCCACAGAGATAAAAGGCTTATGTATGCAACATAAACAAAAAAACTGACAACATCAATATGATGAAGAAGTAAAAGATAAATACTATCATATATATACAAGATGCATACATTATACTGGTTGATAGATATGAGGATTAGAAAAAATATATATTTTTATAGGTATTTTGTGTATATCTTTGTTTGAAATGTAAAAAGCAGAAGAGGATGAACAAAGGAAAGAAAAAACGCAGACAAAAAGAAAGGGGAAACAAATATGAAAAAAATAGTGGCAGTGTTTCTTAGCGGTATGTTGGTAATGGGTTCTTTAACCGCTTGCAGCAATAAACAGGCAGAGAAACCAGCCGGTTCTTCTGCAGAGTCAGGTGCAGAGTCAAAGGCGGCAGCAGGCGAAGCTTCAGGAAAAGCAGGGGGAGACGTAGTCTGGTGGACCTGGAGTACAGAGGCAACGGATGCCTTTGCCAGGCAGATTGAATATGCAGAGACCAATAATCCGGGATTAAACGTAGAGATTCAGTATACGGCAAATGCTGATTTTATGGCAAAGCTTCCGGTAGCCATTGCAGGCGGAACCGGCCCGGATCTTTATCAGATGACCAGACCCTCCTTTGAATTGTACGCAGCATCCGGACAGGCTATGGATTTAACCGATGCCATTACAAATTCCCCAAAGCTCCAGGAATATATGGACAGTTTAAGCCCTGAATTGAGAGAGACCTATCAGTTTGAAGGAAAGCAGATGGCAATTCCCTTTACCATTGAAAGTACAGCCATTGCTTACAATAAAGATTTATTTGAGGCAGCAGGCCTTCCGGACTTGAAGGAAATTGAGGATACCTGGACATGGGATGATCTTCGTGAATTAGCAAAGCAGCTGACAGTTAAAAATGAAAAAGGTGAGACAACTCAGTATGGTTTCTATTGCGGAGTAGACAGACTTCCGGCCTGGGAATTTATCTGGTCCAGAGGAGTGGAAATGTTTAATGAAGACGGCTCTGCCTGTATCCTGGATCAGCCGGAGGTTGCAGAAGCTTTGACGCCATTGGTAGAAATGTATCAGGAAGGACTTTCTCCAAGTATTGATGCCACAACCCAAACCTCTGGAGATGATATCTTTATCAGTGGAAAAATCGCTATGATTCCGGCAGGCATTTGGAAGGTTCCCTCTTATAATAATATTACTACCTTTCAATGGGATGTAGTGGAAATTCCTCATGATCCGGTAACGGGAAAGAGAGTATCTTCCAGTAATGTGCTGGGATTATTTGTTAACCCAAATGCTAAAAATTATGAGGCTGCAATTGCTTTGCTGGAAGAGCTGGTACAGCCGGAATGTCAGAAGATTTTAGCTGACACTCATATGTATATTCCGGCTTTGGAAGAAGTCAGAGACGGGTATTTTGAGGGAGATGTGCCGGATAATATTGCGGCATACGAAAATGCTTTAAACTATATTCATCCCAATACCCTGACACAGTATATTCCTTATGGACAGTTTAATGAGGAAGTAAGCAACGCATTGAAGAAGGCTTTTAGCAAAGAAGCAACTATAGAAGAATCTATGAAAGAGCTGAACAATAAAATCAACGGGATAATGGAAGAAAATAAGGCTCAGTTTGAATAATCATACTTAGAAACGAAGGAGGAATTGATTATGGGGAAATGGAGTAAAAAAGAAAGAAAACAGCTGAGGACGGGACTGCTTATCATTTCCCCATGGTTGATTGGATTGCTTGTTTTTACAGTAATTCCTCTGATCCTTGCCATAGGCATGAGCCTGACCAATTATAGTTTTTTATCGCCGCCCAAGTTTGTTGGCCTGGGCAACTATATTACAATGTTTACTCAGGATCCGATGATTTGGAAGTCTTTGGGAATCACTCTTCTGTATGCTGTTTTTACGGTTCCGCTTCAGCTGATATTCGGATTTTTGCTGGCAAATCTTTTAAATCAAAAGTTAAAAGGGATTGTCGTATTTCGTACTATTTTCTATATACCATGCCTCATTGTTGTAGTTTCCTCAACACTTTTGTGGAAGCAGATGTTAGATACGGATTTCGGTATTGTGAATTACCTGTTAAAAAGCCTGGGACTTAATAAAGTTTCCTGGCTGGCAGGAACGGGAACGATTATAGCCAGTACTGTTTTTATCAATATTTGGCAATCGGGAAAGATGATGATTATTAATTTGTCGGGACTTCAAAGTATTCCCACATCCCTCTATGAAGCGGCAGATTTAGATGGCTGCAGTAAATATAAGCAGGTATTTCATATTACGCTGCCTCTGATGACGCCGGTGCTGTTTATGAACTTTCTAATCGGTCTGATTGGCGCTTTTAAATCCTTTACACTGTTTAAGATTTTAACAGATGGAGGTCCCAATAATGCAAGCATGGTATATATGCTATATTTGTATAAAAATGCATTTTTAAACTTTAAGCTGGGTTACGCAAATGCCATGTCTGTATTCCTGTTTGTGATTGTGGGCGCATTGACACATTTTACTATACAAAACATCTAAAAAATGGGTATATTACGGGGGTGAATGATGGAAAAGAAAAGACGAAACGGGAAAGTTATCCGAAAAACATTATGCTATCTGGCCCTGGTTCTGCTGTCAATTATTTTTATGTTTCCACTTTACTGGTTTTTCCTTAACTCCATAAAAAGCTATGAACAGATTTTCCAATACCCTCCGAAATTTTTTGTCTGGCCTATGAGATTTGAGAATTATGGGGAGGCATACCAGTATTCGGCTTTGGACTTTGGGAAAATGCTTAAGAATTCAGCGATTATTACCATTTTATCTGTGGTGGGAGCCATGATTTCTTCCTCCATAGTGGCCTTTGGATTCTCCCAGATAAAATGGAAGGGAAGAGATCAGGTTTTTATGCTGGTAATCCTGACAATGATTATTCCAACAGAGGTAGTATTAACTCCACTATATTTTATCTACAGAAAATTAAATCTTTTGGATACCTGGTTTCCGCTGATTGCCCCATTCTTTTTTGCAAAACCATTTTATACATTTATGATGCGGCAGAGTATGATGGGAATCCCTTTGGAACTAAGCGAGTCGGCTATGATTGACGGCTGCAACGTCTGGAAAAGATTTCTTTATATTGTTCTTCCTCAAAGCAAACCGGCTTTACTGGCAGTGATGATCATGGCGATGCAGGATCAGTGGAATAATTATCTGGAGCCTTTAATCTACATTAATTCAAATTCAAAGCAGACGATTTCTGTAGGACTGACCTTTTTTAGCGGAATGTATAACATTCAGTGGAACTTAGTATTTGCCGCTGCGGTAATTGTAGCGCTGCCTATTTTGCTGGTATTTATATTTATGCAGAAATATTTTATTCAGGGAGTCGTTGTATCGGGGGTTAAGGGATAATGGAATCACATAAGTTTGATATGCATGTTCATACCAGAGAGACCAGCAAGTGCGGAAAGCTGTCCGGAAAGGATGTGGCATGGTGTTACCGAATGGCCGGTTATCAGGGAATTATGATTACCGACCATTACCATAAAGAATATTTTGACAGTTTAGGACAGATGAATCCCAGGGAGAAGATAGAATGTTATCTTTCCGGCTATCGCGCCGCGAAAAAAGAAGGGGATAAAATAGGGCTGGATGTTGTTCTTGGCATTGAGTTTCGGAATGTTGAGACAGAGGATGATTTCCTGATTGTCGGCATTACGGAAGAGTTTTTATATCAGTATCCGGCTATTTATAAATTGCCCTTAAGACAGGCATTTAAGCTTTTCCATGATCACGGAATGCTGGTAATCCAGGCTCACCCCATTCGATTTACGGTTGCAGATAACAGTGGGGAAAATGAGTTCAGAACATATTGCAATAATGAGCTGATTGCCATGGTGCAGCAAAATCCGGAAATGAAAGAGATTTCCTTTTCAGAATGGAAAGATGCAAAGAAACAAAAGAGGGCCGGGAAGTTTTCTTACCCTCTTCTGTTAAGACTTTGCCAGCTGCAATGTGAGGATATGCTGGACGGAATAGAAGTCTATAATGGAAATATCCAATGGGCCCAGGAGCCGGATAAAATTGACAGGATTTTAAGGGAACATCCGGAATACTTAAGAGTTTCGTCATCCGACTTTCATGAAGCAGCCCATTTAGGGCGGGGCGGAATGGTTTTGGAACAAAGAGCAGCTGATTTCAGGGAACTAAAACAGGTACTATCCCGCCAAAGGGTAATGGACTGGATTCGAAGATAG
This sequence comes from uncultured Lachnospiraceae bacterium, assembly GCA_910577645.1. Taxonomy (GTDB): domain Bacteria; phylum Bacillota; class Clostridia; order Lachnospirales; family Lachnospiraceae; genus UMGS1370. Next base: position 178,796 of record CAJTOL010000002.1, read on the forward strand.
GGGAGAAAAGGAGAGAGCAGATATGAAAATACATTTTTATGGAACAGGAGCATCGGAAGGCGTTCCGGGATTCTTTTGTGAATGTGAACATTGTAAGGAGGCAAGAAGGCTGGGCGGAAAAAATTTAAGGACAAGAACCTGTGCAAAGCTGGACGAAGAAATATTAATTGATTTTTCTATGGATACATATGCACAAACATTATTCAGACAGCTGGATATGACAAAAATTAACTATGTGCTGGTGACCCATTCTCACGATGATCATCTATATGCGCCCGGACTGATGCAGGTTAAGCCGCCTATGGCATTTTATAAAAGGCCGCGCAGTCTCCGTGTTTTTGGAAATGAAAAAGTAAATAAAATGATTCAGTATGAGATGGGAAAATACGGAAGAAACCGGGCCGAAATAGAAGAATATTTGAAAGTTCAGGTGCTCTCTCCTTTTGAAGAGGCAGCAGCGGGAGACTATAAAATACATGCGCTTCCAGCGAATCATGATATAGACGAAAACTGCTTTATTTATGTTATTGCGCGGGACGGAAAAACGCTTCTCTACGGTCATGATACAGCTATATTTGGGGAAGAAACATGGGCTGAATTAAAAAAATACTGTTTTGATTGTGTGATTTTGGATTGTACTATGGTAGAAGAAACCGGAATTTTTAAAGAGCATATGGGACTTCCCGATAATGTGGCAATTAGAGAGCGGATGTTAAGAGAAGGAATGGCAACAGCAAATACAAAATTTGTAGCTACTCACTTTACTCATATCTACAATCCGGCACATCAGCGGATCACACCCATATTTGCAGAAAAAGGATTCTTGGCCGCTTATGACGGAATGGAAGTGGAGTTTTAGACGGATACGCTGGATTATATAGGCTGTTCTGAAATTTATATCAAACTAAATATTATATTTCGAATATTGACATAATACGGGTAAATCACTATACTGAAACAAATGGATTAGAAAAGGAGAGATTGCCAAGATGAGAAAAAATAGACTCGCAGTATTGCTTGCCGCTGCTGCTATCAGTACCTGTATTCCTGAAACGGTACTTTTTGTAGGAAGTCCTATTGAAGCCCAGGCCCACGGCGGACGTACTGACAGCCAGGGCGGGCATCGGGACAATAAAAATAAAAGCGGGCTGGGGAGCTACCATTACCACTGCGGCGGCTATGAGGCTCATCTCCATCCAGGCGGCGTATGTCCTTACAGCGGAGGAACCGCCAGCGCCAACCTATCCAATTCTACTGGAAGTACAACGGATACTGCCGGAAGTGAGACTGATACGTCAGGGTCTGTTGTAGTGCCGTCCAACATTTCACTGGTATTTGACGCAGCCTATTATGGGGAACATAATAAGGACATCAGCGATGCTGTTGGCTGGGACAGTGTTCAGCTGTTAGAAAATTTTCTTAGCACCGGGATGAGAGAGGGACGTGTTGGAATTGAAAGCTTTCAAGTTTCCGTATATAAAGATAAAAACCCGGATTTGGCAGAGACATTTGGAGAAGATTTACCATCTTATTATTATCACTACATGAACAGCGGATATTTAGAGGGACGTACTGCATACTGATTACGTAAACATTAATAGAATGTAGCAGCTTAAATCTTCTGCATGATCCGGGCAGGAATGAAGATAAAAGTATCTGCTGAGGGCGGGAGAGTCGAGGATAATAAACGATATGGAAAAGACCGAAAAGAGATCCATAAATCTAACCAGCATGAAAGCAGTGCTGCTTTTGGCAGGTTTCTGCTGCTTTTTGTGGGGAAGCGCCACTCCTGCAATCAAGACAGGTTACAGCCTGTTTCAGATTGACAGCAGCGACACCTTCTCTATTCTTATGTTTGCCGGAATTCGGTTTTTGCTGGCCGGATTTCTGGTAATCTTGTACCACAGTATGATAAAAGGCAGATGGATCCTGCCGGCTAAAGGATCCGGAATGAAGCTGTGCAATTTGGCTTTGTCACAGACCATCCTGCAATATTTCTTTTTTTATGTAGGGCTGTCCCATGCAACCGGAGTCCACGGAGCGATTATTACAGGAACCAATGTATTTATTTCTATCTTGTTTGCAAGCCTGATTTTCCGTTACGAAAAGCTGACGTCTCAAAAGCTTGTTGGCTGTATATTGGGATTTGCAGGGATTGTCATTATGAATCTGTCCGGAGCCGGGACGGATAAGCTTTTTGAAATGTCTTTTCTGGGAGAAGGCTTTGTTCTTCTGGCTCAGGTTTTCTACGCTATTTCCGGCGCCCTGATTAAAAAGTATTCCCGGGAATACGATGTGGTAACCATGTCCGGCTACCAGTTTATGCTGGGAGGAGCCGCCTTGACGGCTATAGGCTTCTTAGGCGGAGGGACTCTGGCCAGGGCCCCGGGAATTTTGGCGGCGGTTCTGCTTTTGTATCTGAGCTTTATCTCTGCGGCGGCCTATACCATATGGGGAATCCTGTTAAAATACAATCCGGTAAGCCGGGTAACCGTATTTGGATTTATGAACCCGCTGTTTGGCGTGGTTTTATCCGCGGCTTTTCTGGGGGAGAAGGAGCAGGCATTTTCCGTCAATGCTCTGACGGCTTTGGTTTTGGTATGCCTGGGGATTTATGTGGTAAACAAAGAAAAACAGGTGAAGTCATAAAGAGCCTTGTTCGATATGATAATGGTAATGCAGAGGGGATTCAATATATCAAAACGAAGCAACACCGCTGTAAAACCCTTATAGAATGGGCATTACAACGGTGTTGCTGCTCGGCTTAAATGTCTAATACGGTTCCGTTGCTCTTGATTACCTTCTGGTACCAGTAAAAAGATTTTTTCTTTTTTCTGGAAAAAGTTCCGCTTCCATTATCCTCTTTATCTACATAAATAAATCCATAACGTTTACTCATTTCTCCTGTTGAAGCAGAAACCAGATCCAGGCAGCTCCATGCTATATATCCCATCAGCTCCACGCCGTCTTCCACAGCATCCTTCATAGCCTCAATATGCCTTTTTAAATAATCAATGCGGTAACTGTCAAAGATGTCGCCGTTTTCCTCAACTACATCTTTGGCTCCCAATCCGTTTTCCACAAGAAACAGCGGCTTCTGATACCGGTCATATAACTGATTCATGGTGATCCGAAGTCCCAGAGGATCAATTACCCACCCCCAGTCGCTTGCCTGCAGATAGGGGTTTTCAACAGAACGGACTACATTTCCGTCATTTATGACTTTATTGTTTATATCAGAGGAAACGCACCGGCTGGCATAATAGCTGAAAGAAATAAAATCGACAGTTGTTTTGAGCGTATCAAGATCCCCGTCTTCTATTATTAGATGAACGCCTTTTTCCGCAAATAGTTTTTTGGCATAAGAAGGGTAGTGTCCCCGTGCCTGCACATCAATAAAAAAGAGATTTTCCTGCTCTTTTTTCACCGATTCCCAGACATCCAGGGGATTACAGGAATAAGGATAAAAGCTTCCTCCTGCTAACATGCAGCCTATCTGATTGTCCGCGCTGTATCGGTGCGCCAGCTTTACGGCCATCGCACTTGCCAGCAGCATATGGTGTGCGGCTTGATAAATGGTCTGATTTTTATTCTCTCCTTCTTCGAAGGCGATTCCGGCACCGGAAAACGGGCTGTGCAATACAATATTGATTTCATTGAATGTAAGCCAGTATTTTACCAGGCCGGAAAACTCCCGAAAGCAGGTGTCTGCATATCGGACAAAGCAGTCGATCACTTTTCTGTTTCTCCAGGAACCATACTTTATAATCAAACCCATGGGAATATCAAAATGGCAGAGGGTTACCAAAGGTTCAATTCCATATTTCTTGCATTCTGTAAATACATTCTGGTAAAAAGCAATTCCCTTAGGATTAGCCTCCCTTTCATCTCCATTGGGGAAGAGACGGGACCAGGAAATAGACGTACGGAATACCTTTAATCCCAATTCGGCCATCAGGGCAATATCTTCTTTATAACGATGATAGAAATCAATGCCGTCATGGCTTGGATAATACTCACTGGAAAGGATTTTAGGGTGTGTGATGTTGCCCAGTTTGACAGCCATTCGCTGCTGACCATGGGGAATCAGATCAATATTGCTGATTCCCCGGCCATCCTCCTGAAAGGCCCCTTCTGCCTGATTGGCAGAAATGGCGGCGCCCCACAAAAAGTTTTCCGGTAATTTGAAATCATGAATCATTATTATTCTCCCTCTGGAATATCTTTAAAACCGATTACAAGTGTTAATACAAAGGAAAGGACAATGGAAAGAACGGAAATACCTGCAATCCACATAATACTCCTTCCGGGATTGGCCGGATCAATAAACTGAACACCGGTCAGGACGCTGGGAGATACCATGGAGCGGCTGGCAAGACCGGCAATGCCTGCCAAGCATCCACATACGAAGCCGGTGATCAGAGAGGCCAGCAGCGGACGTTTCAGCCGTACAGCAACTCCATAGAGGGCTGGTTCGGTAGTTCCTGCGATTAGAGCAGAGGAAGCGGCTGCAAGAGCAGTCTGACGAAGTTCTATATTTTTTGTCTTGAGAGCTACGGCAAGTGAAACACCTCCTAAGGACAGGTTAGCGCCAATTTCAGACGGCATTACGGTACCTTCCATTCCGGTATCAGAAATTGTCTGAAGAATTGTAGGAGTAAAAACGCGATGCATACCTGTGATAACCAGCAGAGGCCAGATGGCACCCATAATTCCAACGGCAAGGAAACCAAGCTTTGACTGAACAAAAAATACAAAGGAAGAGATCCCTTCTCCCACAAAGATACCGGCAGGTCCGATAATTAAAATCGCAATAGGAGCGGCAATGAGGAAGATCAGCATAGGCTTTAAAAAGTTTTTGGTAACTGCAGGAGTTATTTTGTCAATGGCACTCTCAATATAGGAAAGAATCCATGTCATACAGAGCGCGGGAATAACGGTGTAAGTATATTTTACAGATGCGATGGGGATTCCCATAAAATGAGCTGCTGTCTCTCCTACGGTTACGGCCTCCATCAGAGAACGGAAATCCGGATGAATTAAAACTCCTCCAATGGCAATCGCAATAAACATATCTGTTTTAAACTTCTTTGAAGCAGATGCGGCAACCATGACAGGAAGGAAATAAAAGGCTCCGTCGCCAATGGTATTGATGATTTTATAGGTTTCTCCATCTGCAGACAGAATTCCGGCCATCCCTAACAACATAACAAGCAGTTTCACCATAGAAGCGCCAATAATTGCGGGGATAAGAGGGGACATAGTTCCAACAATTGCGTCAAGGATATTGTTTCCGATTTTTTTCAGTGTCAGGGGTTCCTTTTTCTCCCCTTTTGCAATCTCACTTGCTTCACCGAAATTTCCAAGCTTTAAGACTTCCCGATATGCGGTTTCTACATGATTTCCGATAATGATCTGGTATTGCCCGCCCTGTTTTACCACACCTATTACTCCGTCAGTTCCTTTGACGGCATCGTCGTTTACGATGCTCTCATCATTGAGGACAAAACGCAGACGGGTCATACAGTGGGTTACACTGGCAATATTATCGACTCCGCCAATGTGTTCTACAATCTTTTTTGCTGCTGCGGCATAATCTTTCGCCATGTTTACTTACCTCCTGATTATTTTAATCGTGTTGTTTTTGTTGTCTCTGATTGTATGAATTTAAGGAGTAATTGTCAACGAATTGGAAAGCAAAAGGAACAAGTGACAAAAAGTAGTCCCTTGTTCCTTTTAAGTAACAGTGTGTTTCATACGATTTCTAAATGTCCGCCGGTTCGCCGGTATATTTTTTTGCCTAAACGTTCTGCAATACTCATTGCCGGAAGTTGAGAGGTTACGTCATAATCTGCAATTTTCATATAAGTGATATAGTAGGCAATATTATAATCTGATATTTTTGCGATTGTGCAGTTTTCCGTATTTGTAATACTTAGGATTTGACAATTTTGTTCTTTAAATCGTGTAGTATGGCGGATTGTATCACGGGACTCCCCTGAAACGGAAAACACAATTGCAAGAGAATTTTCCAGAAAACGGATTTCTGTAGGGTAATGGGGTTCGTCGATATAGAGACTGAATTTTCCCATACTGGAAAAATTGCGCGCTCCATATTTTGCTACAATACCGGACATGCCGCTTCCGATAAAAAAAATATGTTTTGCCTTCATAATTACATCTGTCAGCATTTCCAATCTTTGTTCAAATTCATCGGTTGATGTTTTTTTCAGAAAATCAATTACCTCTGTGACATCATCGGTAATATGGCTTTGGGAAAGATTTAAGGAATATTCTTTCATTTTCAGTTTAAATTCGCTATAGCCATCACACCCCATTTTCTGACAAAAACGGAGAATTGTAGAAGTTGAAGCATGCACTTCCAAAGCCAGTTCACGAATTCGCATATACTTTACCTTGTTCGGATTTTTGATCACATATTCATAGATTTCCAGTTCAAGATTATTTAAGGTTTTAATTTGTTCAACAGAAAACATATATTGTCCTCCTATGCTGGAATGCTTTTCTTCTGAATACAAATCCTGATTTTCCTGTGAGTTCAGTATATATTAATTTACAGGCCTCCGTCAAGTGATTCCAGGGCGCAGTCACGTGAGAAGATGCCCTGTCGCAACGGCTACAGATTCCATTGAAGAAAGAAAAGTTAATATTTGACATTTTCCTCTATAGTTTGTAAAATAAGACTAAAAGCAGAAAATATTGTTTTCTGGAATGTATGGAGAGGAGAATATCATATGGGATTATTTGGAAATCTTTTTGGAGGGAAAGGAAAACAGGAGGAGCAGGCAGGCGGTTCCGGATGTAAGCCGAAGACCGTATACAGCCCTATGGCAGGAACTGCAATTCCTTTGGCAGACGTGGAAGATCCGGTATTTTCTCAGGGAATGATGGGCCTTGGGGTAGGAATTATTCCCTCTGAAGGTAAATTATTTGCTCCCGTAGACGGTACTGTTGCCGCCGTATTCCCCACAGGACACGCAGTGGGAATGGAGACTAAGGACGGAATGGAGCTGCTTTTACATATCGGTATTGACACAGTAGAATTAAAGGGAAAAGGCTTTAAAGCAGTGGTACAGCAGGGTGCAAAAGTAAAAGCCGGAGATTTGCTGGTAGAATTTGAGCCGGATGTGATCAAAGAAGCCGGTTATAAGGACACTACCATGGTGTTGGTATCTAATGCGGCAATGCTGGGACAGATGTCTCAGCCGGTTCTTGGAACGGTAAAGCCCATGGATGAACTGTTTTCTTTCCATTAATTACAGAATAAATGAGAGCAGGGGCTGTCGGGAAACAACGATTTACGCCCCTGATAGGTAAGAAGGAGACAGTCCTTTAGAAGTTCAGGGTTTTTCAAAGCCCTGGATTTTTACCGGACTGTCTCCTTAAACTTTTTTATTTGATAATTAAAATGGAACTTATAGGAAATATCAATGAAGTAATGAGCGCAAAAAGCCGATTTAAGAATGTAGCAAGGGGATAAGGAATGAATGTAGAACACATATGAAAAATTGATTTCGTGATGAAAAGAACCCAATGGAATCAACATTATATTTTAGAAATAAGTAGAGCGCTTGCGAAAATGCAGGCGCTTTTATTATGGGGAAAAATAGGAAGGAGGGAATCCCAACAGCAGGAAGAAAGTCAAAGCCTGCATCAGTTAAGTGGCAAAATAGATTAACAATTTTATAACAAGTATAAATTTGTTAGATATTTTTTGCAATATATTGATATTGGAGAAAATATAATATTTTTAGACAAAAAACAATACAAACAGCAAAACTGTTGCATATAGTGAAACAACTCAGGAGAAATCGGGTGAAAGGGAGATTTTTTTATGATATAGTGAAATTACAGAGGGGAAAGGAAAGACAAAAAATGGAGGAGGAAAAGATATGCTTCTGAATGAACAACTGGTATTGGAAGTAGGAAACAAAATCCTGAAGGAAGCGGTAACAGAAGCGGATTTGGACGCAGTGTTTCAGGCCTTTGAGGACATCTGCACCAGCGATGACATCCTTTTATTTACCTTAAAGGATTACACGGAAAGCTTCCAATTCGTATTTGACGAGTATTCCTACGGGATTGTTTTTGAAAAAGGGGTATGCAAAACGTTAAAGGGAACCATTCCGTTCCCGGATGTTACCTACTGGATTCATAAGGAAGTTGCCCTGGACATTATCAACGGAAGGGTTTACTCGGCAGTTGCCCATATGAATGGAGATGTGGACTACATTGGCTATAAGGACGGCGCAATCCGGAAATTTTAGAGTATACCGCGATTTATGATGTAAATTACGAGAACGCAAAGCGGATGGCAAGAAAATATAAGAACAATCCCATGACAGCTTACGAGACATTGGATGAAATGCTGGACAGTGACATTGACGCCGTTCTGGTTATGGTGCCTCATATTTTCCACGATGATATTGTAGTAAGATGCGCGGAAAAGAAAAAGCATGTCCTTTGCGAAAAGCCTATGGGAACCACTATAGAGGGCAGCCAGAGAATGATTAATGCCTGCAATGGTCAGTTTTACTCAGATGACGCCTCCTTTTAACAGCTTGGAAGTATACGGGACAGAAGGAACTATTTTCGAAAACCATGCGTGGGAGAAGCCGGTAAGAGTGTATTTCATGACTTCCAAAGACGAGAAGATGCGCCAAAAATGGTACGAGCCGAACTGTGAGCACGCTCCATTCCCTAAATACTATCCTATTTCTGTAAAACGGGAGGACGAGCATTTTGCAATGTGCGTGCTGGAGAATAAGCAGCCGGAATTTACTCCCCACCAGGCTATGCATGCAATCGAAGCAATTTTGGCCGGATATTTATCCCATATTGAGAAGCGGCCGGTAAAATGTGAAGAGATCCGTCAGATGGGCAGGGAAGGAAAAAACTACCAGATTCTGGAAAGGCTGGCATCGTCGATTCTTATTAATAAGAATTTAAAGGAGATTAAAATGGTAGAACCAATATCCCTATATGGGGCTTATCCGGGCAAGGGGAGAAAATACAGTGGTTCACTGGAACGTATTTAAGAGTGCCGGAGACATATGCTGGGCGGCAGACCACATTAAGGATGGGGTGCGGGTGAACGTAGTGTCTCCGGGAACGGTTCTTTCTCCCTCGCTGGAACAGAGAATCCAGTCCGAACCGGATCCGGAAGCCGCTATGAACAACTATGTGTCCAGACAGCCTCTGGGAAGACTGGGAACCCCGGAGGAAATCGCTACAGCTATCCTGTTTGCCTCCAGCGAAGAAGCGGGATTTTTGGATGGAGCCAATATCTGTATTGACGGAGCGGGATCGCTGTAGAAGACAGGTATAGTATTGTCCCTTTTGTAATAATTGATAAGACAGCCTTTTTATGCTATACTTGGAAAGCAGGTATAGAAAAGACTGTCTTATTTGTATGTACATATCCTCGGTGAACAAGGCGGCGCGCCCTTATCCACTGAGGGTAACGAGGGCAGTTAAAGGAGGCGGTTTTCATGAAAAAGCGGGAAGAAATCCTGGAATTTGGCCTGACCTTTCCGGATGTATACGTGGACACCCCGTTTCATGATGACAACTGGGTTCTCCTGCGGTACAGGAAGAATAAGAGAGCCTTTGCGTGGACCTATGAAAGAGACGGGCATATATGGGTGAACGTGAAGGTGGATCCAGAATGGCGGGATTTTTGGAGAAATACATATGATTCTGTGGTGCCGGGGTATCACCAGAACAAAGAACATTGGAATTCCATTATACTGGACGGGACAATACCGGATGAAGATATCAGGAGGATGGTGGCGGAAAGCTATGACCTGATTTCTGAGAAAAAATAAATATTCATTGCAGGAGGTAAAGTGATAATGAAGCTATTTAGGCAATTACGAGGGTTAGGCGTTTTATGCTGCTGCCTGTTTCTTGCAGGCTGCGGCCCCAAAGATCCCGGCACCCCGCCGGAGGTGCTGCTGGACGGAGTTTCTGTGGTAGTGGGGGAATCTACTCCCGGTTCTTTAAAGGAGCAGGGATTTGAGGTTAACGATCTGGGAGCCATGATTTTTGAGCTTCCGGACAGATCCTGGACATCTTCTCTGTTTTTGGAAAAAGATGGAGTCAACTATGCTTCCATGAGCCTGGTAAACAGCAGCAAAGAGAAAAAATTCGTAGATCAATGCGTCATTGAGGAATTGGGCTTTTATGCGCTGGATGACAAGAATAAAGATTTAAATATTTCCATTAACGGCATTAATCCCATTGGAAAAACTCAGGAGGAATTAAAAGAGCTTTATCCGGACCTGGAGCTGGATGATGACGACGGGGACTATCTGTTCCATAATCTGAGAGACGGGGAGTACACCATTCAGTTTCAATATGGAAAAGGCGTGCTGACAGATATTGACGTTATGCACTCTTTTAGTAAGAGCTACCAGACAAAATAATTATCCCAACAGATAAAAAACGGTATGAGGAGAGCAAGCGGTTTTTACACTCTCGTTTCCTCATACCGTTTTATTATGAAGCATCCGGTGAAGCGCGTCAGTGACGTATCCCATCGGAGTTTATTTTGTAATAGGAAATTTCGATTTTTCATCCCACATCCCCTGTCGGATTTTCAGGGATTGGGGCATAGGGCCTGGCTAGCCATTCATGGCTTTCCGGATCCCTTCCATCAATTGATCAAAAGTCTCAAAAGCAGGCAAATCCGGGTTATCTTCTTTGATTTTCTCTGTGCTTCTAAATAAAAATCCGGCTTTGCCTGCCCGGATCATATCCAGGTCATTGTAGCTGTCCCCGGCGGCAATGGTTTGAAAGCCTACAGACTGGAGCGCCTTAACCGTGGACAGCTTAGAGTTCTGAATCCGCATTTTATACCCGGTGATTTCCCCGTCCGGGGCGATCTCCAGAGAATTGCAGAAAAGAGTGGGCCATCCCAACTTTTTCATTAAAGGAGCGGCAAATTGAGTAAAGGTGTCGCTGATAATAATCACCTGGGAAAAAGAGCGCAGCTGATCTAAAAATTCCTTCGCGCCGGGAAGCGGATCGATTCCGGCGATAACCTTCTGGATCTCCTGAATCCCCAGCCCGTGTTCTTTTAAAATACTGAGACGCCATTTCATTAATTTATCATAATCCGGCTCATCCCTGGTAGTGCGCTTTAACTCAGGGATGCCGCTTGCTTCAGAAAAAGCAATCCAAATCTCAGGAACTAATACGCCTTCCAAATCCAAACAAGTAATATACATAAGATAGCTCTCCTCTTTATATTTTGGTAAGATTTAACAGCTTCATGGCATTTTTCGAAAAAATTTTCTCTTTGGCAGAATCAGACAGGGAAGAAGAGTTTAATTGTGCAATACCTTTCTCAATACCCCATGATTCCGGTGTAATGGGCAAATCGGATCCAAACAGGATTTTATCTTCTCCCAGAATTTCTGCTGCAAATCGGATTCCGGCTTCGCTCATGGAATGAGTGTCAACGTATACATTATCTGTATAGTTTTTGTAGTTACGCATAAAGCCGGAAAGGTTTTCCGGATCCGTCACACAAAGGCCTTTTGCGGCAGCGCCTTTTAAATGCATGGTATAAAGCATTTCAAACCGTTCCAGCATAAGGGGGTACATACCGCCTAACTGGCCCATTACCACCTTGAGAGAAGGGAATTTGTCAAAGAGGCCGCTTAAGACTAACCGGCTTAAACACAGGGAATTTTCCATAAGCTGCCCCATCCCTGCATTCAGCATGGAATTATTCATATATCCCGGCAAGGCATGTTCTGCGGTACTGACAGGAAAACGGCTGCTGAAATGGATGAAGATCGGCTTCCCAAGCTCTGCTGCCTTTTGCCAGAACGGGGAAAACTCAGGATCGTCCAGCATTTTCATCTGTCCCCCTATTTCATAGCCGGACAGGACGGAATAGCCAAGAACCCAATCAGAAACAGCTTCCATCTCGTCCAGAGCTGAGCTGCCAAGACGCAGATCGATCCATCCGGTGGCGCCTGTTTTTGCGGGATGAGCCAGAATGGCCTCATGGGTACGGCGATTCAGGTCAGAAACAATATCGGCTTTTGTATGTACTTGGTCAGCGGCGCTGTCTATAATCTGAACCACATTGGCGCTGTAAGTGATGACGGAGTAATCAATCCCATGCCGTTCCATTACTGTAAGCCGTTTTTCCATGTCCTCAAATATGGGGTTATTCCACAGATAGGGCGGGCCATAATCGGCGGCTCCGGTTTTCTTTGCCCACTCAAGATAATTGGTGTTATAGGGTGCGCTGATATGATGAGAATGGCAATCAATAATCATTTCATAGCCCTCCTTGCTTTTCTTAAAATTTTAGCACAGGGGGTTTGGGCTGTCAAATGAAAAGCATGGTTAAAACAATTCAATACGCTCAAGCAACAGTCTATCAGATTGCAATGGAAAAATCCGTTGTCATCATAGATATGACATACTTGTTAGTGAAGAGTTCAGTTGCCTTAAATTTCACATGGACAGGGACACGATCAGCTGGATTCTGAATAATTGGATACAGGAGGTCCCGTGTACTCATACCCCTTGCATACAGAGAGATGACTTTTTCTTCCATACCGGAAATATCACGCTGATATTTGGGAATAAGCTTTGGCTCAAACTCACCGTTACGGTCTCTGGGAACATCCAGCTGAAATTCTCCGTACTGACTTTTGAGGGTCTTTGGAGAATGTCCGTTCCGTTTATTGCTGGTCACCAGATCCCCTTTCTGATTTTTCTGATAACCAAGGGAAGCATCCAGCTCCGCCTCCAAAAGTTCCTGAAGAATGTCTTTAAAACTTTCTTTAAGGAGAGAATAGACATCTGCAACAGTGGAAATGTTGTTTTCTGAAATAATCTGTCGGATTTGCTCCTTAGCGACTGCCATAAAAATACTCCTTTTCGATAAGAATTGTCATATCTGAATTCTTACCCAAAAGGAGCCATTTTTTTCCAAAAACACAAACTATTTTACACTACCCAATATCTGCCTCCATAAATTCCGACAAGGTATTTGAACTGTATAGCGACTATGGCCCGGGGAGATATTTAGGCTATGTTATTTGCTTCATGAATATTCCACTATAGTATTAAATGGCATAAGCGGCCTTCGTGTAGCGCCTAATCCGTGGTTGTAACAGCAGTATCCTACTGAGCTATCAATTTAATCTAACAATTTTCAAGTTATTTTTGACTGTTGCGGTTGTAGAATGATCTACATATATTTGGCCGATATAAGCTCCAGGAGAGGAAAAATAATATATATTTGTCCCTATCACTCCGCGCACTCCTTTGTTATCAGGCATTGACCTATCTGTTTGTTGCTCATGTGAACCTGCAGCATCCATAGATATTGAAAGGCCATTTACTCCATATATGGCAAAGGCTGAGTGTTTGATAATGTATAACCCTGCTGGAAGCTGATGGTTAAAGGCCACAACCCATGTAGATGGAGAAACGACCATATCATTGTTATAAGATGCAATCAATTCAACTTTGGGATTCTTATCACTATATAACGGATAAAATACCCTATTCATAGCGGCAGTAAAACCAATAAAATTATTGGGAACTCTAAACCAATCACCTCTTTGAACTCACCTTTTTTTAAGGTATATTGGATTCCAAAATCTGATCTGCTATAAGTTCATTCATTTTACTTTCTTTTTCTGTCACTGCTAAAATAGGCAATTCAGCAAAATCAATTCAGCTTTCTGCGGCATCTCTCCCTCAATATTAATAGCCAGGGTAATGTTTGGCATAATACAGCCGCTCAAAATATCATCCTCTAATCGTTTATAAAACGACTTACGTAATGGACTTCTCTGAAATTCTAATTTATTAATTAATGGTATAAAGTTTTTTAACAGAATACTCATATGTAACTCCAGCTATTATATAAAAACTCTTTATTACTTCATCATATTGTATATCATAAACCATTATATCTATTTTAATTCTCCTCTCGTAGAGATTGAGATTTTTTCATGTTCAAACAAACTTTACCCGCTGAACTCTTATACATCACGCCTTTGTATAATTATAATTGATTTTTCACCCCTTTACAACAAAAAAGCAAGGACAAAGCAAGTTCCTAATTATTGACTGCTTACTTTATCCCTGCCTGTTCTAATTGGATAACATCAAATCTCCCCTCTTACCCAGCACACTCCATCCCCCGCCGCAGCTTCTCCACCGCCTTCTTCTCAATCCTGGACACATAAGAACGGGAGATCCCCAACATCCCGGCAATTTCCCTCTGAGTATGCTCTTTCCCTCCATAAAGGCCATAGCGCAGCCGTATCACGGTCTTTTCTGTGTCTTTCAGACAAGTGTCGCAGGCCTCGTATAAAGCCCGCACATCCTGGCTTAGAATCAGGAGATCAATTGTTTCTACATTATCTGTCTCAATTACATCTACCAGGCTGACGCTCTCTCCATCTTTATCCACCCCTATGGGCTCATAGATAGAAACTTCCCTGGAAAATTTTTTATTGGCCCGCAGCAGCATCAAAATCTCATTTTCTACACATTTGGCCGCATAGGTGGCCAGACGGGAGCCTTTATCCATTTTAAACGTATTGACCGCCTTAATAAGCCCTATGGTGCCTACCGACAGCAGATCCTCCATATCGTAGTCTGTGTATTGGTACTTTTTAATAACATGGGCTACCAAGCGCATATTTCTTTCGATCAGTACAGCCCTTGCTTCCTGGTCACCCTCTTTGTAACGCTCCAGGTAATCTCTTTCCTCACTGGCACTCAGTGGTTTGGGAAAAGTCTTCAAAGAAAGTCACCTCAAAGCTAAACTTACTCATAGTTTATGCTCAGGCGGCTTGCCCCGTGTCCGGCGGACATCCCCGGCAGCTAGTATTATTTTCCAGGGAATATTCCGGAAATTAAAAAAGGAGCCAAAGACCTCTGTCCCTGACTCCTTTTTTAATTTCTGATTATGCTAATTTGGACTTTGCTAATTCAGCTAACTTTGCAAATCCTTCTGCATCATTGATAGCCATGTCGGATAATACTTTGCGGTTCATTTCAACATCAGCCAGCTTTAAGCCATACATAAACTTGCTGTAGGACAGGCCGTTGATGCGGGCTGCAGCGTTGATACGGGCGATCCACAGCTGTCTGAACTGTCTCTTTCTCTCCTTACGTCCAGAATAGGAACTGGTTAATGCTCTCATTACGGACTGCTTTGCAATTCTATACTGCTTGGAACGAGCGCCTCTGTAGCCCTTAGCCAGCTTTAACACTCTGTTATGTTTCTTCTTAGCGTTCATACCGCCTTTAATTCTTGCCATCGGTCATTTCCTCCTTCTTAATCCAGTATCAACTTACAGATATGGTAAAATCTTCTTCATTACCTTGCTGTTGGTAGCATCGGTAACAATATCTTTTCTAAGATTTCTCTTTCTCTTGGTTGACTTCTTAGTTAAGATATGGGATTTGTACGCTTTGCTGCGAACCAGCTTACCGGTTCCGGTCTTTTTGAAACGCTTTGCTGCTGCTCTGCTTGTTTTTAATTTAGGCATTGTATTTTCCTCCTTAATCTGTTCTTTTAACGTTTTGCAGTTAAAAAGATAACCATGCTTCTGCCCTCTACCTTAGCCGGTTTATCAATAACGGCAATGTCAGATAATCCTTGAGCAAAGTCATCCAGGATATACTTGGATTTGGACATGTGAGCCATCTCACGGCCGCGGAAACGCAAGGTCACCTTAACCTTATCGCCCTTCTCCAGGAACTTTCTTGCAGCTCCCATCTTGGTATTCAAATCGTTGGTGTCGATGTTGGGAGATAAACGAACTTCCTTAATCTCGATTACCTTCTGCTTTTTCTTGGCTTCTTTCTCCTTACGAGCCAGTTCATAGCGGTATTTTCCGTAATCGATAATCTTGCATACCGGCGGCTTTGCAGTCGGCGCAATTTTTACCAGGTCCAGCTCAGCCTCCTGAGCCATCCGAAACGCTTCCCTAGCAGACATAATTCCAAGCTGACTTCCGTCTTCGCCAATCAATCGGACTTCCTTGTCTCTAATCTGTTCGTTAATCATTAATTCGCTAATAGTCGTACACCTCCATATGATATGATTCCATGCCGGGAGCCCCTACCTGCCATAAGGCTCTGGCCTCTGGCCGGCTGCTCACAGAAATAAAAAAAGCAGATAGAACCAATCTATCCACCTGTCACACTCTACTAAGCGCCGCAAAATCTGATACCAGCAAGGCCTATGTAGTCTGTTATGAACCCGGGACACTGACTCGTGCCAAGGTGAGGTGGATACCTGCTTTCCTGTCTGTTGTTTTCACAACTTAAATGAGTATACTATATTGATGTGGATTTGTCAAGGGCTTTTTCCTTTGTTTCAGTTAGAAAGTCTCTGGTTTCATTTTGCGACATCCCCTGCTATTTTGTCAATTTTTTACAAAATCCAGCCAAATTCTTCCCAAAAACACCGCAATGATGCTGTCTCTCAAAAACAGCTGTCACCGCGGCGTTTTTCCCTTTACTTTCTTATTTTATCTTGCCTTAAAGGTAGTACACTCAGTCTGGCTGGTGCAGCTTGCCTTGCCGCCGCCGATACCGATGTGATCTGCCGCGCAGCGGCGTCCTTCGTTGTACACGCAGTTTACCGCTTCACAGTTCACCTCTAAACGGCTTTCCGGTGTCTTAAACAGGTTCTTAAAAGATTCTCCCTTGTTCTCGTCAAAGCTTCCGCAGCAGGTATCGCATCTGTCTTTGGCTGTCTGGCCTTCCACCACAATACCATGCTTGCAACAGCAGTTCTCAGAGTTGTGCACACAACTGGTTACATTACAATCTAACTTTGTCATAAGAAAGTCCTCCTTTGCCCGTGGGCAGATTGTTTGGTTTGGCAAAGTTAGTATGGCTCAAAGGAACGATTTTATGTATGCCTGGATTTTATAGATTATAATGGTCCAAATCCAGGTCAGGGCAAATGTCATAAGAAGCATGACAAAGATTTCTCTGGCGCTGGATTCTGCTCCATAGAAATGACCGGTGATCATCTGCGCTGCCATGTGATGAGTTAAAAAGATCCCGTAGCTGGAAGCAGCAATCCGTTTTAAAAAATTATTGGCCAATCTGGTTCTTTCTAACACTTTTGCCGCCCCTATCCAGAACAGGTAAAAATTCACACTGAAAATCAGGAAAGAAACTTCCCTTCCAAATTGCCCCACCCCGTTTGTCACAGGCACGAATATCCACAGGAACATACCTAAGGCAGTACAAATCCATACAAGTCTTAAAGCTTTGGGGCGCTTTACCTCAAAATCCTGGCGCATATCCTCCAACCAGGCGCCCAAAAGAAAGTAAAACATGTCTGCAACTGGATTCTGTTTAATCTCAACAGGGAAAGGATTGCGGTAAAATAAAGCCAGGGCCGCCAAAAACAGGATGGCAGTAATTAAATGGCGGTTCTTTTTATACCACACCCGCAGCACAGGAAATGCCAGGTACAGAATCAGGATACTTCCCAAAAACCACTCTCCCACCATATAAAAGGTGGGAACCAAGTTTACCAGCCAGCCATCTATTCCTATCACTGACCAGATAATCGACCAAGTGGGAATAATCCGGTATACCTCCCGAAGCTGCCAGACCACCCAGAAAAATGCCATAATATAAGTAATCCAAAAGAGCGGATAAAGGCTTAAAAATCTCTTCTTATAAAAATTTTTTAAATCCAGCCTGTCCTCATCCCTATACCGGTGCATCAGGGCAGCCCCGGAGACCATGAAAAAGCAGTACACTGCTATCATTCCGAAGCTGCCGTTTGCAAAGGCGTGAAAGTAGTCAACCGGCTGGGAAATAGCCAGTGGGAAATGATAAACTACAATCATCACTGCACAGACTGCCCGTATTACATCCAGGTAGAACAGTCTTTTTTGTTTCATAGCCATTATTTTTCTTCTTTTTTCTCCATCTGCCGGATAGCCTTTTTCACAATTTCTTCCTGAATGGCGGCCATAAACTCCTCTAAGCCTTTCTGCCCCTCATCGCCTGCAAAGCGGCTTCTGACAGAGACAACGCCCTCTTCTGCTTCCTTCTGGCCTACTACCAGCATATAAGGGATTTTTTCCATCTGAGCAGAGCGGATCTTATAGCCGATCTTCTCAGAGCGGGTATCTACCTCAACCCGGATTCCTGCATCCCCAAGCTTTTCGGCTACAGCATCTGCATACTGGCTGAACTTATCAGAGATAGGCAGCACCTTTACCTGCACCGGAGCCAGCCAGGTAGGGAAGGCGCCTGCAAAATGCTCAATCAGAATACCGATAAAGCGCTCAATGGAACCAAAGGCAACCCGATGAATCATAATGGGGCGATGCTTTTCGCCGTCCGCTCCCATATACTCCAGCTCAAACCGCTGGGGAAGCTGGAAGTCTAACTGAATAGTTCCGCACTGCCAGGTTCTGCCAATAGAATCCTCCAAGTGAAAATCAATTTTAGGACCATAGAAAGCGCCGTCCCCCTCATTTACTACATAGGGAAGTCCCAGCTCGTCCAGAGCGCTTCTTAATCCGTCTGTTGCCATCTCCCAGTCCTCTTCGCTTCCCATGGAATCCTCAGGCCTGGTGGACAGCTCTACATGATACTTAAATCCAAATAAGGAATATACATTGTCAATTAAATTGGCTACTTTCTTAATCTCATCCTTAATTTGATCCGGAGTCATAAAGATGTGGGCATCATCCTGGGTAAAACAGCGAACTCTCATAAGGCCGTGGAGCTGGCCGGATTTCTCGTGGCGGTGTACCAGCCCCAGCTCGCCGATGCGTAAGGGCAGATCCCGGTAGGAACGGGGCTCTGACGCGTAAACCAAAATGCCGCCAGGGCAGTTCATAGGCTTTACTGCATAGTCTTCCTCATCAATAACGGTGGTATACATGTTATTCTTATAGTGATCCCAGTGGCCGGAGGTCTCCCACAGCTTTCTGTTTAAAATAATGGGGGTGGCAATCTCCACATAACCGGCTTTTTTGTGAATCTCTCTCCAGTACTCTAACAAAGTGTTCTTTAATTCCATTCCTTTCGGTAAGAAGAAGGGGAAGCCAGGCCCTGCCTCATGCATCATAAACAGTCCTAACTCTTTGCCCAGCTTTCTGTGATCCCGCTTTTTCGCTTCCTCCATCATGGTGATATAGGCCTCCAGCTCTGCCTTCTTCCCGAAAGCAGTTCCGTAAAACCGGGTCAGCATCTTATTTTTCTCACTGCCTCTCCAGTAAGCCCCTGCCAGGTTCATCAGCTTATAAGCTTTTCCCAGATCCTTGGTGTTCATTAAGTGAGGGCCGGCACACAGATCTACAAATTCTCCCTGCTCATAAAAACTGATCTCCTCGCCCTCAGGCAGATCTTCAATCAGCTCTACCTTGTAAGGCTCCTCTCTCTTTTGCATAAAGGCAATGGCTTCCTCTCTGGGAAGGGTAAAACGCTTGATGGGAAGGGCTTCTTTTATGATTTTCTTCATCTCCCCTTCAATTTTTTCCATATCCTCTGCAGTAAAGGTAGTTTCCGGGTCTACATCGTAGTAGAAACCGTCTGCAATAGAAGGGCCAATCGCCAGCTTGGTCATTGGATACAGGCGTTTGATAGCCTGAGCCATTACGTGGCTGGCAGAGTGGCGCAGAGCTGCCAGGCCCTCCGGATCATTGGCTGTGCAGATATTTAAAGCACAGTCTTTGTACAGCACGGTACGCAGATCGGCAGTATTGCCGTCTACCACGCCCACACAGGCTACTCTTGCCAGCCCTTCGCTTAAATCTCTTGCAATATCCAGAATGGACATGGGCTCTGCATACTCTTTTACAGAGCCGTCTTTTAATGTGATTTTCATGGTAATCTCTCCTTTTTCTGTTCAAATCAGCCGCAGTGAGATCCCCGCAAAGTATTTTATATCACAGGATCAAGATTCCTATAATACAAAAAAGTCCCTTGCCATACGTCTGTATGACAAGGGACGATCTTACACAATCGCGGTTCCACCCTTTTTGAGTGAGCATACTGTCTGCTCAAACCACTTATTCTGATGATAACGGAATCACCGTTCCCGATTAAGGGACACTCCGGGATGGTCTTGGGGAACCTACTGATGCAGGATGATTACACCGGATACATCCCTCTCTGGGCACTTTTGGATTCCTTACTCTTCCCATCTGCGCGTTGCCTGTTTCTTAGCCCTCATTATAGCATGGAACAAAAATTTGTCAAGCTCAATCTTTATCAGCGATCCTCATCTACAATCTCAATATTGTAGCCGCCGCCTTCTGCCTTGGTAATCTTGTACTTAACGCCGTCAGCATCCCTTACTGTTCCGCTGGTCTTAACGCTGCCGGATTCGTTAACCATATACTGAAGTCCGTCTACCTCTACAACCTGATATTTCATACCAGACTCTGCACGAACCAAAGCGCCCTCATTATATAAGTATCCGCTCTTCATACCGGTGACGCCGTCGCCTTTCGATCCCAAAGATCCGGTAGAATCAAAGTAGAATACTTCATTATCGTGGTTTTCATCATTGACTACCACACGTCCGGTTTTCATGGCTCCCTTGTCGTCAAAGTAGAACTTTCTGCCGTCATCCAGCTCTAAAAGTCCAGTATAGATACGGCCGTCTGTCCGGAAGCAGTAGGTCTTTCCGCTGATACTTGCCAGTGCATAATCATCGTCCAGCTTCTTACCTTTATATTTTGTGCTATATGCCCGGCCGCCAACGAAATAGTACCAGCCTTCTTCCGTGTTATCCGGATTAGTCAGATACTGCCATCCTTCTACTCCGCTGCCGTCATCGCCATGATATCTTAAATCACTGGCGCCGCTGATATCCCCGTATTTTGCTGAGGTGTGGCTCTCATTGTCAATCCAGCCGGTAAGCATACGGCCCTGTTCATCAAAAATATAGGACTTTCCGTTGATTTTCTGCTCTTTGGATACGGACATCTGTCCCGAATTGGAGAAGTAATACCACTCCGGCTCGCTCCAGCTGTCCGAATCGCCGTCCCCATGATCAATATACTGCCATCCGGTGGCCATTGCGCCGCTGTCCTTAAAGTAATAGAGCTTACCATTTACTTCATGCCATCCGGTCTGCATCTGACGGCCCTCAAAGTAATATTTCGCTTTGTCAATGGTTCTTAAGCCCTCTTCCACTGCCTTGCCGCTGTCAGTAAAGTAATACCACACCATGTCGTTGCCGCCCCAATCGTCATTGGGAAGCTCCTTCCAGGCATTCTTAACCATGGCCCCGGACTCATTTACATAGTAAGTGTCGTCGATCAGCCGGTTGGTGACAATATTGCCGCTGCCATCCAGATAAAACCAGTTGCCTGAACTGTCCTTGCGCCATGCGTCGGTTGCCTTGGTTCCGTCATTTTCCAGATAGTTCCATTGTCCGTCAGCTCCCGTAACCCAGCCTGCCGCAAGTACGCTCATAGCGGCTGCGGCGCTTAAAAATACTGCTCCGGCGATAGATGTTAAAAACTGTCTCTTTCTCATAAAATTACCTCCTTCTCCTTAACTCAATTGCAGGTGTTCAGCCAGTTTGCAGTACATTTCCCCACGGCTGAACCGTTACAATTAATTTATAAAAACCATTCCTTCATAAACGGGGTTTCTTTATATTGACTATAGCACAAATTTCCAGATTAATCTTGAAATAATTCTTACGAAATATTGTCATTTTCGTTATATTCTGTTATTTGTCCAAATTAAGTTTTGCAAAAGCATCGGCAAAAGGAGAATTTATAGGCGTTTCTGCCTCTTTTTTCTGCTGATTTAAATATCGGGCCACATCCCGTTTTGATACTCCTGCCCCCTCTTTTTTACGGCGTTCCGTAAAGGAAGACAGCTTTTCCTTATAACCGCAGCGGCAGACAAAGATTTTTCCCTCCCCGCTTCCTTTTAAATCCATTTTTTTATGGCATTTGGGACATCGGGCGTTGGAGGCCCGGGATACGGTCTCCCGGTAACCACATTCCCGGTCCTGGCATACCAGCATCTGACTGTTTTTTCCGTTTACAGCCAGAAGGCGCTTTCCGCAAACCGGGCATTTTTTGTTTGTCATATTATCGTGGCGGAAGCTTCCCTCCCCGGCTTTGATTTCTCCCATAAGGGAATTAGTATAGTCCCGGATATCTTTCATAAACCGATCCCGGCTTTCCTTCCCCTCTGCAATCTTCATAAGCCGGCCTTCCCACCTGGCGGTAAGCTCCGGAGTCCTTAAGTCCCGGGGAACCAGCTCCAAAAGCTGTTTTGCCTTAGGGGTAAGATAAATTTCCTGTCCCTTTTTCTCCAGCAAAAAGGAGTGGAACAGCTTTTCAATAATATCTGCCCGGGTGGCTACCGTTCCTAAACCGCCGGTTTCCCCCAGGGTTTTGACCATAGCTCTTTTTTCCTTCTCATCCTCCGTTTCCATGTAGGCGGCAGGATTTTCCATGGCAGCAAGAAGGCTTCCCTCAGTAAAGCGGGCCGGCGGCCTGGTTTTCCCTTCCGTAAGAGTTAAAGGAGCCGGGCAGGCAGGCAGCAGGGATTCCCCCTCTTTCAGGGTTCCCAATGCTTCCGGCGGCGCACTTATGGAGCTTAAATCCTCTTCTTCCTCCATCCCTTCTCCCGGAACCGTCTTTCCGTTTTCCTCCTCATAAACCTCTTTCCATCCTTTTTCTGTTACAATGCCGAAAGAGGAAACAAAAGACTCTGCCCCAATGGAGACCGTAACTTTTAACTCCTGATATTCATAGGGCGGATACAGCACCGCCAGGAAGCGCCGGACAACCAGATCATAAATTCTCCGCTCGTCAATCGTCATATGATCCAGATGGACAAACTGTTCCGTGGGAATAATGGCATGGTGATCCGATACTTTGGCATTATTAACAAAAAATGCCTTAGGGCTGATCTTCTGCGCTAAAGCCCGGCCCGCCAGTTTCCGGTATGGACCTGTGGCACAGGCTTTCAGCCTCTCTGGTATGGTAGGCAGGATATCGCTGCTTAAATACCGGGAATCGGTTCTGGGATAGGTCAGCACTTTATGGTTCTCGTAAAGGCGCTGGCATAAGTTTAAGGTTTCCTTAGCCGAATACTGATATCGCCGGTTGGCTTCCCGCTGAAGCTCTGTTAAATCATAGAGCAGAGGAGGCTGGACAGATTTGGGGATCTGCTTCCGCTCTTTTATCTGTGCCTTCTCCCCGGAAAGCTCCCGAATCAGAGTTTCCGCCCGGTTCTTGTCAAAAGTTCTCTGGCTTTTCGTCTTTCCGTCCTGCCATATCAGCTTAAGGCCCCCATATTCCCCCTTAATCCCGTAATAAGATTTCGGGACAAATTCCCGGATCTCCTGCTCCCGTTTGGCAATGATAGCCAAAGTAGGGGTCTGAACCCGTCCGCAGGACAACTGGGCATTGTATTTGCATGTCAGGGCCCGGGTAGCGTTGATGCCCACCAGCCAGTCCGCCTCTGCCCGGCTCATGGCCGCGTCCCTCAGGCTGTCATACTCCCGGCTGTCTTTTAAATGGGCAAATCCTTCCCGGATAGCCTTGTCGGTAACCGAAGAAATCCACAGCCGTTTGGCCGGCTTATTGCAGCCGGTTTTCTCCAAAATCAGCCGAGCCACCAGTTCCCCTTCTCTTCCCGCGTCAGTAGCAATGACAATCTGTCCTACATCCTTTCGAAACAGCTGAGCCTTTACCGCACGAAACTGCCTGGCAGTCTGGCGGATAACCGTAAGACGGAAGGGTTCCGGCATCATGGGGAGGAGATCCAGCCTCCATTCTTTATAATCATCGCTGTACTCTTCCGGATCAGACAGCTCCACCAAATGGCCCAGCCCCCAGGTCACCACATAATCCTTTCCCTCTATGGCTCCCTCCAGACTGCGGGTACAGCCCAGCACCCGGGCAATATCCCGGGCCACAGAAGGCTTTTCCGCTAATACTAATGTTTTCATGATAGTCTTCCTTTCTTTCAGTCCAAGGCCTGTAAGGCAGAGGCTCCCCCCAGTTATTGTCAAAAATCTTCCAGTTCCTTCAGTTTTTCTTGTAATTCTTCTCTTGCTTCCTGAATCTTTCCTCCATCATGGGAATCTAAGGCATCCTCAAACCGGCGGATATACTGCTCCAGCATAATCCGATCCATACCGATGCTTTCCTCATAAATCCTGTCGCTTCGAAGGAGCAGCAGCTTGTTTTCCTCCTTCTCTCTGGGGGGAATCTTTAAATACGACAGGGTTTCCAGACGTTCTGCAATCTCTTCGTCGCTCATGCCGTTGTCCTTTCCCTTTATAACGGCTTTTTTCTTTTCTCCTGTGGAGATAACCGTCACTTCCACTTCCAATATGGAATTAATGTCATAGGTGTAGGTCACATCCACGGCTTCTTCTCCTGCTTTGTTTTTGGGGACATTGATGGTAAGCTCTCCCAGAAGCAGATTGTTTTGGGCAAACCGGCTTTCTCCCTGAAGGACAGAGACGGAAATTTTATTCTGATCATCATGGACCGTATAAAACCGTTCTGTCCGGCTGGCGGGAATCACGGTGTTCCGCTCGATAATCGGACAGAAATGTCCTTTCTCAAACTGCCCCCGTCCCCTTGCCACCGCCACCTCAGTGCCCAGTGTAAAGGAGCAGACATCTGTCAGGATAACCTCTTTTACTTCCTCCCTTCTCTCTTTCATGGCAGCCTGGATCGCAGCGCCCAGGGCCACCGCCTCATCCGGATTAATACTGGTGTTAGGGAATTTCTTAAAAAGACGGACAATAAAATCCCTTACTATCTGGAATTTCGTCCCTCCGCCTACCAGCACCACCACGTCAATGTCCGAAAGCTTAATGTGGGCATCTGAAAGGCTTCTTTGAACCGGCTTGCGGATTCTCTCCAGAAGAGGCTCACATTCTTTCTCATATTGCGTGTAGGTAATCGTGGCTTCCTTGTATTCTTCCCCTATAAGGCAGCGCATTACTGCTTCCTTGCTCTCGGAAAGCTTCAGTTTACACTGTTCCGCCTGTTTGCGGATATGGGCCAGGGTCTTTCTATCCAGGGTATTTACATCCAGCTCTTGTTCTCCGATAAACCATCGTTCAATAATCTCGGTAAAATCCTCGCCTCCCAGGTAATTATCTCCTGCCACGGCCCGGACTTCCAGGATGTTCTCATAAAGCTCCAGAATCGACACGTCAAAGGTGCCTCCTCCCAGGTCAAATACCAAAAAACGAGTGTCCCTGGTCTTTTCATACAAACCGTAGGCAATGGCGGCTGCCGTAGGCTCGCTGATAATCCGCTCTACTTTAAAGCCTGCCAGTTCCCCGGCCCGTTTGGTGGCCTTTCTCCTCTTATCGTCAAAGTAGGCGGGAACGCTGATTACCGCCTCGGTAACCGTCTCTCCCAGAAAGGCTTCCGCATCTTCCTTTAGCACTTTCAGCACCAGGGCGGAAAGCTCTTCCGGGGTAAAGCTTTTATTGCCCAGTTTATATTTCCTCCCTGTCCCCATACTGCGCTTAAATACTTCCGCTACCGTATCCGGGTACAGGCTTCTCCGCTCCTTGGCTGTCTCTCCCACACATACCTCGTCATTTTCATCTACACTGACAATAGACGGGGTCAGATGTTTTCCTAAACGGTTGGGAATAATCTTAGGGCCGTCCTCGCTGTAATAGGCTGCCAAGCTGTTGGTAGTTCCCAAGTCAATTCCTATTATCATATATTTTTAAACTCCTTTACTGCACTGCTGAAAATCCAGGCATAAGTAAATACCGGATCTTGTTTTAAAACCTTCCGGATCTCCTGAAAGGCCTCCTCTTTCTGTCCATGCGCCCAGGCCCACAGGGCTCTGCTGCAGCCAAGTTCCATACATTCTGCTTTTTCACAATGGTAGCAGAAATGGCATGCTTCCTCCTGCTTTAAATAGGCTTCCGCCTCAGAAAGCTTTCCTTCCAGAAGATGCAGAAGAAACATCTCGTAAAGCCGCGCTTTTTTATATGCACAGTTATCTGTTGAATCTTCCAGAGAGCTGTAGGCTTCTAAAAGCGCCTTCTTATAAAGTCCTGTATATTTGTCTGCCTTATCCTTTTTGCCCTTAAGCCAGAAATAAACGGCGGCAGTCAGACAGGCGCTGCGGTAGCTATTGTCCTGCTGTTCATAAGCCTTTACCGCTTTTTCCATTGCCTGGCCTAAAAATAAGGTTTTCCTCTGAAGCATCAGGATCTGCGCCCTGCGATAGGCGGCTTCCCCTTTTCCGCTGTGGGACACCGCCTTTTCAGCCGCATCCTCCGCCTTTTTAAAGTCCCCTAAATAACAATATAAATCCACAGCCTTATCATAGTATTCTGCCTCCCTGTCCTTGGGGAAAAAGACTTTCCATACCTTAAGGGCATCCTCATACCGCTTAAGGGCCGTGTAAGCCTGGCTTACTGTTTTAACCACCGCATATTTTCCAGGATACCGTCTCTGGTTCTCCAAATAGGCCTCCAGAGCCTTTTCATACTCTCCCATCTTCATATAGATGGATCCCAAAGTCTCATAAAAATAAGTAGTCGGCTCAGACTCCATCAGATCAATGGCTTTGTAAATCAGCTCCAGAGCTTTTTCCTGCCGCCCCATCCGGCTGTAGGCGCAGGCTGCATTGGCCCAGGCAAACTGGTTCTCCGGGGACAGTTCCCCTGCCTTTAAGAAATCCGCCAAAGCCTTTTCCAGATACCCGGCCTCCATATACAAAAGCCCTCTGTTTACATGATCATAGGTGGTTCCCCCCAGTTCAATCCTCTTGTCTGCATAGGGAATCCCCTGATTAAAGTAGGTAAGCTTTCCCGTATTGTCAAAGAGAACCTGATACAGATCCGTCATCTTCCGCAGATAATCCGGATTCTCCGGCTCTATTTTCAGCGCCTTCTCCATGGCCTCAAGGGCTGTGGGCCGCTTTCCCATCTTTTCGTAACATTCTGCCACATAATAATGATAGGCCCCGGATTCCCCGTAGTCCTTCCTGCACCGTTCATAGGCCTCAAGGGCGTCCTTCCACCTGTTTAACCGGCGGAGAATATTGCCTTCAATCCAGTTATAGCGGCTCTCATTTCCGTCAATCTTTCTGGCCTGGCGGATAGCCTTTAAGGCTTCCTCCTGTTTTCCCAGAAAACTGTAAGTAATACAGATTTCTGCTTCCAGAAAGGCGGCGTCCTTTTCCTCAAATTCCCGCTCCTTTTCGTCGGGAATATCCTTCATAATCTTTGTTACCTCAGCCCTTAAGTTTAGCATGGACTCTAAAGCCTGCCTCATAGGTTCCTTTTCCTCAGCCAGCTCCCGGTCCATCCGGCATTTAAAAATCTTTAAGGGGATGGTATAAACCTGATTTTCTTTTGCCTCCTCAATAAGCGCCTCCAGATCCGACCACCGCTCCAGATCATTGTACACCTCCGCTGCCGCAGTATAAACAGGGGCAAATCCTCCATAGATATTTTTTGCCCTGTAAAAGTCCTCAATGACCCCTCTGGCATCCCTAAGCGCCGCATAGCACTCCTGGCGCATCACATAGGCAGGAAAGTATCCTTCCTCCTCTTCTGTCAGCTCTGTCAGCACCTGAATAGCCGCCTCATAGTCTTCTCTGGAGGAGAGGAGCTTGGCCCTTGCCTTGTATATACTGGCCTTCTCCATCCAATAAGCGGCGTCCCTGCTTCCCAGCTCTCTGGTACGGTTAATGCAGGAAAGAGCTTTTTCAAAATTTTCCACTCCCTTTCCCTCTTCTCCATTGAGACGGTGAAGACGGGCCAAAAGGCCGTTAACCGTAATAAGCCGCCGGTTGGTTTTCTCCTGCTCTTCCTCCTCCGGCTCCTTTTCCTTCCAGGAATCCTCCCTTTTCTCCAGATATTCCTTCCACAAAATCAGGTTCTCCATGGCCCGTTCCCACTGCTGGTTGGTATAATAAAGCTTTCCCATTAAATTGTGGTATTCTTCTGCATTTTCCTTATCCGGGAGGCGGTTGACAAGAAGGGATAAGGCGTCCTGAATCCGGTCATTCTGCAGATAGCACCAGCCCAGCTCCAGTACATGTTTAAAATTAGAGGGTTCCCCTTCCATGGCCTGCCGGTGGCGCTCTATCAGAGCCTGGTTAATGGTTTGCAGCATCTCCATAACCTCCGGCTCCCGGTTTCCCGCCACAGTGCCGCCGTCAATGGCTTCTATGGCATATTCCTTAGCCTTTTCTAAGCTGCCCTTTTCCATCCAGTATTTCCCCAGCATCTTATTGGCAGTAAAATTGTGGGGATTGTCTTTTAAAAGCTCCTGAAACTTTTGAGCCGCCAGCTCCTTCTCTCCTAAATCCCACAGTACCAGGCCTGACACATAATACACCCGGTTATCTTCCGGCAGCGCCTGACAGGCCTTTTCCATCAAATCCCTGGCCTTTTTTGTTTCCCCCTTTTCAACCAGCAGCCTGGCCTGATCCAAATCCCCGTAGGGGTGGGATATGGGAAGGCCTTCCATCTGGCTCATCAATGCCTCTGCCCTGTCCTTGTCCTCTTCCGCCAAAGCGTTGTCCAATTCAAAGTACAGGTTTATATACAAATCATAATCTCCGTCATCAGGCCCCTGAAAAACCTCCATGGGAAACCAGCTTCCCTCCCGGCATACGTTGAGCAGGAAATCTACAAAATTCCCCGGGTAGGATTCGTACAGCTCTTTGGCGCTTTCCGTAAAATTCCAGACCTGATCTAGGTATTTCCATATGTCTGTGGTCAGCCGGAAATGATCCATCAGAAAGTTTAACAGGCGGGCTTTACATTCTTCCCCTGAGTCCAGGGAGACACACAGCTCCTCCCCCATCAGCTCCTTCCACTTTTCCAGATTCAGCCGATCCGGGAGACATCCGTAAAGCTTTTTTAGCCTGGCCTCCCATTGTCCTTCCGGCGAGGTATCTTCTGATTCCTCCTGCTCCTCTTCCCCGGAACCGGCGTATTCAAGAGCCGCCTCATAGGCGGACCTAAGCTCCTTAAAGCCCTCCGCATCGTCTTCCGGATTGACGGATTTCAGCTTTTCCCGATAAGCTCTTTTTATGGCCTTCTCGTCTTTTGCCTGGGGAAGGCCCAGTACTAAAAATGATCTTGCAATATCCATTAAAATCCCCCTTCTCTGTTCTCATTTTCTGAAGGTGCCCTTGTTCACTGAGGATATGTTCCCAAAATCAGCGGTTGGAACAGGCATCCTTCTGCGTCAGGATTACAGGCTGGAGTTTAATATCCGCACTGCCTCCAGGCAGCTTTCCGGATTGCCGTTTATGTCATAAAGCTTTCCTTCTGTCACCTGAGTATATACTTTAATATTATCTAAATAAACAATGCTGTCGGATGAGATGGACAGCTCATTCAGGCCGGTTCCGGAAAACTCCAGATTTAACTGCTGCTTCCCTTCCACCTTCACCGTCCTGCTGCGCTTTCCCAGAGACACCGTCAGGTTACTGCCTGACGGGCTGTCTGCCTGAAAACATACCTTCACCGTATCTCCTTTTACAGCGCTTCCTGCTGTATTCACTGTCTGGGAGATACGGCTGTAGCTCTCAAGCTTCATCTGATTGGAGCCGTCCCGCTCCTCCACCTTGGTCCGGCCGAAGCTGTTCCAGCCGCCATCCCCCAAAGCAAACTGGCAGTTATAAATCATATTGTTTCCATAGTCCCGATATGTCCATACCCCATATCCCAGAGTCCTTCCCTGTAAAACAGGGGCCAGCCTGGTAAGATATATGGGAATCTCCCCTTCATCCAGCCTGGAATTTTCCTCAAATCCCGGCGTATTATCTGTAAATAAGAGCTGATCAATATAAAGGGGCTTTCCCCCATTGTGAGATCTCACCCAATCCAGGGTGGCGGCGGTCTGAGGAAGGACCTGATCGGCTGTCATATGATCATTTCCCAATGACATCCCCATGGAAACTGCGTACATGAGGGAAGTGTAAGCAGAATCCTGGCATCCGAAGGTAGTCTCATGGGTAAAGCCCACAAGCTCTCCGTTCTGATTGTTTATCGGATCCGCATCCGCCCGTACCTCCATCGAAAGGTTGGGAAATACTGCCTGGCTCTCTGCCAGAAGCTGGTTTAAAAAGTTGTCGTAGAAACTCAGGAACAGGCTATAAGCCTCCGTTTCCCGCCCCGGCAGGTACAACTGGCTCCAGTTCTCAAAGTTCTTCCTATACTGACGGCCCGCTTCTTCCAGGGAAACCCTTTCTTTCACATAATCGGTGTATCCCATATCCTCTGCCAAACGGCGGCTGTACTCCGTATCTCCCAGCGCGCCGGCTGCATCAGTAAAATTCCAAAAGTCTTCCCAGGTTAAAAATCCGCCGTAAAAGTTGGAATGTACAGAGGATTCTTCATAGATCCTCCCTACATAATCCATCCAGGCTTCTCTCACCTCCTCTTTATATATCAAATCCCGGTACCGGTCTAAAATGTTTCCGTTTCCTGCATGATCCCAGGTATAGCCCACTCTGAGGATTACCAAAAGTCCCTCTTCCCCGGCAGCATCCATTACCCGATGGAGTTTATCCAGGGCATATTGGTTATAGCGGCGGCTGTCCATATCAACCTGAAATTCTCTCCAGGGCACAGCCAGAATAATACTGTTAAAGCCGTCTGCAGCAATCTGTCTCAAATCCTCTTCTAAAAAATCATCTTCCAGATTCCAGAAATTAATGACCCAGTCGTTGGCGTAGTAGGTAGCCGATTTCAGGTAAAGTTCCTCTGTTTTCGTTTCCTCCTCTTTTGGGGCGGCAGCTGCCTGATAGTTTGGAACCCACAGGCTTAAGCTCAAGATAAGGGTCAGAGTGATCCAGGATTTTGGATTCCGTTTGTTCCTTGTCTTTTTCATTAGTCTTCCTCCATTAGGTGATTTTTCGCCTTAGCGGATAAAATCAGTCCCGCTTCTTACCATGATACCAAAAAATACGATAATTTCAAGAAAAAGAGGAGATATTTCATAAAATAGATCTTTTAAAAAAGCAAAGCCGGCAGGATTCCGCAAAAAGACGGAAAACTGCCGGAAAATTTTTCAAAAAAGCTACAAAATAAGCATCAAAACTCCAGTCATTGACAGGATACTGATAATGATGGACAGAGAATTGATGGCGCTGGAAAGGCCGATGTCCATGTCCATCTCCCCGGAATAAGCAGGAGCGGCTGAGGCAATGGGAGAAAAAGCTAACAGCACAAATGCCTGACGGATTTCCAGAGCAAATGGAGCAAAATAGTACCACAGCAGGGCCAAAACCAGAGAAATCCCATAGCGGATAGATAAAATCCGAAAAATAGCCGCCAGCTTATCTCTTTTAAGGCTCAGCTTAAAGCCCACTCCCACCATTAAAAGGGCCATAAACGCATTGGCTCCGCCGATGGTCTGGGCAAAGCTTACGGCAATCCGGGGCAGGCGGACTCCCAGCAGAGTCAGCGCCGTCATAATAATATAGGTATCAAAGGGAACCGATTTTATCAAAGGCATCACCAGATCTTTTGCAGAACGCCTGCTGCCGGATTTCATGGCCGCCTGGGCAGCGCTGTAGGCCCCGCCCAGACAGATAATAGAGTTTCCTGAGTCAAACAAGCTGGTAGCCGCAAGTCCCACAGGGCCCAGAAACCCCTGGACAAAAGGCATTGCAAAATTGCCGATATTGTAGCCTGCTACGTTTAACAGATCAAAGGCCTTTCTCTCTTTGGACTTTCCTATATTAAATACCCATGTAGTTCCCATCAGCAGGACGCCGCCGGCCAGCCCGGAAAAACAGATGGACAGCATCGATACGTCCAGCTCCATACTGCTGAAATTATACACAATGGCGGCGGGAAGAGTGATTTTCAGCACAATTTTAGAAAGGATATAAAAGTCCTCCTGTTTAAAAAATCCCCTTCTCCGCAGCAAATATCCCAAAGCAATAATAGCTGCAAAGGATGCGGCCTTTATCAGGATGTCAAGCATACTCATAGATTCACATCAACGCTCCATCCTTTCGGACCGCTTACCTTGCCCAGCTGGATTCCGGTAATCGTGTCGTAAATCTTCTGAGTCAGCTCTCCAATCCTGCCGCCGGAAATCTCCATGTGCTCCTCCTCAAACCGCAGCTCTCCCACCGGGGAAACTACTGCCGCAGTACCGGTTCCAAAGCACTCTTCCATTGCCCCGGCACGGGCTGCTTCTATAATCTCGTCTACGGAAATCTGGCGTTCCTCCACAGGCACTCCCCACTCCTTACAGAGAGCCACCACAGAATCCCTGGTAACGCCGGGAAGGATGCTGCCGTTTAAAGCGGGAGTTATTACGGTGCCGTTAATCTTAAAGAAGATATTCATAGCGCCGACTTCCTCAATGTATTTGCGGTGGATTCCGTCCAGCCACAATACCTGAGAATATCCCTCGTCGTGGGCCTTTACCTGGGAAGCCAGGGAAGCGGCATAATTGCCTCCGGTTTTTGCCTCGCCGATACCGCCTCTTACGGCCCGGACGTATTCATCCTCAATCCAAATCTTTACCGGATTCAGGCCGGATGCATAGTAAGCCCCTACAGGGGACAGGATAATCATAAACTTATAAGTATTAGAGGGCCGCACGCCTAAGAAGGGATCGGTTGCGATAACAAAGGGGCGGATGTAAAGGGAGGTTCCCGGCTTGGTGGGGATCCAGTCTGCTTCCAGCTTTACCAATTCCTTTAAAGCCTCTAAAAACAGTTCCTCCGGGATCTCCGGAATACAAAGGCGCCGGTTGCTGCGGTTGGCCCTCTCAATATTTTTGTCAGGGCGGAATAACAGGATCCGGCCGTCCTCCGCCTTATACGCCTTTAAGCCTTCAAACATGGTCTGGCCGTAATGGAACACCATGGCGGACGGGTCTAAGCACAGGGGGTGATAGGGCACAATCCTTGGGTCATACCAGCCTCTTCCCTCTTCATAATCCACTTCAAACATGTGGTCCGTAAAAATCGTGCCGAATATCAGGGGATTGTCCTGTGCCGGCCTTTCCTTGGGATTTCGGGTCTTTTCAATTCTGATTGTCTCCATAGCAATTTTTCCTTTCACCTTCCGGATTCATTTCCGGAAATCTTTCGTCAATTATCTTCCAAAAAGTCCAGGCTGTCAATATATTTTTTTGTAACTCAAGGGTTACGCTTTTTTATTATACTCCCAGAGAATCCTCTTGGGGAATTCCATGCGGACTGTCATGGTGGGGTTGACGGTCTGGCAGATAATCAGATCCCCGGTCATAGTCATCAGCATGGCCGCGTCCTCCTCCTTCATGCCTGCCTTTTCCGTCAGGAATGTGTACATCTGCCTGGCTGCAGCCTGGTAAGCCAGATCCACCGTTTCTTTAGAAGCAATGGTAATCCACTTATCTCCGGTGTCGATGAGGGGCCAGGGCACGTAAAAGTCTTTTACCGCTGTGGCGCGTATGGTGGCCTTTCCTTCAATCTCCAGTCCGCAGTCCTCAATCTCCCCCTCCCCCATTACGGCATGGAAATCTCCCATGGACAGCAGCGCCCCTTCTGCAAATACCGGCAGATACAGGCTCACCCCTTTGCGGATCTGGGTACAGTCCATATTGCCGCCGTGATCCAGGGGAGTTATGGTGGATACCCCTTCCCCTTCCGGTGCTACGCCGATAACTCCGATCATAGGGCGGACGGGAATGGCAATCCGGTTGCCATACCAGGCAAATCCGTCTTTTACCGGAACCCGCTTTATCACACGCTTTTCAAAAAACTCCCTTTCATTGCCGCTGTTAGGGCCTAACATGACGATTCCCGTAGGGCCGGTTTCAATATCCAGGATATCGATCTTTAACATATCCCCCGGCAGGGCGCCCTCAATATAAAGAGGGCCTGTGGCAGGATTTCCCGGCATCTTAGGGGTATTGTAATAGTCCGTCCCTTCTGGAATAAACCGGTTCGTAAAGCAGTCATAAGTCTCAAAAACAGCCAGTTCTCCGGATTTTATAGCTTCACAGGGCTTATTATCCCTGGATAAAATATGGGTAACGTGTTCTTTGGTTATCACTTTCATAATGCGTTCCCTTTCTCCTTCTGCTTTTTTGTTAGTGCAGGCCAAACCGTGGCCATCATGGTTCCAAAGCAGGCCGCGCCTCCTATAAAATTAGAAATCGGCTCTGCCATAAAGATTCCATCCGTTCCCAGGCCGCCTGCGTGAGGCAGAATGAGAATCATGGGAATTACAATGATGACCTTTCGGAAAATCGAAAAAAATACCGACTGCTTTGCCTTTCCCAAAGCCACAAAGGTGGATTGGCCGGCAAATTGAAGGGACATCATAAAAAACCCAAAATAGTAAATCTGCATGGCCGGGACTCCTGCCGCCACCAGATCCGCATCCCGGTTAAATATGCGGATAAAAAACTCCGGAAAGCCATGAACCAGGGCCCACACACAAACCGTATACACGACAGAGGCAATG
The DNA here is from genome assembly GCA_910577645.1 of uncultured Lachnospiraceae bacterium. Taxonomy (GTDB): domain Bacteria; phylum Bacillota; class Clostridia; order Lachnospirales; family Lachnospiraceae; genus UMGS1370. The sequence goes on from CAJTOL010000002.1 coordinate 213,270, forward strand.
GAAGTAAAGGCGATAGCCTTTTTCACCCGTCCGTATTCCTCCGCTCCGTAATTATATCCCATAATAGGCTGAGCGCTGTTGGTAAGGCCGCTGACCGGCATACTGATTACTTCCCGAATAGAGTTTACCACCGTCATAACCCCCACATACAAATCGCCTCCAAACTGCTGCAGGCTTGCGTTGTACATAATCTGTACCAGGCAGTTGGTAATGGACATGGTAAAGCCGGTCATTCCCAGAGCCACAATTGCCTTTACCCGGGCCGCCTTCAGCTTAAAGCGGCTGGCCTTTAATTTTAATATGGTTTTGGGGCCGGTTAAAAACCAGAGGATCCACAGGGCGGAAAGCCCCTGGGAAATTACGGTGGCAAGCGCCGCTCCCTTTACCCCCATATGGAACACGAAAATAAATATGGGATCCAGAATAATGTTGGCAACCGCCCCCAGGACTACGGTCATCATTCCCACTCCCCCAAATCCCTGGGAATTGATAAAGCTGTTCATACCCAGGCCGGTCATAACAAAGACGCTTCCCAACAGGTATATGGTTACGTATTCCTCTGCGTAGAAAATTGTTTCATCACTGGCTCCGAAAAGATAGAGCATAGGGCGCTTCAGCAAAAGGCCCGCCCCTGTCAGCACAATGCCGCAGATGACCATCAGGTAAAAGGAATTCCCCATAATAGCCTCAGCCTCTTCCTCATTGCCTTTTCCCCGCTCAATGGAGCACAGGGGAGCGCCGCCCATGCCAAAGAGATTGGCAAAGGCCATAACCATAGATACAATAGGCAGGCAAAGGCCGATTCCCGTAAGGGACAGAGTGGCGTTATCCGGAATCATACCGATATAGATCCGGTCCACAATACTGTAAAGCACATTAATAAGCTGGGCCAGGGTCATGGGAAGCGCCAGGCTTACAATATTGCGGACAATGCTTCCCTGGGAAAAATCGTGGTCTTTCTCTCCGGCTCCCCCGCTTTTTCCACTCACTGCCCTTCCTCCTGGGTTTCAGGGGGCTGCCAGCCTTTGCACACATCCACCCATTCTTTACTGCCGGAATATTTTTCCAGCTCCAAAATGGTTAATTCAATGGCGCTGTTGCTGCTGCCGCAGGCAGGAAAGACGGTTTCAAACCGCTTTAAAGATTCATCCAGATATACGGTAACGCCCTCTTTTATCCCAAACGGGCAAACTCCTCCGATTCCATGTCCGATTTTTTCTTCCACCTCCCGGGCCGGGATCATCTTTGCCTTGGAATGGAATTTCTGCTTATATTTCCCGTTGTCAATCTTTCCGTCCCCGGCTACCACAATCAAAACCGGGCCCTGGGGAAGGTCAAATGACAGGGTTTTTGCAATCCGTTCCGGAGTACATCCCACCGCCTGTGCCGCCAGCTCTACGGTAGCGGAAGATTGCCCAAACTCCAAAACTCTTTCTCCCATTCCCAGACTGTCAAAATATTGTCTTACTTTCTCAATTGCCATAATTGGTTCCTCTCCTCTAAAATTTAAGAAAGCTGCCGCAAAATAATCTATTTCGCAGCAGCCCTATGTTATAGAGTACATTTAAAACTGATCATACTGAATGGCTGCCTTAATCTGAGCTGCTTTCTCCTTACTGTCTAACAGCGCCACCAGCTCCAGTCCCAGATCCAGCGCATAGCCCAAACCTCTTGCAGTGGTAACATTTCCGTCCGTAACCACGCCGGTTCTGGTATAATTTGCCCCAATCAGCTTATCCTCAAATCCCGGATAACAGGTGGCATTTTTTCCTTCCAGCAGCCCCAGCTGACCCAGCACACTGGGAGCTGCACAGATTGCCGCCACTCTTCTCCCTTCTGCAAAAGCATCCTTTAAGCCCTGGCAGAGGCCCGGATGATTCAGCATGTTGGTGGTGCCGGGAAGCCCTCCCGGGATAAACAGCACATCCGCAGTCTTTAAATCCACCTCTTCAATCAGGGCATCTGTTACAATATGTACATTGTGGGAGGTTACCACCTCCTTTTTGCCGGTAATGGATACAAGCTTTACCTCAATTCCGGCGCGAACCAGCACGTCTAAGACTGCCAGGTTCTCCACTTCCTCTGATCCTTCTGCTAAAAATGCAAATACCTTTGCCATGTCTCCTCCATTTCTGCGCTACAACGGCGCCTTATGATTTTTATAATAATCGCTTTCGTTTTCTTATATATTTCGGATATGTCCGTATAATTCTGCTTTGGTGGCGCTGATATAGGGCATAATAAAGCACACCGGCAGCAGAGAAATCATCCCGAAAGAAACAAAATTCAGTATGGTCATGGACTCCAGAATCATTGCCGCTCCGCCAGCCAGAAAAATCCATCCTAAAAAGGACAAATCCAAAACAAATACCGCCCATTTATTGCCGTACATCATATCCCGGCTCCTGGCAAATACTTCCCTGGCCGGCATACCGGGATTCTCGGAAAGGATGTAGGGCACCATATGGTATTCGTAAGATTTTATAATACCCGGAATAACCAAAAGCAGAGACCACAAAAGAACCTTGATTGTCAGAAAAAACATGACTTTGACAATATTGAAATAGTGGCCGCAGGAAAATCCCCAGAATATCCGGCCCACGCCTGCAGATCTGCGGTTTATCCGGCTTTCCATAAAAAACCGGCAGCTTCCCACAGAGATAACGTTTCCCAGGAATATTTCTACAATCAGGGAAATCAAAAGCACAATCCCCAGAATACTGAAAAGCACGAGCAAAAAGCCCATTAGCTCCGGAGTTGTAAGCCCTGCTGTAAAATCTCCGTTGTTTCCTCCGGAAACGCTTCTGCTTCCTCCGGCCTCCCCCATGCTTCCGTTTATGAAAAACGTAATGAGTGAAACAAAAAGCGCCGGCCAATAATAGATCCTGAGACATTCCCTGGCCCGACGCTTTAAATCAGCCCTTGTCCAGTTGTGATTCATCCAACCCCTTCTTTCTTGCTATTTCTTCATTACAGTATAGCACAAAAGCAGCCCTTGTAAAACCCTTTCTTATTTTTTATAATGGATTGGTAACCCTTGTCCCCTAAGGGTACCCTTCAGAGGGCGGGAAAGCTCCCTTCTGAAAGACTGCCAAAACTATTTTAGGAGGTCATTATGGAAATTGAACGTAAATATCTGGTAGAGACTCCCCCAAAGAACTATGCTGCCTGTCCCTGCCGCCGGATTGAGCAGGGGTATCTCTGCACCGATCCGGTGGTCCGGGTCCGGCAGGATGACTGTGATTACTATCTGACCTATAAAGGAAAGGGGCTTCTCTCCCGGGAAGAATACAACCTGCCTCTCACCGGGGAGGCTTATGCTCACCTGATTGCCAAGGCCGACGGTCTTGTCCTGACAAAACTCCGCTATGAGATCCCCTATGAAACCCGGGACGCTCAGGGAAATCCCAGGCAGTACACCATCGAAATGGATATTTTTAAAGGAACCTATGAGGGGCTTATTCTGGCGGAAGTGGAATTTGAAACCGAGGCAGATGCTTTTGCCTTTGTCCCTCCCTCCTGGTTTGGCCGGGACGTTACCTTCACCGGGGAATTCCAGAACAGCCGGCTAAGCCGGCCAAAAAATCCGGCAGAAGACGGGGAAACATAAAACAGGGCGGTTGTCTATTGGCAGACGTCCCCGCTTTCCAATCCGACCTGGTACAGCAGGGCATTGCATATGGCAGCGGCCACATTGCTGCCTCCCTTCCTTCCTCTTGCCACAATGAAAGGAATATCCGAAAGGGTCAGGATCTGCTCTTTGGCCGGAACCACATTGACAAAGCCAACCGGCACGGCCACAATCAGGCTGGGACGGATTTTTCCTTCTTTTATCAGCTCATAAAGGCGGATTAAAGCGGTAGGGGCATTTCCCACGGCCACAATCACCGGCCCCCAGTCTTCCCCAAACATGGCGGCGGCTTTGTCCATGCTGGCAGCGGCCCGGGTAATCCCCCTTTGCTTTGCCGCCTCCGCCACATCCCCATCCGCCATAAAGCAAAGGGCCTCTCCCCCCAGCTCCTTTAATTTTCTTTTGTTAATGCCGGACCAGGCCATCTGGGTATCGGTGATGATGACTCCCCCCTGAGATAAGGCCCGGATCCCGGCAGCCCCGGCCCCCGGGGAAAACACCAGATTTTCGGCGTAATCAAAATCTGCAGTGGTGTGGATCACCCGCTTTAAAACAGGTTCTTCCTCCGGTTTTATCACATATCTCTTTTGGGCCAGCTCCCGGCTGATTATACTAAAGCTTTTGGCTTCAATTTCTGCCGGGAGAACCGATTCCACTTTTGATTCCGCTTTTATCTCTGGTTCCTTTTTTCCTGCCCCCTCTTCCAATATCCGGTAGATGGCTTCCATATCCAGGCTTTCTCTTAAAATCGCCGCCAACTTATCATATTGGCTTTCCCGGTAAGCTTTATAGTCAAAATGTTTCATTTCCCCGGCCAAATCAACGCCCTTTTTCGATGCCAGGGCCTTTACTATGGCAGGAGCCATCCCCTCTGCGTCAAATATACCGTGGACATACGCCCCATAAACATTTCCCCGGCTGTAGCCATCGATTTTCACCTGTTTTCCCAAAATTTTCCCGCTATCCTGCCGTTCCATCAAATAGGCGGTGGGGCGGCAGATCTCCGGGATTTTGTTTACAATCCGGCCGGTATCTATGATTCCCTCCTCCCGATTGATTGTGGTCCGTCCCATATGGATCTCATACCCTTCCACATTATGGCCGGTAAGATCTGCGAAAATGCCGTCCAGCTCCCCTAAAGATCCGGTGACCAGGGTGCGGGTCTTTTCTTTTTCAAATACCGTCTTTAAGGGAAGAAGCCCCATGCCCCGGATATGGCCTTCTGCCCCTGACATTCCATTGTACTCCACTCCCTCCGGATCCGTAAGCTCCTCCCCCAGCATCTGGTATCCGCCGCAAATTCCCCAGACAGGGATCTGCCGTTCTGCCAGTTTTAAGACAGCCGCCTCCAGACCGTTCTGGCGCATCCACAGCAAATCCTTTATGGTACTTTTGGTGCCCGGAAGGATCACCATATCCGGACAGCCCAGTTCCTTGGGGCCGGATATAAACCGGATCTTTACCCCGGGAATACAGGAAAACACGGCAAAATCCGTAAAATTGGAAATCCTTGGGAAGCGGATGACCCCAATGGTAATCCCGCCTTCTTCCCCATCCTTTCCTTCCTCTAAAAATCCGCTTAAGCTGTCCTCATCTTCAATGGTTACATCCATATAGGGAACCACCCCTATGGTGGGGATGCTGCAGAGCTTTTTAAGCATTTCAATCCCCGGTTCCAGGAGGGATTTATCCCCACGGAATTTGTTGACAATCAGCCCCTTTATGTAAGACCTTTCTTCTGGTTCCAAAAGTGCCGCAGTACCGTAAAGCTGGGCAAAGACTCCTCCCCTGTCAATATCTCCCGCTAAAAGCACCGGGGCGTTGGCCAGCTTTGCCATCCCCATATTGACAATATCCTCCTGTTTCAGGTTAATTTCCGCCGGGCTTCCGGCTCCTTCAATGACAATAATATCATACTGGGCCGCCAGCCTTTGGTAGGATTCCTCAATTTGGGGAATCAGGGATTTTTTATAGGAAAAATACTCCCTGGCCGTCATATTTCCCTGGGGGATCCCTCTTACAATCACCTGGGAACCCATATCGCTTACAGGCTTTAAGAGAATGGGATTCATATCTGCCGTGGGCTTTATTCCCGCCGCCTCCGCCTGAACTGCCTGGGCCCTGCCTATCTCCAGCCCTTCCCGGGTGATACAGGAATTTAACGCCATATTCTGAGACTTAAAGGGGGCCACCCGGTAGCCGTCCTGTTTAAAAATCCGGCACAGTCCTGCCGCCAAAAGGCTTTTGCCTGCATTGGACATGGTGCCCTGAATCATAATTGCTTTTGCCATCAAATTTCTCTCCTATGCTTCCCTTTCCGGGATAAAATGGTTTCCAGGATCTCCAGAAAAGCCTGGTTTTCCTCTCTGGTTTTCACACAGATCCGGTAATGCTGTCCCGTCAGCCCCCGGTAGTTGTCACAGCAGCGGATCAACACTCCGGATTCTTTTAAAAGATGGTACAGCTCTCTGTTCTCTCTCTCCTTATCGAAAAAAAACAAGTAATTGGCCTTAGAATCCCAGACCTGAAATCCCAGCCGTTTCAGGCCTTTTTTTAAAAATTCCCGTTCTGCAGGGATAAGCTGTCTGGTTCTCTCCCGGTATTCCCCTTCCCTTAAAGCGGCTTTTCCCGCTTCCTGAGAAAGAATGGATACGCTCCAGGGCTGCCGCACCTGGTTTATTTTCTCCAAAAGCTCTGTATCGCTGCAAAGGCCGTAGCCCAGCCGCAGGCCAGCCATGGCGTAAGATTTGGTAAATGCCTTCAGGATAAATAGCCGGGGATTTTCTGCCAGCCAGGAAATCCCGCTGATTTTCTCCGGCTCCTCCGTCAGTTGGCAGAAACATTCATCCACTGCCAGCACGGCCCCCTTTTCCTGACAAACCTGTCCAATGCGTCTTACTGCATCCCGGTCTATGGTAAGGCCTGTAGGATTGTTGGGATTGCACAGGAAAACCATCCCGCCTTTTAGATTCCCGGCTTCTTTTAAAAAACTGCAAAATTCATCTGTATCCAGAGCAAATCCCTTTTCCGGCGGCAGATCAAAATAAGTAATGCTGCATCCTGCCGCTTTCAGAGCCTGGCTGTACTCTGAAAAAGTGGGAGCCAGAAGGACGGCCCTCTCAGGCTTTTGTGCAAATACCAGGCTGAAAATCAGATCCGCCCCGCCGTTTCCGCAGATAATCCACTCTTTTGGCAGGCTGTGGTACAGGGAAAGCCCCTCCGCCAGGTCTCTGCACCGGCTGTCCGGATAGCACTGGCACCGGGAAATGGCGCCATAAAGCGCCTCCCTTACTCCCTCCGGAAGTCCCAGAGGATTGATATTGGCAGAAAAATCCATTTTTATATTTTGGGAGTAAATGTCTCCTCCGTGTCCATATTCCATAATTTCCTCATTCTGCTGGCATTAAATTTTTGATATTCTCAATACGCAGATATTCAGCTGTTCAGGCCAACACCAAAAACACTGTCAAAATCACTGCCATGGCCAGGGCTTCTGCCACAAACATCATTTTTCCGGCTCTCCTAATATCCTCCGGCTCTACGGCCCGCACCGGATCTCCGATAAACGGCTTTTTATGGAGGACGCCAAAATACCAGGCATCCCCGGCCAGCCTTATACCAAGAGCCCCGGCAACCGCCGCTTCCCCGTGAGCGGAATTGGGGCTGGCATGGCAATACCTGTCCCGCCGGTAAATCCGAAAGGCCTGTTTTCCATCATAGCCCAGAAGAAAAGCAGCCAGAATCAAAAGGCCTGCCGTGATCCGGGCAGGCAGGTAATTGCACAGGTCATCCAGCCTGGCCGCCGCCCTTCCCAAATACAAGTATTTCTCGTTTTTATATCCCATCATGGAATCCATGGTATTGACAGCTTTATAAAAAAAGCCGCCGCAAACTCCAAATACTGCCATAAAAAGCAGAGGGGCCAGGACTCCGTCAGAAGTATTTTCTGCCACCGTCTCCACTGCGGCCCTGGCAATCCCGGCTTCATCCAGCCTGGCTGTATCCCTGCCTACAATCATGGAAACCGCCTTTCTGGCGTTTTCTGTATCGCCTTTTTCAAGCGCTCTTCCCACCTTCCAGCTTTCGGTGTATAGCCCTTTTGCTGCTAAAAGCTGAAAGCAGAACAGGCTTTCCAGGGCAAAGCCCAGTTTAAAGGACAAGCCGTATGCCCATTTAAAAAGAAAAAACGGCACGGCCGCAGAGACTGCCGTTACAATAAAAACCACTCCGCACCCGGCCAGAAATTCTGCTTTTTTCCCCTTTCCCTTCGCCAGGCCCTTCAGAATCCCTTCTGTTCCTTTAATCAGGCTTCCGATAATCCGGACCGGATGGTAGAAAATTTTTGGATCCCCTATCAGCAAATCCAGAATACAGCCTGTCAAAAGGACTCCGGCTCTTGCTATCATGTGATTTCCCCTTTCCCTGTCCTCAGCAGGCAAGGGTTTTCGTGCCCCAGCTGCTGTTTTTCCCTGGCATTGCCGCAGCCCCGCTCTTTTCCGGCGTTACCGCAGTCTCTGTCCTATGCCGCCTGTTACCCGCCATACCTGGCTGGCATTTTCTGCCAGAAGGCAGTAGATACGGCCGGTTTCCTCCCGCCATTTCCTTTGAAACGCATCTATAGGGACAATTCCGGAACCGATTTCCTCTGCCACCAGGATCTTTTCCTTTGAATTTTCCAACAGTTCCTTTACAAAGTCCTCCCTGGTAAAACCGTCCCGCAAAAGGCCGTCTTCTTTTCCCACCGCAGACTCATCCATCTGTCTCCTAACCATAGCCGCAACATGAAAGCACCAGGAAGCCTTAGAAAATTCCTCCCAGCTGGCAGTCTCCCCGTCGCACCAGGGGATTTCTTTCGGTTCCTCCCCCTTTCCCGGCTTTCTTTCTGAAAGGAGAAGTTGTTTTGCAAAGCCTTTCTTTCCCTGAAAAGCGCCTCCTATAATTAAAATCATATCTTGCCTCCTACTGTTAGAACAAACAGGCCGGCCATCTCGCTAACCTGTAAAAACCATCCGGCCAGATCCCCGGTAATTCCGCCAAATTTCTCTTTCGCCATACAGTAATACCAGAAAAATACCGCTGTCTGGGAAACCACCGCCGCTCCGCCGCCGACGCCGCCCTGCCAGATCAAAAAAGCGGCGCAGGCCAGCAGCCAGACTGTCAAAAAGGAGCGCGCCACGGTTTTCCGGGCACTGTCTGCAAAGGCATAGGCAAGGCCTGTTCCTTTGGCGCATGGAAAAGATGCCACGGAAAGGCCGGAAAAGGCCCGTTCCATAACAAATACAGCTCCCAGCATCAGGCTTGGACCGGTTTTGGGAAAGCCGCCCTTTTCCATAACCAGCTCTGCCCACCGGATCATCAGACCTCCGTAGCACAGGAGATACATACAGCCTCCTGTAACCGCAAAAGCCCCTGTATGGGGATCTTTTAAAATCTCCAGCTTTTTCTCCCGATCCCCGTAGGAGCTTAGGGCGTCAACGGTATCCAGAAAGCCGTCCATGTGGATTCCCCCGGTAAGAATAACCGGCACAGCCGTCCCTATGAGGCCGGCGGCTGTAGGGGAAAAGCCTGCCCTTCCGGCCAGCAAAAGCCACAACCAAACTCCGGCCCCGCACAGAATTCCAATTACAGGGAAAAAGCAAAAAACATACCTCATCCGCTCTTTAGTCCATTCTACCGTGGGAACCGGTATTCTGGAATACATGGCAAAAGCAATGAGAAAGGAATACCATACATTCACTCTAATTCCTCCAGCTCTCCTTTTAAGGCTACCGGAATCCCGCATACCACCTCTGCCGCCCGATCTCCAATGGCACACAATTTCTGGTTGATTCTCCCCAGCAATTTCATATACTCCATGGTTTCCCCGGTATATTCTCCGCCGTCACAAAACACATCGTTGGTCACAATAATCAAGTCTTTAGCCTGTGAAGCCAGGACCGTGAGCCCATGGATGATTTTAGCTTCAATAAGCCGGATATTTTCCTCTGAGGCTCCGCCTTCCCAGGAAAAAAATTCATTGGCCGTCAGATTAGAAATACATTCCACCAAAACTGCCGATTCTTCTTCCGGAGACATAATCTCCACCCCGGCCAAGTCTCTGGGCCTTTCTATGGTGACAAAGTTCTTGTCTCTCCTCATTCTTTTATGGCGTTCCACCTTCTGCTTTTCTTCTTCTCCGTGAATCTCCATAGTGGCCAGATAATACAGATATTTTGCTTTGGTATGAACCAAAAGCTGTTCGGCATACTGGGATTTCCCGCTGCCGCTTCCTCCAATTACAACTGTTATCATGACAAATGTTTATACTCCTCTATATGAATCTCCTGAAAGCTGCTCATCTTCTCATAAACGGCCTGAGCCATAGAAAGCAGGGAAAAAAAGGCGGCCGCCCCTGTGCCTTCCCCCAGGCACATTCCGCCATAAATTACCGGTTTTAATTCCAGTGCTTTCAGAACCATCCCTCCCGCCGGTTCTGCAGAAACATGGGAGCCAATCATAAACTTTTTTGCTTCCGGACAGATAACCGCCGCCGCCAGAGCCGCCGCTCCGGTGATAAATCCGTCCAGTACCACGGGAAGTCCGTAAACGGCTCCGCCGATTATAACCCCGGCAATCCCGGCTAAATCAAAGCCTCCCACTTTGGAAAGCACATCAATTCCGTCTGCCGGATTTGGATTATTGTTCCGGATTCCCTCCTGAATCACCTGGATCTTTTTGGCCAGCCCGGCATCCGTAAGCCCGGCTCCCCTGCCTGTAACCGCCTCCGGCGCAAGTCCCAGAAGCGCTGAAACTACCGCGCTGCTGGTGGTGGTATTTCCAATTCCCATCTCCCCTACGCCGATAAGGGAATATCCTTGTTCCTTTAAATGGCCTGCCGCCTCTATCCCCGTCTCCACAGCCTCAACGGCCTGAGCCCTGGTCATAGCCGGGCCATTACGGAAGTTTTGGGTTCCCCGGCTAATCTTCCTGGCCCATATAGGATTTTTTATAAGGGGCTCCTTCCCGGGGATTGGAAATTCCTTAGCCGTTCCTGCAAGGTCTGCCGCCACCCCCAGATCAATGGGAATAATCCTGGCCCCTGCCTGCTCTGCCATCAGGCAGACACAGCTGTCCCCTCTGGCAAAATTTTCCGTGACGATTCCGGTAACCTCCTGGCCTGTCTGCGTAACTCCTTCCTCCACAATCCCATTATCTCCGCAGCAGATTACAATTGCCTTTTTATCCAGACGGACTTCAGGAGTTTTTAAGATCCCTGCAATGCGGATAATGGCATCCTCCAAAGCTCCCAGGCTGCCTAAGGGTTTTGCCACACTGTCCCATCTTTTTTTTGCCAGCTCCATGGCTTTTTCATCCGGCTGTCCCACTCTTTTTAATGCCTCATCTAATGCGATGGATTTCAATGTCTTCTCCTTTCGTCTGTATCAACGTGCGTCGCTTTCCGTCACCTGCCGCTTTGTCGGAAGACCTGGAATTTTAAACAGGCTGCCGCAAAATTCTCTGTAAATTCCGGGCAGGAGGGGTAATAAAAATGGGGAAAACCGGCCAGGGTATTTCCCTTCTGCTCCATGGCCTGCCAGGATCTTTTGCCTGCCGGTTTTTCTGCCTGCATCCGTGCCGGAAAAAGGCTGTTTCTATCGCGCTCCTGTCCCTTTTCCATGGCAATTGCCTGCCAGTAATGGAATTCGTGCCCCCGGATTTTGGTGCCTTTTGAGAAAAAGGCCATATCCTCTTTTGCTGTCAGGGTAATATAGCCAAAGTTTCCAAGGCTCCTTCCTTTCTTTCCAATCCCTTTAAAAATCCCTGCCATAGGGTAAGAAATCCCCTCCGGGCTTTCCAGATATTCCAAAAGATAAAGGTATCCCCCACATTCTCCGTGAATGGGCATTCCTTTTTGAGCCGCCTCATAGATGGATACCTTCATAGACTCATTTTCTGCCAGCTCTCCGGCATAAAGCTCCGGATACCCCCCTCCTATCAGAAGGCCGTCCAGGTCTTTTGGCAGTTCTTTATGGTGAAGAGGGGAGAACTCTGTCAGCTGAGCCCCGGCCTCTTCCATTGCTTTTAAATTTTCGTGGTAATAGAAGCAAAAGGCCTCATCTCTTGCCACTCCAAGGCGGAAAGGCGCCTGCTTTTTTCCGCTGTTTTGTCCCGGTTTTCTAAAGCTCTCTGGCTCGCCCTCCTTCTCCCCTTCTTCTGCGATTTTAAAAATCATTTCCAAATCCAGGCTCTTTTCCAAAGCGTCTGACAGCTTTCCCATCTGCTCCTGTAAATCTGCAATCTCATGAGGAAGAACCAAACCAAGGTGGCGGCTCTCAATGTGTAAAAAGTCCAGATTCGGGATATATCCGGCCACCAAAATCCCCAGTTCTTCTTCCAGCTTTTTCTTTAATTCAGGATAGATCCCGGGGGAAACCCGGTTTAAAATAACGCCCTTAATACGGCTCTTTTTTTCCCTGCAGCCATATCTTCCTCCAGACGGAAAATACTCTAAAAAGCCTTTTATCAAGGCGGCCAAAGACAGGCTGGCCCCCCTGGCGTCCACCACCAGGATTACCGGAATATTTAAAATACCGGCAATTTCATAAGTGCTGGCATCCGGCAGGATCCCTGCCAGGCCGTCAAAGTATCCCATAACGCCTTCCACAAGGGCCAGCCCTTCTTCCTTCCCCTGACAGCTTTTGGAAAACACTTTTTTTAAGCCCTCCTGCGTCTCAAAAAAGCTGTCCAGATTACGGCTCTCCACCCCTATAATCCGCTTATGGAAAAGGGGGTCAATATAATCCGGGCCGCATTTAAAGGAAGCCGTAGGAATCTCTTTTCTCTTTAAAAGCTCTAACAGGCCGCAGGTTAAAATGGTCTTTCCGCTTCCGCTTTTCGGCGCGGCTATGAGAAGCTTTTTCATAGGGCGTTCTCCTCCTCTTCCTTCTGCCCTCCGCCTCCTTCTAATGTGACGATGTAAACCGGATTTCCCGCTTTTTGCATATGGTAAGGCCCTGCCTCAACCGTCTGGGTAATTCCTGCCTGTATAATCTCTGTCCGGGCAAATTCCCAATGCTTCATGGCTTTCAGACATTCTGACAGAGTTTCCAGGGTAATGGCGGTAATCACAATGCGGGCTTCCTGGTTCTTTTTTAGCAGAACCTCCAGAATGGAAAAAAGTTTCCCTCCCGAACCGCCGATAAACCCGTGGGTAGGCGCGGGAAGGGCAGAAAGGGCCTCCGGAGCCGTCCCCGGTACAATGGTAAATCCCTTCTTATGGGGAATCAGCTTCCTGCGGTTTTTTTCTATCAGTTCAAGTCCTTCCGGATTCTTTTCTACTGCAAAAATCCGGCTCTCCTCATCTTTCAGTATCCTGCCTGCGGCGATTGCTACGGATCCGGTTCCGGATCCAATATCATAAAGGCAGGCTCCCGGATGCAGCCTAAGCTTTGCCAGAGAAAGGGTTCGAATCTCTTCTTTGGTCATAGGGACATTTCCCCGGATAAAGCTTTCGTCTCTTAGTGAAAAACCCTCTGCCAGAAAGCCATGAGCCTTTCCCGGAAAGGGGTTTTCCACAAAGCAGCACACCAGCTTTCCCAATGCCTGAAAGGATTCTGTCCCGCCGTCCAAAAGCTCCTTTGCGGTCCCTGAAAGGATCTGTTCCTCCTCATAGGACAGACAGGATCCAAAGGAAATCCGACACTCTCCCAGGCCGTTTTTTAAAAGCTCCCCGCAAAGCTCCTCTGCATCGGGATGTTCCCCTAAAAGAAAAAAGCATCTGGAATTTTCCCTGACTGCTTCTAAATAGTTTCCCTCTCTTCCGTGAAGGCTGATGATTTTTGCATCCTGCCAGGGAATCCCCAGTCTGGCGGAAAAATAGGAGATGGAGGAAATTCCGGGAATCAAGACCACCTTCCAGCCGGATTTTTCCAGATATTCTTTTACCTTTCCGGCCCCGCTGTAAAAACCTGTATCTCCGGAGAACACTACGGCGGCTGTCCCCACTTTTTTCTTTTGTTCCTCCAGCCACTTTCCGATTTTCTCCGCCTCATAACCGGTTAAAACCAGCTTTCCTTCCAGGAAATTTTCCACGCTTTTTAAGATTCTCTTTGCCCCTGCAACAGCATCTGCCTGTCTTAAACAGCGGGCCGCAAACCCGGTCAGCTGCTCTGGGCCTCCCATGCCGGTTCCTATTAAATAAGCGGTGGGAATCCTATTTTCTTGTTTGTCTTTCATACCAGTTTATCACCTCGTCAACAGTCATTCCCGTCTCCGCCTCTCCTCTGTCTATAACCAGAGCAGGGATACCGGTTCTGGCCGCCGCCTTTACCTTCTCCAAAAAGCCGCCTTCCCTTCCGCTGTCCTTGGTTACCAGAAAGCGGCAGTCGTATTCTTTCAGCATGGCCTGATTCATCATAACGGAAAAAGGCCCCTGGGCCGCGATAATGTGACGGCCCTTAAGTCCCAGCTCCCTGCAGATTTCCAGGGCTTTTGGATCCGGCAGAACTCTTGCATACACCCGGTTTTCAAACTGGGGGATTTGGCAAAAAGCCGCCAGCTCCCTGCTTCCGGTGGTAAGGAGAATATTGCCCTCCCGCCCTTTTAGCCACTGCGCTATTTCGAGAGCGCCGGAAAACCGCCGGATCCAGGGAGAGAGTTCCTTTCTCTCCTCCCGGGTCCAGATTTCCCTTCCCCGCAGGCATCGGATCCGCCGGATCCCGGTTTCTTTACAGGCCAGCTCAATCTGCCTGGTGGCATCCTTGGCGTAAGGATGGGTGGCGTCTATTGCCAGGGTAACCTGATGCTTTTTCAGAAATCCTGCCATTTCCATTCCGCTCATCCGGCCTGTGTGGATATATCCCCTTTTTAACTTGGGAAGCGCCTCTTTTCCGTAATCGGTAGCTACGCTTACCACCAGGGAGGCCCCCATATCATCCAACTGTTCTGCCAGGATCCTTCCTTCGGTGGTCCCGGCAAAAATCCCTATCCTATCCATGGCGGTAGCCTCTGGGGGTTACCATGTACTCCCCTATTTTCTTTGTGGAAGAATTGCCGATAAATACAGTGGTAAACATGTCTGCCTGGATGTCTTTAAGGGCCTCTAAAGACATTACCGCCATTTCCTCCCCCTGGCGGCCAATGTTCTTTACGGTTCCGCACACGGTCTGGGGAGAACGGTATTTCAGCACAATCTCACAGGCCCGTTTCAGATAACCGGCCCGTTTTTTACTGGCAGGATTGTAGATGCACAGAACAAAATCCCCTTCTGCCGCCGCCTGAACCCGCTTTTCAATCACTTCCATGGGAGTCAGCAGATCGCTTAAGCTGATTACCGCAAAATCGTGAATAAGAGGCGCTCCTAAAGCCGCCCCTCCTCCACATGCGGCGGTCACCCCGGAAATTACCTGGATCTTTACCTCAGGGTATTGGGGGGACAGCTCTAAAATAAGTCCTGCCATACCGTAAACTCCCGGATCCCCGCTGCAAACCATGGCCACCCTGCGGCCTTTTGCTGCCTCCTCAAGGGCTGTCCGGCACCGCTCCACCTCCTGGCGCATAGGGGTAGTGAAAAATTCTTTTTCTTTAAAGTGGTCTTTTATCAAATCCACATATACCGTATATCCGGTAATAACATCACATTCCTCTAAAACCCGGGCCGCCTCAATGGTCATCTTTTCATAGGCCCCCGGACCGATTCCTACTACATATAAATATCCTGCCATGGCTTCCTCCTGTCTATTTCTTTCCTTCTCCTCCCTGCCGGTATCCGGTGGTAAACTCCGGATGGTAGAGGCGGGATCGTTCATAGTCTTTCTGGGCCACTGCCTGCCCCACTATAATCAGGGCCATGCGATTAATTCCTTCCCTTTTTGCCTCCTCCTCAAGGCTCTTTACCGTGCATCGGATCACCTTTTCATCCGGCCAGGTAGCCTTATACACAATAGCCGCCGGAGTGTCCTCTTTGTATCCTCCGGCTATCAGCTCCCTGCTCAGCTTATCTAAAAGCCCGGCGCTTAAAAATATGGTCATAGTAGCCTGGTGAGCGGCAAAGGAACGGATACTCTCCTGTTTTGGCACGCCGGTTTTTCCTTCCATGCGGGTGATGATCACGCTTTGTGAAATCTCCGGCAGGGTATACTCCATCTGCAAAGCCGCCGCCGCCCCACAAAAGGAAGAAACGCCGGGGCAGATCTCATAGGCAATCTGAGCCTTATGAAAGGCATCCATCTGCTCTCTCACCGCCCCGTAAATTGACGGATCTCCTGTGTGAAGACGTACCGTTACAAGTCCCTCTTTCTCAGCTTTTTTAATGGTTTCCACCACTTCTTCCAGAGTCATGGAAGCGCTGTTATAAATCCTGCAGCCCTTTTTTGTAAGCTTTAGCAGGCCGGGATTTACCAGAGAACCGGCGTAAATCACCACATCTGCATCCCCTAAAAGTCTGGCCCCTCTCACCGTAATCAAATCCTCTGCGCCGGGCCCGGCGCCTACGATATATACCATGAGCTACTCCTTATCCTCTACGATAAACAGGGAATAATACCCTGCCTGCTGGTCAATTTCTTCTGCAGACCGGTAGATGGTTTCCCCCTCCATTCCGCAGCGCTGTATCCCTAAAACCTGTTTCTTTTCCCGAATCAGCAGCTCCTTTACCTCCCCTAGCCTTTTGCCGGATTTCATCAAAACCTTTACCCCAGGTAAATGAATCCCTTCTTCAATCTGGTAGGTAGCCGGAAGAATATGAAGCTCACTGGAACCGCTGACCAAAGCCCGGTTCAATCTGGCGGCAGCGGCGCAAAAAGAAGGAACACCGCTGATAATCTCCGTTCTTTCCCCTGCGTCCCGAACCCGGTCATAGACATAGAGACAGGTGGAATACACCGTAGCATCACCCAGGGTTAAGAAGGCTACATTTTTTTCCTGGGAAAGCTTTTCTATAATCTGTTCTGCCGCCTTATCATGGCACTTTTTCAGGACTTCTTTATCTTTTGTCATAGGCATTGGGAGACAAATGATTTCCTTTTCGGCCATCTCCGGCACTGCCTGAACCGCAATGTGATAGGCTACACAGTCCTTTAAGGATTCATTGGGAAGGGCCAGAACCTGGCTTTCCTTAATGGCGCGAACCGCCTTCAGGGTCATCAGCTCCGGATCTCCGGGCCCCACACTGACGCCGTAGAGTATCCCCCTTCCGGCCGGATTTTCTTTTTTTTCATTGCAATGCGTCATCTGAATTTAAAGCTGAAGGACAGGGAAGCAGGAAGCATTTTAACAATTCCTCCGCCCCTTTAGTCATCCCCAGCACTCCTTTCTGATTGGTAAAGAGAATGGCTTCTGCCTTAAGGGTATTTCCCCCTCTTTTCTTTAAATGAAACCCTATTCTTTCTATAATTTTTTCCATTACCGGCCCGGTAATGCCGGCCCGATCCAGGGTAGAAAGCGCCTCATCTACCGTAACTGATTCCAGAATCTGTCTTACGTTTTCTGCCCCTGCCCCCTGAGCTCCTGCCCACGCTGCAAGGGCTTCCATCCTGCTGTCTGCCACAGAAGAATGGGTATTCATAACCCCGGCTGCCAGCTTTATAAGCTTTCCTCCATGGCCTACTAAAAGCAGATTTTGAAACCCATATTCTACAGCGATATCCAGGGCTTCCCCGATATAATTGGAGCATTTTACCGCTCTGTTGGGATCAATTTTTAAGGTGGTTTTTAAAAAATCTTCTCCGTAATTTCCCGGCACAATCAGGAGTATTTTTTCTCCCAGAGCAGCTTT
Source organism: uncultured Lachnospiraceae bacterium (assembly GCA_910577645.1). GTDB lineage: Bacteria > Bacillota > Clostridia > Lachnospirales > Lachnospiraceae > UMGS1370. Next base: position 230,654 of record CAJTOL010000002.1, read on the forward strand.
CTGCCGGACAGAAATCCGGATGGTTTCTATAAGGGCAGCCTGGCTCATAGGCTCTACAATTCCGGTGGTTCCAAGAATAGAGATCCCCCCCAGAATTCCCAAATAAGGGTTAAAGGTTTTCCCGGCAATCCGTTCTCCCTCCGGCGCAGAAATAGTAAGCTTTAATCTCCCTGTAAAGCCGGCCTTTTTACAAACCGCCTCTGCCTGCTGAAATATCATGGAACGAGGTACCGGATTGATGGCTGCCTTCCCTTCCGGGCAGGCCAGCCCCGGTTTTGTGACCCGGCCTATGCCTGTGCCTCCGTCTAAGTAAATGACGGGGCCAGATTCACAAAAGTTTTGGTAGCAGCCGGCCGGCTCTTCCTCCCCCTCCTGTAACCGCTCTGCCCGGGCGTAAATCAAAATCCCATGGGTGGCGTCCGGATCATCTCCCCCATCCTTTCGCACTCCGCAGGAAACCCCATTTTCTTCTCTGGAAATCTCCTCCACCGGCAATATCAGACGGATTCCTTTGGGGGTGGTAATCTCCACTGCTTCCTTCCTCTCCCCCATAAGCGCCATAGAGGTGGCGGCGCAGGCGGCAGCGGCAGCGCAGGAGCCGGTGGTATATCCCCGGCGCATTTTTTTCTGGTTTCGGTATATGTATTCCTCTTCCATCTGTCAGACTCCCTCTCCAAGGCCGTCTTCTATATGCTTTATAAACAAGTTCTGAATTCCCGGATATTCTCCCAGCCCCTTTAGCACACAGGTAATCTTATATCCTTCTTTTTCCAGACAATATTTCCAGGAATCTTCCCGGTCGCTGGCCATATCATGTCTGGCATGATCTCCTGCCACAATCATAAAAGGGGCAAGAATCACCTTTTCATAGCCCCCTTCTTTTAATCGCTTTTTCATGGTATCTAAGGACGGATAGGCTTCCACGGTTCCCAAAAACACATTGGAATACCCCATGTCCTTCATCCGGTAATCCAGGGCGGCGTAAACCGTATTGGCATAGTGGGTGGTCCCGTGGCCCATGTATACCAGGGCGGTGTCTGAGGGCACCTGCCCCATTTCCTCTATCAGCGCCTCTATCACCTGACAGGAATCCTCCTCGCTGGTGATAAGGGGAGCTCCAAACCGGATGGTTTCAAACCGGCTTTCAAAGGCCAGGGCATCCCGGATCATCTGTTCATTTTCAATCCCGTTTATTACATGGGTGGGCTGGACAAAAACCTGTTGAAAGCCTTCCTCTGCCAGCCTTTCCATAGCCTCTTCCACTGTGTCCACATGGTAACAATCCCTGTCCTTCAGTTTTCGGATAATCATTTTGCTGGTCCAGGCCCGGCGGATCACATACTCCGGATAAGCGTCCTGTATCCGGTTTTCAATGGCCTCTATGGTCTTTTTTCTGGTGTCCGCATAGCTGGTTCCGAAGCTGACCACCAGGATGGCTTTTTTGGTGTTCATATTGTAATGTTCCCTTCTGAACAGGCATTTAAAACGGATGCCTGGGTCTGATGTTTATTTTAACGGGCAGCAGGGCTGTTGTCAAATCTTTCTCCCCTCTATTTCTCAAAGCTTTTTTTATACAATGGATGCACCCATTTCCAAAAAAGCAGAATATGAATGATGCCAATGATCACGAAAACAAGCTGCGCCGCCATTTCCGGTACTCCGGACAGCAGGATACCGTTCATATCTCCACCCCCGAAAAACCGGTATAAAAACGACAGGTATATAGGATCAATAAACATTAAGGCTATCGTTATATAGTAGCCACAAGCCCTGAAAAACTTGTTTTTCATTTTGGTAAATAAGGGAGTCAGGCCTATGAAAATCCACGCCCCAATCAAGGTGCTGACACTGCCGGCAATATTGAAAATTACCATTTGATTTTCCGTCAAAAGCTCTGTATGAATTGCCACCTGAACTCCTGCCCCCAAAAACCGGATCTCCTGAAATACGCCATACAAAAGCGCTATCACCAGATGGCTGCCTTCATGGATAAAGTAGTAAAGGAACACAGCAACCATAAGGGCGCACCATTTTCTTATATTGCCGGACACCTTTTCATTCATCGGTTTTTGTCCTCCTTCCATATTTAACCGCCGGTTTATTCATACTCAAACTTCATATCCCAGGACTCACGAATATCGTCCATCAGCCGCAATACTGTCAGACTGTCCTCTGGCGTAAATTTGTCACTGTGGGATTTTCCCGCAGCCGCACACCGGGATGCCTCTTCAATCTGATATTCAAAGCCGTTAATTTGGAATGGGCAATCTATTTCGTATACCTGGCCTTCGTAAACTTTGATCTCCATATGCTGCGCGTGCTGATAATCTTTTAAGGTAATGGTTCCTTTCTCCCCGTAAATCACTGCCTCCCGCTCCATAATCATACCGATAGACTGGGCGCAGTATGCGGTACAGCCGTCCGGATAGGACAGGTTCAGGGTGCTGAAATCATCCGTGCCATATTCATTTATGTGCACCTCGCTGTGAAAAGCTTTTGGAGCCGTACCGGTAACCATATGGAGAAAGCCCAGGTTGTAAATGCCGATGTCCAGAAGTGCGCCGCCTCCCAGCCCTGACTGGAATTTCCGCTCTTTTCTTGCACCTTTTGCAATAAATCCGTATTCGCAGCGAATGTGGCGGACCCTGCCGATTAGGCCTTCTGACAGGGCCTCCCAGAGACGGCTATAGATGGGAAGAAAACGGATCCAGAAGGCTTCCATAATAAAAAGACCTTTTTCCTCTGCCAGCTTATAGAGAGTCTCCGCTTCCCCGGCATTGGTGGTAAAAGGCTTTTCGCAGAGCACATGCTTTCCTGCATTTAAACACATCAGGCAATTTTCATAGTGAAGGTTGTTGGGCGTTGCCACATACACAATCTCCACCTCCGGGTCTGCTGCCAGAGCTTCATAAGATCCGTAGCATCTGGGAACCTGATATTCCTCTGCAAAAGCTTGAGCAGAAGTCTGATTTCTGGATCCTACTGCCGTTAAAAGCTCGCCGGATCCCTCCATCTGCCTGAGAGTGGATGCAAATTTCTTTGCGATATTTCCGGTTGCTAAAATTCCCCATTTCATAATTTTTACTGCTCCTTTCCTGTTTTTGCTTCCTCTGCCGCCTTTCTGATCTGCTCCAAATTCCAGTCCAAATCCCCGTTTCCATCCAGAATAATCCGGGGACAGGCCAGAAGCTTTTCCCACTGATCATGTTTTGCCCTGCTTCTGGTATCCAGCCCGCCGGTATCGTAGCCGGATGCCCAGATAAGGAACTGGCAATGGGCTTCATACATGTCGCCTCCCGGCTCAATCCTGGAACCGAATTTACGTCTCTCCCGCTCTTTGATTCTGGCAATACGAATCTCAGTAGGCGTTACCAGCCGGACTGCCAGGGTAAAAATAGTATGATTTTGTTTCAGGGCCGGTAGTCTTCCCGAATAAACGGCTCCTTTCGCTCTGTATCTATTAAAAGTCCATATTTTTTCGGATGCCGGTATGCATTTCCATGAACCTCCCGGCTCCGATAGAGGCGGATTTCCTCTATGGGAATCTCTGCCCGATAGATGCCTTCCTTCTCTCCTGTTTCTAATATCAGGGTATCCCTGGATTCCGCTTCCTCCGGCCTGTATGCAATGCCGTCAAAGACCGTGGAATGGCCGTTGCAGTCCGGCTGTCCTTTGGGATAATTTACAGTTGCAATGGCCGCCATATTTTCGTAGGCCCGGCCCCGAAGCTGGGAAATCCGGTTGATTTCCATGGGGCAGGCGTTGGGAACCAGAATCAGTTCTGCTCCTTTTAGCATCAGGATTCTGGCGCTTTCCGGAAACTCCCGGTCATAGCAGATCATGGCGCCGGTTTTTACCGGGCCCTTTTCTGTGTCTAAATCTGCCACGAAAAAGTCATCTCCGGCAGTAAGGCGGCTCTCTTCTCCAAAGTCACAGGTATGAACCTTGGCGTAGGAAAAAAGCGGTTTGCCAAACCGGTCTATCAGGCAGACTGTGTTTCTGGGAAGAGGTTCCCAGGCTTCCAGATAGGTAACGGCAATGGCCATATTCAGCTCTTTTGCAAGATTTGAAAAGGCCGTCATAAACGGGCCGTCTTTTGGGATTGCAGATTGTTTTAAGATGTCCGGATTTTCCGAAATCCCATAGCCGGTGCTCCACATTTCCGGAAACAGGGCGATATCCGCCCCCATGGCTTTAGCCTGGCGGCAAGCGTCCAGGCCTTTCTGCAGATTTTCTTCTATGGATTTGCCCGGCATTAACTGAAGCAGGGCTATGGTAATGGTTTTCATAGGCTATTCCTCCCTATTCTGGTAATGATGCCGGAATCTCAATGGTCAGTATCTCTTCTAATTCCTTATATGAAAATCCCAGACCATAAGCCATGTCCTGACTTTTCAGCGTCCCTTTTGGAAACCAGATCTCCATGTTTTCCGGAAAGAAAAGAAAGTTTTCCGGCTTTATCGCCGCCTTCATCTCTTTTCTGAGTTCCGGCTCTCTGATTCCGGCTATGTTGAGAAGCTGTTCCATTGTCTCTTCTTTTGGCAGACGAAACAGAGTCCATATGTCAAGCTTTTTTCCGGTCTGGCGGTCAAATATTGCTCCCAGTCGGATCTCCTCCGCCTCTCTGCTTCCGGTGGGAATGGTTATGGACGTTAAAAAGGCGATGAAGCTGTCTCCGGAGGCAGTGGGGGATATGGTTTGATTTAGGGTAAATGCCTGGAATTTTTCTCCGGCTTCTTTGCTTTTTCCATAAGCTTCATAAGCTTTTTGGAGTTCTGCCTGGAGGTCGTAAAGGATTCCTTGTTTTTCGTAATAGTCTAAAATTGTCTGCCTGGCAGGTTCTTTTAAATCCTTCAGGCTTTCTACTCCTGCCGTTATGCTGTTATCTGGTCCTGCCGGCTCCTGAACCTGTAATATTACTGTGCCGTCAGGCAGCCGGTATTCTTCCCAAATTCCGGATTCTGGTTCCCACAAGTCTGCATATTGGCCGTCGGAAAAAACGACGGCTTTCTCCTGCGTTATGGTCCAGGGATTTTCTATGGGGGCTTTGGGGCTGCAGGCCGTTGCTGTCAGCAGGAATAGGGTTGTTGGGAGAATTAGGAGTTTTGAGGGCATGGGATTTTTCCTTCTTTTTGTTTGGGGTGGGAGTAGGGGGGGGCTGGCTCCGCAGTGGGGAGATTTCTTACGCTTGGCGTATGGGGTGGGCCAGCTCCGCAGTGCGGAGATTTCTTACGCCAAGCGTAAGAAATCTCACGGGCTCTCGCCCTATGAAAAAAAGAGAATAAGAACTCGCTTTTGTGCGAGCACAACGCGGGTTCTTATTCTCTTTTTTTCGCACTGCTCTTTGCTTTCGTGGACATTATACCACTTGGGCTTCTTTTCCGGCAATGGTTTCTTTGAATCTTTCGTCGTGTTCTACTAAAATCATGGTTGGATGGGCGGTTTGGATGACTTGTTCAATCTGCATGCGGGAGTAGACGTCGATGTAGTTTAATGGTTCGTCCCAAAGGTAGAGATCTGCCTGCTGGCAAAGGCTTTGGGCTAACAACACCTTTTTTTTCTGCCCTTCGCTGAATTCTTCCATCCGTTTATCAAATTGCTGCCTTGGCATATCCAGCTTTCTGAGAAGGGTCATAAACAAGTCCATTTCTATTTCTTCCTCTTCCTGAAGACGTCTGGCATATTCTTTCAGGCGGCCGGAAAGGAAGGAAGCGTCCTGAGGCACATAGGAAATTTTTAAGTGGGAGTCCATCCATAGGGTTCCCTTGGTTACTGCTTCTTTCATGGCTGTGCCGTAAGTCTTTGGGCTGCTTTTTATGCCGGAAGCCAAAGAGGCTTTTTGAAATGCATATTCCTCCATCAGCTTTTTTAAAATAGTGGATTTTCCGCAGCCATTTTTACCTGTCAGAAAAATCTGCTCTCCGGGCATTAGCTCAAAGCTGGTGTTGGTAAAAACCGGAATCAACCTGGAGGGATCCTGCCTGTCTGGATATGATATGCCAAAATCCCGCAACCGGACAAGGGGTCTGTCCTTTCTTACCTGGTTAAGGCCTGGGAATAGTTTTAAATCTTCTGCAATTTCAATGTCTTTTAACAGCCCGGATTTCTCGTCAATGGCCCTTTGCTGACGCTTTTCCAGATTCTTCCGGCGCTGCTGCATACGGCGGGATTTCTCTCCTACATAGGCCCGGGTATCAATACATCCGGTGGTTTCAAATTTAAGGACCGCCTTTTTCCCAATCTTGGTGGATTCCACCTCATCAGCCCAGGCTTTCGCCTGCTTGGCGGCGTTTTTCAGCCTGCGGATGTCTCCCCGCAGCCTTTGGTTTTCGTCCAGCTCAAATTGATCCTGGCGCTGCTTATTCTCATACCAGGTGGAAAAATCCCCTTTGGTTACGGTTATTTTTGTTTTGTTGATTGCCAGGATATGATCCACAGACCGATCCAGAAAAGCCCTGTCATGGGATACCAGAATAAATCCTTTTTTCTTTGCCAGGTAATCGCCTACCAGTTGTCTGGTTTCTGTATCCAGATGGTTGGTTGGCTCATCGATCAGCAGAAAATTATGTTCCTTTAAAAACAGTACCGCTAACAAAACCTTGGTTCTCTCCCCTCCTGACAGAGTGAAAAACGGCCTTAATAAAGCTTCCTCCTCCATCTCCAGCCGGGACAGCTCCCGAACCAGCTGCCAGTATTCCAGCTCTGGATAAATCCCGTAAGCTACGGCTATGGTATCCTCCTCTATGTTGGGGACAGAAAATGGAAAGTAATCAAATTCTACATCTGCTTTTATTTTCCCCCGATACTCCATCTGTCCCATCAGAAGCTTTAAAAAGGTGGTTTTTCCCCGGCCGTTCCTTCCCACAAATCCCAGTTTCCAATTTGTATCAATCTGAAAAGATGCCTCATCAAAGATCAAATCATAGCTGCCGTCGTAGGAAAAGGTTAAATCGCTGACCTGTATTAATGACATTTGTAAACACCTCCGTTTGCTCATAATGCCGCTGGCGCATGTTGCTGCAGCAACGAATTTCCTTATGCGCCTTTGTGCATCATAAAAAGGCTGCGAGAAGATCCTTCTCACAGCCATAATCCGCACACGGAAAAAATGTACTCTCTAAATCACGCCCACATCCAAAGAATTCTCCCTGAAAAGGCGTTCCGAAAGAACACGCTGATAAGAATCATCGAATCTCCTGCACCAAAACCACAGACAGTATGCGGATATTACCAGCTAATGGGGATATCCCAATCGCCGTTCCTCTGTCCAAGTTACATCCTGTTGGTTTTTTTCTGCAAGAGAATCAAATCATCTTTTCACCTCGTTTCCTGTATTCTGCCGTCATTATACACAGGGAGCCATCCGTTGTCAAGAGGTGATTTCAAGTATTCGCCAAAAGTTTTTTGCTGGTGATTTGCTGATTTTATAGCTTGGCGGCTAATTGGGCTCGTCTTGACTCTGGTACTTTCAGGGCCGCCATAGCCTGTTCAGCCGAAAAATGAAGGGTTTCCATCAAACTTCTCAGGTTTTGCAGTAATGTCTCCTCCTGTGTCTCTTTCGTGGCCTTTATTGCTGCTTCCTCTGCAGCTTCTTTCGCCGCTTCCCGTTTCATATCTTCCCACGCCTTACACACATCAACCGTCTCCTCTCCGTCTTTTAATTCCAATTTGACATTTACACACTGATTTAGTACCTCAATCTCTTCCCGTCTTAATTTGTGAAAATTCCCATGAACGATCCTATCCATTTTTTTCATATCATTAGCATACTTAATAAATCCCAATACTTCTTTTAACGATGAATGAAATTTTTCCAGTTCCTCATCCGACAGCCCCGCTGGCACAATAAGATGAATCTGATAGTCAGGAACCAGGGAAAGTATCCGTTCATCCTTCACATTCATCATCTCATGAAGAGAAGTCGGGCCATCCCATTCGTCCGGTGAAAAGAAGATAACCAACGTAATAACCGGTATCAGCTTATCCTCTTTATAAAAGCCGGACAAAAACTCTCCCTTGCCATGTTCCTTATAGTCCTTCGCCTTCCTATGGCTGTTAGCCGCCTCCTGAACCTGTTTTGCATAGTGTAAGGTGTCATACACCAAATTTTTCACAGGCATAGCATAATGCACATCACTCTGATTCTCGATTCCAAGAAGCAGATATGCCGCGTTTTCATCCTGCATGGCGGTCAGGCTTTTCATCACATCCCGGTACTTCTGTTCCGGCTCCCCGGCGCCGTCCGCACCATAGGGAACTACTATTTCCGCAGTATCCAGCTCTTTCAGCTGCTCTGGTCGGATCACCTGTTGACCACCAAAGATATAGTAGTTAAATGCGTCTGCGAAAATCGTGTTCTGTTTTACATAAGCCCCTGTCACCATATCCTTACGCCCCAATCTTCTCACCTCCCTCATTCCTGCAATATGTCATTTCAATATAAGCCAGTCTTAATTCTCTTTCTATACCCTCAGTGGACAAGGAGACACACGGTTCTGCACCACAGATTTGCGATTCTGCGTCGTTACTGTCACTTGGCGTACCCCAGTACGCCGCGTTCCAATGCCTTGCAGAATCACAAATCTGAGATGCAGAACTCCTTTGGACCTCAACCGCCGAATTTTGGCGGCTGGCAAGGCAACGGATGAAGGCGTACTGGATGTACGCCGACTGACGTTAACGCCGCCAGCCGTCAAAAGACGGTGGTTGAGGCGTGTGTGCCCTTGTCCACTGAGGGTATGTTGTACATACTTACTCTTTTAACTGCTTCCAGTATATCATACCGCCCATTTTCCTGCAATATCCTCCTCTTTATCCGCACGACAAACAATAGAATAGGCACGGGAAAATACATCTGCTTTTCGACAACTTTTTTCTTTTGCCGCCATTTGGCAGACTATAACTATTTAATTTGCTTCAAAATTGCTTAACGCAATTATTACAATTCGTTGATTGTTTCAGTTACAGAAATATTCCGTATTCTTTTGGCTGGGGCATAGGCGGCTACCGTAGCTGCAAGAACAACGAATAGAAGTATAACGATTAATGAAGAAACGGGGAAATTCCAAACCGCACCAGGAAAATGTTCTGCAATAAGAAAATCATAAAGCAGTTTGCTTAATGGCAGCCCAACAATACAACCCACGATGCATCCCCAAAAAGAATAGGTAACCGCTTCGGCTGCAATCATTTTTGCGATTTGACGTTCATCCATGCCTACGGCTCGCATAGCTCCATATTGTTTCATTCTTGCGGACACACTCATAGAAATGCTGTTGATGATATTCAGCACAGTAACCAGAGTGATGATAGCTAAAAATCCATATACACAAAATACAAAGGCCGCATAGGTGCCCGATGTGCGCTGTTCTCGTTTGTCCCGGAAACTATAATTGTCACCTACAGTAGTTTGGATAGCCTTGATATTTTCATCAGTTACCTCACTTGTGGTCTGTATCATAACAAGAGAATAGTCCGTTATCCCTGTTAATCGGACGAAAGTTTCACTGGACGTAATAAGGGTAATTCTGCCATGTGTTAGACCGTCGTCGCTGAATGGGTCATATTTCAGCAAACCGGCAATTTCAAGGGTTTCATTTCCTACTAAAATGGTATCCCCAATTTTCCAAGGGCTGCTTTGGTCGGAGGTAATCAGGACATAATTGCTGTCCCCATAAACCTTTGATAAGTCGCTTCCTCTTTTCAAAACACCATCTTTTTTTAGGCAACTTAAATCAAAATCATCATAAGAAATAAGGTCAATGGTACTGGAACGTGTTGTATCTCCATTCATGCCTGCGGGTACACCAAAAGAACTCCGACGTCCATAAACCTCTTTCACCCCATCCATTCCACCAATTATTTCTACTAAATCCGTGGAAATAGAATCAGCGTTACCACTGCTTGAAATGTCAATATCAGAGGCGCTCGCTGATTGAGGCATAAGACAATTGACAAAATCAATCATAACCGAAAAGCTCAAAAACAGGATTATACTAAGCGCAAAAGAGCCGGTCATTAGAATTAAATTTTTCTTTGCAGAAACAGCATGATTGATGCCAAGAGCTGTTTCTATTTTTATGAATCGGGTATTTGCTGAATGACGGATTGTTTTATCGCTGCCCGCATTTCCTGATACTGCAGAAATAGGAGATACTTTTGAGGCACGCTTAGCGGGAGAACTTGCAGCGATTAGTACGGTAATAACCCCAACAAAAACACCGCTGATAATCCCAATGAAACTGATACCAAAAAGCGGAATGTTAGAAAATTCTTCTCCTACAAGAAAATGTAAAGCAGCACATAATCCCCATGTAACTACAATTCCCAGAACACTACCAACAGGAATCGCTGTTTTACACCAGTTCAGGGCTTCTAAACGTACAAAGCGGATAATCTGCTGCCTGCTCATACCAATACAGCGCATCATACCAAAAAATTTTGTTCTTTGGGCTACGCTGCTGTTGATACTACTGGAAATCATCAGGACACCTGCAATTAGTATCAGCAGGAATAAAATAATAGCAGCGGAAATAAGCGTTTGTCCCATTGAGCTGCCAAGTAAATCCCTAATAGTGAAACTTCCATGTTTTCCATCCAATCGGGTCTGTTCCATTCTAAATCCCATTTCAGCCATACTGAATACTGCTGTTACCATAAATACTGCAAAGATAATGCAAAGCAGTGTCATACGATTTTGACGTCGGTGTACTTTGGCAGAAATGGAAATTAAGCTAAGATAACTTTTCATTCGCCGTCTCCTTTCCATTCCGGTCCGCGCAAAGCGGACGTCCCCCGGACGTCCTGCGCCCTCCCGAAATCGGTCAACGCCCCGTCAGATACTTGTAAAATGCGGTCAGCGGTTTGTGCAATACTCCGGCTATGCGTAATCATTACAATCGTCTGTTCATACTTTTTTGCCGCTTCTTTTAACAAGGCAATTACCTCGCTACTGTTTTGGGTATCAAGATTGCCCGTCGGTTCGTCAGCAAGAATAAGAGCCGGACGGGTAATTAGCGCACGTCCTATTGCCACACGTTGCTGCTGTCCGCCGGATAATTGACCAGGTAAATGGCGGCGGCGTTCTTTCAAATTAAGCACCGTAAGCAATTCTTCCAAATACTGTTTATCAGGTCTTTGGTAATCAAGCAACACCGGGAAAATAATATTTTGTTCAACAGTCAACTCAGGAATTAAGTTAAAGCTCTGGAATATAAATCCAATATTTCTGCGTCGAAAGATAGTTAAATTGCTATCTTTCATTGAAAAAATATCTTTTCCGTCAATAAACACCTTGCCGGAAGTGGGAGTATCAAGGGCACCTACCATATTTAGAAGTGTACTTTTTCCAGATCCGGACTCACCGACAATTGCAACAAACTCGCCTTTTGGAACGGAAAAGCTGGCGTTTCTTAATGCATGTACGGCAGCTTCGCCACTTCCATAAGTTTTAGAAATTGATTGAACTTCTAATAAATTCATAAAATAAACACCTCTTTCTTGATATAGAAAGGTTATCATGTCAATCCTACTGTAAGATGACACTCAGCCTACAATTTTGTAGGAATTAAAAAATTGATTGTAAAAATGGTTCCTCTGCCTAATTCACTGTCAACCTCTATTGTTCCGTTATGTGTTTCAATAATAGACTTTGCAAGGGGCAGACCAAGACCAATTCCCTGCGTATTTTTAGAAAAACGGCTGCGATAAAATCGTTTGAAAATATGGTGTAAATCTTCCGGGTGAATACCACTTCCGTTATCTTTTACAATGATTTGAACAATAGACGCAAATTGCTTCCACTCAATAGAGATAATATCTCCTTTTTTTGTGTGGTCGAAAGCGTTTTTAACAATATTACTGATTGCTTCGACAATCCAATTATGGTCGCATAATAAAGAAACCGTATCGTCACCGGACAGACAGATTTTCTTTTCTTCCTGATCAGCACGATATGAAAAGTGTCTTTCAATGCTGTTTATCATCTCCGGAACATTTTCTATTGCTTTTTCTATTACGATTGTTCCAGAGTCAAGTTTTGCGATTTTCAAAAGATTCTGTACCAGTATTTCTATACGGTCAAGCTCTTGTTCTGAAAGAACAGTAAACTCCTGAATTGTAGGTAAATCCTTTGCTTCTTTCTGCAAGATACCGTTATATACGTTAAGGGCAGCAAGTGGTGTTTTTAACTGATGTGAAATATCAGATATAGTACCTTTCAGAAATCTTTTAGCATTTCCTTCATTTTCAGCATGAGCGTTCAAAATAGAAACTAAAGAATTTACTTCATGGAACAGTCGATATAATTCCCCCTCATCATCACATTCAATACGCGCATTTTGATTACCCGAAATATAGTTTTTAATCTGTATTACTGCATTTTCCATAATTTTATTTTGTTCCTTAAAATGCCAATATCCAACTGCCAATATGAGAATATCTATACATAAAGATGATACCAGCACATACCATGCTGCATTTTTTAATCTTAACATTATCAATGCAATAGATAGCATAGAAAACACTACAATGAAAAATATTATCCGGTAAAATAATAGCTTGATTTTTCTATTTACAAGTATTTTCATAGCGCACCTCAATCCGTTGTATTCCACTTGTATCCCATACGACGAACCGTTACTATTTTTTTCGGTTGGCCGGGGTTATCTTCGATTTTTGTGCGAAGCCTGCGAATATACACAGTAAGAGTATTACTATCAATATAGTTTTCGTCACAATCCCAAAGTTTACTCAAAATTTTCTCTGGTGAAAGAACAATATTTGCATTCTCTATGAAAAAGCAAAGCAGTTTATATTCACTTGCCGTTAATTCCAGCAGTTCATTGTTCTTATAAACTTCTCTTTTCAATAGATTTATTTTTATTCCATTGGAATCTAATTCGGTATCTGCCTGATTAAAATTATCACTTCGGCGAAGCAAAGCATTTATTCTTGACAAAAATACCGCTAATTTGAAAGGTTTTGTAATATAATCATCACCGCCTATATCCAGTCCCATTATGATGTTTGTTTCTTCATCAGCCGCAGTAAGAAACATAATTGGTATCTTTGATGTTTCTCGGATTTTTTTACATAAATCATAACCAGAACCGTCTGGAAGTGATACGTCTAAAATGACTAAATCGTATTTGCCATTTATCCATTTTGCTTCCGCTTCAAGGTATGTCTGAGCAATATCCACTTCATATCCCTGTTTCTTAATAGCAAAAGATAAGCCGCCAATTAGACTCAAATCATCTTCAACAAGGAAAATGTGTTTCATTTCCTATCACCGTCCTTTATTTTTTACGAATATGCCGCCCGTCAACAGGCTTTTCCTCAAACTATATCAATATAATTATAATCGGATAGCCAAATAATAGTAAGTGTATGATATACTTTATTTTATTGTGGCACAAAAATAGCGGCGTTCCTGTTCTTCCTTGTGGGAAGTGAGAAACGCCGCTTGTGCGGTACATTATTCGGTTTTAAGGATCTATCTGCTCCTCTGCATTTTCTACACCCTTCTTTTCAAAAAGGCATAGACCCCGCACATTCCCACCAGATAGCTTCCCAGCACCATCAAAAGGATTTGGGCGGCAAAGGGGTTGGCGAATCCTAAAATCATCATGCTCACATACAGGCCTGCAATCAAAAGATAGCCGGTAATCACCATCGTCTTATCTCTTAAATACAGATTCCGCTCGTCATATTCCAGGATTTCAGATTTTTTTAATTTTTCTTCATCCTTCAGAAGAAGCCGGTTTTTAACAAAAAGGGCCGCCCCTGCCCCAAGAAGCCCGGCTCCGATTCCTCCATACCAGCTTCCAAGGCCTTCTGCCTGTTCGGAAAAGCCCAGAAGTTTAAGGCCTCCTAAGGATGCGGCCAGGGTGATTGCCCCAAACAGGATAAACAATACGCTAATAGAGGTTCTAAATTTTACCAGTTTTCTGTATTGAGTTTTCATGCTTCTTCCTCCTCAAAAATAAAAATTTCCTCAATGGTGGTTTGAAAATACCTGGCTATCTTCCAAGCCAATGGCAGGGACGCCATGTACTTTCCGTTTTCTAAGGATGTAATGGTCTGCCGGGTAACCCCTACGCAGGCCGCCAATTCTTCCTGGGATAAACGTGCGGCTTTTCTCAGCTCCTGTATCCGGTTTTTCAACGGTAATTCTCCTTTTTCTTTCTTACATGTAAGATTCTTGTATAGCTTGCTTTGCATTTTTAGTATAGTTTACTTTGCGCTTTTTGTCAAGTATACTTTACAAATTTTATATTATTAACCAACTGGTCAATTTGTGCTATACTCTCACCATTTTGGTCTGCGTCTGCTCCATGAAAAAAATCGCATCCGACCCCATGGGGGCTCCCTTATGAATACACAATCTCCACCCTGCTCCCCCTTCCTCCGCTTTCTGCAGGAGTCACCATAAGTTTTACCGGGATCTGGCTGCGGATCTTTTCCACATGGGTAATCAGGCCGATGGCCCGGCTGCTGAAGCCATGAAGGCTTTCTAAAGCCTCCATCACCACATCCAAAAGGCTGTCATCCAGGGTTCCGAAGCCTTCATCCAGGAAAAACAGCTCCAAAGGCGCATGGTTGGTAAGCTGGATCTGGGAGGATAAAGCCAAAGCCAGGGACAGGGAAGCCAAAAAGATTTCTCCTCCTGACAAGGTCCCCACCTCCCGGCGGATCCCTCCGTTTTTGTAATCAATAATCCGGAAATGTCCCTGTTCATTACATTCCAGCTCATAGTTTCCCCTGGAAAGCTTTCTAAGAAACACCGATGCTTCCCTGGAAACATAGGAAAGCTTTTCCCTGGCCACATATTCCACAAACCGCTTTCCCTTTATCAGCTTTTCCATCTGAAGAATCAGGCCCCAGCGATGCTCTTTTTTCTCATATTCAGCCAACAGGGCCTCCTTCTCCTGAAGGCGGCGGGTTTCCCGGGAAACCTGGTCAGCCAGTCTGGTTCCCTGGGCGCTCTGATTCTCAAGACAGGTTTCCATCTCCTCTTTTTCCAAAAGTGCCTGGTTCCACTCTTCTTCTGTCAGAGAACGTCCGTCAAGCTGGAGAGCCTTTTCTTTCATTAAATTTGTCAAGCGCACCGTCTCTTCCTGGTGACACCGGATTTTCTCTTTCAGGAAAGCCAGCTTTTCATCGGTTTCCTTCCAGACAGCCGCCGCCTCTTTCAGAGAAATCATCTGCTCTTCCATCTCCTTTTCCAGTCTCGGGCATTGAAGCAGGGTTTGGGAAAGTAACGCTTTGGCTTCCTCCAATTCGCTTTTTTCGTGGCTCAGGCTGGTCTTTTCCACATCCAGCCGGTGTTCTGCCTCCTGGAAATTCCGCGTTTTCTCTTCTAAGGCTTCTTTTGCCCTTTTTACTGTACCTTCAATGGACTCAATCCGGCTTTTTACCTCTTCCAGTTCTTTTTTTACATCCCTGCACTCCCCTGCCAGAGAAGCAATCTCCTTTTTAAGGCTTTTAGCCGCCTCTTCCGCTTCTTTTTTCTGCGCCTCCAGGTGGGCCTTCTCAATCTGGCTCTGAGTCTCCTCCCTACGGGTCTTTTCCTGTTTCTCCTCAAGGCTTTTTATTTTCTCTGTCAGTTCCCGCTCTGACAATCGCAGCTTCTGGGTTTTCTCATCCATCTCATTGATTTGTGCCTGTTTCTTGTGAAAAAAATCGAAAGCAGAGCCGGGATCCATCTTTGGGAAAGTCTCTTCTTCCGCCCTCGGACAGGCATTTCTTATGAATTCCCAGTCCTTTTTCATTTTCTCCATTTTGATTCTCTGTTCCTTAACTGTCTCTTCCGCCGCTTCCTTTTTGGCTGCTGACGCGGACAGAAGGACCTGGGCTTCTCCATGCTTTTTCTGAATCTTTCGAAAACCTTCCTCCAGCTCCTCTGCCCCCTGGCCCTGCTTCCTCTCTTCCTCTGACCGCTCCTTTCCCTCTTCTAAGACCAGGGTCAAATTATGGTGAATAGAGCCGCAGACCGGACATGGCTTTCCTTCCTCCAAATCTTCCCGAAATATCCGGGCCATCTGTTCCCTCTCCTGTGCCCGGTATTTTGACAATTCTTCAAAAATCCTGTTCTCCTCTTCTTTCAGCTTCCTCTCCGTTTCCTCTTGGGAAACAATCTGTTCTTTCATACTTTTTTTCAAATTTTCCCATTTTTTAAGTTCTCTGCCTGCTGCCTGATAATCTCTCTCTAATATTACCCCATCCTGTACCAGCTTTCGGGTCTCTACAGAAACCTGGCAGTTCTCCAGCTCTCCTAAAATCTGTTCTCTTTCCTTCTTTTTTTCATCCAGGGATTCTTTTATTTGTTCCCGGGTTTCAGACAGCTTTAAAAGAAAGCTTTCCAGACAGAAAAGCTCTTTTTTCCGGCCTTGGTTCTCTTCTTCCAGAGCTGCCAGAGTTTCATTTTTGGGGATTGCCAGTTCCAGGTTTCTCTGTTTTGCCTCCAGGTCCGGGATTTGTTCTCCCTCCCTCATGGCTTTCTCCAATGCAGACTGAGCCCTTTCCCTTTCCTCTCCAGCCTTATCCAAAGCACTTTTTAAAGCCAGGCAATTTGCTTCCTTCTCCTCTTTCTGCTGTGTTTTTCGAAAGCAGTTTTCCAGCACAGGGGTTATGGCCTTTACTTCCTCTGCCATTTTAATTTTCTTCTCCCAGATCCCGGTCTGTTCCTCCTCCTGCTGCAAACGGGCCATTTGGGCTTTATACCCCTCCTGTTCCTGGGTCCAAAAGCGGATCTGCTTCTTTTTTTCAAACTCTTCTGCCATACTCCGGGCCTGAATGTTTAAACTCTTAAATTCCTTTTCCCAGCTTTTTTGCTGCCCTTTTATTTCCTTAAGAATTTCCCCGGAAATGTCTTCGTATCCGGACAGGCGCCCGGACAGGTTTTCCATATTCCGGCTTATTTTCCGCTTTTCCTCCCCGATACGGCCAGCCAGCGCTTCCCCGTATTTTTCCAGATTAAACAGGCGCTCCAGCATCTCGTTGCGCTCTTTTCCCGTCAACATAAGGAACTCGGAAAACTTTCCCTGAGGCAGAACCACAGTCCTTAAAAAATCCTCCTTGGTAAGGCCTATCAGCCTCTGGCAGGCCTGGTTTACCGCTCCGGTCCCTTCCTCCAGGATCAGGGGCTCCCCGCCGGTAATCTCTTTTAACACGCTTTTTGACACCGGCTTTTTGGAAAAATCTTTATTTTTGGTATAGCTGCGATCCACCTGATAGGTTCGGGGAACTTTTCCGGAAATCCGGAATACAAAGGAAATATTTGCCTGGCGCACTTCTTCTCCTGAGTTGACAAATCCGTTGCTGCGGCGGGCCAGATCCCCGTAGAGAGCCAGGGTGATTCCGTCTAATATGGTGGTTTTGCCGCTTCCCGTAGGCCCGAAGATGCCGAAAATCCCCCTGGAGGACAGTTCTTCAAAATCAATGGTCTGGGCTTCTGCAAAACTGTTCAGGCCTTTAATTGTAAGTCTTAAGGGTTTCATAGGCTTTCATCCTCCCTCTCTGTCTCCCCGGCCAGTTCCAGCAAAAGCTCGATCAATTCCTGATCCGGCCGGGCTCCGCCGTTTTCCCTGCAGTAATATCGGATAAACAGCTCTTTTAAGCCTTTTTCCTCCAGCCCTTCCCCCAGGCTCTGAGCCTGAAGCTCCCCCACCGGAATAGGCCGGATTTCCAGAATATCGCTTTTTAAGGCTTTCATTTTCCGGATCTCGTCCTCCCGAATATAGCCCCGATCCGTTTGGATTTCCAGATACACAAAAGACTCCTCTTCCTTATTGGCTTCACACAGAGAAATGGCCTCTTCCACATCCTTTGCCCGCCAAATCCGGACAGGCTTGTAAACCGGCAGAGGAATCTCTTTTTTCACAAAACGCTGGCCCGGGTGAAGCTCCACAAGGATACACTGCCTGGTCCCTCCTGCCTCGCTACGGTGGTAAATCATTGGCCCTCCGCTGTAAAAGGCCCTTCCCTCTGTGTGAGGCACTGCCTGGGGCTTGTGGACATGGCCCAGGGCAATATACTGAGCTTTTTGGGGCAGAAGGCTTCCGTCCACCAGGTAGGAACCGCCCAGTTCCATTCCCCGCTCTGACCCGGCTGCCTGCGCGTCCATGGCAAACAGATGGGAAACCGCCAGATTAATGGTATCCTCCCGATAATGCTTTTCCAGCCGGGAGAAGAACAGGCCTACCCGTTCCCCATAGGAAGCCGCCCTCTCCTGTCCCTCCTCCATTTCCCGGTAAATTACTTCTCCCAGACGCTTTTCACTTGGATAGGGAAGAAGAAGGATAACGGCTCTTTCCCCGCCTATCTCCACCTCTACATACCCTTCCCCGGAAGCCGTGACCCGGTGCTTTCCGTAGACGCCTTCCGGGATCACTGTTTTTGGAAGTCCTGCCATTAAAATACCGTGCTCCATAGCCAAAGGCCCGGCCGCCACCAGGCGATCCGGGCTGTCATGATTTCCGGCGATGACAAGAACCAGGCGTTTTCCGCCTTCTGTCACCTGCTTTAAGGTATGGTAAAACAGCTTTTCCGCTTCTGCAGGCGGATTGACACTGTCATAGACATCTCCGGCGATAATCACCAAATCTGCCTGTTCTTCTCTGGCAATGCGGACAAAGTCTTCCAAAAATGCTTTCTGCTCTTTCAGGCGGCTTTGTCCCTCAATATTTTTTCCAAGATGCCAGTCAGCCGTATGTAAAATACGCATTGCTCATTCCTCCACTCCCTGTCTGGCACAGATATCTTTTAAGCAGCACTTATGGCAGTAAGGCTTTGTCCGTGCCGTGCACACATCCCGGCCGTGAAATACCAGCCGGTGACAAAAGTCGCTTCCTTCCTCCGGCGGCACCAGCCTCCACAAAACCATTTCCACCTTCTTAGGCTCTTTTATGCCGTCTACCAGGCCCATACGGTTTACCAGGCGGATGCAGTGGGTGTCAGTGACAATTGCCGGTTTTCCAAACACGTCCCCCATAATCAGGTTGGCGCTTTTTCTTCCCACTCCCGGCAGCTTTAAAAGGGCGTTAAAATCATCAGGTACCTGGTCCCCATATTGTTCATGAAGGATTTTCATACAGGCGTTTATGTCCCTGGCCTTGCTTTTTCCCAGGCCGCAGGGGCGGACAATGGCTTCTATATCCTCCACCTTTGCTTCTGCCAGGGCTGCAACGTCCGGGAATCTGGCATAAAGGTCTTCCACCACAATATTGACCCTGGCATCCGTACATTGAGCCGCCAGCCGGACTCCCACCAAAAGCTTCCAGGCCTGGTTATAGTCCAGAGTGCAGCCTGCATCCGGGTACTCTTCCTTTAAGCGCCGGATGATCTCCAGCGTTAATTCCTCTTTGGTCATACTCAAAGCTCATCATTCCTTTGGTCTAGTTTTGTGAAATGTCAATGGCAAAATACTTCTGTGAAAGTTCAGAAAGCTCTCCTGACTGGGTCATATCGGTAATGGCTTCATCAATAGCAGCCCTTAAGGACTCGGTCTCCGGGCCCTTCCGCACCGGAATGGCTACATGGGAAGCATCCTCTGTCAGGGCGGCAACTTTTAAATCCGCGTCCGGCTGTGCCTTCATATAGTCGTTATACGTCAGCTCTGCATTTAAGGTGGCGTCGATTCTGCCGGAAAGCAGCAGCTCAAAGGTCTGGTTTAAGTCATCTACGCCGGTTACCTCTGCCCCGTACTGTTCCGCCAGCTCCGCATAGGTGCTGGAAATGGTGTTGGCAGTTTTTTTGCCCTTTAAATCCTCAAAAGACTGGATCTCATTATTCTCCCCTTTTACAATCACGGCAGTGCGGATATAGGCATAGGGGATGGTAAAATCATATTTTTCAGCCCGCTCGTCGGTTACCTCCACCCCGTTAATTACCAGGTCATAGCGGCCTGCGTCCAGCCCTGCAAAAAGGCCGTCCCATTCTCCTTCTACAAAGGTAACGGAAACCCCCAGCTTTTCCGCCAGTTTTTCCGCCACCTCCACATCATATCCCACCAGCTTATCCGTTTCATCATGGTAGGTCCAGGGAGACCAGGTCCCCTCCATGGCCACAATCAATTCTCCTCTCTCCTTAATCTGAGCCAGGGCATCCCGGTTTTCTGAGGTCCCTTCTGTTATCTCTTCCCGGGCAGAATCGGCGGCAGAAGCCTCTTTACTACTGCTTTTCCCACAGCCGACCAGGGCAAAGGCCGCGGCAGCCGCAACAATGGTTCCGGTTATCCAAAAACGATTTTTCATAACTATTCTTATCTCCTTTTTACAACGCAGTTTTTTTGCTGATTCTTCTCATCCAATTTACACTTAAAACTCCTGCTACAATCATTATCATTCCAATGCCGGATACCAAAAACCAGGCCCGGACTCCTACCCTTTCCGCAATGGGACTGGCAATTACCAGGCCTACAGGCATGGATAAGGAGCCAATCAGAGTCATAAGGGAAAAGGCCCGCCCCATTTTCTCCGGCGCAATGGTTTCCTGCATATAAGCAATCAGGGGAATGGAATGAACATTTCCGAAAGCCCCCATTAAAAGACAAATCCCGGCAAAGATAAGCCACCCTGCAAAAGCCGGGGGAAGAAGTCCGCAGATTGCGGAGGTAACCCCCAGGCCAAGGAGCCCTATATAGGACACGGCGATTTTCCTCTTTACCTTCCAGACGCTTCCAAACAGCAGGGCCGCCCCCATCATCCCCACTGCGAAGCCTGTCTCCACAATGCCGCCGTAGACGGCAGGAAGGCTGAAATAATCGCTGGTCATCAGAGGATAAAAAGTAGATAAGGGGGCATAGAAAAACATACAGAGGGCTTCCGCCGCCACAATCATAAGAAGCTGTTTATCCTCATTATAAACCTCCATTCCCTGGCGGAACTGGGCGGCAAATCCCTGAACCTTTTGCCCTGTAGCAGGAAGAGCCGGGATCTTTACCCACAGCAGCGCCCCGCTGGCAAAGAGGGCCCCGGCTACGTCTGTTAAAAGAATTACCCACATAGGCACGGCCGCATAGAGAGCTGCCCCGATTACCGGACCCAAAATAAAAGAGCCGGAGTTTAAGAGCTGAAGCCAGCCGTTTGCCCGAACCAGCTCTTCCTGGGGAACTAATTGAGGGATAATAGCGGAGATAGCTGGCTGCTGAAAGGTTCCCCCCATACCTCTCAGACAAAGAATAACCGCCACGGTCCACACCGGCATGTCAAAGCTCCGGATAAGCACCGCATAGATAAAAGCCAGGGCCGCTGTAAAAAGATCTGCCCCGATGCAGATCCATTTCCGGCTGTAACGGTCTACCGCCACTCCTGCAAAGGGGCTTAATATTGTCATAGGCAAAAAAGACACCAATCCTGCCATTCCCATGATCATAGGAGAGCCGGTCTGCTCCGCCAGCCACCAGATCAGGGCAAACTGGACAGCCGAGCTTCCGATCAGGGATACGGCCTGGCCTGTGGCGATGGTGAAAAACGGAAGTTTCCAATTCTGATTTGTTGTCACGTTATACGAAAAATCCTTTCTTATTTAGTCTTATTTTCAGGCGGCTTTATCCGCACCAGCAACAGCTCCTCCACGGTCTTCTCAATGCTTTCCGAGGTAACGTCTATCATCAGCCACCGGGTGCCGTTTCCCACAGGGGTGTTTTCGTAAAGGCGCTTTACGTAAGGATCTGCCATAGGAAGCAGGGCCTCCGCTTCCGCGGCTTCTTTCTGGCCGATACACACCAGACAGGTAAAAAAGCCCCGGTTGGCATACATGGTGCACAAAGCTCTTCCGCCTTTTTTATATTTCACATTCCATCCGGGGGCCATGGAACAGCAACTATACTGGACAGACGGATTTAAATGGTACGTTTCTTCAATAAAACGGCGCAGGTTCTCCCAGTAAGGCGAACCGATGTAAGCCCCTATGGTCTCTATATCCGGTTCCTTATTCTTTGGATATATCTGAGGCCAGCTGGTGTCCACCCCTGTAAGGGCATAGGCCGTATATTCCTTTCCCCGGTGATAGCCCAGCTTTTCCGCCAGGGCAACAGACTTTAAACTCTGGGCATCCCAGCTTGGATAAAGTCCTCTTTTCCTGCACTCTAAAATCAGCTTTGCCCCGCATATCAGGGCCAGGCCTCTTCTCCGATAATCTAAATGGGTATCAATCTGCACCTCAATTCCTTTTTTATAGGCTGAGTAGGAGGAAGCAGCCGCCACCGGAATACCGTCTTTTACAACCGCCACTCCCAGCCCCTTTTTCGCAAAATCCTCATAAGTGGGAAATTGGGATACCCAGTCTCTTGCCCATGAGTTTTCCCTGGCATAGTCATAGATCCCTTCATCCAGAAGCTTTAGCTCAAAGCCTTCCGGCAGGCTTTTTACAATGCTTTCCAAATAGTCCGGATCCCATACATTCTCTTCTTTTAAAATGGCATACCGGGTAAACCGCTTGGCTCCAGAGCCGCAAATCTTTTCTATCAAAGCCGCCCACTCTTCATCCGGCGGCACAAAAAGGGTAATCTCAGGCCGTTCTTTTAACAGATCCTTTAGCAGTTCCGGTTCCGCCTCCCCTGCCAAAAAGCAGAAATCCCCCAGACAGGCGGCGGCTCCCTGAGGCACTTCCAGGTTCTCTACATAAATATCTCCCATGGTTTGATCCAGGCAGGACCAAACCATAGTCTCCTGGTTTCCGGCAAACAAACCTGCGGCCTTTGGGGTGTCTTCTAATCGAAACATAGGTTATTCCTCTGCTTTCTGTAAATTTTTTCTTCCGGACTGCCGCTCCAGGCGCTGAAACAGTTTTACCAGCACCACCACTGCAGCAGTGGCCAGCACCACCTCAGCTGCCAGCTGAGCATAGGCCAGACCATACAGAGGGAACAAATAATTTAACAAATAGATGGCCGGGATTTCCAGGACAATTTTTCTCATAATAGCAAAAATCAGGGCCTCTCTTCCCATACCTGTAGCCTGGAATACGCCTACTGCCACAAAGTCCATACATAAAAAGGGGAGTCCCAGGCAAAAGCCCCGGAGGAAACGGGTTCCGTAAGCCACAACATTTTCATTGTCCATAAACATCCGGATAATGGGACCTGCCCCTGCAAAGTAAAGCAGCGTTGCTCCGGTGAGAAAACTAAGAGACATCTTTAAAGAAAAGAACAGAGTCTCTTTCATCCGCTTATGATTGCCGCTGGCGTAATTGTAACTAATCAGCGGCATAATTCCCTGAGAAATACCAAGCGCCACATATACGGGCACCATATTCACTTTCTGGGTAATGCCCATAGCCGCCACCGCGTCGGCTTTATATTCTGCCGTAAAATTATTTAAAATGGTCATTCCTGTTACATTTAAAAGGTTTTGGATTGACGCCGGAATTCCCACACCGCATACTCCCAGAAGAATAGCCTTATTTCGGCTCAGCTTTTTAGGGTTGATGCAGACATAGGTGTGCTTTCTCTTAAGAAATATTAAAACAAAGAAATAGCAGCAGGCCACACAGTTAGACAAAAAGGTGGCGCATCCGGCTCCTGCCGCCCCCATGTTAAGTCCCCAGGGAAGGATAAAGATCGGATCCAGAATAATGTTTAGCAGACATCCGCTCATGGTGCCGATACTGGCGTGAAGAGACTCCCCCTCCGCCCTTACCAGGTAAGCCATTACCACATTCAGCATGGCCGGAACTGCGCCGCAGCTTACCGTCCACTTTAAATACTCTGCCGTAGCGGCCTCTGTCAGGTCTGTGGCTCCCAGCACCGTCATGGCCGGAGCTTTTAATATGGTATAGGAAAGGGAAAATAACATTCCCGCAAATAAGGTACAATAGAATCCAAAAGCCGAACTGCGCCGCACCATCTCGTGATCTTTCCGCCCCAGGGCCCGGCTCATCATGCTGGAACTTCCCACGCCAAACAGATTGGTAACTGCGTTAAAAGCTAAAAGTGCCGGAGCCGCCAGCGTAACCGCGGCATTTTGGATAGAATCATTTAAAATCCCCACAAAATAAGTATCTGCCAGATTATAAATCACCATAACCAGGGAGCTTAAAACGGTAGGGACGGACAACTGCATTACAGCTTTGGAGATAGGAGTCTGCTCAAATAGTGTAACTTTTTGTGTATCTTCCATTGAGGTTTATCCCTTCTTTCTAAATGTTTTTCGCTGTCTTCTGCTGATTTGCCACCGCCGCTGCCTCCCTGGCGATTTCCAGCTCCTCATTGGTCTTTATCACCAGAACGTTAACTTTGGAAGAGCCGGTGGAAATCTTCACCGCCTCAGCCTGATCCCGGTTCTTTACCTCATCAATAGTGATTCCCAGGAATTCCAGATAATCGCAGATTTCCTGGCGGATATCAGAATCGTTTTCACCGATTCCCGCAGTGAAGACGATATTATCCACTCCGTTCATGGCCGCCGCATAGCTGCCCACATACTTTGCCACTTTGTAGGAGAAAATTTCCCTGGCCAGTCCCGCTTTTTCGTTGTATTTGATCTCCGCGTCTTTCAGTTCCCTGAAATCGCTGGAAAAGTTCTTGGAGATCCCCAGTACGCCAGACTCCTGATTTAAAATCTGCATAATCTGAGAAAAATCCAGGTTTTCCTTTTTGGCCAAAAACTCCAGAGCTCCCGGATCCACATCCCCGCACCGGGTTCCCATAACCAGCCCTTCTAAAGGGGTGAAGCCCATAGAGTTGTCAATCACCTGCCCATACTTTACCGCGCTGATGCTGGCTCCGTTTCCCAGATGGCACACAATGGTTTTCACCCTTTTGGGATTCTGGCCTAAAAACTCTGCCGCCCGCTGGGACACATACTTGTGGCTGATGCCGTGGAAACCATACCGGCGGATTTTATATTTCTCATAATACCGGTAAGGGAGGCCGTATAAAAATGCTTTGGGCTCCATTGTCTGGTTAAAAGCCGTATCAAAAACCCCTACCATCAAGGTATGGGGCATCAGTTTTCTGCAGGCATTCACACCAATAATATTGGCCGGGTTATGGAGAGGCGCCAGGTCGTTACACTCTGTCATGGCATCAATCACCTGATCCGTAATCACCACAGAGCCGGTAAATTTCTCCCCTCCGTGAACCAGCCGGTGTCCGATAACATCAATATCACTGTAATCCTCTGCAATCCCTTTTTCCTTGTCCACCAGCATGTCTAAAAGGGTATGTACTGCCTCTGTGTGGGTCTTCATAGGGATCTGCTCTTTTATGGAAACGCCGCTGCCGGTCTTATAGGTAAACACCCCGTCAATGCCAATACGCTCACACAGCCCCTTTGCCAGTACTTCCTCTGTTTCAGAGTCAATCACCTGAAACTTTAAAGAAGAGCTGCCGCTGTTAATCACTAAAATCCTCATAAATATTCATCCTCCCCACGCTTCTGCGGAAAATCGCAAGCTTAAGGTACAAAATCCGCGTCAAATCCTATGCCGTCTGAACCGTTACGGAAAATTATAGCTTACTTTGGGAGATAAGTCAAAGTTTATCTACAATGGAATACCCCAGCTTCACTTCCCTCAAAAGGGTATCCCCCTGATTCAACATTTCCAAAAGCATGTTTACAGCCGTCTCCCCACTTTTTTCGTAAGAATAATGGACGGTGGTAAGAGGCGGGCTGGCAGCGCCTGCCAGGGCAGAATCCCCATGGCCGGACACCTGGATTTGCTCCGGAACCTCTATCCCCTGTTCCCTCAAATACTGAATGGCTCCCACTGCCATCTCATCGGTAGCGCAGAGAAGTCCGTCCAAATCGGGGCATTTTTTCAGAAGCTCCTCTGCTTTTTTCCGGCCTGATTCTATGGAAAAATCCGCAACTACATAATTATCTGCAAGTTCCCCGGCCCCCCAGTCACGGACACAGTCTGCAAAGCCCTGATACCGGGCCTTTCCGGCTGCCTTGTCCTGATGAGTGGCGCTGATATATCCCAGCTTCTTTCTCCCTCTTTCTAAAAACAACCTGGTTAAATCGTAGAGGGCATGGTAATCATCATGGTAAACGCAGGGAAAGCCCGGCATCTCCTGCCCCATGATCACTGCCGGTACATTCATATTTTTTAAAGTATTTTTATGCTCGCCTGTCAGGATGGTAGCTGAAAAAAGCACACCATCCACCTGTTTTTCATCAAATGCCTTTAAGTATTCCAGTTCTTTTTTAGGATCATTTTGAGTGACGGCCAGTACCATCTGATAACCCCGCTCATTAAGAACCGAAAGAATTCCCTCTACAATTTTTCCAATGGAATTAAATGCGATCTGTGGGACAATAACTCCTATCATTTTGGTTTTTCTGGTTCTTAAAGTCTGGGCCTGGAGGGACGGCCGGTACCCGGTTTCCTCCACCACTTTCCGGATAGCCTCCCGCTTTTCTTCTGAAATGTATCCCTGATTAAAGTATCGGGAAACTGCAGCCCTGGAAACTCCGGCCTGTCTGGCAATTTCTGCTATATTCATATGGTCTTAGCTCCTTTGCTTTATTGAAAGTAGGCTCCACACGCAGTGTGCCGGTGGGAATCTAAGTCCGCACCGGCACATTGTCTGGCAGAAAATTTATCTCTTTTTTAAATAATAGAATCCATTAGCCGGAATCGTAAGTCCAATAGGCTTTACGGTCTCTCCGGACAAAAGGTCTACATAGTCTCCGTCTGTTTCATTGATCCAGGCGATTCTGACATATTCGCTGAAATTAAACAGCCCGATAATTTTTTCCCCTTCAAAATACCGGCCAATACACAAAATGCTTTTATCCCAAGTCTCAATGGTCCAGGTATCGGCTCCCGCTACAAAGGCTTTTTCCGATTTGCGGATCTTTTCCAGACGATCCAACCCTTCAAAAATCCGGCTCTCCATGGAATCTTTGTCATGGCGCCGTCCGGCATTTTCCCAGTTCATGGCTCCTCTGTGGATATAGCGGGAATCTTCGGCTTTCTCCGGGTTTTCTTTATATGTATAGTCATTAACCTGCCCAATCTCGTCTCCGCTGTAAAGCACCGGGATTCCGGACTGCATAAACATGTAGGCATGAAGCATCAGATCCTTCTGAATGGCTTCATCCATCATAGTCTCGTTTCCTTCAAAACCAGCCCGCTCTATGCCGCACATAGATGCAGTAGTTCCGCAAAATCTGGCATCCCCGGTTATGGGGTCTGCATTATACAGCTCGCCCCGGCTGTTACTGCTGCCGTCATAACCCTGGAAATAGTCATTTATATATTTCTTATGACTGCACTCCTGAATTCCTTCCTCAGCAAGTGTTGTATAATCCAGTCCCCAGCCGATGTCATCGTGGCACCGTAAATAATTGAGGAACACGTAATCTTTAGGAAGGCTGCTTAAAATATCAATCTGCCGCTTTAACAGGCCTACATCCCGGGTTGCCACTGTATGCCAGGTGGTTGCCATGGTGGTAACATTGTAAAGCATATGGCATTCCGGCTTCTCCACAGTGCCAAAGTAGGGAACCACCTTTTCCGGCTCCATTACCACTTCACCCAGGAGCAGGATGCCCGGACAGACAATCTCACTGATGATCCGCATCATGCGGACTATGGTGTGTACCTGGGGCAGGTTGCGGCACTGGGTATACAGTTCCTTCCAAATATAGGGAACCGCATCAATCCGGATAATATCCAGCCCCCGATTGGCCAGATAGAGGAAGTTGTAAATCATCTCGTTAAAGACCCTGGGATTCCGGTAATCCAAATCCCACTGATAGGGATAAAAGCTGGTCATAACATAATGGCCTGCGTCAGGAAGCCAGGTAAAATTCCCCGGCGCAGTGGTGGGGAACACCTGAGGCACGGTCTTTTCATACTCTGCGGGAATATCATAGCTGTCAAAGAAGAAATAGCGGCTCATGTACTCGCCTTCTCCCTGGCGGGCTCTCTTTGCCCACTCATGATCCTCTGAGGTATGGTTCATGACAAAATCCATACACACGTTAATATTTTTTTTGTGGCAGGCATGGGTCAGGCTTTCCAGATCTTCCATTGTTCCCAAATTTTCCTGGACCTTCCGGAAATCCGATACTGCATATCCGCCGTCTGACCGGCCTTTGGGAGTCTCTAAAAAGGGCATCAGATGGATGTAGTTAACATTGCTTTCTTCAATGTAATCAAGCCTTTTTTCTACGCCTTTCATATTTCCGGCAAAATTATCTATGTAAAACATCATCCCCAGCATATCGTTCTGTTTATACCACTGAGGATCCTTCTCCCGCTTTTCATCTAATGCCTTTAAATCTTTGCTCCGTTCCTCATAAAACTGCTCCATCTGTTCACATAATTCCGCAAACATAGAACCATTGTTATACAGTTCCATATAGAGCCAGCGCAGTTCCTCAAAATGCCTGTCAAATCTTTTCCGGTAAACTGTCTCCATAGCCGCTTTCTTTTCCATTTCCCAATACAATCCTTTCTTTTTCCCAAACGTCTCTTCTTTCCTGCATATTTAAGAGTTCATAAGGCATATGGCGCTTATTATGTAATCAATTTCACTTATGTCTCTTTCCCCTCAGTTTGCAGGGACATGTCCGTTTTTGTACGTTAAATCCATTATATTCTCAGATGAAAAGTTTGTAAATAGGAAATGTGTATAATTTTGCAATCCCGGTTTTGTGTGAAATATATGAAATTGATTTCACATGTGTTCTTTTAGTATCTCCCCTCTGCTTATTGTCCCGGAGTATGTTTGAAAACTGCTCTGGTGCCGTAGTTCCATCCGAAGATATTCTGCTCATAAATTATCTGGCGTCATTTTAGCTGCTCCACTCCCAATTCCTTCATAAAAGCTTCCTGCTTTATGCTGACACCTCCTGCTATTCCTTTTCCATGTTCCTAAAAAAGCTCATTGCGGACAGCCCTATAATGCAAACTATGATACCAGTCGGGATTAAGACAAAGAACTCAATTTTATGGAACATTCAAACAGGGCAGTCATTAAAAAGCAGACAACGCTTGCATACATTATGGGAATGGGGCCAAGTACAGCATACAGTACGCCTCCAGCTTCATTTCCGATTACTGAATATAAAAAATCTTTTTATCTTCCAGCCTCAGGCATGCCAGCTTCGCATCAGAGCAGATATCTTTAAAAGTATAACCGCAGTCCAGATCATAAAAAATACAATCTTTTTCTTTATCATAGAATTGATACACATTTCCATGATTAAAGGGAAGTTCATACATGGCAGTGGTAGGAGTGTGTCCCGCAATAATCATTCCATGTTCCACACCGCCATAAAGATAGGCATCATCCCGGGCAGTCAGGTAAAAGTCCTCCAGTGAATCATAAGACTCGTCTGTCTCGACTCCTTCAAAGCTTTCAAGGCTTTCTATATATCCTCCATGGACAATAATACACGTTCTGCCTTCACTCATAATCTCATAAAAATACGGCATCTTCCGGATACAGTCCGCCCACAGGGACAGCCTCAAAAATAGGACTCCTCTCTCCATAATCAAATGTCCCACAGTCCCATAGCTGTCAAAATAGGGAGTGATTTTTCCTGCTATCTTATATACGGACTTTATATTTTCCACACTGCCGGTATCCAGCTTTGTCTTTTGGAAAATCATTTTCATCAGTTCCACATAATATATAAACTCCTCATCATGGTTTCCTCTGACCAGAATGGCATTCTTTCCGGGATTCTCTATCCATTTAAGCATCTCATAGCTTTTGGGGCCTCTGTCAATATAGTCGCCGGCACAAATCAGCCTGTCATGATGAGAAAATCCGATTTTCTCAAACATTTTTCTCATGGCGTCATAATGTCCATGAATATCCGTCATGATATATGTACTCATCCTTTAATCTCCTCAATCTTTTCTTCCATACTTCTGCATTTTCAAATATCCAAAAAGCAGGCGAATGAATTTTTTCATTCTCTCTTTTCGCTGTTGATTGCCAGCATAGTATCTGCAGAGAAAAAAGAGTACACATTGCTGAGCAAAACGATTCTTTGATCCAGGCTATAATCCTTGTATGAATGTGATCACCAAGTACGGCCATGGCATTCGCCACAGGAATCTCATTTTTACGAAATACATCTATCTCACACAAAAGCACATAAACGTACTCCCCCACCCAAACTCACAATCTCCTGCTCCAGCTTCACATCCTTCTCCAGCATATACTGGACTGTCTCCCGGTACTCTGCCCTGTCGAGAAGCGCCCCAAGCCTCTTTTTGTCATTTTCCGTCAACTCCTGTAAACAGCCAGAGAACCGTTCATCCTCAAGTTCCTTCACCGACATTCGATCCAGCTCAAACGGAATCTCCGTCACCCGGCACAAATGCTCATGAATATAGAATCCCCCCGCGTCAATATCACCAAAATGCAGATACCGGACCTCGGGATTGTCCTGGTAAACCTTTTTCAAAAAATCCCGCTGAAACCGGGTCGCATAGCCGCCCAGATAAAAGAACGAAGCACCCGCTCTTCCACATCGGAAGTAAGCGGTCCGGTTTTCCACCGTCACAAAATCAGCTGTGCACACTCTGACAGATTCCAGCTTTTCAAGCCCGTCAGCAAAAAATTCGATCCCATCTTCCAGCGCGCCGACCTCCAGCACCTTCCCGGCGATTTGGATCGTGATGTCCCCTTTCAGGCATATTTTCTGCTTTTCTCTGGTAATATGGTATTCCTCCAAAATCTCATCGAAAAATTCCTCTTCTCCCCACGGCCGGTTCCAATGTGCACGTAAAAGACGGCACACGCTTTCCAAAGTATGCTCCTCCAGATATTTGGAACTTCCATAAATCAACATGGAGGCCTCCCGCAGATACAAATCCCGCTCATTGTTCTCAATAAACACCAGCGCTTTTAAGATCTCCTCCGTCTGAAGATAATCTTTGGGCACCCCGTTCCGATCCAGTATCCGTTTAAGTTTCTCACACTCTCCGCCGGCCACCGGCGATTTACCACCGTAGGTTTCAATCATCCGTTCCACATATTGCCGTTTCACATATTTGGGTTCATACTGATAATGCTCTGCCAGATACTGCTCCACCTCACTGATTTTCTCATCCACCAGATAGATTTTCATAATTTCACTGCTGAATCCATTCATCTCATAGGTAAGAAAGCCTTTTTCCCTGCATTCTTCTGCCGCCTGGTTGACCGCCTCGATCTGTTCCAAATCCGCGTCATTTCGATTATAATTTTTATAAAGCTCCGATGGCTTTGCCTGGGTCCGCCTGGAAATCATGCCGGTTTTGTTGTCCTTTTTACTTTTCCTGTATTTTTCTGCCAGCAAAACCAGCAGTTTTTCCTCATACTGATTCATTTGCCTTCTCCTTATGGAACTGCACAATTCCAAGCAGCATACTGTCCGCCCGCACACGCAGCACCGGAAGAATGACCTCACACTCATTTCCGATAGATTCCGTCTTGTCCGGCGAACAGAAAATCACCTGCAGTTTCTGTTTCTTCATGAACTCCAGCATCAGCTTTACATTTCCCGGATCCATCTTGGCAAAAGGCTCATCAATAAAAACAAGGCGCGTAGAATTGACCCTCTGATTATAGATCATCAAAAGCGCCGATGACAGAATCAGAAGATATGGAATCTGTACTTCCGCTCCGGAATTGAAGCCGGTCTGCCGGGAAAGCTTCGCCCGATCTAAAATCTGGTTGCTGATTAAAATTTCATAGGTCATATAATTCCGGTAATCTGCAAATCGGGCGATGGTTTCCTCGCTATTTTTTTCAATAATCCGGTTGATAATCTGTTTTAAATCCTTTTCCAGCTGCTCTCCCACCTCATCAGTAACTGAGGTAAACATCCCAAAGGTCATCTGTCCGTCCGCGGTACCCAACTTTTCCCGCTCATCCAAATATTCCGCAAATTCAATGATTCTGGCATATTCGGAGCTGTCCTTTACATAGTGGACATCAAACTGGTACTTGGCAGAGAAATTCAACCGGGAAAGCTCTGAATTAATCTGTTTTAAATCTTCCCGCGCCTTTCTGCAATACTTCAGAATTGTCAGTACAAATTCATTTTTGAAAATATCCTCATACCGTCTTGTCTGCTCCTTCAGCTTCCTGCACACCTCCTGCAGATTATCCATCCAGATGCGGTCTTTTCTGGCCGCGAAGATTTCCCGGCCCTCCTCGCCGGTGGGAAGTCCCAGGTCCGCGTGCTTTGCGTTATAGGCCGCCTGCAGTCCGAAAAGTGCTTTCTTATGCTGCTCAATGCTTCGCTGGATCCGCCCTCTTGTCTCAAGCGCAAGAAGTCCGCCGGGACCATTTTTCCCATTCTCCAGATACTTCTCATAGATCTCCACCGCTTTCTGTACTACAGAATAGGCCTCAATCTCAAACTCCCCAAAGACAACCTCCTCGTTCTTAAGCTCTGCCGCCTTTCGGTCAATGTCCCTGCCGCAGACCTGGATTGTGGTTTCCAGATCGCTGCTTTCCTGGAGCTTTTTCCCCTGCTCGTTCTTTACGGCCTCCTTCTCTGACTGGAGTCTCGCCACCGTCTGGCTCAGTTCCAGATACTCCCGGTTATTCTGCTGGGCCTTCTTCAACCGTTTCAGTTGAGTTTCCGACTCTTTTGCCGCTGCTGCCGTCTCCTGATACTGCCGGTGTACATCGTACTGGTATTCTTTAAAGGCCTCCCGATCCATTTTCAACTGGTTTTTCCGTCCCTCTGCCCTTTTCTTTTCTTCCAGGTACTGCTTCTTTTCTTCATTCAGACGCTGCATCTCTTTTTCGGCCCGGATCCGGTTAAGTTCAAAGGTCTTCTGTCCCAGGTAGTAAGCCCTAATTTTCTCAAACCGCAGGAAAAAGCTGTCCATGGCCACAGACACACGCCCTTCTCTGGAAATGGCATTCTCGAAATTCCGGACCTCATTCAGTTTCACCCCATGCATGCGTCCCAATTGGAAACCAAAATATTTCTTTGCCACGAGATTTTTGATTTCCAGCATATGTACCACCGAATCCTCCTCCGGTTTAATCTCTTTTCGCATCAGCAGCTTTGTATTGAACAGATGGGCGTACTTATACTGGGACCGGTTCAGCACATCATCCGCAATATCGTAATATTGTGGTTCTACCAGAATACTGTAGCGCCGTGGACCTAAAAACGCCTCGATGGCATCCCGCCAACTCTCATCAGAAATCCCTATCACATATTCACAGGCGAACTGCGCCTTTTCCGGAATCCCCCGTTTTGCAAATTCCTTGTTGATTTCATCCCGTAGTCCCACATATTCGGGAATCTGTCCGTAAGCATTCCTGTGCTTTTTGCACTCTTCCACAATTGCCAGTTGTGCGTTCAGCTTTCTGCCAAGCTCTCCCAGCCCCTGCTCCACGCGGACAAGGACTCCGATTTGTTTCTCATGGGCTGCATCCACAAGCTTTTTCAATTCCTCAACTGCATGGCGCTTCTCCGCCGCCGGATACCCACTGCTGCACAGAGAAGCCAGAACCTCCTTATTCCCGACTGCTTCGCCGCCCTCCTTCAAAAAATCATGAAGAATCTCACTGATTTTTGTCTGGAAATCCTCCAGTTCCCTGCATTGTAATGCCAGTTCCTTTTTCTTCCCTTCCAGAACTGCCAGACGCCGTTTCTCCTCCTCGATCATTTTGGCACTGTCCAGTTGATTCAGACTGACTCTCGCATCCATCAACCGGTCATCCAGGCTTCCCATGCGGTCATCCAGCACCGCCAGAGCCTGATCTGTCTCTTCCTTTTTCTGCCTTGCCAGCACCTGCTCCCGGGTCCGCCTCTCGATTTCCCCGTTCAGCCCCTTGATCTTCTTATAACTGATTTTAATGTCATCCGTCAAAAGGCGATTTTTCTCACTTTCGCAGCCGTCATACTCCGCAAGGATTCCCTCCAGCTCTCCAATCTCATCCTGAATACTGGAAAACATGTCGTTTAACCGTTCAATGTTCTCCCTTGCCTCAATCAGTTTGGAAAAGTCCACGTTCTTTTCTTCCAGAACACTTTCCCTAATGAAACGGTCAATTTTCGCATTGGGGTCATAGGACATGATTCCCCGCAGCTTTCTCAAATAGGTGGGAAGCTGGTCGATGGTCAGCTTCAGACCCGTCATCTGCATAAACCGGGGAAGCCCCTGTTCCCGGTTCAAAAGAGTCAGCCGATACCGTTTCTGCAGCTCCGAAGCCGTATAGGGCCTGGCGATCCCATTTTCCACACAGACATGCTCCACCTCCTCCAGACTTTTCCGGTCCATCACATAGCGGTAGGACTGGCAGTTGTTGGCCGCATTGGTCTCAATCGCTGTCCCGAGGATAAAGGATTTCTCTTCCGTCTTGTCATAAAATTCCAGCACAATATGGCTGTATACATTGGGCACCTTACTTGCCGGACGCATATAAGTCCCCGCCGTGGCATCCAGAAGGCCCCGGGTGTAGGAGGAAAGCGTCCGGCTCCCCTTACTTTCCGAAGACTTATTGAACACCGTATCGCCATAGGCCGCGTATTTGATGGCATCCAGCATGACCGATTTTCCATTTCCATTCTTTCCGGCAATCAAGGTAAAAAAGCCGATGGGTGCTGTTTCATTGACAAAGCCATACCAGTTAATCAATCGGAGTTTTTTCAGCAAAATCATAATTCTTCCTCCTCAAACTCCACCAAATTTTCAGCAAGGTCCGGATCCTTCCCTGCTTCCTTTTCCGGAACCGCCTCGGCATCCTCCTTTAAATACTCCCGCACAACCGTCTGAAACTGGGGCAGATCCCAACCGAACTGTAGAGACGGATAGAGCTTGATTTTCATATCCTCCCCGTCCTCATCCTCAGCATAATTGATGAGACTGTACTTCTTAAAAAGCTTAAACGCAGCGTTCAGCTCCGCGCGCGCCGGCACCAGTCCGTAGGACTTGATCTTGTCAATCAAATCTCCCTTGGTAACAAAATTCCCCTCATTGTAACCCAGGCCTTCCAAATATACTTTCCAAAGTACCAGCAGCAAATGGTACTGAAGCGTTGTAAAGGTGACCACATTGGCACGCTTTAATCCCACAGTCTCCGAGTCCTCTTCGCTGGCAATCAGCATCCCCACACCGGTCTTTTCATCCACCAGAATATCAAACCCGATCATCCGCAGATATTCGGAAATATCCTGCCGGTTTGATTCCCGGGATATAAATGAAAACAACTTTTCATCCCGATCCCGCAAAATAAAGGTAGCTTCCAGAAGCTTCCGGATGCACCGCTTAAATAAATGACTGCTTTCTTCTTTGATTGTAAGCTGCAAACTGATATCACTCATGCTGTTTCCTCTTTATCTGTATTCTGCTAATGGCGGCCACCTCTGTCTCCACCATTCCTCTTTCAAACTCCACCTCATAGGGAAATCCAGCCGTGCCGGAATAAATCATGCTGGCGGCAATCATCATCGCATCGTCTCTCGTATGTACTCCGCACTCCTCCACCGACAGCCTGCCCTTATCAAACGTCATCTGGTCAAAATATTCTTTTACATTGTCCATGCTGTACCGGTCCGGAATTTCCGTCAGCAGTTCCTCTGTCAGCCGCCGTTTTTCCTCCTCCGAGAGGGTTCCGGCAGACAGGCCTGCATGTTCCATGTTGGGATTTGGCCGCTGACGCCGCTCTATGGATTTCCGGCCAATGTAACCGACAGACTGCAGACGGTGGGCCTGCCCAATCTCTCTCAGCGCCAGTTCCCGGTCTTCCTCATCCATATCTTTTAACAGCAAAAGCAGACGGTTCAGTTCACTTTCCAGGTTTGTCCCATTGCTCAGCACCATCAGCATGCGGGTGGAATACAGATTATAATAAGTGTTGATTTTCCGGTCAATGTAGCCGATCTCCTGGTCATATTCCAGATTAATAAAGCTGTCCAACTCGTCAAACTGCCGGTCGATCCGCTCCCTGGCCTGCGCTTCATCCGCATTTTTTATTTTCCTGTATTCCTTAATCATCTGGCCATACAGTTCTGAATTTCTCAGCTTTATCAGCATCCGGTCAATACCCGCAATGTAGGATGGGATCAGGCCGCTTTTTTTGATAAAGAAATAGTCGTTGAAAAACCGGTTCAGCAACTCATCCTTAATTAAAAACTGTCCAAAACTGTTGGCACTGTCTATTTTTATCACTGTCCGCATAATCTCGCGGATGCTGTCCTTTAAAACCAGGAGCTCATTTTTTAAGTCACATTCATTTTCAATCAGCGGCACCAAAATATTAGAATAGGGACGGATAGCACGGGCACTGTCCCTGGCAAGGGCCGCTTTCAAGATCTCATAAATCGAAAAAATATGATTTGTGATCGCGCTGTTGACATCCGTATCAAAAATTTTGTGTACCGCATCAATCAGGCGCCGGCAGTAGGCGGACACGGAAGCGATATTATCGCCGCTCCGCCCGATTTCCTGGGGCGTAATCCACCCGCACATCCGGAAATAGCGGAGAATGGAGGAAGCATTCTCCTGCGGCGAGCGCCCGCTGCTCACCTCCTCCCCGATATTCTCCGTCTCGATGGAATACCGGCAGTTCTGCAGATACAGAATCAGACAGCTCCTCGCATCCGTTTCATAAAGGACCGGAATTTCCTTTGATTTCTCAATCAGAAGACTGATGCACTCAAAATAGACTTCCCGGTTCCTGCAGCAGAAGGGGTTAAAAAATTTATCATTGACGTTTTCAAAAAATGGCATAATACAGTTTCCTCTTACCTGTTCGCCGGCAGCTGCTCCAAAAACAGAAACCGCCTGCTGGATCTCGCTTTTGTCAATCTATTATACCCCATAATGCTCCATTCGTCATTCTATTTCTTCATGTAATGCGGAAATCATTTGAATGATTATATAAAAATTGATATTATACCAACAGCTTCCATTACATTTTTAGCCTATATATTCTGTTTCTATTGGTTCCCAACGCTTCCACATCATTCATATCAGAAAGTACAACTCTGGCTCTAGCCACACTCAATCCAAGCAATTCTGCAATATCTCTTGTTTTTGCTGTTTCGTGTTCTTGCAGATACAATCTGATTTTTTCCATATTTTTGTCAGTTTTATTCGCTTGTTTTTTATCGCTTGTTTTTATCGCTTGTTTTTATCGCTTGTTTTTTAACAAATCTTAATGTTAATGACGTTCTGTCCGGATCAAAGCTTTCTCTATTACAGGTTCTTCCCATCCCTCATCCTCCCATACGTTAAAAATATTAGGTACTCCACTTCCGGCGTGTTCGCCGATATCTATTAAATTAAACATTTTCATCAGGCTCTTATTCCTTGGATCAGATTTTCCTCCTTATTTCCGTCTAAAAAAGAATGATTTTTTACCAATGAATACATCAAACGTGCTGCTTTTTCCTCAATTGACGGATAAACCTTCTATCCCATCAAAACTACTCAAAATATTAAATACCGCAGACTCCAACAAAGCCCTATCCCTGATCCCATTCAATCCACCTGTTTTTTGTATTAATCTGCTATGAGCCTCTATGATTTCTTCTACTGTCAGTATTATCATTTAGCTAACTCCAAAAATGCCTCTTTATTATCTTCTACTAATTGCTCTGTCATTTCTGCGATTTTTCTTTTTCTGGATTCCTGAATCGCTTTTATTTCCTCATACTCTTTAAAATCTACTACAATATAAAATGGTTTATTATTTTTTAAAATAACTGCCATCACCCCTCCAATCCAATAAACCACCCCAAGCCCCCAGCTGGCCAATATCCCATACAAAATCACCGGCCCCGTAATCGTAAAAATCTTACATCCAATCCCAAACACCTGTCCCTTCGAGTGTGTCAACATAGGCACAAAAAAATTTTATAGAAAAATCATACTGTTACAGTTATATTTTAACTATTTTCTTTATTTTCAGATTTTAATTATAATAATATCATATTTACATTTAATATGGTGATATATCTGTAATATTTCATTTATTTTCGATTCCTCTTTCCTCAATTACCTGACTACACGAACACATATTCCTGATCTCATCCCCGATTTCCTCTGATATATTTAATTGATATTCCTCTTCTCTTTCTTTATCCGTTTTTCCGATATCGGGCTTCTTAGAAATGCACTTTCTTTCCTCTACATTTAATCTATACTTATAAATCTATACAATGCGTCTTTACCCTTATCGCATTCCAGTTCGCAACACTGTATCAAAAACTCATTTGTTTCCAAGTAGAGTCGAGTCTCCACATCGAGCAATAATTCATATAAATCCATCTCCATAAGATGCTGATAAGCTTCCTCTTCTGATATACCATATTTCTTCATCAGAAATTTACTTAATGCAACCACACACAGGCCTATTGTTGTCTCAATTTTACTCCCCCTCACCACATCATCTCCAATCCACTTCTTTTATACTCTTTATTACACTGTCCACAACTTCTTGTTTTCCAATAAAATACTGGATACCCAAGTTTTCTGTTTCTAAATTATTCAGGAGAATCTTCTTAGCTTCTAAGGATCCAACTACTCCATATAGGCCATCCCAATATGTTTTCAAACACAACATCGTATCATCATCTGCTGTTGGCCCAATTACCATATCATAATGATGTGGTGTTCCCCCCTTCTCTCTGCACATAAGAATAAAATCCAGCCAATCCTCATCTGCCTGCTCAAAAAATCTTATATTTAAAGATTTGACTACTAAATCATCCAATTCTATTTGATAAAGATGTTCTGTAAAATCAGAAGCCCTTTTATTCCTGCTCCGCCTAACCGCCTCTTTATATTTTTTATGCATCATGCCTACTGCCTGACTGCGGGAAACGGCCATGTAAAACCCCTTTCCAAAATCTTTTCTTCCTTTTCCCTGACCTATATCAATTTTTTCAATATTGGCTATTGTTCCATGATACAAGACATATTTAAAATTCTGATACATATTGTTCCACTTCCTCCACCATTTCCCTTTCTGTCATACTATCAAAAACATCCGGACATTCTGAAATATAATTTAAAATTTTATATTTCTTATCTAACTGCAAATACTCCTGTCTTGACAGACCATATTTTTTACGATAACTTTCTGTTACCAGATACATTAAAAATATCGTATTATTTACCCTTTTTTCCGACATAAACTCCAGCTCCTCTTTATACCTACAGTTTGTCTTCTCACATTATTCATAATTCTTTAATCAATTTATATAGCACAATTTTTTTAATCAAAACTTTTTTCTGTAATCCTTAACCATTGCCCCTTGACGATAATATTCAATTAAAATATATTCCCGATAATAATTAATTTCATAATAGACACCTAAAATATATCGACAAACATGCTCTGGTAAACCTTTTCCATCCCATACATCATCAAAGAAATTCTTTGTCAATGCCTTAAGTCGTTCTCTGTCTTTCTTCTTCTCCTTGGAAGGGCCTTGACTTCTTCATTTCAATAGCAAGCAAATATTAAAAAATATTATTTGCGCGCTGGAATAAGTCTACAATTTCACTGTAGGTCTTCATATGCAAACCTCTTTCTTTTAATCTTATATCTTATTCTCTATTTTATGCTTTATTTCATCAAACGCTTTCTTTCGCTCGGCATGCTCTAATTTTAGGAATGCTAAAAGAGCCATCTGATAAATCTCATCATACCAATACTCTAACTGTTCCTGTGTTAAATCAGCTATAGGTTTCTTATACTTTGGACTTTCTGGAGATATATTATTATGTCGAATATTAAAGTTATTAAATGCATAAAACAAATCGCTTGAAAATTTATTGTCGATGCTACTCATTTTTTCCCTTTGCGGCTCAAGCAAATTTGCAAAAGCAAATAACGTTTCCTTTTTAGCGTTTAGATTGCCTTTCATGGTATAATGATTGTAGGAAATAACCTTGTACGATAACTCTTTAGGAACTATTTCAGCTACAGCAATCGCAGCAGAAGACTTTTCAACAAAGATACTTAATCCATCTTTGTTTGCACGCATATATCCAATTTTTTCAATTACCTGTCCTATTTGCATCATATAAAATTGAATATTGATTGGAATCTGCGCTGTCATAGCCATATAACCATATCCAGATACACTAAATGTACTTTGATAACCCATTAACATATTTTCTATATACTCACACAATAAAATCAACTTATCTATATTAAAATCTACAGGCTCCTTCTCAAAATGAAAACCATGCATATTATCAAATTCATCTATCGAAAGACATGTTCCTCGAAAATAAAAGCCAATAAAATTATCACTTAATTCATCATATACAGAAATTCTTTTTCCGCCCAGCACATCAATACTACGATCAAACAACATTCCATACAGCTTTTGATATTCGACCCTAATATCTATTTTCGCATCTTTTAGTATCTGTGCAAAGTCTTGTCTCATAGTAATATCCTCTAACTGTAATAATATGAAAATTCAATGTAGCAACTCTTTATAGATAATCCTAAAATAATACAATCCTATCCTTACCCTATTTATAATTTTATCACAACAATATATTAATAGCAAGAACAACTGTTCTTTTTAATATTAGTATCCCATAAAGCATCAAAAAAGCAGGCTAATGAATTTTTATCCATCATCCTGCTCATAAATCCAACTACCAAATTAATTTTTCACTTCCCCATCCATTTCTCAAATAACCCCCATTACTCCTCCAATCCAATAAATCACCCCAAGCACCCAGCTGGCCAAGGTTCCGAACAAAATCACCGGCCCGGCGATGGTGAATATCTTGACGCCGATCCCGAATACCTGGCCTTCTGTTTTAAACTCAATAGCCGGCGCCACTACAGAATTGGCAAAGCCGGTAATAGGAACCAGGGCGCCGGCGCCGCCGTGTTTGACAATCTTGGGGTAGATGTTGAGACCGGTAAGGATTACGCTGGCGCCGATCAGGCACAGAAGGGTCCATGCGGCGGCGGCCTCTTTTTCCAATCCCCCTGCCAGAAACAGATTCGTAAGCCCCTGGCCTATGGTGCAGATGATTCCTCCTGCCACAAAAGCCTTAGCCATGTCTAAAGGCAGAGAATTCGTTGGGGTTACCTGTTTTACATAGGCGTCATACGCCTTTTTGTTTACTTCCATTTTCCAGTCCTCCTAGTCTGTTAATTAACCGATTCTTTCCCCCATTCCCCGCAGGAAATAGAGAAAAGCGCCGGTCATTTTTCCCAATGCGATGGATAAAATCAGGTATTGAAAGCCTACTGCCAGATGGATTCTTCTGGAAATTACCGGAAGGGCCTGCAGGGTTTCCGCTAAAGACATCACCAGGCAGCCTACAAAAATCCCTATAGAAAGGCCTATTATTCCCGTCACCAGGCCCCCTGCCAGGTTTCCGGCGTAAGGGCCAAAAAGCGCTGCCGCTCCCCGGGCGACGGGAATGGGGAATTCATATAGATCCATCACATTCCCCAAGGTTCCTCCTAAAATAATCACGGTTTCATAAAGGAAAATATGATCCCATGTTCTGGTTTTTCCGATAAGCCTTGGAAATACGCCGATAATTGCCAAAAATGCAAATACCCCTGCTGCTATAATTCCTCCTGATGCCAATCCCATTACTGCCAGAAAAAGCGTCCTAATGAACATCAATATCCTGCTCCTTTCTCTCTGCGTTTTGGATCAGGGTTTTGCTGATGTTATCCTCATAAGTACGCATCTCTACCTCCAGGGGCGTGGGATCCGTATTCAGTTTCCATTTTGAAAAGTGATTGAAAAATACCAGAATTCCCAAGGCCAGGCCAACCGAATAAGACCCTTCCAGAACCGTAAAGCCAGATGCCTCCTTTCCCATAATCAGAAGGTAAATTTCCCCGAACACGGAAGAAACACTGACATCGTTGTTAAAGGTCATAATGGCAAAAGCCGCCCCGCAAAAACAGATGGCGCATACAAAAACCGTCTTTAGCCACTGCCAGGTGAGGCTGGGCTTTTTAGGGGGCTGGTAGTCAATAATAAAATCCGTCTCCCCCACGTTGTTAATCTGCAGATTGCCGTCCAGCTGCTGAAGCTTTTCCAGCACCGGCATAACGCTTTCGATGTAGCGCTTTGGATGATCCTTTGGAATTT
Organism: uncultured Lachnospiraceae bacterium; assembly: GCA_910577645.1. Classification (GTDB taxonomy): domain Bacteria; phylum Bacillota; class Clostridia; order Lachnospirales; family Lachnospiraceae; genus UMGS1370. The sequence continues at coordinate 272,680 of CAJTOL010000002.1, forward strand.
TTTTAATCTTCAGGCTGTTGCATTTATTCTGCAGTGCCGGATTGTCGCAGTAAATATCCGCCACATCCTTAAGAAGCACATCTTTGTGATGAACCTCCGTAATTTGGCGGATATTCAGATAAAGAGTAGGGGCCGCGCTCATAAAAGCCGCCCTCCGGGCATAGACTGAAAGACCAGAGTTCCCTGGGGGAATGCCTGATCCGGAAGCCGGAACATACAGTACCATACCGCCGTCCCAATAAGCCCGACGCATAAAATGAGTACCAGAATTCCCAATACATATTTAACCGCATCCATTTGGGTCACATCCTTTCCTCTAATGTTGGTATAGATAGGATTTCCCAAAAAGGCAATTTTATGTATAGAATTCTACAGCCGCTCCCGCATTTTTTTTAAAATTCTCTTTTCCAGCCGCGATACCTGCACCTGAGAAATATTTAAAACCTGGGCAATCTCTGTCTGGGTCTGGTTATAATAATAGCGGCGGAGAATGATATCCTTTTCCTGTCCGTCAAGTCCGTCCAGAAGTTTTTCCAGTATCATCCTGTCCAGCAGCTTCTCCTGAGCGTCGTTTTCTTCCTCCAGTTTGTCCAGCAGGCAGGTGTTATTCTCTCCCAAGTCTCCTACAGGCCGGTACAGGGATTCAATTTCTGCTCCGGCTTCTAAAGATGCCGCCACCTCCTCTCTGCTGACCTGAAGCTTCCGGGCGATTTCATCCAGGGTGGGTTCTCTTCCCAGGCTATAGGTCATGTCCTCCCTGGCAGCCTGGATCCTTACACTCATTTCTTTTAAGGATCGGCTTACCTTAATCATTCCGTCATCCCTTAAAAACCGTTTGATTTCCCCTGTTATCATAGGAACTGCATAAGTGGAGAACCGTACCTCAAAGGCAGGGTCAAATTTATCGATGGCTTTTATAAGCCCAATGCTTCCGATCTGAAATAAGTCCTCCAGCTCATGTCCTCTGCCGGAAAACCGGCGCACAATGCTCCAGATTAATCCTACGTTTTCCATGACCAGTCTGTCTCTGGCCTCTTTATCCCCTGCGTGAGCCTCCTGGATTAATCTCATTGTCTCGTCCATGTTTTCACCCGCCTATGCGCTTCTTCATGGTTACCCTGGTTCCCCGCCCTGGCTCTGTATCCACCTCTACCTGATCCATAAAGGCTTCCATAAAGGAAAATCCCATACCGGACCGCTCTCCGGTGGTGTCTGTGGTATACATGGGTTCCATAGCCTTTTTCAGATTGGAAATCCCTACCCCTTCATCTCTCACAGAAATAGTTAAAAGGTTTTCCCGGATTTCCGCTTCTATGTAAATAATTCCGGATCCCCCCTGGTAGCCGTGAATAATGGCGTTGGTCACTGCCTCGGAAACCGCGGTTTTTACATCATCTATTTCTTCCAGGGTAGGATTCATACGGCTCATAAAAACCGCTGCCATCACCCTGGCAAACTCCTCATTCCGGGACAGGCTGTCTATTTGGAGCTTTACCCTCTCTGCATCTTTTCTCTCTTCTATATCTTTTCTCTCTTCCATATACTCCCCTTTCTAGCCAACCAGCGCGGCCTCTTTACTCTTGTAGCTTGGAACCAATCTGGCAATTCCCGCTGCCGTAAGGATCCGGTGAACTTGGGGGCCTGCGCCGTAAAGGCCGACCCGGCCCCCGCTTCTTTCCATCTGCTTGTACCGGTTCAGTAAAATCCCGATTCCTGAAGAATCCATAAACTCGGTTTTGGAGAAATCAAAGAGAATCCGGTTAATGTAATTCTCCGCCAGAAGCAAATCGGTTTCGTATCTTAAGTTCCGGCAATTGTGATGATCCAGCTCCTTAGGCAGATGGATAATCAGACATTGTTCCTTTGCTTCGTAAATAAATGACAGTTCCATATTTATAAAATCTCCTTCCTTATTGTTCCGCCGTTTCGACAAAAATATACACAAAAAAAGACACTGCGAAAATTTCTTCTTTCGTAGTGTCTTTCTATCTTTTTCAGCCTATTCTCCGCCATTAACCGGGACTGTCTCGGGCACTGGCTCAGTGCTCTGAGGCTCTCCGGCCCCTGGATCCGGCTCCTGAGCGCCTCTTGTTTCAGCCGGGGGCTCCTGGCTCTCTGGCTCTGGCTCTGTTTCTCTTTCTGTTTCCCTTTCCGTTTCTCTCTGTACAGTCTCCCTTTGGGGATTTTGGTTCGTCCTTTCTCTCTGATTTCCTTCTTCCGGCTCTGTCTCGCCTGCCTGCGTTCCTCCCTCTGTTTCCGGAACCGGCTCCTGACCTTCTTCCCCGGGATCTTCCGGCATTGCCGCAACAGGCAGCCCCATCTGAGCCATAGCGCTGGTAGCCTGGGTAGCCTGAGGAGTGCCTGGGAAGCTGGTAATAATCTTACTGAAGTATTCCCTGGCCTTATCGGTATCGCCCTTGTTCTGATACAGCCGTCCCAGCAGATAGGTAGCAGAAGGATTGTTGGGATTAATCTCCAGACTCTTCTGGTAATATGCGATGGCTTCCTCCTCCTGCCCGGAATTCCAGGCAGAGGTTCCCAAATCCTCCAGGGTTTGATAGCCTCTGCTCTGCATATCCGCCGTCACTGTTTCTGCAATCTCCAGCACGCTTTCGTCTGTAATCAAAGAGGTGTCCAGATTCACATACAGCTTGGCTACGGATACAATGTCGTCATTTTGGTATGCCTGAAGGATCCCGATTATTGTCTGATACTGAGCTACAACAAGATTGGTATCCCCCTCAATGGTGGTAAGCTTTGCCTCCATCTCCCCGGCCCTGGCCTGAAGCTCATCATAGGAACCCTGAAGAATATCCATTTCCTGATTTTTCTGATTCAGCTTCTGGCTGTAAGCAATAATTTCTTCGTTATGATCATTGCTCAAGGCCCGCATATTGGGAGGCATAATGAGGAAGTAGGTTACCATTCCCCCCAGCACCAGGCCTGCCAGAATATTTAAAATACTCTGCCAGCCGGTATTTTCCTTGTAAGTAGGAGGCATAATCACATCGTCATCCTGCATCTGGTGATGGGAAAAGGCGTTTTTCAGCTTCCTTTTTTCCACCTCCGCCTTACCGGTATTTTTCTTTACAATGGACATATACCATTGAGCTTTGGGATTGTTTTTGTCAATCTGTAAAACCCGGTAAAGAGAACGCCCGGCTTTGGGAAAATCTTCATGATACATGTAAAGCACTGCCAAAAGCAGGTGGGCCTTAATAAAATTGGGATTATCCTCCACCACTCTGGTAAGTTGGAGAATCGCCAGATCATCGCTGTCATGCTGGGCATACCAGAGAGCCTGATTATACTTTTTTACATTCTGATCCACAATCTCCAGGCGGCCCGGCTTTCTCTGGATCTCGTCCAGATAATGATCGGCCGGGTTGTCCTCCGGGTGCAGGTTGGTGCTGATAACCCACTGAACCAGAGCGTCTGACACCTCTCCCATTTCATAATAAATAAGCCCCAAAAGGTTTCTGGCATCCATCTGGTACTTATCAAAATGAAGGCTTTTTTTCAGGGATTCCACAGCTCCGGAAAGATCCCTGATATTGGCTTTTTCCAGTCCCAGATTGTAAAAGCTGTTGGCAATCTGGCGGTTTCGATTCATATAATCCATGCCGTTTATTCCCTGACTTCCTTAATCATTTCCATCATAATATCGGTCATATCGGTTAAATCGCTTTTGACAATGGCGTCTGCAATTTCCTCCACGTCCAGGCTGGGCTTAAAACGGCTGATTTCCTCCTCAAAATTGATTCCTGATTCTCCCATAATATTTCTCCTTTGGTATTGCCAAAATGGGTAGTCCTATTACGAATAGCATTATATAAAAGATCCGCTTCCTGTGCAACTATATTTTTTCGGGGGCTTTCGGCGAAATCCGTCAATTCCTTCCTGGCCCTTTCCAAATCCCGTTCTCCTGTCAGGATCCTGAGGTTGGAATATAAGGAGTCAGAGCCCCTGCCACGTTGCTGATTGGCATGGTCTGAAGCCAGATATGGCCCGGCCCGGTAATAATCGTGTTAAACAGGCCTTCTCCGCCAAACAGCACGTTTTTCATACCTGAAATCATCTGGACATCCATCTGGCAGCCGGCTGTCATGGCGGCCAGGTGCCCGCTGTCGATTACCATCTGCTGGCCAGGGCCAAGCTCATATTCCACCACATGGCCGTCAAATTCGGCAAAGGCTATGCCTCTTCCAGACAGCTTCTGAAGAATAAAGCCCTCCCCGCCAAACAGGCCGGAAGCAATCTTTTTGTGGAAATGAACGGACAGGTTCACTCCGGATTCCGCAGCCAAAAATCCGCTTTTCTGCAAAATCATCTCCTGACCCGGGCCAATCTCAAATGCTTTTACGGAACCCGGAAAGCTGGAAGCAAAGCTGATTAGTCCCGGGCCTCCCTGGGCCGTGTAAATATTCTGAAACAATCCCTCCCCGGAAAACATACGGCCAAATACCTTTCCGATTCCTCCGTTACTGCTGGTCTCCATCTTCATATTGGGGGACATCCAGGCCATTGACCCCCGCTCTGTAATCATACTCTCCCCTGCCTCCAACTGGCAGATTACCACCGGCAGGGTTTCTCCTTCTATTGTATAGCGCATCCTGATACCTCCTGTTAGCTGATAATTTTATTATAGGGATAAAACATCTGAAAGGCAAGAATTTTCTCACCTTAATATCCGGGGCTTCCTCCGGCTTATGAAATATGGTACAATATAAAATAATATAATTCCTACAAAATTCGAATCAGGAGGTATCGCAATATGAATCAGTATTCAAATATTTGCCGGAAATCTTTCTCCCTCACCTCATTTCAGGACGGCCTGGTTTTGGACGTGCTTACCATCATGCCGGATTCCCCAAAAGCCCTTCTTCAGCTTGCCCATGGTATGTGCGAACACAAAGAGCGCTATATTCCCTTTATGGAGTATCTGGCCCGCCTGGGGTTTGGCTGCATCATCAGCGATCACCGGGGACATGGAAAAAGCGTAAAGGATCCGGAGGATTTAGGGTATTTTTATGAAAACGGCGGGCCTTCCCTGGTGAAGGATCTCCATCAGGTCACCCGTTTTATCCGGGGAGAGTATCCGGATCTTCCCTTCTTCCTCTTTGGCCACAGTATGGGATCCCTGGCTGTCCGGGTATACTTAAAGCATTATGAAAAGGAGCTCAGCGGCCTCATTGTCTGCGGCTCTCCCAGCAACAATCCCTTAGCGGGCCCGGGTATGGCTTTGGTACGTCTTCTGGCAGGCATCAGAGGGGAGCGCTGCCGGAGCCGCCTGATTAACTGGCTCTTTTCTTTCTCCCTTGAAAAGCCTTTCCAGGCAGAGGGAAGGAGCCATTCCTGGATTTCCAGCGACAAAGCTGTGGTAAAAGCCTACACCGCCAGTCCTTACTGTAACTTTACCTTTACCCTGAACGGCTATCTGGCTCTTTTATGGCTTTTGAAAAACACTTATGATAAAAAGGGCTGGAAGGTAAAAAATCCCCGCCTTCCCATCCTGTTTCTCTCCGGCGGGAATGATCCCTGTATGATCTCAAAGGAAAAATTTGAAGAAGCCGTCACCCTTTTAAAGGATGCCGGCTACCAGAACGTAAGCTCCCGGATTTACCCCGGTCTGCGCCACGAGATTTTAAATGAGTCAAAGCGCCAGACCGTATATGAAGACGCCGCCGAATTTTTACTGTCTGCCTTATCCTCAGAAAACGGGGCGCCTTAAAAATTGCATATGATAACTTCCTCCCCCACACGGTTGGAAGCATCGGAATTGATCATCCTTTTTACGCTTACAACATCAATTTTATAACCCCTTTGGCCATACAACTGGCGGATCAGTTCTGTATTGTGATTGGTAAGCATGCAATAACAGCCTCTCTGGGTAAGCTCATGATACAGACCTGCCAGCCGCCGGTGGCTTTCTATGTCAAAGCCTTCTTTTGTGTAGGATTCAAAGGACTCCGGATTTAAAGGGGCATAGGGGCTGTCAATAAATACAAAATCCCCCGGCCCTGCCTCCCTTAAAGCTTTTTCAAAATCTCCATTGGTTATGACAATATTTTTTAAATACTCTGACACCGCCAGTATGGTCTCCGGTGAACAGGAGCTTCGCCTGCTGTTATTATAAGGCACATTAAATTCTCCCCTGGCATTTACCCGGTAAAGCCCGTTATAGCAGTGCTTATTTAAGAATACCAAAAGGGCCGCCAGTTCCTCATCATATTCCCCGTCAGCCAGCTTGCGGTTGTATTCTCCCCTCATAGCATAATAATATGCTTTTCCATCCTCCCACATTCCGGCATCCAGCCTGTTGATACAGTCCAGAAAAGCCCTGGGCCTTCTTTTGATTTGGCGATAGGCGTTAATCAGGGAACGGTTGATGTCATTAATCCGGGCATCCTTTGGGAGGAGCTCAAAAACTACGGCTCCTCCTCCCACAAATGGCTCAAAATAACGATTATAATGCGCTGGTATTCTCTCTTTTATCTGCGGTAATAGCTGTCTCTTTCCTCCGGCCCATTTCACAAAAGGCGCGGCCTGTGAATTGTTCATAATCACTTATTCCCTAATTGCTCCAGTCTTTCCTTCACCTGCTCCATCATCTGGGTATACTTTGCCAGCTTGGCCTTTTCCTCTTCGATCTTGGCGGCCGGAGCCTTGCTTACAAACTTTTCGTTGCTCAGCATTCCGGTTACGCGCGCCAGCTCTCCTGCCAGGCGCTTTTCTTCTTTCCTAAGGCGCTCCAGCTCTTTTTCAATGTCAACCAATTCCGCAAAAGGAATGTAGATGTTGGCGTGAGGGATTACTACCGAAACTGCATCCTCCCCAATGCCGGCCTTGTCCTTCTGGATGGCAACCTCACTGGCATAGCCTAAGGTGGCAAAGAACACCTTGCTGCGGCCGAAAATTTCTGCTGTCTTTTCCTCTTCTGTCACCACAAATACCTTGGCCTTTTTACTGGGCGGGACATTCATGGAAGTGCGGACATTCCGGATAGCACGAACAGCCTCTTTTATAGTCTCTACTGCGGTTTCCTCTGCCTCAAAGCTCCATTCTTCTTTGTACGCCGGCCACTGAGAAATCATGATAGACTCCTCTTCTTCCTGAAGGTTGCAGAAAATTTCCTCTGTGATAAAAGGCATGTAGGGGTGGAGAAGCTTTAAGGACTGCAGCAGTACGGTCTTTAAGGTCCAGATGGCAGCAGCCTTGGTGGTATCCTCATCATTCCACAGACGGGGCTTTACCATCTCAATGTACCAGTCGCAGAATTCCTCCCAGATAAAGTCATAAACTTTCTGAAGAGCAATTCCCAGCTCGTATTTATCCATGTTGTCGGTTACGTCCCGGGTCAGGGTGTTTACCTTGGAAAGAATCCACTTGTCCGCCATGGTCAACTCCTCTAAGGATGCTCTGGCATCAGGAGCCTTTTCAATATTCATCATAATAAAGCGGGAAGCATTCCACACCTTGTTGGCAAAATTACGGCTTGCCTCCACTCTCTCCCAGTAGAACCGCATGTCATTTCCGGGGGCATTTCCGGTCATCAGGGTCATACGCAGGGCATCTGCGCCGTACTTGTCGATTACCTCCAGGGGATCGATGCCGTTTCCTAAGGACTTGCTCATTTTGCGGCCCTGAGAGTCTCTAACCAGACCATGAATCAATACGGTGTGGAAAGGCTCCTTTCCGGTCTGCTCAAGGCCGGAAAATACCATACGGATTACCCAGAAGAAAATAATGTCATATCCGGTTACCAGCACATCTGTCGGGTAAAAGTAATCCATTTCCTGGGTATTTTCAGGCCATCCCAGAGTGGAGAAGGGCCACAGTGCAGAGGAAAACCAGGTATCTAAGGTGTCTTCATCCTGTTTAAACCGGCTGCCGCCGCATTTTTTACAGGTGTGAGGCGCCTCTTTTACAACCATCATCTCGCCGCAGTCCTGACAGTAGTAGGCAGGAATCCTGTGTCCCCACCAGAGCTGTCTGGAAATACACCAATCCCGGATTCCTTCCAGCCAGTGGAGGTAGGTCTTCCCAAAGCTTTCGGGAACGAATTTTAACCGGCCGCTCTTTAAGGCCTCAATGGCAGGCTTGGCCATCTCGTCCATCTTTACAAACCACTGGGGCTTTATCATAGGCTCTACAGTGGTTTTGCAGCGGTCATGAGTTCCTACATTGTGAGAATGGGGAACCACCTTTACCAAAAGCCCCTGGGCCTTTAAATCCTCCACCATGGCTTTTCTGGCCTCATAGCGATCCATACCGAAATATTTGCCGGGAGCGCTGATGGTGGCGTCGTCGTTCATAATGCAGATCTCCGGCAGACTGTGGCGCTTTCCTACCTCAAAGTCATTGGGATCGTGAGCCGGGGTAATCTTTACGCATCCGGTGCCGAATTCTTTATCAACATAGGTATCGGCAACTACGGGAATTTCCCGGTCAGTTAACGGAAGCTTTAACATCTTGCCGATTAAGTCCTGATACCTGCCGTCTTCCGGGTTTACCGCAACGGCGGTATCTCCCAGAAGGGTTTCCGGCCTGGTGGTGGCAATTTCCACGAAGCGGCCTTCCTCCCCCGCAATAGGATAATTAATGTGCCAGAAAAATCCGTCCTGTTCCTGATGCTCTACCTCTGCGTCAGAAATAGAGGTCTGACATACGGGACACCAGTTGATAATCCGGGATCCTTTATAGATATAGCCTTTTTCATATAATCGGGTAAATACCTCTAAAACTGCCTCAGAGCATCCTTCATCCATGGTAAAACGCTCTCTGTCCCAGTCAGCGGAGGATCCCAGCTTGTAAAGCTGCTTTACGATGCGGCTGCCGTATTCCTCCTTCCACTCCCAGGCCTTTTCTAAAAATCCTTCCCGGCCCAGGTCCTGCTTGTCAATGCCCTGGCTCTTTAACTTGTCAATGACCTTAACCTCTGTTGCAATGGCGGCGTGGTCGGTTCCGGGCTGCCACAATGCCTCGTAACCCTGCATCCTCTTATAACGGATTAAAATATCCTGCATGGTGTTGTCTAAGCCATGGCCCATGTGAAGCTGGCCGGTAATATTAGGCGGCGGCATTACAATGGTAAAGGGCTTTTTTCCCTCCCTCTTTCCTCTGGCAGCATCGGCGTGGAAGTATTTATTATCCAGCCATTTCTGATACAGGCGTTCCTCAATGTCCGCCGGATTATAGGTCTTTTCCAGTTCTTTCATGTTTGCTCTCTCCTTCTATGGTTTTCTGTTTCTGTTTCAATCCTTGGCGTATTCACATATTTCAAAAATTTCAAGATACCTCCGCATGGTTCCATCCACATCAAATACAACGTGTTTATACCGGTTCATCGTCTCCTCCTGACTACCATCTGATAATTATCCCACTGCTCTCCCTGGTAGGAAAAATTTCCTTTGATAAACTCCTCCTCCTCAAAGCCTTCCGCCTCATAGCAGCGTTTTGCTCCCGGATTATTGGCAAAGACCCGAAGCCGGACCGTGTCCACCTTTAAAATGGTAAAAGCATAGTTTAAAGCTAAGGAAATCATCTCTCTCCCTAAGCCTTTTCCCCGGATAGAAGGATCCAGGACAATAAATCCGAAAAACAAACTGCTCTCCTCGTAATCCGCCGTCCGCATCAGCAGATGACCTGCCACACGGCCAGTCTCGTCAAGGACTGCCATAGGCCATCCATTTTCGGCAGACTCCCATTTTCGGCAGTAATCCTCTATCTGCTGCATGGTCAGGGGATAGGAAAACTGACCTGCGCTCCATTTCATAAACTGCTCTTCATTGTCAAACCATTGGACCAGGTATTTCCCGTCCTGCGGCTTAAAGGGACGTAACCGAAGCATAATCCTCCTCCTTTTCCTAATAAATACAAAAAAGCCCTTTACACACCAAGTATGCAAAGGGCGAAATCCGCGGTACCACCTTTATTCTGCCGTGTCTGGGATTTTACATTTCTCCCATAGAAAATCCGGCAATCTCATTGACCCAATAACGCCGGGCACGCGTGAACTCCTACCAGAAGGTTACGGCTGCAAGCCTGACCTCCTTATCAAAGTCCCGGTTCAGAAGCTACCTTCCATCACGCTTTCCTCAAACTGCCTTTCAGCCGGTGGGCAGTTCTCTCTGCTGAGAGCTTTTGATGTACTCCTCTTCCTCATTACCTTTCCTTATGATGGAATATTTATATATCATATTCAAATTTGTCAAATTTGTCAACCTAATTCTTCTACAATATTGAATTTCAAATTCACAGTGTGTATAATAGCAGAAAGATATCCGGTGTGTGGATCACCTGACCTCAGTATTGATTGGAGGAATTTGAATTGTCAAATATCAAATTATTTCATGGGAGTAACGTAATTGTAGAAAAGCCGCAAATCTTAGAAAACGGCTATTATAAAGATTTTGGATATGGATTTTATTGCACACACATTGAAAAGCAGGCCAAACGCTGGGCCCTGTCAAAGAGAAAAAATCATATCGTCAACCAATATAACTATACGGAAAATTTCAATCTTCAAATAAAAATTTTTACAGAGATGACAGAAGAATGGCTTACATTTATTGTAAACTGCCGAAGAGGAATCCAACATAGTTATGATATTGTAGAAGGCGCAATGGCTGATGACACGATCTGGGATTATATCGAGGACTACATGAATCACAAAATATCAAAACCTGCTTTTTGGGAGTTAATAAAATTTAAATATCCCACCCATCAAATAGTTTTTTGTACCGAAAAAGCACTAACTACATTAGAATTCGAAGGGAGCTATTCTTTATGACAAACTTTTTTTTCCCGGACGAAACCATTACAGACAATGACTTATACTTTCTTTGTTATATGATAGAACGGATAGGAAGAAAAATACATCAAAGGAACCAATATATTGTAAATCGGATCCCTAAGGATGAGTGGTTACGGCTCATTAGCCTTGCCAATGTATTTCATTGTGAAAATCCCCTGAAAATAGAAAGCGACTGGATAGAAACTTACTGTTTAGAAAAAGGAACTTTTTATATTACTCAAGTAGATTCCCAGCTTGTTGATGAAATCCCGACTCCCATACAAATGGGAAAAGTCTATACTCGCCTTATTCTGGCAACTTTGCAACCCGGAGAAGATTATATAGACGGATTAATCCGTGTTTACAATGATGAAATTTGCGAAACCATTGATAATTATAACTGCAGTGCATATTATGAACCGTCCTATGTCATTACCCGCGCTTATCTTAATGGAGGATTTTAAACATCTATGTAAAAGTCACCCTGAGGATACCGCAAAATGAAATGAAACCAGAGCCTTTATTTCATTTTGCGGCATCCCATGAGTAATAAACTAATGGGCTTGCTAACACCCCACCTTTTCTCTCCAGCTCTCTTCCTTAAAGCCTACTAAAACCGTGTCTCCATTTACCAGAATAGGCCGTTTCACCAACATTCCGTCTGTAGCTAAAAGAGCAATCTGTTCTTCCTCGCTCATGGCAGGCAGACGCTCTTTTAAGTTTAATTCTTTATACCTTAGCCCGCTGGTATTAAAAAACTTCTTAAGAGGCAGGCGGCTTAGCCTGTGCCACTCAGCCAGTTCTTCCGCCCCGGGATTCTCCTCCGCTATATGGCGTGCCTCATAAGAAATCCCCTGGGCATCCAGCCACTTTTTGGCTTTCTGGCAGGTGGTACATTTGGGATAATATACAAACAGCATTTTTCTCTCCTTTTACAGTGGTTTTCCATTTAAAATTTCCATGTAATCCTTGTAATTTTCCTCTAAAAGCCTGGGAGTATCCAGGTTGTAAGGGCATTTTCTACTGCACTGCCCGCAGTGCAGGCATTCTTCGATTTTCTTCATCTTCTCCTGGGATTCGGGAGTCAGCTGGGCGGCCACAGGAGCCCGGCGGATCATCAGGGACATGCGGGCGCAGTTGTTGATCTCAATCCCTGCCGGACAGGGCATACAGTAGCCGCAGCCCCGGCAGAAATTGCCGGAAAGTTCCTTTCTGTCACGGTCAATAATGGCCTTTATTTCCTCTGTCATTACCGGAGGATTGTCCACATAGCCGATAAATTCGTTGAGCTCCCTCTCCCGCTGAACCCCCCAGATAGGAAGCACATGGTCAAACTGATCCAGATAAGCGTAAGCAGCGGCGGAATTGGTAATGATGCCGCCGGACAAGGCCTTCATGGCAATAAACCCCATATTCTTTTCCTTACACTGCCGTACAATAGCCAGATCCTTTTCAGAAGCCAGATAGCAGAACGGAAACTGAAGCACTTCATAAAGGCCGGAATCAATGGCTTCCTGGGCCACTGCAAGGCGGTGGTTGGTAATGCCTATGTGGCGCACCTTCCCCTGGGCTTTGGCCTCCGTTATAGCCTCGTAAAGCCCTGTTCCGTCCCCCGGTTTGGGACAGAAAGCCGGGTTATGGAACTGGTAGATATCAATATAGTCTGTTTTTAACAGGGAAAGGCTGGTCTCCAGATCCTTCCAGAACCCTTCTGCTGTCTTAGCCGCCGTCTTGGTGGCAATGTAAATCTGATCCCGCACCGAATTCAGGGCCCGGCCGATTTTTTCCTCACTGTCCGTGTAGGCCCTGGCAGTATCAAAAAAAGTAATCCCGTTGTCAAATGCTTTCTTTAACAGCCTGCCTGCATCCTCCACAGACACCCGCTGAACCGGCAGCGCCCCAAAACCGTTTTTGTTGACCGTAATATTGGTGGTTCCCAATGTTACCTGCGACATACTCCATCCATCCTTTCTTAATCTTATATCATTCCCCGGTATTCCTGCTTCCACTGTTTTATAAGTTTCAGGGCCCCGGCAGTTCTCTTAATAGAATCCTTTTGGAACAGGCCTTCCAGCTTCAAAATGCTGTCCGAGGTTTTCGCCCTCTCCCCGGCCTCAGAAATATCTTTCTCCCACATGGCCTTCTGGTCTTCTGTTATGGGGGGCAAATGGAAATGCCTGCTATGGCTTTCCTCCCCCATACGGGTCAGATAATACATCCTCTTTAAAATCTCCTGGCTCTGGCAGCACCCATATGCCTTCTCAAAGGCCGTCCAGGCCTTGGGAAACTGGAACATTCTGGCATAGGTACAGCCCAGGCGGCACCAGATGGTTTCTGTCAGCTCCTTATTTGCCGTTCCTGCTCCGGGAAGCTCCAAAACCTTTTCATAAATTGCCGCCGCCTTTCCGTACTGCTTCCTGCCAAACATGTAATCCCCCTTCTGCTTTATATACTCTGCCTGGGGAAGCTTTCGCAGAGCAGTAACCTGCTGGCGGAATCTGGCCTGCTCTGCCGCCGGATAATAGCCACATTCTGACAGAATAATAAAGAGAAGCTGATCCTTATCTTCCTTGCTGGCCATCCACTTTTCCAGCTTAGCCGCTAAAAATTCCATATCCAGCTCTACCCGGATAAAGGCTATGAGATGCTCGTCCACAAACCCGTCCATTACCAGCAGGGGATTGTGGTAAATCACATAGCTCAGCTCCTGGGAGGACCAGATGCGGATTCCCATAGGTTCAATATAATAGGGGTTGGTTACCGACTCCTGCCGGCACAACAGCAGGCTCATAGCTTCACCTCCTGGCGCACTATGGTATCAGAAGCCGGAAACAGCTCTCCAAAGCCCAGATCCCGGATAGCTACCACCATAGTTGATTCGTCAAGAAATCCTATTTTCATCTGTATTTTAGTGGTTCGGGCCGGCCGATCCGGAAAATCCTTTAGAGAAATGACTACCCTTCTCTTCTTCTTTGGATCCATGGGAGTGACGGTAAACTCTACGGTCTTGCTGTCATCCAATATAAAATCCATAGAAGTCCTGCATTCATACCAATTTTCCCCTGCCCCTGCAATGACAAGCTGGTTTTTTCTGTCCTTATAGACAACCTCCATGGAAATTGTGGATTTTAACCGTCCCTCACAGATACAGGTAAAGGAGCTTTCTTCTTTCTTTTCAAAGTACTCTGCCCCCCGAAAGGCCGCCCCCTTGGAAAACAGGGCCGTTTCCGCATAAACCTTTCTCCTGTGGCAGATAAGCTTCATAAACTCCGGGGACCAGTCTTGTTTTTCAAAACCCTTTCCTGACAAAATAATGGTGGAAAATAATTTGCGGCCTAAAAGGCGTTCCCCACAGGAGCAGAGAATCTTGTCTGCAAGCCTGGCGCCTGACGGCGTTCCTAAAATATCCAGATCAAAGCTTTCTTCCAGGTTAAAGCTTTCCGCCACCACCATCATCTTCTGAAGCCCTCTCTGAACCTTCAGTTCATAGTAGCAAAGCCTGTTTGGAGACAGATCAAAAAGGCCTACCTGGTTGCGCCAAATTTCCTTTTTCTGATTCAATATATAGTAGACAAAGCTTTCCTCGTGACTGATAATGTGAACCTTTTCCCTGGGAATCTCCAGATAATCCCCGCAGTAAAGAAAGCTGTCCATCACTTTTCCTGTTACTGAGGGAAGAGTGATCACCAGCTGGTCAATTTCTTCCTCTTCCAACTCCTTCTTCGGGAGCTTTAATACCCGCTCCATAAAAAGCTCTAAAAGCCTTATGGCCTCGTATTTTACTCCGTCAATGGTGGCAGTGCCCTCTCTGGATACCAGATTTAAAAGCTTATCTACCAAAATCCCGTCTCCCACCAGATTGCAGGCATAGGCTTCCTTTCCCACATACCATTCCTCTTCGCTTTTACACCGGCAGATAATAGTGGGAAACGTCCATACTTTTTCTTTTTCATAGCAGCTTAACTGGGTGTAGGCGTCACACATATCCAACCCGATTATCAATCCCATAGCTCTCCTCTATCCTTACCTGAACTACGGCAAGGAAAACAGTTCCTCCACCGTGGCGTTCTTTATCAGGTATTCCTGCATTTTTTTCTTTAAAGCGGCTTTCTGGCCTTTTCCAAGGCAAAGTCCCATTTCGTTTAAGCAGGCGAACCGGCTGTCTTTTCCCTGATCATAAATCTCCTGACACTTTTTCTTACCCTGAGCCGCCAAAACTGCTTTTCCGTTTTGGTATTCATACACCCGATACTCCAAAGTCTCTCCCTTAAAGAGTACCTTCTGCATCACGAAGATCCCCTGGTAAACCCGGCGCATCTCCTCGCTGTGGAACTCATCTTCATCCGGAAGCACCCGGACCCGCAGGATCACTCTGGAGTCTTTATCCCCTTTATACTGAATCATCACCTTATCCATAATATCCCCCGGAATTTTTACAAACCGGCTTAAGGATTTAAAATAAGGAAATACCAAATCTGACTCCAGAAGAAAATCCACAATCTCCTGGCACAGCTTTTTTTCTTCTTCGGTCAGCTCCTCCTGTTCCGAATAATACCTGGTAAGAGACAGCAGGTAAATCGTTGGAATCCGGCTTCTGTCGGAAGTTCCCTTTACAAGCCCCTCTAAATACCGGAACACCTGGCTTTTCGTCTCCGCCTCATCGAAAAAGTAGGCGGTACATTTTACCGCAAAATAAGCCTTTACGATGCTGTCCACTGTCTTTTTCCGGGATACATAAAAGTCAAACACCGAATCCATCCTGTCCTGACTTCCGGAAAACAGCATCTGTGCAAGGAGACGTTCCTCCATATCGTGAGTATCCACCCGCTGTTCAATTCCCTGCGCCAGAATCTGATACATTTTCCCTGACAGGCCGTTGTAGTACTGGCACAGATAATCCAGAATTACCGTATCCGCCATTCCCCCATCGAAAACCTGCATCGCCAGCCAGAAAAGAAATCTGTCCTCATCAAACAGTTTCTGTAAAATCATCTTGCTGCAAAGTTTTAACCGGCAGTCCAGGCTGATTTCCATAATCTCATATTTTTTCATCATCTCATAGGACTCCATGAGATAATTCTGACGGATTAAGGTTTCGCAGATCCCCTTTCGTTCTTCTCTGCTGATGTTATCCTTATCTATCATCAGCAGATAGCTTAAATCCACGCCGCCCTTTTCCTCCCCGGCAGCCTTTTTCTGATAATAAGAAATGGCTTTGGAAAGAAGTTCTTTCTGATAAAGAGGACTAAGCTTCTGGTCTTTTAACACCCGCTCCAAAAGAGCGGCCTCCTCCTGATTCTGTGCCCCCTGCTCTGCAATCTGGCGGCAGGCCTTTAAACACAACATAGGATGCTCCGGATAAACCTGAAAGCATCGTTCTTCCAGATCCGGTTTATCCATAACCGGGGTTTTTATGTAATGGATATTCAGGTATCGGTTTCCGTAGCCGTCCTGGAACAGGATAATTGTTTTTTCAGAAAACAACGGCACATAGGACACCCCGTCCTTCAGAAGGAAAATATCCTCCTCAAGAGTTTCTTCATACCGGACAATCACATAGAGCATTTCCCGATTCCGGCAGGAGATCCGGTAGGATCTTAAAATAGACGGCAAAACCTTTGCCACCGGCACATCAATAATATCCCTGTAGATCATTTTATCATACAAAACCGCCAGCCTGCCGTCAATATTTGCAGCAAAGAGCTGATCCATGGCAAACTGCTCCATCTCCCTCTCATAGGCTTTGTAAATATCAGAGGAAGGGTCTATGTAGGTTAAAATATTCTGGTACAGCATCGCCCTGGTGCGGTTGTCCAGCTCCTGAGAGTAGGAAAAATATAAAAGTACTTCTTTGGGAAGAGCATGGTCAAAATCCTCCGGCAGAGAATACAGATAGTATTCATAAAGCCTTGTCAGGTTTACCTGTTCCTTTAAAGCCAGCTCATACCAGACAAAATCTTCCGCCCCCCTGCACTCTCCTTTAATCCGCAGACAGCAGATAGACTCTAAAATTTCCCGGATGGGATGCTTTTCATAAAGCCTTACCAGCAGGCGGCTGTAAAGTGGGTTATAATACCGGAGGGTTCCGGCGGCCCCGGCGGCTTTTTTTGCCAGTTTTTCCCCTATCATTCCCCGCCCCGCCCCAAAGGACAGGACCTGAAGCTCAAAGGGAGTCATCCCCCGAAGCAGCTCCGGGTGTTTTGACAGCAGCTTACAGGCTTTGACATATAAAAAGGGGCTGCAAAATCCCTGTGAATACAGCTCCGCCATTTCTGCCAGGGTCATAGCCGGATTCTCTTCCATCTCCGGTTCCAGTTTAAGCCGCAGAAAAAAGAGATAGGGGTGTCCGTGACTTTCCGACAGATATTTTCTCACCAGCCTTATGAGAGAATCTTTCTGACTCGGATTCGGTTCTAACTCCAGAGTAAGATACTGAAACAGGCAGTAATTTTCCAGTTCTCCAAGGCGCTTTTCCAGAATTGCTTCCCTCACCTCTTCCAACAGCCGGGACGCCTGTTCTCTCTGCCCCATCAGAATACAACACTCCGCCGATAAAAGGACAGCCTGCCGGTTCTGGGGCTTAATCTCCCTTAACTCATCCAGCTGTTTTTTCAGCCGTTTCAGGATAATCGATTCTTCATATTGGCCGCTCTCATAATCCAGCCGGAGAGAGAGAT
The DNA here is from genome assembly GCA_910577645.1 of uncultured Lachnospiraceae bacterium. GTDB lineage: Bacteria > Bacillota > Clostridia > Lachnospirales > Lachnospiraceae > UMGS1370. Next base: position 290,152 of record CAJTOL010000002.1, read on the forward strand.
ACCGGCCGTAAGCCTTTCTAAAATCTCTTTCTTCCCGATCCAGATCCGTAAGGCTTTCATTGCCTTCCACCTGAATCCGCACCACCGCCTCATCCCGGACCGTGGTAAGGCGGATAAATCCCTCATTGCTTCCCCTGTGGAGCTGTTTGGGCAAAATCCGGTAGCCTACCTGGCAGGTATCCCCGTCAAAATCCTCTTCTCCTACCCGGGTTCGCACCAGCTCTAAAAAGTCTCCTTCTGCCGTAAGCCGGATATCCACATATCCCCAGGTATTCTTTTTTATCTTAATCGTGTCCACCACTGCAGTTCCGGGAGTCTGGTAAGCCCTCTCCTGTTCCGCAGTCCAGATCGTCACCGGATCCTTTACCCTCAGAGCTATCAAAAATTCTTCTAAAAGATTCTCCCGGTTTCCGTGTCCCTTTAAACCGTCGTAAACAGCCCTGGTATATATATCCTGCATAAAGGGGGCTTCTATAAAATCCGAATAGTCAAAAAGCTTTAAAGCAGTTGCCCATTCCCTCTTAGCCAGATTGGAAAAGTCCCTGGGGCTCTTTAAATTTCCCAAGGTCTGCCCTAAGGTCTGGGCCTGCACCTGAAACGCGAAAGGTATCTCCTTCTCCCCTCCGTTTGTCACAAGGAAAAAACTGCCCCGGATTTGATCTCCCATCTCCAGGCAGGCTGTATCAATCTCATATAGAATCCGGCTGCGTAGGCCGCCGAAGGCGTTTGTCAAAATCTTTACCCGGTAATGGCTGGAATAGGCCAGCCCTTTAATGCTGTGCCCGTTCTCGCTGGTAAGGCCAATCTCTCCCCGGGTTACTGTCCCTGCAGGAATCTGCTCATCAAGGGCTTGGGGAAAGATATTCATCTCCGGAATCTGGGTATCCACGATTCCCTTGGCCAGCCGGTTGATCCGTTCTCTCATTCTACCACCTCTAAACCGTATTCTAACACATTTCGACAAGATTTGAAAGCCAAAAGCGCCCAAAAAGGGGCCCCCGCAAAACGAAAGCTTCTCTGTCTCGTTTTACGACAGCCCTCTTATTACTATAAAAGTCCGCCGCCGACAGGCGGCATAAGTTCAGGTATGCCCCATGCGCCCGCCAAATTTTCATGTGCGGTGGCGCGTCCGCTGCGGGCGCATGCAGGTTTACGAAGTATCCGGCAAAACGCCTCTGTGACGTGCTTTACCGGATTATACCTCAACGTCTTACCATTCTTCTGTAATTTTTACAGTAGCCTCCGGCTTTTCCTCCGGTCCCTCTGCTTCCCCAACCGGTTCTGTCACCACCGGCTCAGGGGTAATGTACTCTGTTTCTACCGGTTCCTTGTAAGCCGGAACAGGCCCTATGGCTTCTCCAACCCGGCGCATCTTAAGATGCAGATAGGTACGCAGCACCTTTACCGCCAGTATCACAATAAAAACCGGCAGTACAAACAAAAGATACAGCTTGTACTTCAGCCTCTTTTTCTTTTTATTCATACGGGCCAGCTCTTTGGTCAGCTCCCGCCTTATTCTTCCTGCGTAGGACAACTTCTCTTGTCTGCTCATATCCCCCTCCTGCCTGTAAGGCCTTAACTGCTCATCAGTGATTTCATGGCAAAAGCATAGATTTCCTGGCTCTTTTCTCTCCACTGGCTGCACATGGCCTCTGCCTGTTCCTTGTCCGGAACCGACAGGTTCAGCTCAATAAGCACGGTCTTACCTTCCCTCACCTCGCAGTGGACAATATAGTCCTGGCTGGTAGACTTGTAGTAGTCAGAAACCACCCCTACCTCATCCCGAAGCCGGAATTTATTTTCTTTAAAATATTGATCAATATCTTCAATAATGGCCGGTGAGATTTTCTTTCCGAAAAATTCCAGAGTGTCTTCCCCTTCCCGGGTGATCTCATAGCGGCTGCTGTTATGCAGTGTCTCTTTCCGAACCAGTCCGGCCTCTAAAAGCTCATTTAGAGCCTGCTGTAAGGTAAAATAGGTAGTGTATTCACGATCCAGAAAAAAACTGGAAAGCTGTGCATTGGTCAGCGGAAAATTCACCTGCTTCAGCATATAAAGATTCATCAATTTATATAGGGTCATAGGCTCTGACAGCATCTTACTTCTCCTTTACAGGCAGTCTAATTCTCCGCTGCGTTTATTTCTCGTATTATTATACCTGTTTTCTCCGCTGAAAGCAAGTGGTGGGCATATTATTCCATCCCCAACAGCAGCCTCAATCCCTTTTTGCTTAAAGATGCCAGAGACGGCTGCTGCTCGTCTACAACCTGACCGGCCAGCCGGCTCTTGGCTTCCTGAAGGGTCAGGATATTTTCTTCAATGGTATTTCTGGTAATGAGCCGGTATACATGAAGCTGCTTTTCCTGGCCGATACGGTGGGCCCGATCCGTAGCCTGATTCTGAGCCGCCACATTCCACCAGGGATCATAGTGGATCACCATATCCGCTGCGGTCAGGTTCAGCCCTGTTCCCCCGGCCTTCAGGGAAATCAAAAACACCTGAGTAGCATCTTTCTGAAAGGAATCTACCATGTGAAGGCGGTCCTTTTTGGGAGTCTCGCCGGTAAGTTTATAATATCCCATTCCCCTGTCTTTAAGCCGGGATTCAATCAGGCTCAACATAGATGTAAACTGGGAAAACAGTAAAATCTTATGTCCCCCCATGGCCCCGCTCTCTAAAAGCTCCATACAGGTCTCAAGCTTTGCCGAGTCTCCCCGGTAGTTTTCGTAGCACAGCCTGGGATCACAGCAGATCTGGCGGAGCTTGGTAAGCTGGGCCAGAATCTGAAACCTGCCGGAAGGATCTTCCTCCCCTTCCTCTGACAACATGTCTTTGAGAATCTGGGCATTGGCGGCATAAAGCATTTTCTGCTGGCTCTCCATCCGGGAATACACACAGGTTTCCAGTTTTTCCGGAAGATCCTTAAGCACGTCCCGTTTTACCCGGCGCAGGATAAAGGGGCCGGTCAGACGCTTTAAACTTTTTAATGCCTCCGGATCCTGTTCCTTTACGATGGGAATCTCAAAATCCCTTTTAAACCTTTGATAACTGAACAAAAATCCCGGCATTAAGTAGTCAAAAATGCTCCACAGCTCCCCCAGGCGGTTCTCGACAGGAGTACCCGTTAAGGCAAACCGGGTTATAGCAGAAACCTTCTTTACTGCCCTGGCGTTTTGGGTTCCTGCATTTTTGATAAATTGCGCCTCATCAATAATCTGGAACCGGAATGACAGCTTTTCGTACAAGGCAATGTCCCGCCGCAGCAAATCATAGGAGGTAATCAGGATCCGGCGGCCGCCCCTTTCCATCTCCTCCGCCGCATCTTCCAGGATCTGCTCCCTGTCTTTTGCTGCCCCTGCAATGGTACATACCGGAAGCTGGGGGGCAAATTTCTGAAACTCGTGCTCCCAGTTATAAACCAGGGAAGCCGGGCAGACTACCAGCGACAGCAAAGCCTTATCCTCTGCCTCCTGCCGCCCGTATTCATCGGCAAAAAGCCCAATTACCTGGATGGTCTTCCCCAAACCCATGTCATCGGCCAGTATCCCTCCAAAACGCCTGGCATCCAGAGTCCGAAGCCAGCGGAAACCATATTTCTGATAGTTTCTAAGCACCGGATCCAGGCTCTTTGGAATCTGGTAGTCTGCATCTTCCACCGACTTGATCCCCCGAACCAGGGCGCGAAAATCCTGATCTCTGCAAAAAGGCACTCCCGGCTCTTCTTTAAACAGCTGATCCAGATACAGAGCCCGGTAATAGGGAAGCCGCACCTGTCCTCCTGCTATCTCGCTCTTTGTGAGGGCCAGGTCATCGGCCAGCTTGGCAACTGCTAAAATGCCGCTGCTTTCCAGCTGCAGAAATTCCCCGCTTTTTAATCGATAGTATTTCTTTTTCTGGCGATAGGCGTTTAGCACTTTTGCCAGCTCCGCTCCTGTCATCCCCTCTGCGTCCACCTGAAGATTCAGCCATCCTTTTGCAGCGCTTACTCCTACCCTAAGTCCCTCTGCCTTTCGGATCCTCCACTGGCCTACCTCTTCTGAAAGGACCACCTCTCCCAGCTGCCGGAATTCTTCAATTCCCTCCAGAATCAGCCGGTATAAGGCGTCTTCGTCATCGCGGATCACCAGCTTTCTGCCCTCCGGCTCTTTGTAGCGGAAGTATCGGGTAATAGCCTGGCTGATACGGAATTCCCCGGGGATATCCCGGCTGATACGCCGGGGAACCAGCTCGTCCTCCACAGGCTGAAAGGAGTAATCCCCATAGGAAAGCACCGGCTCCATGGTAATCTCACCAGGCCTTTGGCTGTCAAAGCGGAAGCTGGCTCTTAAAGGTTCTGTCTGATACTTCTCCCAGTCAATATCCTGGGTTTCTATCAGGCTGTAGGTCTCTATCTTCTTTAACACTCTCTGGTAAAACAGGGGCACGTCCCGGTCGTTTACCGTAATGCGCTGCCCCGGGCGGGCCGCTATTTGTTCTACAAACACCCTCATGGCCCGGCTGCACGCCTCATCGCACCGGCAGATCTTTCCCTGGCTTCCCAGATAAAGATGGCGCTCCCCCATAAAACTGAACTCATATTCCAGAAGGCAGGCCTCCAGTCCATCCAGGCCCTTTTTCTTTATCTCAATACGGAAATCCGGATTCAGGCGGCTTACCAGATAAGGGGATACCGGCCCATTTTGAACCCGGGTTTCCACCGGGTAATCCAGGCACATGGCAAAAAACCGATCCCTGTTTTCCCTGCTTAAGGTAAGCTCCCTCAGAGAAGGGCGGACCTCAAAAGACGTCTTTCTAAACTGGCTGTAATACTCCTGATAGGTATTAACCAGCTCCATAACAAATTCTGCCATAGGCCTGCTGGATTCTGTAAAAGCCTCCAGGCTGTGATGAAAAGAAAGATTCTTTCCATAACTCATCAAAGCTCCCGCCTCCATTGCCTGGGTAAATGCATCTAAATCCTTGATGAGATACAGCCGTTCCCTCCCGATTTTAAATTCCAGACGGACATCCTTTCCTCTATGTCCAATTAAAAGGATCGGCGCAATCCTCAGGGAAGACGCCTCCCCTTCCCTGATAATCCGGGCCACCTCGCCGTTGGTGTATTCCCGGATCATAGTGCGGACCTCCTGATCCGTATATACCGGCCTGGCATTTAGTCCGCTTCCGCCAGCCTGGTAAGCCTGGTAAAGGGCATTTGCATGGGAGCAGGGCCCTTTATAGGAATTTCCCTCTGCACAAGAACAAGAGTAGTCGCGAAGTTGACTACCCTTGATATATAAGCTTACCTCATAGGTATGGCCCTGATCCTTACAGGAGCCTTTAACCCCCACCTCCCCTTTCCAGAAGGTGTTTACTTTCATTTCCGAAATGTTCACCCTACGTTCCCCGCAATCTGGTTTTACATTCTCTCCGGAGCCTCAATTCCCAGCACGCCGATAGCCATAGTGAGGACATCCTTTGTCAGCATAATCAGGCTGATATAGCCTGCCTGCCGGTCAGAATCCTCCTCGGAAAGAATCTTGGTGTCATGATAAAAACGGTTGAACTCATTGGACAGCTCATAAATATACTGGCAGATCTTGTGAGGCGCCAGATCCTCAAAGCTGGTCTCCATCACGTCATTAAACTTTAAAAGCTGTAAGGCCAGCCCTTTTTCCGAATCCGAAGCCGGCGGGAGGATCCGTCCTGCCTCCTCCTTTCCTCCATTTTCCGCAAACTTGGCTAAAATAGATTTAATCCGGACAATGGTATAGAGAATATAAGGACCTGTATTTCCCTCAAAGGAAATGAACCGGTCAATATCAAAAATATAATCTTTTCCTGCCTGGTTAGACAGATCTCCGTATTTTAAGGCGGCAAGGCCCACAATCTCAGCTGTTTTTCTGGCTTCCTCCTCTGTGACAGTCCGGTTCTCCATAATCCGTTTAAACACCTGGTCATTGATCCCTGCAATCAGGTTCTCCAGACGCATTACGCCGCCGTCGCGGGTCTTAAAAGGCTTACCGTCTTTACCGTTCATAGTGCCGAAGCCTAAAAAGGCCATAGGCATATCTTTCTTTACAATCCCTGCTTTTTTTGCCACCCGGAATACCTGGGTAAAATGCAGATCCTGACGTTTATCCGCAATGTAAATATAGCGATCCGGACGGAAATCCTTTTCTCTCTCAATAATTGTAGCCAGATCAGAGGTGGCATAGAGAGCTGCCCCGTCAGACTTTCTCACAATACAGGGCGGAAGCTCCTTGGAATCTGTCTCCTCTCCAATATCCACTACCAAAGCTCCCTGGCTCTCATAAGCCAGTCCCTGGTTAATCAAATCGTCAATCAGATCCGGAATATAGCCTTCCGCATCGCTCTCTCCCTTCCACAGATCAAACTCTACGTTTAAGTTGGCGTAATTTTTCTTTAAATCTGCCAGGGAAACCGCCATAATGTGTTTCCAAATTGCCCGGTACGGAGCATACCCCTTCTGAAGGCGGAAAGTAGCGGTCTGCGCCCTCTCCTTAAAAGCCTCGTCTTCTTTGGATTTGGCGCTGGCTGCCGGATAAATCTCCTCCAATTCTCCAATGGTAAAGGGAGCTTCTTTAGGATATTCTCCCGTATAGGCCTCATCAAAATATGGAAGATCCGGTTTTCTGTCCCGCAGCTCCTCGATAATCAGGCCCATCTGAAGGCCCCAGTCCCCTAAATGGACGTCTCCAATGGTTTTATGCCCCAGAAACCGGCCCATTCTTTTAATGGACTCGCCAATAACCGCAGAACGCAGATGCCCCACATGAAGGGGCTTTGCCACATTCGCTCCGCCATAGTCCACCATAATTGTCTCCGGGTTCTCAGTCTCATCTAATCCCAGCTTTTCTTCTCCTGCCATCTTATTTAAATACTCTGCCGCAAACTCCTCGCTGATTTTCAGGTTGAGAAAGCCTGGCATCACTGCTTCTTTCATAGAAAAAATCCGGGAATCGGAAAGCTTTTCCGCCACCTCTGCGGCAATATCAATGGGCTTCTTTTTGTAAGCCTTGGCAGCCGCCATAGCCCCGTTGCACTGATATTCACAGAGATCCGGACGATTGGACAGTACTGCTTTAGCAAATTTTTCGTCATATCCGCAGGCGGTAAAGGCCTGCTTTAATTCCTCCTCCATCATGGTAAGGACTTTTTTCATAAGGTAATTTCCTCCTTCTTGCTCATGCTTTTAGTCCCCCAGAACATTGGCGATCCGGATAATATCGCTTCTATCGTTCCACACGCAGATGGTAACCCCTTTCCCGGTACCGTCTCCATGGATCATACGGTTGTCGCCGATATAAACTCCAATGTGGCTTACCGCATTCAGAGAGGAGCCGAAGGCAATCAAATCTCCTGTCCGCAGGGACTCTGCCGTCCTGTCCATCCCCTGGCATGCCTGCTCTCTGGAGGTTCTGGGGAGTTGTATTCCGCAGGTATTTTTCATCAGATAGCCTACAAAACCGGAACAGTCAAACCCGGATGCCGGATCCACTCCTCCCATCTGGTAACGACTGCCCAAAAGGTTCATGGCCTGTTTTATCATATCTGCCCGGCTCTCGTCAGCCGTAGGAATATTCCACGTGTTTTTTACTGTAACCTGGCCGGAATTGCCGTCCAGATATGCAAAATGGCCATCGTAAGCGATCTGAATCCATCCGTTTCCTCCGTCTCCCGTTACCCGATATATGGTTTTGGGATAGGCCAGGCCATAGCTTTCCGGGCTGCCGGGCGCTGCTGCAATGGCGATCTCCACATTGCCGGTAATCTCTGCAATGGATACATCCAACTCCACTGCTGTCATATTTTCGAAAGCCGCCCCCGCATTTTGGGGGCTTCCATGGCTGATGGTGGTATTTCTTGTCTCTGAAAGCCCTGCGCCTGGTCCTTCTGTATCTGCATAAGCCCCCGCTGCCATCTCAAAACTCATCACTGCGCTGGCTAAACATAACATTACCATCTTCTTTACCGTTTTTCTCATCTGTATCTCCCCTAACAGTCTTCTCCTATGTTATGGAAATAGGGCCGCCTCAAAATGAAACAGCGGATATCTGATAAATAGAAATCCTCCTTTTTCACTTTGTGACAGCCCTGTCCGAAAAAAGCCCCTGTGATTAAACTCTGGACAGATATTCGCCGGTTCTGGTATCGATCTTAATCTTGTCGCCCTGGCTTACGAATAAGGGAACAGAAACAGTAGCTCCGGTCTCTACAGTAGCAGGCTTGGTTGCTCCGGTTGCAGTGTCCCCCTTAAATCCCGGCTCGGTATCGGTGATCTCCAGCTCCACAAATAAGGGAGGCTCTACGGAAAATACATTGCCGTTATAAGAGCAAACCTTTACCATCTCATTTTCTTTTACAAATTTTAATGCATCACCGATGGTATCTGCGTTTAAAGCAACCTGGTCAAAAGTCTCTACATTCATAAAGTTAAATAAATCCCCGTCAGCGTATAAATACTGCATGTCCACTCTGTCAATTCTTGCTGCCGGAAACTTCTCGGTGGGGCGGAAAGTTTTCTCCACTACGCCGCCGCTGATAACATTTTTTAACTTGGTGCGGACAAAAGCAGCGCCCTTTCCCGGCTTTACATGCTGAAACTCCAAAATCTGCATTACGTTGCCTTCAATCTCTAAAGTAACGCCATTTCTAAAATCACCTGCTGATATCATAAAGATATTCCTCCTTAAGTCGTTCAACTCTTCAATCCAGATTATTTTATAATATAATCCCGGTATTTTCAACTCTTTTTTCACATTTGACCCAAAAAATGCCGCATTTTTCCGGGTTATAGCTGTTTTTTTCGGAAAGCAGACAAAATTTCCTCTGCAATCTGGTCAGGAGTCCGATTATCGGTTTCCACTGTCAGATCCGCCGCCCTTTCATAAGCCAGGCGGCGTTTCTCCATAAGCCCGGCAATTCCCTCCGCGCTCATTCGTCCCTTCAGGTTCGGTCTGGAGTCATCCCCTTTCACCCGGTTTAAAACGGTCTCAGGCCGGGCAGTCAAAAGGACTACCACGCCAGAAGCTTTCATCATCCGGACATTTTCGGGGCGCAAAACAGCGCCGCCGCCGCAGGAAACCACACAGGGAGGCTCTGTCCCAACAGTTCGGATGAGGCCGGTCTCCAAATCCCTGAAATGCTCTTCCCCGCAGGTTTCAAAAATGTCTTTGATCTCCATGGATGCCTCTTCCTTAATCCGCTGATCCATTTCCACAGAGGGGCAGCCCAGCTTATGAGACAAACAGGCGGAAACCGTAGTCTTTCCGGTTCCCATAAAACCGATGATAAAAATCCGTTTCTCTAAAGGCGGGTTGTCCCTTAGCGCCATTCCTTCATGGAGTGTTTCCAGTACCTGCTTTAGCTTCCCCGCATCAACCTGTCCCGGTGCTGAGGCTGCCCCGGCGCTGGCAAAGGTTACTGCGGAGCCAAAGGCTTCTCCGGCCATACGGCTTACCACTCCCAGAGGGCCCATAGCCATGGTAATCAAAGGGCGGAAGGTTTGATCTGCCATCTCTGATGTAACGGACAGCAAAGTCAGCACATCTCCCCGGCTTTTTGGCATCACCGCTATTTTTAAAATATCCGCCCCCAATTCTTCCATCCGAAAAAAGCGTTCCATCATCACTTTGCTGTCCGGCGTTTTCTCAAAATCGTGGCTGGACATCACCACAGCCATTCCCTGGCTGTGGATATAGCGGACGGCTTCCTTAAGAGCCTCTTCTTTTCCGCCCCTTAAGCCGGGCAAAAGCTCTATGTCCACCAGATCCGCCAGCCTGCTCTTTGCCGCCTGGCAGTTAAGCTCCAGATAATCCTTTCCCTCCAGCGCCTGCTCCCCTCCCTCTTCTTTGGTTCGAAAGGTAAACAGGATGGGGACTTCCTTCAAAATTTCCCGAAGCTCCTTCAGGACTTTTACAGTTTCTTTCGGGTTGGTTCCCTTTTCATACCAGTCTGCCCGCCACTCCACCAAATCAAAAGTCTGGTTATTCAGCTCTCTGGCCTTTCTTAAGATTTCCTCCCGGGTTCTTGCCACAATGGGCACGCAAATCTTTGGGCGCCCTGAGCCGATAACGCAGTCTCTCACCACGATTGTCTCTGTCATTTCTCTATTGTCCTCTCATAAAAATATAAAACCAGCTTTTCCGGAACCCTCTTTATGACAATCTGGATTTCCTCTTTGGGATTTATAGGCTTTACCAGAATACTGGTAATTCCGGCCCGGTTGGCTCCCCATATGTCCGTAAAAATCTGATCTCCCACAAAGACCGTATTTTCCGCCCTGGTTCCCATCTGCTTCATAGCCTCTTTATATCCCCGCCGTTTGGGCTTTCCTGCCTTATAAATGTATTTCGTCCCCACCGCCCGGGCAAATTTTTTGACCCGCGGCTCCTTGTTGTTAGAGGCTAAACAGGATTCAAGCCCTATCTCTCTCAGCCGTTTAAACAATTCCTTTGCCCGGGTGTCCGCCGGAGCATCATGGGGAACCAACGTATTGTCCACATCAAAAATCACTCCCCGGATTCCCTGGCGGTACAGCTCTTCAAAGGGAATCTCATAAGTACTTTCTTTCCGGCTTGCCGGATAAAATTGTTTCAGCATATGCCTCCTACTTTTTCAGCAATTTCCCCAATTCTTCCATAAAGGTGCCAATATCTTTAAACTCCCGGTATACGGAAGCAAAACGGACATAGGCTACCTCGTCCAGATCTTTTAGCTTATCCATAACCAACTCGCCGATAACAGAGGTGGGGACTTCCTTTTCCTCCATATTAAAAATCTGGTTCTCGATGCTGTCTATCAAGGCATCTATCTGTTGGGTGGATACCGGGCGCTTATGGCAGGAATGGAGTACCCCGCTTTCAATCTTAGCCCGGTCATAGTTCTCTCTGGACTCGTCTTTTTTAATTACCATAAGCGGCATTGTTTCCAGCTTTTCATAAGTGGTAAACCGCTTCCCGCAAGTCTCGCACTGCCTGCGCCGGCGAATGGAGCTGTTGTCGTCTGCCGGCCTGGAATCGATTACCTTGGTATCTGCTGCGCTGCAAAATGGGCATTTCACTTTAAGGTTCCTCCCGTCTCCTATTAAATTTGGCAGATTTTTCCTGCCCTGTCTGTTAAATTTATTTTACATGAAGGAACCCCAATCTGCAAGAGGTTTATTTGGACTTACATTTATCGTTTTTTTCTTTTTCCTGGTAATCTACCAGAATAATGTCCTCGCCTACCTGGCAGATATCGCAGAAGGGAATTATGTACTCTTTTTCCCGACATAAAAATCCGCAGAAACTTCCTGGTCCCGGGACAATAATGGCCACGATACAGCCGGTCTGCATATTAAAATCAACATCTCCTACAAATCCCAGGCGCTGACAGCTGTTGATGTTGATGACTTCTTTGGTCTTTAACTCGCAGATACGCATAGATTTACGGTTCCTTTTCAGATTTGTTATAGTGTATGAGAAAGACGGAAGAAGTGCCACCTTTGAAAAGAGGATTTTCCTTATGTCAGGCCTGCGCCGGTTTTGTCAGCTTTTAAAAAACAGCTTCGTGTATTCTGTCTGAGTATCCGCTATATGATAAATATATACTTTATCTTTTATCCACCTGTAAATGACAACATGTTTTTTGCAGATAATCAATATATCGAACATCGTAACCATTTGATAAAAGGTGTTGAGGCTCGGGTGCTGACCGTCATTCTCGTTATACATGATAGTGCGCGGAGAACGGTCAACAATGTAGGCCAGTTGCTCCTGCGTCATCCCGCTGGCCTCCCGCGCCCGCTTGATGGCGAGCCCTATATCGTGAAAATCAAATCGTCGTTCATCTCGTTCAAACTTCATAACATCACCCAATGTCATTTTACATTTCGGGTATTAGTATTTGAACGATTATATATTTCATACTACTGACTATTTATTTTCGCAATGATTGATGGCGTTATATTTTCTCTTTTGATGTTTGACAAAAGGACTACATTATGTTATCTTATTGTTAGACTACAAATTGTTATCTTGGAGGAAAATTATGGTTCAACAAGTTTCAGATTCAGAATTGGAATTGATGAAGATTATTTGGGCAAGTGGCGGCAAAGCCCTCTATGCTCAAATTTCAGATGGCTTAATCAACAATGGCTACAAATGGCAGAAAAATACTATTATTACTTTGCTATCTCGTTTAGTAGATAAAGGACTATTAAAAACGAATAAAATTGGACGCCGAAATGAATATTTCGCTGTTGTGTCTGAGCAAGATTATCAAGCGACACAGACACAAAATTTTCTTGAAAAATTATATGAAGGTGATGCAAAAGGCCTTGTTTCAACTCTAATACAGCGAGATATGCTCTCTGAACAAGATTATGAAGATTTGAGACGTTATTGGGAAAGGGGTAAAATGGATTGAATGATCTTCTCAAAATCATACTGTCATTATCCTTTTCGGGAGCATTATTGATTATTATTATGCTGTTTATCGGTAAAGCGTTTTTCCGGGGAAGGACAAACCATAGGTGGAAATATTATATTTGGCTTATCATTATTGCTCGTTTGCTTATTCCGCTGACACCAGATATAAGCCTAACGGGAACAATTTTTGAAAAAACAGATATAGTAATGGAGCAAATTGTAGAAACAACGCCAACCGATGGCACAGTAAATATCACTCCTGTTGAAAAAGACAATTATGATACAAACGATAATTCAGACACTACTTTCTCCCTAATACACAGCTTTATATCAGTGCTCTTTCAAAATTTAGGGATAATTTGGTTGGTTGTTTCTTTGATTCTTTTAATACGGAAAATTACTATTTATCAAGGCTTTGTGAAATATATTAAAGCTGGACGGGAGGAAGTTTCCAGTATTGAATCGTTGAATACTTTAGCTCGGCTCGGTACACAAATCGGAGTAAATTGCCCCGTGGAATTTTATACTAATGACCTGATTTCTTCTCCGTTGCTCATTGGTTTTTTCCGACCTTGTATTATCTTGCCGACTACAAATATTTCTGAGGATGATTTAAAATACACTTTGCTACATGAATTAACTCATTTTAAGCGTAAGGATATGTTTTATAAATGGCTTGTTCAGATTACTACTTGTTTACATTGGTTTAACCCTCTTGTTTATATAATGGGACATGAAATTAGCAGAGAATGCGAACTGTCATGTGACGAGGAGATGATTAGGACTTTGAATGAAAAAGAGCGACGAAAATACGGCGATACACTACTTCACGCTATGGCGTTAGGCGGGAAATATAAAGATACTGTATCTTCCGTAACCCTAAACGAAAGCAAGGAATTATTGAAAGAAAGGCTTGGTGCAATCATCAATTTTAAAGAAAACTCAAAAGCTGCAAAAACTATTATGCTGGGGTTGACATTCTTACTGATTGTTTGCTCAATCATTATTGGCGCTTATACTATTAAGAATAAGCCCATGCAATATTCGTCCGATAACAGTATACAAAACTTTGCAAATGATAACAGATCAGATACTTTGGCAAAAGTAAGTAGTGATGATTTATCGGGCATATCTGAAAATTTGAATTTATCATTGGATATTGAAAATGGTGGCATTGTAATATTACCATCTACTTCTAATGAGCTACAAGCAGTTTACGATAGTGAGTATTATGATGTTCAGCTTACAGATCAAAATGGAGAATGGATTGTAACTGTATCGGGAAAAGCAGAAAGAATGGGAGATGTTGATGAAGTCCAACTATATCTTCCCGATATAAAAACCAAAATGAATGTGAATGTGTCTAATGGAGATTTTAGTTATAATTTACCAGAAGATTGTCAAAATGAAGTTGATATAACTGCTGCAAACGGAGGAGTTTATTTCGCATCCAGCAATCATTATGCAAATAGCGATATTTCATTAGTTGCTCAAGAAAGAACTTTCATAGTATATGAGGAACCCGTATATCCGAATTATTTCACTCGAACTGATACAGGATTTTCCTACAAAAATGGAACGGAGCTGAATAAAATCAGCATATCCTTAATTGGATATACTAGCGTGGAATTTCAAGAATTGTAGTTGATGTTAAACATACCAAAAAACTAATAAGTGAGTAAGTGTTCTCTGCAATAACGGCATATAAAAAAACCGTTGTTGTGGCGACCGAATACTCATGCGCCAAAACAAAATGCAGTAGCCTTACGGCGGTTTTGAAATCACAAATCAAAGCCGCCGTTTTCTTTTGAAAACAGAGGGGTGTATTAAAGTCACCCATTTTAAGGACAGGGCGTTATTCGGGAGGTATCGCCATGTCTTTTTTAATTATTGTTCCACCTAACTTGTCAAAAAAAGTATAGCTCCACCACCGGATAACTCCGACCATAAACACGAAATTTGTAAGTACATAAAGAACTGCGTCATTTCATGCGCCCGCACAGTACAACGCTGTGCGGGCGTTGTCGTTTCTTGTCGGCTCCACTTTGGGACAAACAGTCCCAAGGTGGAGAGCGGCTCCCCCGGGTGTCGCTCCCCGCCGCCCTCCATATCGTTTCCCGGAAACCCAACCACAAAAAACGATATGGAGGTACATATAATGACTATCATCAACTTGCGCGACTTTTACTACTGGTACACCCAGGACGAATATATTGAGGTTACTGACGATGTGGCCGAGGCGCTCCGAGCCAGCGTCCGCTATGAGGCGGCCTATACCGAGCGGGCCCGCTACAACAAGGCGTACTATTCCTTGGATGCGGATGACGGCAT